>JAMCWX010000050.1 GCA_023480885.1 Chloroflexota bacterium | reverse complement strand
TACCATCCATTGAAGGATAAGGCTCCACGTAATGCCATCGTTCACGCGGCTTTGACCGAGATCAAGGAGGGGCGAGGCCCGCTCTTTGTAGATTGCCGGCACCTGCCAGAAGAGAAGCTCGCGCACCTGAAGACGACCCTCGGCTACGACAAAGAGACACTGCCAGATTTCTTCCGCCAGAAGAATGTCGATCTCGCCGTGGAGCCGCTCGAGATAATGGTCTCGGAGGCGATGCAAGCTGGCCCTCTGGAGTATGTCGGCAGTGGGATCAAGATCGACCTAGACTGCATGTCCACCGTCGAGGGCCTATTCGCCGCGGGCGATTGCGCCGACCAGATGAGATGCGTCCACATGGCCATAACTGGCGGATACGCCGCTGGCAAATGCGCGCAGAGGCACGCGGCCGCGAGCTCTGATAGCGCGAGGGTTTCTGACGAGGCGGTCGAGGCGGAAAGGGTGAGGGTGTTCGAGCCGTTGGGTCGCGCCTCGGGCGTCGATTACCGCGACGTCGAGGACGTCCTGCGCAAGATCATGAGCGAGAACGTTGGCCCAGATCGGACCGAAACGAGTCTGCGAACGGCCCAGCGGAAGATCGCCGAATTGCAGAAGAGCCTTTGTGAAGTCAAGGCAAAGGATTACCACGAGTTAATGCGGGCCCTGGAGACGGCAAGCCTGATGCGGGTGGCTGGCCTGATGGCGGACGCAGCGCTGTACAGGAAGGAAAGCAGGTTCGTTCCCTACCATCACCGTCTGGATTATCCTGACAGAGACGACCAGAACTGGTGTGGCCAGGTTGTCGTGTTTCGTGGGAGAGAGGGAACGCAGATCGAGTTCGTGGATTTGGGTTCGCGCCGCTAATGGAACTACGTGCACCCCGCAGGATGCTGCTACGTGTAGTAACGGCTATCTGCCGTAATTGACGACATACAGTGGCCGCGATGCCCGCGCGACGCGGGCGATGTTGTCGATGCCTGTCTGCAACATGCGCCTGGACGATTCCCGTGTGACGCCGGCGATGTGCGGCGTGAGGATCAGCCGACTCGCGACCTCGACTGCCAGAGTAAAGAAGGGGTGCGTGGGCGGCAGCGGCTCTGTGGAGAACACGTCGACCGCAGCGCCCGCGATCTTGCCTTCTCGCAGGGCGTCGGCCAGGGCCGCTTCGTCGACGATTCCCCCTCTGGATGCATTGATGACAATGCTGTTCGGTCTCAGCAGCGCCAGTTGCTTGGCGCCGATCATGTTCGCCGTCTGGGGCACAAGTGGCACGTGAAGGGTCAGTATGTCGGCTGAGCCGAGCACCTCTTCCATTGGGGCGAAGCCGATGCCCAGTCGCTGTTCCTCTTCAGCCGTCGGTCGCACGACGTCATAATACAGCACGCGCATCTCGAACGCTCGTGCGCGTTGGGCCAGGTCGCGGCCAATTCGGCCGAGGCCGACGATCCCGATGGTCTTGCCTTTGAGCTCGAACATCCCTGTGTCTGTCAATCTAGCCCGGGTCTCAGCGTAATTGCCGTTTCTGATCCCTGAGTTAGCTTCGGCGATTCGTCGAAAGAGCATCATCGCCGTGACGAACACGTACTCGGCCACGGTCGAGCTATTTGCGTCGGGTACATTGGCCACTGGAATGCCTGCCCTGGTAGCGGCCTCGACGTCGATGGCGTCGTAACCCGCAGAAGGCTGCTGAATGAACTTCAGCCTTGTGGCACGCTCGATGACGCGAGCGGTCACTCTGGTCATCCCCCCAAGGATGTAATCGGCGCTGCTGCAAGCCTCGGCAACTGTGGCCTCGTCGGTGGCCGCGCAATGCACGATCTCAAGTTCGGGCGGGATCGTGACGCCAACGCTGTTGAATCGGTCCTCTGGTCTGAGAGATACTACCTTGTACAATTTCTCCTCCACAGGCGCGGTGTGACAAGTTGCGCGATTTCTCTAACCACTTGGGTGCAGAACTCCGCCTGTCTTGTTGCTCTGGCAAGTGGCCTGTTTGCCCCCTAGAGCGGCTGAAACGAGGTCATCAGCTCGCCATCCTTGTTCTGAAGCAACACCTGGCCGCACCATCGCTCGTTGTCCGTTTCGGGGTAGTCCAGTCGATAGTGAAAGGGAGCAAAGCGACTCTCCTGGCGGAACAACGCGGCGTGGGTCACCAGTTCCCCCACGGTCAACAGGTGCGTGGTCTCCGAACACCGCATCAGCTCGTGGTGATCCTTTGCCTTGAGCTGACCCAGATACGGCCTTAACCCCTTCAGTTTCTGCTGAGCTGTCCGAAGCCCCATCTCCGTTCGCGCCGGCCCGACGTTCTCCGCCATGATCTTTCGCAAGACGTCTTCCACTTCGCGATAGTGCACGCCGCTGACGCGGGTGAGGGGAGAGAAAGCGCGGTTCTTCTCCTCCACGATCTCCTGTTCGCTCACATCGTCGGACGAGTTGCCGACTGCGTAGCGCTGTGCGCCCTTCCCTGCGGAGTAGCCGCCGGTGACGCAAAGGTGAACTGTCTTGGTCTGGTCGGCGCAATCGCCCGCGGCAAACAGACCTGGCAGCGACGACATCGAGTCGATGTTGATCTTGACGCCAGCCCCCACGACCTCGAGCGGTCCCGTCTGCATGCCCTCCGAGACCGTGATTTCCAGCGGCTCCTTGGCGAGGTCTATGTTCTTCTGGCGGAAATAGTCAGGGAGCGTATCTTTGTCGAGGCCAAGCGTCGTCTTCAGGTGGGCGAGTTGCTCTTCCGACAGGCTGCGGCAGTCCATGTACAGGGGCGCTCTGCCTTCTTTGGTTTCCGTCAGCGCTGCCTGCACCAGATAATTACGCGGAGCCCTGTCCTTTAATGGGTGGTATCTCTCCATATAAGCTTCGCCCAGGGAGTTCACGAACCTCGCGCCCATGCCTGTGAGAGCGTTAAGGCCCGGCGCGCTGAAGCCCTTCGGCACGATGGTCATGCGAGCATACTCCATGCCGGTGAGGACCGCTCCTGCCTCGTAAGCCAGGACTTGAGCGGCTCCGTTGTTATACGGGCAAAGCCAGGCGTTGAAGGGCATTCCCGTTGGGGCCTCGTAAAGTCGGTTGGTGTTGCCGGTGGCCCCGATCACGGCTTTGGCCTTGACGAAGTAGAACTTCCCATCCCTGACGCCGATGCCGCTTACTCCAGCCACTCGTCCGTTTTTCACGAAGATTTTCGTGGCCGCAACCCTGTCGAGCACCACGCAGCCGAGGCGGCGCACTTCCTTGGCCAGCCGCGGCTTGAGGTGCTTGCCATCGAAATTGATCATGTACGGCCCAGGAGCGCCAAACGAGCGGGTTCGATAATACTTCCCGGTGTTCTTGTAAGTGAGCGGGTTGCCGATGCGCGCCATTCGTTGGAGGGCATCGGACAGCTCGTCGCAGAAGACCCTCTCGTGAATCCTGATATCCACCGCCCCGCGGCCCTGCTCCTGGACAAAGGCCAGGTAGGCGTCCCTCGTGTCCCACGGCTCCCCTTCCTCCAGGTAAGCCATAAAGTGATCGACGCCGCCAGCAATGCAACCGCTGCGCTCGATCTTGCCTTTTTCGATGACCACGACCCTGGCTCCGCGCTCTGCCGCGGCCATAGCGGCATTCAAGCCAGCCAGGCCCCCACCAATTATCACAATGTCCGTTTCGAGTTTGGTGTACATATCCAGTCACGTACCTTTCGCATTAAATGGCTGCTTCACTTGAAGATACCGAAGTCTTTTGTGATGCTAGCACGGCGCTATAGCATTGTCAACCACTCAAGTATTGACTTTTGATTTCAGCGTGCTAAAATAGCATTACTATATAATGATATACTAACTAAGCACAAGGGGGTGCCACAGTGGCGGTCTTGGAGGCAGACCCGACGCCTCTTTACCATCAAATCAAGGAGATAATTAGGTCGCAAATCAAGTCGGGCGAGCTTCGCCCGGGGGATCAACTCCCCACCGAATCACAACTGGTTAAAGAGTACGGTGTAAGCCTCATTACAGTGAGACACGCCCTGAAGGATCTGGTTAACGAGGGGCTTCTGTACAGGCGTCGGGGCAAGGGGACCTACCTGGCCACTCGCAGCGACGAGCAGTCCTTTGTCCGCCTTAGGTGTTTGGTCGAGGATGTTGCTAACAAAGGGGTTTCACTCTCGTCGCGTACTCTTGCCGTACAGACCGAGCCCGCCGACGCCGATGTGGCCGCCAGGCTGGCTATGCCAGTGGGCGCGGAGATCGTTTGTATCTCAAGGCTGCGGTGTGTAAACGCTGAGCCGATTTCCGTGGACGTCGCCTTCTTCCCCCCAGCAATCGGTCACTGGGTGGCCACCAGGAACCTGGATGCTCAAACGATAGCTCGGGCTCTCGAGGACGACTTCCATCTTCCTGTAGAAGAGGCGGACTACACCGTCCAGGCTTGCCGTGCCGACCAGACGTTGTCCGAACTTCTGTTGGTGGCGTTGGATGAACCGATACTGCTAGTGGAGCGATTATCACGCGGCGCAGACGGCAAGCCTATCGACTTGCAAAGGCGTTACTATCGGTCCGACAGGTTCAAGTACGAGCTTACCGTAAAAAGGTTCCACTAAGACGGGGTCTTCGTTCGTCCCAGGAGACCATTTCTGTCCGGCATAACATTATGATAATATGACTATATGTGAGCATAACCTATCCTGTGACGCCGCGATTCCAGATCGGCGATGTTCGTCGATGGGCTTGGCAATCTTGAGCTTGGGGGCTAATGCTAGTAGAGTTGCTAGGAGGAGAAATGATCACACTAACGCGGGTCCCTGGGACATTGGTCTTCATCCTGTTGCTTTCCGTGCTGATGGGCTGTGCTCAAGCCGGTCCGCCGGCCCTCCCCACGCCTACGCACGCCGGCAAGCAGGAACCCCGTGAGACGGCAGCGCCAAAACCAACCGAGGTACCCAAAACCCAGCCTACGCCAACGGCGAAGCCGGCGGCACAGCAGAAGCCGGCCGCAGAGGAGAAGCCGGCGCAGCCTGCGCTGGCCGTCAAGTCGGGCGTCCTGGGGGTGGTGGGCGATGGGCCGGTCTACATCGCCATCGACAGGGGCTACTTCAAGCAGGAAGGGCTCGAGGTCGAGACCGTTCAGTTTGATTCGGCAGCTCGGATGATTGCGCCAATGGCTGCCGGACAGCTTGACGTCGGCGCAGGCGCTGTCGGCGCTGGCCTTTTCAACGCCATCGCCCGAGGCATACCAATCAAGATCGTCGCCGACAAGGCGCACATCGCGCCCGGCCACGAGTACAATGCCCTGGTCGCCCGCAAAGATCTCGTCGAAAGCGGCGTGTTGAAGGACTGGAAAGATCTCAAGGGCAGGAACGTCGCCGTCTCGGCCAAAGCTGTCGCTCCCTATTTGCACCTGGTCAGAGGTCTGGCGAAAGCGGGGCTATCCCCCAGCGACGTCAACGTAGTCGAAATGGGCTTCCCCGACATTAACGTAGCCTTCGCCAATAAGTCGATCGACGCCGCCGTGCACAACGAGCCATTCATGACTGTCGCCATCGAGCAGGGCCTGGTTGTGCGCTGGAAGAGCATCCAGGACATCTACCCCTACCACCAAATAGGCGTCGTCATGTACTCTCCCCAGTTTATGAAGAACGCCGAGGCGGCGCGAGGGTACATGGTCGCCTATTTGAAAGGTGTGCGCGATTTCAACGAGGCCTACGACAAGAAAAAGGGGCTGGCCGAAGTTGTCTCCATCATCGCCAAGCACACTGGCGAAAAGAACCTGGCCTTGATCGAGAAGGCATCTGTTCCCGCCGTAAACCCCGATGGGTATGTAAATGGCGCGCACATCAAGGCCGACCAGGAATGGTACATTAAGCAGGGGCTCGTGAAAACCAAGGCCGATCTCGACGCGGCTGTCGACAACCAATATGTCGAATACGCCGTTAAGAGACTTGGCAAATCTCAACCATAGTGCGCCGCCAAGCAGGGTTTGGAGGTGTTCCCCCCTGAATTCCTGGACAGGGGGCGGACAAAGGCGCTGCGCAAATGGTTTCCTGACTATGCAAGAGAAATTAAGGCAGATGACAAGTAGGGAGGACCAATCTATGCGAGTTACTCTTGAGTTGCTCCAGGATGGGAGCATTGCCGGCCGTGCCCGAGAGCATAGCCTCAAACTGGATCGGCCGGTAGAGCGTGGCGGCAAGGGCGAGGGGTTCACTTCCACCGAGCTGCTCCTGTTAGCTTTGGGCTCGTGCATCGTGGGCAACATGGGAAGCTACGCCAATCAGCAAGGCATACCCATGCACGCTGCTCGACTCGATGTTGCCGATGAAGTCGCCCAGGCGCCAACGCGGGTTGCCAGGGTCTTCGTGGAAGCTTGGCTTGACGGCGAGATTGCTGAGGATCAGATGGCGGCACTGATCGCAGCCGGCAGTCACTGCAAGCTTCACAACACCCTGACGAGGGGTCTGGAAGTCGAACTCAAAGTGCGGGCCGAATCCCTTCAGGGTGAAGGTTCTTTGGATGCAGATCGAGATTTACACCTCGGACTCCTTGAGGGGGGAAACTCTTTACGTTCAGATCAACCTCCACCGACCTGCGCCTGTTAGCTCTGGACTCGCGCGTGTCGAACCAAACGTGAGGACTGAACAAGCACAGGAGGGATAGATTGTGGTCACTTCAGCGGAAACAACCCAGGTCGCAGGCGGCGAAGCTGGGAAGCGAATTGTTACGAGCGTTTGCGGGATCTGTCCAGGCGGATGCGGCGTCGACGTGGAGCTGGTCGACGGCAAGATCGAGCGGATAACTCCCCTCAAGGATCATCCGATGGGCATCGTTTGCGTCCGCGGCGCGCATTCGAAGGATGTCGTGTACTCCCCTGACCGTCTAAAGTACCCGTTGATCAGGACAGGGAAGAAAGGCGAAGGTCGCTTCGAGCGCATAAGTTGGGACGAAGCCTTTGCGCAGATCGCCGACAGGCTTCACGAAATCAAGCGCACGGTTGGCCCAGAAGCCGTGATGACGTACATGGGTCGGGGCGCCTTCGATGTGTCTCTCATCGAACCCTTCGCCCCTGCCGGCGTCGAAAGCAACAGTTCAAAAAGCCTGATTTACCCCTTTGGCTCGCCCAACAACGCGGGATGCAGCTCGCTCTGTTACGTGTCTTACGGCGTTCTGGCTCCCCTGACCACGCTGGGCCTCACAATGCGCTCCGCGCACTCGGACTTCGCCAACGCCAATCTGATAGTGGTTTGGGGCGCGAACCCGGCGACCGACTCGCCGCCGATAGCTATGCGACAGATCCTGGAAGCGAAGAAGCGTGGGGCTCGCGTGATAGCGATCGACCACATGCGCACCGAGATGGCCTCCAAGGCCCATCAGTGGATACCGATAAGGTCGGGGACGGATGGTGCGCTGGCGCTCGGGATGATCAACGTCATCGCCGAGGAAGGCTTGTACGATAAGGAGTTCGTGGAAAAGTGGACCGTGGGCTTCGAGGACCTGCGACAGTACGTTCGAAAGTTCTCGCCAGAAGAGGTCGAGCGCATAACTCGGGTGCCTCGGCAGCTTGTGGTAGACACCGCCAGAGCCATTGCCACGGCGAGGCACGCCACGCTTTCTATGTACACAGGGCTCGAGTACACGAACAGTGGGGTCCAAAATCTGCGTGCGGTTCTTATTCTCTACGCTATCACGGGGAATCTGGATGCCCCCGGCGGCATCGTGCTGCGTGCGAAAACGAAGGGACCTTACAATAGAACCGACATCGATCCGCCCGATCACCCGAAGCCCATTGGGTACGACAAATACCCCCTGTTCTGCGACCTCAACAAGGCCGCGCAGTTTATGGAAGCTCCTCGCGCTATCTTGCGTGGTGATCCGTATCCCATCAAGGCCCTAATTATCGATGGTGCGTCGATCATCACTGGTTATCCCAATCCCGACCTCTGGAAGGAGTGCCTGGCCAAACTAGACTTGCTGGTAGTGATCGATCGTTTCATGACCGCCGATGCGATGTACGCTGATTTCGTGCTGCCAGCCACTACCTATTTCGAGAACTTCAGCTACCAGCGGCACGCCGGCTACGTGCAACTGCGCCAGCGGGTTATCGAGCCCATTGGCGAAGCCAGGAGTGACTACAGCATCTTCGTGGAGCTTGCCCGGCGCCTGGGCTACGGGCATCTCTTCCCTCAGAGCGAAGACGAGTTGGTCGAATTTGTGATGCGTAATCACCCAGTAAGTCTCGATGAGCTTCGCCGCCATCCGGAAGGCGTTCGTTTCGGGAAACCCGAACAGCACAGGAAGTACGAGAGGGGGCTGCTGCGGGAGGATCGCCGGCCTGGTTTCGAGACGCCATCGGGGAAGGTGGAGATATCTTCGAGCGTATTGGCCGAATATGGCTACGAGCCACTTCCCATTTACACGGAGCCAATCGAGGGTCCACTCGCGAATGAGGAACTGGCAAAAAGATACCCTTTGATCCTCAATACCGGAGCCAGAATCCAGTCGGCGTTCCGCTCGCAACACCTGAACATTCCTGGTCTGCTGAAGCTACAGCCCGAGCCCCACGTGCGGATGCATCCACAGGATGCGCAAGCGCGGGGCATAACGGACGGCGACCGCGTATACGTCGAAACGGTTCGCGGAAGAGTGATCTTCACGGCGAAGGTCACCGACGCGGTGATGCCCGGTGGGGTCGAGGTGAACGCGGGTGGGGGTGGACCTTTGCAGGCCAATGCCTGGCGTGAGGCCAATGTGAACTATCTCACCGACCCAGACAACCGCGATCCGATCTCTGGCTTCCCCATTTTTAAGGCGTTGCTCTGCGAGGTGGCAAAGGTGCCAGACGCCTGACCTGGACACAGTTGACGTCGAGTTGTTGGATCAGGGGGCATTCGGGATTGGGTATCACGTTGCCGTAAGAGACGGCTGAGGCTAAGTATCACCCGAGTTGAAGTAATCCAATCAATCTGACTGGAGGTAGTTATGTGCAATCGCCCCTTGCTGCGGGCCCTCACGGCATTCCCGATAGCGATTGTTTTGGTAGTGTCTGCTTGCGGCCAGGCAGCGTCGCTGCCCAAAGCAGCCTCTACCGTGGCGACTAAGCCAACGGTAGAGGCTACATCATCACCAGCGGCCGCAGCGACAGCGAACCCTACTCCAACGTTGAGCACAGCGGCCCCAGTGACATTGAGCTTCGGCATGATTCCGGCTGTGCCGGCGGCGCCCAACTACGTCGCCCTGGACAAGGGCTACCTCAAAGAGGAGGGGATCGATCTTTCCATCCATGACTTTCCTGACACAGTACAAATCATGACCTTGATCGCCACAGGCAAGCTGCAGATTGGGCCAGTCACCCTCGGTGCGGCGGCGTTCAACAGCTTTGCTCGCAAGACGGACATGATCATTGTCGCTGGCCAAAATCAGGAGCCGGACGGGCCGGGATCGCTGGTGCCCCTGGTGGTTCGTAAGGACCTCTACGATTCCGGACAGATCAGGACCGTCGCCGACCTGAAGGGCAAGAAGGTAGCCCTCAACGGCAGGGGCACGGTGCTGGAATGGGCTATGGCCAAGCTGCTGGAGAAGGGCAACCTGAAGCTGGAGGACGTGGATATCCCCCTGCTGGCGTGGCCCGACATGGTGATCGCGCTGAGCAACAAGGCCATCGACGCCGGCCTCATCGGCGAGCCTCTCGCTACTAAGGCGGTAGAACAGGGGGTCGGAGTCAAGCTAGTTGACGACTATGTGCCCTATGGGCAGTACGGTGTTATCCTCGTCAACAAGGTCTTTGCTAAAGAGAACCCGCTGGTGGTACGGAATTACCTGGTGGCATATGTCAAGGCTATCAGGGAGATGAACGATGGGAAGTTCAAGGATGATCCTGAGGACCTTGAGATAATCAGCAAATACACTAAAGTGCCGGTAGACGTCATCAAGAAAATGCCCGCACCTTACTGGGACCCCAACGGTCGGGTAAACAAAGATTCCGTAATGGACATTCAGCGGTTCTTGCTCCAGCGCAAGTCGGTGCACTACACCGACCCGCTGCCAATCAGTGCGATCCTGGATGAGAGCTACCTGGAACAGGCGCTGGCCATTGCGGGGACGGTTCCCAGGCGGTAATCTCAGCAACCCGCGGTGGATTGTCTTCTGACGGCAAGTCGAGAAAGCCAAAGGAAAGTTGTCGAGTGACTAGAGGAGGAAATCGTATGTTTGAGCCGGTGGACCTTACCAAAGCTCTAGCGAACAAACGCATCAGTAGGCGGACTTTTCTAATGGGCATGGCCGGATCCGCAGCGCTGGGTATACTGGGCTCCGGCATAGCAAGCTGTTCCTCAGGCGCTGCGCCAGCCCCCACTGCCGCGGGCGCTGGCGCCAGCGCCGCCCCAAAGCGTCACCATCAACCCTGAAGAAGGGGCGCATGCGCTACCTGCCACCGGCCAGATCGTGAAAGGCACGAAGAACAAGGACCTGGCAGAGCTGTTCCTCAATGAGTACTTGTCACCAGAAAACCAGGCTGCAATATCTACAAAGATGTATTTCAAGACCTTTAACACGAAAACCCAGTTGCCGGCCGATGTGAAGCAGATTATGCCGTCCCAGCTTCAGGTGTTCGACCCAGCCAAGATCGCCAAATATCGCGAAGAGTGGACGGCCCGGTGGCTCAGAGAGATGGGCGCTTGAACGTGTCCTAAACGTGTAACGACACGGGTAACATCGCTAGTCCTCTGGCGCTTGAGACTGGGCTCAGAGGACTGGCTTGGTGAGGAGTGAAAGTGTCTTTCGATTGCTACTCTGTGAACACTTTCTTGCCGGCGACGATCGACCCGACCTTCAGCCTCAGCACGCACAAAGCGAACCTTGGCAGGGCTAGCTGGCGACGCCAGCGCCAGGGCTGCTGCCATAGGCGATAGAGCCACTCCAATTCCAGATTTCGTATCAGCGTCGGGGCGCGCTTGACGCGCCCCGAGAAGAAGTCGAACACTCCACCAACACCTATGGCCACTGGAACGTTCATCCTGCTCATGTTGCGGGCGATCCATTTCTCCTGCGCGGGCGCGCCATAGGCCACGAGAAGGATATCCACGGGCCCGGCCTTGCGGATCATCTCCACGATGGCGTCGTCGAAGCGCGGATCAGGAGAGCCTGCGTACGTGCCGGCTATTTTCAACCCAGGATGTCTGGCCTTCAGCCTCTCTGCCGCCATGGCGGCGACGCCTTCTGCTGCGCCGAGCAGGAAAACCGAGTACCCTTTTTGCGCTGCCAGAGCCATCAGTCGTTCAACAGTATCGGTGCCTCGAACGTGTTTTCGGATCGGCTTGCCTAGCACGCGCAGCCCCCAGATGAGGCCAACGCCATCGGGTATCGAGAGATCCGCCGAGTTGAGCAGGCGACGATACTCCAGGTCCCGCTGCGCTGCCATAACGAACTCGGTGTTCGTGGTGGCGATCAAATGTGGCTGCCCCGACTGTATGAAGCCGTCGAGCGTGTCGATCGTCTCCTGCAGCGTCACGTCGTCAAGCCGCACGCCCAATATCTCTACGCTTCTCACCCGCTGCCCTTTCCACGCCACGTGACAGTTCGAGCCTGCCCGCTGCGGGACAATAATACCGTGTCAAAGTGGCCGGCGCAAGGGTTTCCATCCCCTGCGGAGTGAGCCTCGCCATATTGGCACGCATGTTGCATAGCTCAACTGATAACGTCGTGGAATGGTGGTGCGAAGGTGCTTTGCGCCCAGGTTCCAACGACCTGATGATGGGGAGGTGATGATGAATGGCTGAAATCAGAAGGGACCAGGCCATCAGATTGGCCAGGGACCTGTACGAGAAAAAGAAGCGAGAAGGCTTCGATTTCAGCAATGGTCCCTGCCTGTCGGAGGAAATAGTCCCTGACTGGTGCGTGGACGTCGTTCACGTCCCACGCCAGCCCGTGGATAACAGGCCAGAGAACCAGTGCCAGTGGTATCGTGCTGGGCAGGTCCACCACTTCGTCGAGCTGGACCTGGACGGCAATCTGGTGCGGGCCGTCTAGCGGGGAAGTGCGTCAATCAGTTCCACGGGCCGGTCGCCCCCGCTTCACGGACGCTGGTTACCACTCAGGAAGTGTATTGGAGTAGGGAGGATGCGTAGCAATATGACTGACAACAAGGGGCTTGGGACTTGGGTTTTCTGGCTAGTCATCGGCGCAGGCTTGCTCTTCCTGCTGCTACCCCTGCTGAGTTTCTCCAACGATGCGAACACCGTTCCCATCAGTGTCGTTATCGAGAAGGCAAAAGCAGGTCAAGTGGAGAAGATAACGGTCGAATCGGACAACAGCACTATCGACGTCCGATATAAGGATGGTAGCAACGAGAAATCCCGCAAAGAACCCAACTCGAGCATGATCGAATTCCTGCAAAAAGCTGGCGTGACAGCGGATCAAATGCCAGCGGTGGAAGTGAAAGGCAGCGGAAGCTTCTTGGGCAGTTTCGGCGGACTTTCCTCCTGGCTGCCGATCATCTTGATCATTGGACTCTTCCTGTTCGCGCTTTCGATGATGCGCCAGGGGCCAGCTTCCTCCGATCAAGAAAGGGCTTTCTCGTTTGGGAAAAGCCGCGCTCGCAAGATAGAGGGCAACAGGCCGTTGGTAGTTTTCTCGGACGTCGCCGGCGCTGACGAAGCCAAAGAGGAACTTAAAGAGATAGTGGAGTTCCTAAAGCATCCTTTGAAGTTTGCCGCCCTCGGTGCACGTGTCCCTCGCGGTCTGTTGTTGGTTGGTCCTCCCGGAACTGGCAAGACCTTGCTGGCTCGGGCGGTAGCCGGGGAAGCGGGAGTGCCGTTTTTCAGCATCTCTGGCTCGGAATTTGTGGAGATGTTTGTGGGCGTTGGAGCGTCGCGCGTGCGCGACCTCTTCAATCAAGCCAAGCAGAGCGCTCCTTGTATCGTGTTCATCGACGAAATCGACGCTGTCGGCCGCCAGCGAGGGACGGGGCTCGGCGGCGGGCACGACGAACGGGAACAAACGCTGAACCAGATACTCGTGGAGATGGACGGCTTCGACAAGGGAACCAACGTCATCGTCATCGCCGCCACTAACCGTCCGGATGTGCTCGATCCTGCCCTGCTGCGTCCTGGCCGCTTCGACCGGCAGGTGGTGCTCGACCGACCAGACCTCAAAGGTCGCCAGGCGATCCTCGAGGTGCATTCGCGGGGCAAACCCCTTGACACAGAGGTGAACCTGGAGACGCTGGCGAAGCAAACGCCAGGTTTCTCTGGCGCCGATCTGGAGAACCTCATCAACGAGGCGGCGATCCTTGCCGCCAGGCGCGGCAAGAAGGTTATCGAAATGGCGGAGATGGAAGAGGCTATCGACCGTGTCATCGCGGGCCCGGAGCGCAAGAGCCGCGTCATAACGTCGAAGGAAAAATCCGTCACGGCTCATCATGAGGCCGGCCATGCCATTGTGGCCCACGAGCTGCCTAATGTGGACCCCGTCCACAAGGTATCCATCATTCCGCGCGGCATGATGGGCGGCTATACGCGGATCCTGCCTACAGAGGATCGCTACCTCTGGAACAAGGCCGAGCTAGAGGACACTCTGGCGTGGGCGCTTGGCGGACGAGCTGCCGAGGAGCTTGTCTTTGGGGATATCAGCACGGGCGCGAGCAACGATATCGATCGCGCCACAGAGATCGCCAGGAAGATGGTCTGCCAGTATGGCATGAGCGACAAGCTGGGGCCCGTCGCCTTCGGCCATAAACACGAGCTAATCTTCCTGGGCCGGGACATGGGAGAGCAACGCAACTATAGCGACGAGATAGCGCGAGAGATCGACGGCGAGATCCGCCGTCTAATCGACAAGGCGTACCAGCGGGCGATGAGCACTCTCAACAAGAACCGGAGGAAACTAACCAGAATCGCGAATGCGTTAATCGAGAAGGAAACTCTTGAAGGACCCGAGTTGATGGAGCTTCTCGACGGACCCAGATCCGAGGAAACCGTTGCTGCCTGATTGCAGACGAGGGGACGGTCTGCCATAAGGCACAATTCTTGCAGTTATTACTTGTCTGAGAAAACGAGCAAATTGAGGCAAGGGAGAGGGTATGGCCAAGCAAAGACCGTCAGCCAAGAACGCACGTCGCTCTGTCGCTAAACCGGGCCGCAAGAATTTGGCCCGGCAGCGACGGTTCCCAAGTGTAGAAGCGGGCCTCCCCAACTTGGAGGATATCGGCGCTCTCGCGGCTCAATTGGCTGAGGAAGAAGAGGCTAATCCTGAAAGTCTCCCATCGCCTGAGGAGATAGAAGCTCGACTCCAAGAGGATGCAGAGTTGGAAACAGATCTGAGAGAACTGGTTGCCATCGAAGAGCCCTTGGTCACCGACCCAATGCGTATTTATCTCAAGGAGATCTCCGCTGTGCCTCTATTGACTCACCAGGAGGAGATAGAACTCGCCCAGAGAATCGAGCGCGGCGACCTTCAGGCGTTGGAGCGTATGATTCGCTCAAATCTTCGTCTGGTCGTCAGCGTGGCCAAGAAATACGTCGGCCGAGGTCTTAGCCTACTGGACCTGGTGCAGGAGGGCAACATCGGTTTGATGCGCGCGATCCAGAAGTTCGATTGGAGGAGGGGGTTCAAGTTCTCGACGTACGCCACCTGGTGGATCAGACAAGCCATTACCCGGGCCATCGCCGATCAATCGCGAACTATCCGCATTCCCGTCCACGTCAACGAAACGATCAATCGATTCACCAGGATAACCCAGCGACTATCGCAGGAACTCGGGAGAGCGCCCACGCCAGAGGAGATAGCGCAGGCGACAGGCCTGCCTGTAGAGAAGGTGCGGGACATCTTGCGAGCGGCGCAGCGCCCGCTCTCGTTGGAAGCGCCGGTGGGGGAAGAGGAGGAGACGCAACTGGGCGATCTCATAAGCGACGATGGCTCGCGCTCGCCTGACAAAGCAACCGATCAGTTGCTGTTGCGGGAGGAGGTAGACGAAGCGCTTGATGCGCTGACGCCTCGGGAGAAGAAGGTCATCGAGCTCAGGTTTGGCCTGGACAACGGCAAACAGCGCACGCTGGAGGAGGTTGGGGAGATATTTGGCGTGAGCCGCGAGCGCATTCGACAGATCGAGGCCGAAGCGCTGTCCAAGCTGCGGCAGCCGAGCAAGAAACTGCATCGCCTTCACGAGTATGTCGAGTAGGATCGCCCTCCCAGCGATCGATCTTGAGGGGTGAGATAATGAAGAAGGCTGTCTTGATCTGTCCGCGTTGTGGCCGGCGCGCGGAGCGTTTGCTGGCTGTGCCACTGCCACGCAACCATGCGCAAACGGAGGAGGCGGAGGCAGTGGTTTGCGAGCGATGCTTGCGCGATCTGGAGAAGGAGCGCGAAGAGGCGATGAGCCAGGTGGTGCCGCCAAACGAGGTGGAGGGTTAGCCTGTGGATTTTGGTGCCGATGTTTCTAGCAGCCTCGGCGATGTGGTCGGAACCGTCGAGCGCGTGGTTATGGACCTCGACACAAACGAGGTTCTCGAGTATATCGTTCATAAGACAGTCGGGCTGGTTGGGGACGTCGTCGTTCCCAACGGCGTGGTCAGCAATACAACAAATGACGCACTCGTGCTGAGCATTCCGACGAGCGCAGTCGAAGGGCTCCCCGACTACGTCCACAGCAAATTTGGCGCCCGGTTGCATCCGCCTGGCGCGGGGCCGCCCGCGCCGACAGCCCCTGTGAGCGCCGCGCCCAAATCCGTCGAGATCTCGGGTAAAACCAGATTAGAGTGCGAGGAGGGGCAGATAGGCAACGTCGAGGGCGTTGTGGTCGACGAAATGACCTCCGAGATCACGGATCTAATAGTCGAGGTGCGAGCGCTGCGGCGAAAGGTAAGGGTGCCGATGGCCTGGACCTCATCGCTACAAAACGAAGTAATCAGGCTCCAGTGCGTTAGAGCAGACATCGAAGGTCTCGCAAGTTAGCGACATGGCAGGTTAGCGATATGGAAGCATACATCTACATTCAGCCCATACAACTACCACACGCCGAAGTTCTCGATCGACAGACGACGATGCGATTATCGGTGGACCTGGCGCTAAAGTTTGGCATGGATTGCAAGGTCGCGCCCTTAATAGCGCTCGACGAGGATGCCTATGATCCGCTGCGCGAGCAGTATCTGGCAGCGGCCATACTCTCGAACCTCAAGTCTCGCGGCTATTCGTACGCGAGCAAGGTCTTGGGAATAGTCGGCGAGGATTTGTACGCCGATACGCTCAGTTTCGTCTTCGGACAGGCCGAACTCGGGGGCAAGTACGGCGTCATCTCGACCTCTCGCTTGCACCCGAATCCGCAAGATAGAAACAGCAGCATTTTCTATGAACGAATCTTGAAGGAATCCGTTCACGAGCTAGGGCATACTTTCGGTCTGGAGCACTGTCCCAATGTGCAGTGCGTCATGCACTTCTCGAACACGCTTCGCGATACGGATATAAAATCTGCCAGCTTCTGTGGCCATTGTGAGACATGGTTGGGCATGCGATTGAAGAAGGTGGCTAACTAACAGATAATGGACCGTGGCCCGATACGAATCGCGCCCGAGACAATCTTCCTCGCGGTAGGCACCTTTGTAGGTGCTTATCTTTTTCTGTCGTTCATATCGACGATCCGCTTCGTCATCGTGATCTTCCTGGTGGCAGTGATCGTCGCCAAGGCCATCGAACCCCTGGTCAGGATTATCGAAGGCCTCCGCATCCGCCGAGGCATCGCCATCGTCATCGCCTATTTGATTATCCTTCAGGTGTTGCTTCTCCTGGGCGCTCTGGTCGTTCCCCCACTCGTCGTGCAGATCGAGATGCTAGTGTTGGGGCTACCTGATTATCTGCGAAGATTGCAGGAAATCCTGGCCGCTTACGGTCTGATGCCCGTGATAGCTCCTTCGGAGCTCAGCCAGGCCCTTGGGACGCTGGCCACGAACCTGGCGGGATTCCTGCCTTCTATCTTGCTCCTGCCGCTTCAGGTGACAGGCGTGTTGATCGCTCTCGCAATGATGTTCGTCATTTCTTTCTACTGGCTGCTGATCAGTAAGGACGTTGCAGAGTACACCCTGCAGTTGCTCCCTGCGGAGCGAAGGCGTGAGTGGGAGCAGGTGCTGACGGACATGGGCGACAGAATTGGCGGCTGGGTTCGCGGGCAGATAATACTTTCCACGGCCATTGGCGCGCTGGTTTACATCGGGCTGGCGCTATTGAACGTCCAGTTTGCGCTGGCGTTGGCAGTGTTTGCGGCCATCACCGAGCTCGTTCCTATGGTGGGCCCCGTTATCGGAGCAATTCCCGCCGTGCTCATCGCCTTGCTCAATTCCCCCCTTCAGGCGACGCTGGTGGTGATACTGTATGTGCTTATCCATCAGTTGGAGGGCAACGTGCTGGCGCCCAATGTGATGCATCGAGAGGTAGGGTTACATCCTCTTCTGGTGATACTCGCGCTGCTTGTCGGAGCGGAACTGATGGGCATTATCGGCGCCCTGCTCGCCATACCTTTAGCCGCGGCGTTTCAGGTGCTGGTCGCGTATCTGGTTCGCGGCCCAGCGCGGAAGTGAGGCTGTGTCCAGGATGCATTAATGGGCGTAATAAGCCCCTGCAGGATACAACCGGGTATGCGGGCGCGATGAATCGCGCCCAGGGCTGCATTGGCGTCCCGTATTGCCTATGCTCGTGGGTGGGCCTGATCGTAGACCTCGCGCATGCGCTCGGAGGTGAGATGGGTGTAGATCTGCGTCGTGGAGATGTTGGCGTGGCCCAGAAGCTCCTGGACAGAGCGCAGGTCGGCGCCGCTGTTCAGCATGTGCGTCGCGAACGAATGGCGCAGCGTGTGCGGCGTGATGCCAGTGCTGATGCCTGCCTGCTTTGCGTAGGCTTTGACGATGAGCCAGAAGCCCTGGCGTGTAAGCCTCTCGCCCCGATGGTTCAGGAAGAGCGCGTTCTGCGACTGGCGGCGCGCGATTTGCGGCCGGCCTTGCTCCAGATACTGCTCGACCGCTCGCACGGCCTGGAAGCCCACGGGGACGATGCGCTCCTTCGATCCCTTGCCAAGACAACGGACGTAACCAGAGGCGAGGTTTATATCGTCGAGGTTCAGCGAGGTTAGCTCGCTGACCCGCATGCCGGTGGCGTACAGCAACTCGAGCATCGCCTTATCGCGCAGCGCCTCGGGCGTCGACAGCCGTGAAGGCTGCTCCAGCAGCTCGTCCACTTCCTCGACGGCGAGCGTGTGCGGCAGGGATTTGCCAACCTTGGGCGAGTCAAGGTTCTCGGTGGGATCGTTCTTGATGACTCCCTCCGCGACCAGGAAGTGGAAGAAGGATTTCACGGCGGCCACCTTGCGCGCCACAGTCGTGGAAGCGTATTGCTTCTCCTTAAGCGAGATAATGAAGGAGATAATGCGCATCTTGTTTATCGACGACCATTCGAGTCCATTTGGCGAGGAATCGACATTACCGGCGGAGACGAGAACGGCCGCTGCTCTTGCACGAGACTCTGCCTCGACCAGGAAATCGAGGAATTGCGTCAAGTCGTTGCGATATGCCGCCACGGTGTGGGGCGAAAACCCCTTCTCTACCACCAGGAAATTGAGGAAACCATCGACTTCATGCTGCATTGATCAATCCTCCTCGCACCGGGTAACCCCCATCCTACGCTCACCGCAAGCTTTGGCACAAACGAAGAGCCGCGATCGAGTGACTTACTCACAAGTCAGCAAGCCTTCGTTTTGCTACCCTCGTAGCCCGTCGTATTGTACCACAATCGAGGAAAATGTCTAGTCGTCATAACGATGAAATTTGGCACGTTATTTGCATCGTACTGGCCTGATATGTCTAGCGCAATGGGGGATTCTTGATGGGCTATCGATCGATCAACGGTGGGAATGGCGGTGGGCAGGGGTATCGAGGCCGGCGCGGGTCTTTCCAAAGAAACGGCTACTCGCAGAGGCGCGCAAACCCCGCCAGACGCAAGTCGATAACCAACCACACTCTTTTCAAGGCAGCGATGGTGATTGTCCTTCTGCCCATTTTGCTCGGGCCGACGCTGATGGCGTCGGCGGCCGGCATCGTGGCAGCGGGGCTGCTCTATTTCAGCCGAGACCTGCCCTCGCCAAAGGCAATAACCGAGCGCGAGGTTTTCCAGAACACGAGGATATACGACCGCAATGGCGAGTTGCTCGCCGAACTGTGGGACAAAGACGAGGGCCGGCGCACGCTCGTGCCTTTGAACGAAATATCGCCAGAGCTAATCGTGGCGACGCTTGCCATCGAGGACGCGCGATTCTTTCAGAATCCAGGCGTAGACATGGAGGCGCTCTTCCGTGCCGTTCGCCAGAACTACGAGGGCAAGGAGACTATCTCGGGCGCGAGCACGATCACGATGCAGTTGGCGCGCAACGCCTTCTTTGACGTCGACGAGCGCTACGAGAAGAGCTATACCAGAAAGATGAGGGAGGTAATCCTGGCGTATAAGCTATCCCAGGAGTTCAGCAAGGAGCAGATCCTGGAGATGTACCTGAACGAGGTATACTACGGCAACCTGTCCTACGGGGTCGAGGCTGCAGCCCAATCGTATTTCGGCAAATCCGCGAAGGAGGTGAACCTGGCGGAAGCCGCCTATCTGGCCGGCCTTCCGCAGGCGCCGTCTGCGTACGACCCGTTTATCAACCCAGAAATGGCCAAGCGGCGCCAGGAGCAGGTGATAGATGCGATGGTCTATCACCAGTTCATCACCGAGGAAGAGGGCGCTGACCTGAAGAAGGTCCCTGTCAGGTTCGTGAAACAGGAGTTTGGCGTGAAGGCGCCTCATTTCGTGCAATACGTGCGCGATCTTCTCGAAAGCCGCTATGGCCACGATGCGCTCTTTCACAATGGCTGGCAGATCTACACGACCCTGGACCTGCAAAAGCAGCAGCTCGCCGAACGTGATGCCAAGGAGCACATCGACAAGATACGCAATCTCAACGCCAAGAACGCTTCTGTCGTGGCCATCGATCCGAAAACTGGCGGCATTCTAGTCATGGTGGGCAGCCTGGATTTTTACGATAAGAGCATCGATGGCCAGGTAAACATCGCCATCTCCGAGAGGCAACCTGGATCGGCGCTCAAGCCCTTCAACTACCTGACGGCGTTTATCGAAAAAGGGATTTCGCCGTCCACTGTCATCAACGACACGCCGACGGGATTCCCCGACGAAATGGGGCGACTGTATATACCGCTGAATCACGACCGTTCCTGGCACGGCATGGTGAGCGCAAGACGCGCCCTTGCCTCATCGCTAAATATGCCCGCGGTGATCGACCTGGATTTCATTGGCATCCCAGCCTTTCTGAATTCGCTGCACCGAGCTGGTATCACCAGCCTGAACGGCGACCGCTACGGCCTGGCTGTGGCGCTAGGAGCTGGCGAGGTGAAACTGCTCGATTTGACCTATGCCTACTCCGTTCTCGCGAATGGAGGCGTGCAGGTTGGCGAGGAGGTCCCCCTGGCAGAGAGGAAGCCGGGACAACGCGAGCTGGAGCCCGTGGCGGTCACGAAGATCGTCGATTCCAAAGGGAACGTCGTCTACCAGTACGAGCCGAAGACGAAGAGAATCTTCCCCGAAAGGGAGACCTTCCTGATCACTTCGATCCTCTCTGACAAAGAGGCTCGCATTCCCACTTATGGCCCGAACAACTTTCTGGAAATCGGACGTCCCGCCGCGGCCAAGACCGGCACGACCGAGGAGTATTCGGATGGATGGACGTTTGGATATACGCCGGAGCTGGTCGGGGGCGTTTGGGTAGGGAACGCCAACAACGAGCCGATGAAGGGTGTAATGGGCGTTTCTGGCGCTGGCTACATCTGGCACAACTTCATGATTGACGCGCTGGAGGATACTCCACCCTCGCAGTTCACTGTGCCGGAAGGCGTGGTCAGGACCAGCGTCTGGACCACAGACCTTCGTCGATCGCATTGGACGAAGCGCGAGGACTGGTTCCTGGTGGAGAACCAACCGCTGGAGGGCAATCCCGGAGAAACTGGCGGCTGGATGCTAGAGGTAAGGCGCAAGCCTCGAACGCAGTTGTATACCTGGGACGTGGGTACGGAGGAGGCTTACGTCGTGGCCAGGCCGGTCTTCGGCGTGTACCAACCGCGCCAGCCGTTGCCTCCTTTCCCTGTGCCGCCCGACGGCACGATGCCCAAGCCGCCAAACTGGTCGCCAGAGATAATGGCGGCTTTGGAGAGGCCGCCGAGCCCGCTCTCGATGCGCATCGAGCCACCGCTGGATGAGCAAGCGAGGTAAGGCGAGGGGGACGGAGAGGAAAGAAATCTGATGCGTGGCATTAAGCGGCCTCCCGACCTTTGCCGATGTCGGGGACCAGCACACGATAGCCCATTTCTTCCAGGTCTTTCCTACGCTCAGCCACCAACTTGTTTAACCTCGCCCACTGGACTTTCTGATCTTCGGTTAGCTCGTGCTCAGCCGCATAGTCGGCAAGATGCTGATGGATGTCATTTGATAAACCGCTTTGCGCAACTTAGGATCATCGCGCTTGTCACCCTTTCGCCCAACAAAGTCCTCCAGTTTCACCGCACTGTTGTTATATGCCTGGAAGACCGCTTTGCCGAGTATCTTCTCCTTCTCGGTTCAGGTGGGGCCCGCGGCTTGATCCCTGGGTCGCTGGCGGAAAGACGTGAGCAAAGAGATCGTCAGGGCAAGCGCGAAGGGAAGCAGCCAGGTTTGTGCAAAGTCCCAGCGGTGGCGCAGCAAAATAAGAAACTGCAGGGCGTAGACCGCCAAAGCCGCGAGAAAGCGTCGTCTCTGTGCGAGACGTGGCCACGCAATCAGCATCGACAGACCGAGGCTTTGGGATGTCGCATACGGCATAATCAGCGGTATGGCGGCAACCGCTGCGGCCAGGCGGTCGCGAGCGTCGTCCATGTGCCGGAAAGATCATATCAGCCACGCAAACAAGACTGCGCCCACAAGGTACGGCAGCCAGGACGGCAGATCGAGCGTAGAGCGTGCTTGGTTAAGCGCCCGGTGCAAGGAGAAGTTGAATTGGGGAATTGGCGGATTCTCTTGCATCACTTTCAGCAATCTGAGTGGCCAATCGAGGCCGGCAATGGCCAGCGAGGAAGCAATCGCCGCTGCAGGTGCTATGGAAGCGGTGAAGAGCTGACCTCGTTGCCACCCGCGTAGACTGGGAAGCAGGGCAATCGTTGGGAGCACGGAGAGCTGAGGCTTGACCGATGCCAGCACCAGCCCAACGCCCAGTAGCCAGGGGTTACGTCTCTCCGTTGCCAGATACCCAAGCAGCAGGCCAAGCAGCACAATGCCGTCGACGTTGCCGATAATCAGGCTGTCCCAGACGGGGAGACTTGCCATCACCAGCGCGAGGCAGGCTCTTCTCCACCTTTGGCCCTCTGTGAAAACGATGGCGGAGCAGGCAAGAACGACGATGGTGGCCAGGCGAAAGGCCAGCGAGCCTGGCAATCCGTGGATACTCATAGGGTCGATTCAACGTCCTTTTACTGACGCGCCAGCCGTTCCAAATGGACCAACGTCCCTTTGAGGTCCCCCGCTGTGCTCAGCTCGGTCGTGATCGTAATCGTTCTGGTCCTCTCGGCCAGGATGCTGTAGATTCGGCCGTCGACCGTGGCCGTCTCGAAGCTCGGCTCGTCCTCCTGGACAGTGCGGGCGAACTTCACCCTACCTCCGTGGTCGACGTCGACGGTGGAGACCCCGCTGGCGGTTTCCTTGCGGCCGCTGACCACGTCGCCCACGACGACGTCGTAGCCTTCGTCTTCAAGCGCCTGTTGCAGAGCTGCGCTGTCGAAGTTGAAGTCCATGCGCTACCTTCCAGCAGCTTCCGTGCCCGCCGCCCAATCCTTGTCGAAGGCGCGCTGGATGCGCTCAATGGTCGGTGGGCTGGCGACGATCATGCCCATTTCGCGGTTGAGATTGAGGGATGTGGCCGAGATGTTCTGGCTGCCGACAAAGGCGATTGTCCCATCAACCAGGAACACCTTGGCGTGAATGTAAGGTTTCTTCAAGAGGCGCACGCTAACGCCCCCTTGAATGATGTTGTCTCGGCCGGGCTTGTTGGTATCCTTTTCCCTGGCTTCGGCAGGCGACATTATCGCCCTCACCTTCACGCCCCGTTGCGCGGCGCTTCGCAGAGCGCTCTGAACCTCGCGGTCCTGCATTTCCTCGGCGTATACATCCAGCGTCCGCTGCGCGCGGCCGATGATCTGCAGAAACTGAGCGCGGGCGTTGTCGGGGCTCACCACCAGGTCCGGATCGCTGGGCTTAATAGACTTGCGCTCCCAGTCCGCGTCGAAGATAGCCTGCACCTCCGCCACTTCGGCCGGATCGGCGTCTACGATGGCGAACTCGCGATTCTTGGTGAGCGCGCTGCGGGTCAGGTTAAGCGTCATTATCGCCGCCAGCTTGCGGTCGACGACGATGATCTTCTCGTGGGTGAACCTAAAGGTGGGATTGCTCCACTTGACGTCGATGCCCGCTTCCTGGAGTTGCTTGAAGACGGTCGCGTTGTTCCCGCCGCCGCCGAAGGGATGCTCCTCCATCATCACGCGCACCTTGAGGCCGCGCTTCTTCGCGTCCTTCAGCGCATCGATAACAGTCTTGTCCGAGAGCAGGTACACGCCCACGTCGATGGAAGTCTTCGCCTGTCCGAGGAAGTCGACGATCGGCTTCGCGCCGTCGTCAGGCTCGACGACGGTGGACGCGACGTTAGTTGTGCCAACGTCGGCGCTGGCAGCGCCCGTGGCGGCCGGTCTTGGTCCTGTCCCTGCCTGGCCGCAGGCAGTGACGATCATGGTGGCCAGCAGGACGATCGAAAGGAGAAGTGGTCGTCGGTTAAGCATCGGGCCGTTCCTTGTGATTTGTTTTGATGAATATACCACAAGGAGGCGACGGTTCCAACATTGTTTCAGTTTGGGGGCGATGTGAGAGCGATTATTCTGCAGCGCGTTGGGTTTGGTGGTGTCGGTAGGGCACCGGGTACGCGGGCGCGATGAATCACGCCCGTACAGGTGGACGGCGCGTGCGCCGCTCTGCGCCGGCACAGATATTGCACTTCGATACGTACAGGCCCGGCGACCGTAGAATAGGAAGCCAGGTCAGTATGGCACTTGGTGCCGGTGGGAGGTGATTTGGGTATGAAAAGCTCTCTTAGCTTGGGCAGTGTGTTCGGCATCGAGATAGGTATTCACTATTCCTGGCTATTCGTCTTCTTGCTGGTCAGTTGGTCGCTGGCTTACGGATTCTTTCCTCAACAGTACCCGGGCTGGCCTGGAGCTACCTACTGGATAGTCGGCGCCATTGCCTCCTTGCTGCTGTTCGTCTCTGTTCTCATTCACGAGCTCGCTCACTCGCTGGTGGCCAAGAGCGAGGGAACGCCGGTCAGAAGCATCACGCTGTTCATCTTCGGCGGCGTTTCCAACATTACCAGGGAGTCCGAAAACCCCAAGGACGAGTTCATTATGGCCTTCGTCGGCCCGATGTCCAGCGTGGTCCTGGGTGTGGTTTGTGGGACTCTCTGGTTCGTGTCGGGAGGATTCAGCGAGCAGGTGCAGGCTGTATTGGTCTACCTGGCCGCGATCAACCTCTTGCTAGCGGTCTTCAACATGATCCCGGCGTTTCCGCTGGATGGAGGGCGGGTCCTCCGGGCTCTCTTGTGGTGGCTGACGAACAACCTGCGCCGAGCCACGCAGATCGCGTCGCAGGTCGGACAGGGATTTGCTTACGTGCTGATCTTCGGTGGGCTGCTCTGGGCGTTCACGGGCAACATCTTGAGCGGTTTGTGGCTCGTCTTCATCGGCTGGTTCTTGAACAGCGCTGCCGAGGGGAGCTACAGACAGATGGTGACCCAGGAGACGCTGAAGGGCATGCACGTGAGCGATATGATGTACAAGGACGTGGAGGTCGTCGACCCCGAAGCGACAGTGCGCGATCTGGTAGAGCGATATATCCTGCCGCGAAACATCCGCGCGTTGCCTGTCGTCCACGATTCTGAGCTTGTCGGCATCGTCACTTTGAGCGATGTGCGTGACGTGCCGCAAGAGATGTGGGATGCTACGCGCGTGGCGGAGATAATGACGCCGAAGGAGAATCTGCACGTCCTGGCGCCGCAAGACGACGTCGTGCAGGCGCTGGAAGCGCTCGCCGAGCAGGATTTGAACCAGCTTCCGGTGGTGGACCGTGGCAACGTGGTCGGCCTGATCACGCGGGGCCACATCATCAGTTTTCTGCGGGTCCGACAGGACCTGGGGGTGAAGTAAGGGAACGCTGAAGTGCACCACAGAGACACGGAGGCACGGAGAGGCAAAAGACCTCTGCCACCTATTCCATCAGTGGCTCCCTTTAGCGCCTGGCACGGTTCTTGCAAAGAAGGGCGCCGGATGCGACGATTTCCCTCGGAGGATAGTCTGTGGAAGCGCTCGCCAGGGCTGTTTTTCTGGATCGGGATGGCACCTTGATTCGTGACACGGGACACGCCTTTCGGCCAGCGGACATCGAACTGCTCGATGGTGTCGCTGCCGGCCTGAGGCGCCTGCAGCAAGCGGGATACTGTCTGATCGTCGTGACTAACCAGGCGGGCGTTGCCAAAGGGTTCTTCAAGGAAGAGGATGTCTTCGCAATGCATCGCCGCCTGCGCGAAATCCTCTCGCGGGAAGGCGTTGGCATCGCGGACTTCTATTATTGCCCTCACCATCCCGACGGCAGCGTGCCAGAGTACGCCCGCAGATGCGATTGCCGCAAGCCGGAACCTGGCCTTATCCTACGAGCGAGCCGGGAAAGGTCGATTGAGCTACGCGACTCCTGGCTTATCGGCAACGGGCTGACTGATGTCCAGGCCGGCCAGACGGCTGGCTGCAGGACAGTGTTGTTGGGCGCAGATGCGGACGAAGCGACTGAAGCCTCTCTTCCACCTCAAACCGCGGTAGCCAGGAACTTCGCGCAGGCCGTGGAGATCATTCTGTGGTCCTGGTGAGAAGAATCTCACGGCACAGATTTTGCTCTCTTAATAAGAGACGACCGCACGGGTTAGGAGGTCTGTTTGTCCCACATTCACATCCCGGATGGCGTGTTGCCGTTTTGGATCGTCGCCGCCGGGTGGGTGCTTACCGTGGTCTTACTGATGCTGGCGGCGAGAAGCGTCAGCGGTCGTGACTTGACTGACAAGCTGCCCTTGTTGGGCGTCATGTCGGCGACGATGATCGTCTTGATGATGCTGGAAATCGTTCCCATAGCCTACCACGTGAACCTGAGCGTTATCACCGGCATCATCCTGGGGCCAGCTCTTGGCTTCATCGCCGCTTTCATCGTCAACGTCATCCTCGCGCTGGTCGGCCACGGCGGGGTGACCGTCATCGGGCTCAACACGCTGGTTGTCGGCACCGAGACCGTGGTCGGCTATTACCTTTTCCACGCCGCGACGAGAGCGCTTGGCAACCGGCTTGGAATCGGTCTCATCGCGGCATTGGTAACGTTAGTCACCTTGCTTACGAGCTCGGCGGTTATGATCGGTATCGTCGGCATTTCCAACGTGAACCCTGCCGAGCAGGCGCCTCTTGGCGCTATCGTCGAGCCCGAGGCGCTGAGCTTCGGGAATCCTTTCGGTGGCCAGATTCTCGTCTTCGAGCTGTTCCCTCGAGCCGAACAGAGACCGACGACTGTAGACCTGGCAACGTTCGCGAGGCTCGTCCTGTTCCTCGGCATGTTTGGCTGGACTCTAGAGGCTGTTCTCACGGGGCTTATCGCGCGCTACTTGCAGCAGGTCAGGCCCGACCTACTAGCGGCTAAAGGATGATGCGCAGGGCGGAGGAGTGGTGTGGCCGTGGACATAGGATCGATCGACCACTGGGCCAATAACTGGGATAGCTACATGCACAGGGCTTCTGCTTTATCCAAGGTCGTCGCGGTTGGCATGATCATCGCTGCGGTGGTCGTGACGCCCGATTTCTTTACGCTTCTCACTATTTACCTGGCCACAGCGGCGGCGATCGTTTCCACGCGCCTGCCCGCTTTGAGGATCATGGCTGTCGGCGCGTATCCCGCGGTCTTTGCCTTGCTGTTTGCCATCAGCCGCTGGGATGGCACGATTCTGACGCCTATGGTGATCATCCTCAAGGCCCTGGCCGCGGCGTTGGCAACGCTCATGCTCATCACGACCACTCCCTATCCCGCGGTTTTCGCGGTGATTCACGGATTGCTGCCGAGGGTAGTTGGCGACGGATTTTTCCTTACTTATCGGTCGACTTTCGTGCTGCTGGACCTGGCGGGCAATCTCCGGATGGCCTTACGTCTTCGCGGGGGCCTGTCGAGGCGAGATTACGTCGGCAACGTCAAGAACATCTCTATGGGCCTTGGCCTGCTGCTAATTCGCTCGCTGGCTTTGAGCCAGAGGGTGTATGATGCGATGAGGATCAGGGGCTATTCGGGGCGGCTGGTGGCGCCGCTGGCCTGGCGCAAGGTAACCGCCTATGACATCGTGCCTTTGACTATGGGCTTGTTGCTCCTGGGGTTGGTGCTGGCCTCGCGCTTCTTCCGCGAGCAGGTGATCCAATATAACGGCTTTCTCTTGATGCTATCAATCGTCGCTCTGCTGGGCGCCATAGCTTACACGCGTCTGGCGCCTGGAGCGAGCCTCACAGGGGGGAGAGCGTGGAGGAGATAATCAGGGCGACAAACGTCAAGCACGTGTATCCAGATGGAACTTTGGTGTATTTCCGCGGGCAAGACTTCGTGGTTAAGAGGGGCGAGGCGGTGGCCGTTCTGGGCCCGAACGGCTGCGGCAAGACGACGCTTTTCTACCATCTTATGGGCCTGCTGGAGCCTGCCGAGGGCACGGTCGTAGTTTTCGGCCACGATCCGGCGAAGGAGTTCGAAGCGATCCGCGAGCGAATCGGCGTATTGCTGCAAGACCCGGGCGAGCAGATCATTGCCCCGACGGTAAGGGAGGACATCGCTTTCTCGCCCCGCAATTACGGATACGGCGAAGAAGAGGTTCGCAGGATGGTCGAGGAGGTCTCTGGCGATCTAGAGATTGTAAGATTGCTCGATAAGGTGCCTCACTACTTGAGCGGTGGCGAGCGTCTGAAGGTGGCGCTCGCGGGCGCGCTGGTGCTGCGACCGCAGTTGCTCGTCCTGGACGAGCCGTTCGAAGGGCTGGACAACGTGTCCAAAATCGAGTTGATCACCGTGCTCAACCATCTTCACGACCACGGACTGGCGCTCGTTCTGTCCACACACGAGGTCAATCTTGTCCCCTATTTCGCCGAGACGATCTATCTGCTCTCCCGAGGGGGAGAGATCACGGACAAGGGCTCGGTGCGGAAAATCCTTGGCGATCGGCAACTGTTGGAAGCGCATCACCTTCAGGCTCCAGTATTGAGCCAGTTGTTCGACGAGCTTCGGAGCAGGGGCATCGATCTGGGGATGGCGCTAACCGTGGACGAGGCGGTGGAGATACTGGAACAGGCCATGATGCCGATGAAAGCGAGAAGGAGAAAGCTTGCATAGTCGTTTCTTCACCAATCGTCAAAACTGAGGTATAATATCCATTTAGTGAGCAAGGTTCTATGGTTGCAGTAGATCGAACGACCGTCGTCGACCGAGCCGAGACATCTGAAGAGCATTTAGTTAAGCAGGTTCCTCGTAGTCGGGTTCTGACTGTTGCTGCTGATATGGCTGTGCCCCTGGCCACGTTCGTCGTGGCCAGCCTGGCGCTGCTGATCGGCGCGGCGATTATCGGCGCTTCTCCTCACGTGGCTGGGGAAGTCGAGGTGCCGAATTACGTTGTACGGTCCCAGTTGAGCCAGTGGGAAGAGACTTTTCTAGCTCCGTGGCAGCACTGGGATGGCCTCTGGTATCTGAAGATAGCGGCGCAGGGATACGACTACTGGGACCATAGCCTCGCCTTCTTCCCGTTCTATCCGCTCGTGGTCCGTATTGTGGGTAGCCTCCTGCATGGCAATTACCTGATGGCTGCCGTGGTGGTGTCGGTGGCCAGTTATCTGGTGGCGCTCGTATATCTCTATAAGCTAGCCAGGCAGGAGTTCGACGAGGGCATCGCCAGGCGGAGCATTATTTATCTGGCGATTTTCCCCACAGCGTTCTTCTTCATGGCCGTCTACACGGAGTCGCTTTTCCTGGCGCTGACTGTGGCTGCCTTTTATTACGCAAGACGGAAGCGCTGGGTGCTAGTTGGCATCCTTGGAATGGTGGCCTCGTTGACCCGCAGCACCGGGCTGCTGCTGGTGATCCCGTTGTTGGTCGAGTATCTTCAGCAGCGCCAGTTCAACCTTCGTGAAGTCAGGGCGGATATCCTGAGCATCCTGGTCGTGCCGGCTGGCACAGCGCTTTACGTGGTGTACAATCTGCTCAGCTTCGGCAGGCCGACGGCTTTTCTAGAAGCGCAAGATCACTGGGAGCGCGCCCTAGCGGTTCCGTGGCAGGCGTTGCTGGACAGTTGGGCCCTGGCTACGACCGACCCGTTCGTCCCGCTGGTGACGCCGAACGATGGTTCCATTCTCTACCAGGTTCTCTATCTCAGCAACCAGCCCAGTGGCCACGTCTACAACCTTGTGTTCTTCGCTCTTGGCTTCGCGCTGATGTTGATTGCGCTGAAGACGTTGCGGCCTGTTTATGGTCTATATGCCCTGCTTTCGCTGGCCCTGCCGCTGTTCGATCCGTCAGGCATGGCGCCACTTCTGTCGATGCCGCGCTTCGTGCTCGTCGTCTTTCCCCTGTTCTTCGTGCTGGCCAGGCTTGGCAGGAATCGGGTGGCCAACTGGACGATCGTGGTGGCCTGTCTGGTGGGGCTCTTCTTCTTGTTGGTGCGCTTCGCCAGTTGGTACTGGGTGGCGTAGGCCCACCGACGCCCAATGGCGTTCCCTGCGCTTACCGGCGCCTGAGTGTGCCGGGCTGGGGCATTGTCCTCTCTGCCTCGCGCCTTCCTATCCATTACCCATAACTCTGACCTTGAGTGGCCCGGCGACTGAAGTCGCGGGCTACGCGGACGAAACCCGCCTACGCGGGTTGAAATCCAGCCCGCGAAGGCGGGCTTCGTAACCGTTGCCGCGGGTTTTTTACCGCCAGGCAATGCCTTGGGGCCACAAAAGAAAGATATTGGTAATGGATAGCCCAGAGGGAGAGGGGTATTCGCCACCAGTGCTCCGCTATTTCCGCAATCAGCCGTACATTACCGTGAAGTCCGATTTGAGCTATCGATCTCACTGTGCTAGAATTGGGTGCCAATGGTAAAGCCAATGGCTGGCACGGTTGGCGTTGGGAGGTAGCGATTTGGCGGGCATTCTCACAGCTAGCGAAACCCGGGTAAGACGCACCGTGAGGATGGAGCGAGCGAGTCTGTGGTGGGATACAGTGGCTCTGCTGATCCTCGCGGTCCTACCGGTAGCCTTCTTCTGGCGCTTCATTAGCCCGAATCCCATCGACGTAGCAACCCTCCCGCCTGGCGATTTCACCGATCTGCACTTTCCTTATCGACTGTTCGAAACGCGCGAATTGCTGCAGGGCCGCCTTCCTCTGTGGAATCCTTACGTTTACGGAGGCGAATCGTCGCTCGGCGATATCCAGTTCGGCATCTTCTATCCGGTAAACCTGATCTCCTCTCGCGTTCTGGGGGGGAACGGCTTCACGCCACTGGATCTGACGGTTCAAATCGCGATCCATTTCTCATTGGCCGCTGTCTTCACCTACCTGTTCGCCAGGCGCGTGTTGCGCCACCGTGGAGCAGCCTTCGTCAGCGCGCTAATATTTACCTACAGTGGCTACCTGACCTCTTTTCCCATTCAACAGATTATCATTCTCGAAACCAGCATCTGGCTGCCGCTCATCCTCTTGTTTCTGGATTTGGCGCTGGAGCGCGCGTCGCCGAGCTTTTTTGCGCTCGCGGGCGCGGCCTCGGCGATGGCAATCCTCGTCGGCCATCCTCAGACCTTCGGCTACGTCTTCGTCGGCGTCGTCGCTTACGTGGCCTTCAGATTGTGGTCTGCCTGGCGGGGGCGTGACGAGGCAATGAAAGAGGCGCAAAGGGGTGGCGGCTGGATCGAGCATATCACGTCGCCAACGAAGTATCGCGGCCTGTGCACAGGCACGATGGCCGGCCTGGCGCTATTTGCGATCGCGACCCTGGGCCTCGCAGCCATTCAGCTTCTGCCCAGCTACGAGCATTTGCAATTGACCAGCCGAACCTCGGTCGGCTACGAGTTCACCAATGGAGGATTCCGCTTGCGTGAGCTGGTAGGCCTGCTGCTGCCGACGGCTTTTGGAGGGAAGTACCTTTACGTGGGCATCTTGCCTCTTCTGCTCGCAGGGCTGGCTTTCACGCCCTCGGCGAGCGGCGCAGCATCTGAAATCGCGCCAGACATCGTGGACGACAGGCGGCAGAGGGTTCTCTGGCTGGTCGTCGGCCTCTTTGCTTTGCTAATGTCTTTCGGCGGCCAGACCTTCCTGTACTCGGCGGCGTTTATTCTCGTGCCAGGATTCAAGATGTTTCGCGACCAGGAGAGGACGGTCTTCCTTTTCAGCTTCGCGGTGGCAATGCTCAGCGGCTACGGAGTGAAAGTTCTGGCCGAGGACCTTGCCAAGAGGGACTTAGCGGACGTCTTGAGAAATGCCATCGAAGCGCAGCTTCGCTGGGTGCGCTGGCTTGTCCTCGCCGTCGCCATCCTGGCGCTGCTAGCTTTCGCCGGCTACGCCGCTGCCTCTGGCGAGTTGAAGGTTAGCCTGGGTCAGTTGTCTGACAGGGCAAACTTCACCCTCATCCTCCTTGCGCTTTCCCTGGCTGCGGTGTACCTACGCCTGAGCGCAAAGGTCGGACCCAAGCTCTTCGCCTGCCTGGCGATCCTGATTATCGTCTTCGACCTTTTCTCGACTAACTGGCAAAACAATGTGCGACTGGCCAGACCTGACACGCTTTTCCCGGCGACGAAGGTGACGACGTTCCTCAACGCGGCCAAGGGCGCGAACGAGTCGGACGCATTTCGTATCTCCAGCGAGGGGCTGTTGCCAGGGGATGGCAACGCGGGTGACGTATATGCGCTGGAAGATATCACGGGAAACAGTCCGCTCGCGACACAGGCTTTCGAGAACTTCGAGAAGAACGTCGACGAGATCAGACGCTGGCAACTGTTCAACGTGAAGTATATACTCACCAAGCGCAAGTTTGTGGATGGTAGGTTTGAACCTTTGCTATCGGAAGGGGACGTCAGCCTCTACGAGCTATCGCCACAGCTCAGGTTGCCCAGGGCCTTCCTGGTCTATCGAGCGATCTCGGCTGAGTCGGAAGACGAGGCGCTGCGACTGGTGAAGGGCGTTGACCCGCGCAATGAGGTTATACTTTCCAGGCCGCTCGCGCTGCCGCTGCCTGCGCAGCCCCCAGTGGACTCGACGGTGACGATAACCGAGCGCAGCGCTGACCGAATCACGCTGCGAACTTCGTCCTCTGAAAATGGCGTTCTTTTCCTCAGCGAGGTTTTCTATCCCGGCTGGAAGGCGAAAGTGGATGGCCAGCCAGCGGAGATACTGCCTGCCGATTATATGTTCCGCGCAATTCCTCTAGAGAAAGGCTCTCACGACGTCGAGTTCGTCTACGACCCCGACAGCCTGCGACTTGGCGCCAATGTTTCGACGATTGCTGCCATAATAGCCCTGCTGGCCATCGCCGGTGAGGTTGTCGTTCGCCTCGGCGTCTTTCATTTATTTAGGCGGGCCATCGGGATCGGTCGTTAGGCGTTAACATGCATCACATATCGTACGTTCAATTCGCCTTGCGCAAAGGCCGAGTCTCTGGGATAATTCAGGTACGAACCTGGATGTCGTCCGATTTCCTCGATCAGGTAGGTAGATGGAAACACAACGGAGGCACGACTCCGTATTTGTTCTGCTCTATGCTCTGGCGGCCACCGCCATCGTAGTCCTCGCCTACTTTGCCGGTCGTTACCCCTATTTTCCAGGAGACCACGCCATCGCCCATCTCGTCCAGTCGATCCACTTTGCGCCTTTCGATTACTCGATGCGCGCGATCACGTTTATCGGCACGTTCGTTCCAGCTTTAGCGATCGTGATAATCAGCGCCGGCGTGCTCGTCGTCTCGCGGCGCTGGTGGGAGGCGATCTTCGTCTTGCTGACGCTTTCGGCGGACGTGGTGAACGTGGCAGTCAAAGAGATGGTGGGGCGACAGAGGCCAGGCCCGGGGTCGGTCGAAGTTCTTTGGAGTGGGGACGCGAGCAGCTTCCCCAGCGGCCACGTGACGCATTTCGTGGTTTTCTACGGCCTTCTCTTCTTCCTGGTCTGGACAGAGATGAGGCCATCGTGGCGGCGCACGGCTTTGCTGGCCGTTTTTGGATTTCTCGTCGCGCTGGTGGGTGTGTCGCGCGTCTACGTTGGCGCGCACTGGCCGAGCGACGTGCTGGGTGGATATCTGATCGGCGGCCTGCTACTGGCTGGTCTGATTCGCATTTATGTTTGGGCCGTGTCTTTCCAAAGGATCCCCTGGGGGAACGGACGACGTCCGTGAATATTGGCGGCGGAATAGATACCCCGCTGGCTTCAGCCGCGAGCGGCGCCGGCCGCCGAAATGCCACGGACTTGGTGGATGCGCCGGTTAGTACTTCTTTCCTATCTGCGCTTCCATTTCCGCCTAACCGATTGACAACAGGTAGCCTACATGTTAAATAGAGTTAGCTTGTTTACAGTTTTGTGCAATAGCATAACCTATCATTCTACAGCTCTTGTTTGTGCTGACAATAAGGGGAGTAAGGATGAAGCGCCTGGCCAACATCGGAATCGAGAATAAGATAAGCGCTTTGGTCTTGTTTACACTTCTGGTAGGTATCGCGGTTTTCTCATTCATAGACGTGAATGAGGTAACCAGGGAGATCACGGGCCAGCACCGGGAGAAAAGCGAGGTGGTAGCTGACGCGGTCGCCAAGAGCATCGAGAACGTGATGCTGGTGCAAAAAGGCGATTCGGCCAGGGGCCTGGTCGAGAATATGAGGTCTGTGCCGCAAGTCGACAGGTTGAGAGTATTCAACCGGCGAGGTGCCGAGACATTTGCAAGCATAACCGCTACTGGCAGTGCGCCTGTGGATCGGGAGAAGCTCAGTCTGGTGCTGGCAGAGGGCAAACCGATCGAGTTTTACGAGAACGACCAGGGACAGCCGATGTACACCGTCATGAAGCCTCTGCCGAACGCAAAGGCGTGCCAGGCCTGCCACGAAAACCACGATGCGGTGCAGGGCGTCGTCGAGGTGTCGACCTCTTTGGATTCGGTGAACAGGGCTGTCAGGGAAAACCAGTTGAGAATGCTGGGCATGTCTTTGCTTAGCTTGCTGGTGATGGCAGTGCTCCTGCGCATCTTGCTGCGGATGGCCGTCATACGCCCACTCGGAAGCGTTATGGCGACGATAGAAGATTTCACCGATGGCAACCTGAGCCACAGGGTCAAGGTAACCTCTGCCGACGAGATCGGCATGCTGGCCGCCAACTTCAATCATATGGCTGACGTCATCGAGAAATCGCAGAGCGAGCTGCAGATGGCCAACGCCGAGTTGCAGCGTGCCAATCGTTTGAAGAGCGAGTTTCTGGCCAATATGAGCCACGAGCTACGCACGCCGCTCAACGCGATCATCGGTTTCTCCGAGTTGCTCCGCAACCAGGCCATGGGCCCTTTGAATGAAAAACAGTCCAGGTACGTCGCCAACGTTCACTCCAGCGGGACTCACCTCTTACAATTGATCAACGATATCCTCGATCTGGCTAAAATCGAGGCGGGCAAGATCGAGCTGCAGCCCGAAGCCTTCCTGTTGTCTGAGGCGCTGGAGAGCGCTCACATCACCATCAAGCCCCTGGCAAACAAGAAGAACATCTCCGTGCAGGTAAGGATTCCCGAAGGGCAGGTTATCATACACGCCGATCCGGCCAAGTTCAAGCAGATAATGTATAACTTAATGAGCAACGCCATTAAGTTCACGCCCGAGGGCGGGCGGGTCACGGTTCAAGCCACGATCAAAGGGGCGCTGGCCGAGGTGTCGGTTAGCGATACTGGCATTGGCATCGCTCCTCAGGATCAGGAACGGATCTTTGGGGAGTTTCAACAGGTTGACGGCTCTTACTCGCGACGCTACGAGGGCACAGGACTGGGCCTGGCCCTGACCAGAAGGCTGGTCAACCTGCACGGTGGCGAGATAAGGGTTGAGAGCGAACTGGGACGGGGGAGCACCTTTGCCTTCACTGTGCCCCTCGCTTCTGCCTTGCAGTTCCCCGAGGCAGAGTCGTCTGCCGCCGTCGACCGACAACCGGAATTGTCGTCAATTGCCAAAGAGGGCGATGGGGCGGATGCGCGGGTAACGCCGCTGGTCCTCGTCGTGGAAGACGATCCTGTAACTAATGAGCTTGTGTCCCTCTGGCTTCATCAGGAAGGATACCAGGCTGTGCAGGCTTTTGACGGCGCTGAGGCTGTGAAGAAGGCCAAGGAGTTGCACCCGTTCGCTATCGTCCTGGATCTGATGCTGCCGACGAAAGATGGCTGGCAAGTGCTCAGGGAGCTTAAAGACGATCAGCAGACTTACGACATCCCCGTGGTCATCGTTTCAGCGCTGGAGGAGAGGGAAAGAGGTTTTGCCTTCGGGGCCGTCGACTATCTGGTCAAGCCGGTAGATCGGCATCGACTCGTGGAGCGGTTGTCCAAGCTCAGCGTGCCCACGAAGGCCAAGCAAAGGCCGACGAGCGTGCTGGTCGTGGACGATCACCCCGAGTCTGTCGAGCTTCTGAGGGAGATTCTGGAAACGGAAGGTATCGATGTCATCAAAGCTTATGGGGGAAGAGAAGCTATTCAGCAGGCAATCGATCAGCTTCCTGATCTCATGATACTCGATCTTATGATGCCAGAGGTGAATGGCTTCGAGGTAGTTGCCGAGCTGAAAAAGCACCCTATCGCGCAGCATATCCCGATCATCGTCTTCACCGCGAAAGATGTCACCGAAGAGGACCGGCGCAGGCTGGCGGGCAACGTCAGGTTTATCATGCAGAAGCAGCGCTTCTCTCGAGACGAGATACTGGGAGAGGTGATGCGGCTGGAGGTGCTTTATCCCGAGAAAGCCGGGCTTGACGATAAATTGACTGGCCTGCTCAACCACGAAGGCTTCCAGCGACAGTTGCTGCGAGAAGTTAGCCGCTCTCGCCGGCACGAAATCCCGCTGTCGGTTGTGTTGATGGATGTCGAGGCCGTCGGCGCTGAGGGTGATGGTTCTGCGCGAGCCAATTTCGGCAACTTGCTCAAGGACCTGGCTACCGTCTTGCGCACGAGCTTGCGTTTTCACGATATCGTGGCGCGGTATGGCAGCGAGCAGTTCGTGGTACTGCTGCCGCAGATTTCGAAACCCTCCGCTATCGTCGTCGCTCAGAAGCTCACCAATGCCATTGCTCGTTACAACGAGACCGCGCCGGAGTCGCTCAAGGGCATCAGGGCAGACGTTTTCTGCGGTGTGGCGGTCTTTCCTGAAGATGCCAATGGGCCTGAGGAGTTGATGACTAAAGCGCGCAAGGCAGTTGCCAGAGCGAAGTCCAGAGTAGGCGAAAGAATTGTCGTCACGTGAATCAGGAGGCCAGGCTATGGAAGCGAAGAAGATCCTTGTCGTCGACGATAATGCGCTCAGCCTTGAGTTGGCAGGAGACCTCCTGCGACTGGAAGGCTACATCGTTTTCGAGGCAGCCTCGGCGAGCGAAGCGCTCGACATTGCGAAGAGCATCCGCCTGGACCTGATTCTGATGGATATCTCGATGCCAGGCATGGACGGACTGACGGCGACGCGGGCCTTGAAAAGCGATCCGGCCACCGCGCATATCCCTGTGATAGCGTTGACGGCACACGCCATGCAGGGCGACGAGAAGAAGGGATATGCCGCAGGGTGCGACGCGTACGTCACCAAGCCCATCGACACTTTGCAGCTTGCCAAGATAGTCGCCAGCGTGCTGCAAAACGCTTCGGTAGCGTGAAGCCGGGCGCGATCGGATTCCTCGCGCAAGATGGCAGATTAGCGGGCTGAAATGGGCGCCGAGTCGAAATACTCCTGGATGCCGTCGAGGATTGCAGCGGCAATGAGCTCCTGACCGCCATCCTGCGCCAGGACCCACGCCTCGAAATCGTTGGTGACGAAGAGCGCCTCTACCAGTGCGCCAGGCATTTTTGAGGCGCGGAACGTACCACCTCGATCGTCTCCCAAGGTGTACAGACAGCCGTAGGGCTTATAGTTTGCGGATTGGACGCCGTAGTCCCTCGTTTCGTAACCCATCACGTCGCGAAAGCCGGAGACCATGTGCTTTTGTAGCGCTCTAGCCAGCCGCAAATTCTCTGAGGCGAACTCCCGATTGGGACAGTAGTAGGTCGTCGTGCCAGAAAACGACGGGTCAGAGAACCCGTTGTTATGTATCGCGACGAGAATGTCGGCGTTGCTGCTGTTGGCCACATCCAGGTTAGCCTGCACCTCGCGCATCGCGTCGCCCGGGTTTGGCGTCAGGGCGTCGTCACCTTCGCGGGTCAACACGGCCACGTAGCCCGCCGCTTTCAGCCTGGCCGCCAGCTTGCGGGCAATGGCCAGATTGACGTCCCTCTCGACCAGGTCTACCTTTCCCGCCGCGTTGTAATGAACCGCGCCTGAATCCTTGCCGCCGTGGCCTGGCAGGATCGCGACGACCCTGGGCCGTGGATTCGCTTCTTCGGCAGACTGGGAAAGTGCGGCAGGTGCCGTGCCTGGCTGCCAAGCTTCGCCTGAGGCGCGGTATTGCGGTAACAGACCGACGAACAGCGTCAAAGATAAGAGGCAGGCGGTTATGATTCGGCACGGGACGCGAGGGACGAGGCAGCGCCTTCTGGTGAACATGCTCGAGATTCTCCAAAGTAGGAAATGATTGGGCCGTTATCGCCGCCGGAAGAGCGTGCCGACGACGAACATGACTATTGTGGCCAAGAATAACACACCTACGGCACTGAGGCAAGGGTTGGCACGCCAGAGATCGTAAAGAAGCGCGGGCGCAGGGCTGGATGAGGGGCGCGGAGAGACGACGATTTCCACGATAGTGGTTTCCGGCGTTTCAGAGACCTTGAATGACTCGGGATTGTCGCCGTAGTCGCGTGGGATGCCCGGCGCCCAGGTCCAGATAAACGACGCGGCGAAATCCTGTATCTTCTTCTTGCCTTCGTCCGAGCTGCGGTCGCTATGCAGCCCGTTGGACACGAAGTATAGAAAATCGAGGGAAGTGTAGAGGATGTTGCTTGGTCGATAGACGATCTTCTTGTAACCGGTCGGGTAGTAAATGGCTCGTTGGAGCCCGCTATCGTTGCGGGTCGACCTGTCGTATTCCTCGATGGTCGTCCCGTTGCTCAGCCTGGTTATTTTCCTGCCCACTTTGGCGTCGTACCTGGGAGGTTCCAGCAGGAACCATTCGTCGACGTAATCCACGTATACGTCGAAGACCCTGCCGAGCAAGGGAGGGTTGAAGTTTTCGGGGACGCCTCCCGAAGCGTCGTGAGGAATGCCAATGCCGGCCTGGTCGACCAGGGAAAGATACTTATCGTCAGAACCGTAGAGCAAGCGAGAGATGTCTCTTGCGCTGAGTTTGGGGTCAGTTATTTGAACGCGGTACGTTGTTCCCGTCGCCTCTCGCGCGAGTGGGAAGATGCCGGCGTCGCGTCGCTGCTCCATCAGGGCATGGTACCTCTCGTTGATGAAAATGCGCTCCTCGAAAGATCCGATGCTTTGCGGCGGAGCGTCTTCCCAGGAGAAGGCTGCTGGGATTATCAGGCGTCGTTTTTCCGACGCGGGTGGAGGCCACTGATCTGGCGTCCATTTGGTTTGCAGGATGAAATCCTGGAGGGCTTTGGCCGTGGCGCTGTCGTAGATCTTTTTCACGACGCCGTCGAAGGTGTCCCCTGATCGGTAGGCGTATTCCGCGAGACGAGAGCCGGGCTGTACTACCAGGACCTCGTCGCCAATCTTGAACGTGAAGGATTCTGTCTTGCCGTTGCTGGGGAAGTCGATGATCCACAACGTGCCGCTCTTGATGTTGGGATATGTCACCTCTTTGCCTCCGTTGAAGAAGCGCCTGGTTAGCTTCCCTTCTGCCTCGTCCCACTGGGTTTCCTTGACGATGAAGGTTGAAGTTGGGTCGACGTTCACCTCGAACGAATGGCCGACGCGCAGTTGTTGCGGTCGCTGCACGCCTGGGATCTGCTGCTTGACTAACTCAAGCAGTTCATCGGCGTGCAGGACGTCCCCGTAGATGGCTTCAGAAACCTCGGCGAGGGTGCCATCGGGTTTGATAGTGATCTTCAGTTTCTGGGACCATCTGCCATCGGCGTCGAACCCGTCGTCAAGCAGGTCGATGGTGAACGCGGGGGGCTCCTCGGGCGGAGGGGCGTACGCTGGACGCGGGTCGGGCGCCGAATGATGGATCAAGGTTAGGCTGAGGCCGTCGAGCGTGACGATCTTCTGATTGAGGGATTGCCAGTAATGGCAGAACGACGTCGATTCGCGCACGGGTATACTGAGGTTTGTGGCAGCGTGATGTTCGATTGTGGCAGGGGAAGCGTCCACAAAAAAGAACATATCCCGTTATCGCCAGAGGGATGCGTGAAACTCGGTTACATAACTATGATAACACGATGCTGCAGAACTTCAAGGTTAGCTCAGGCGGCCTTCCTGCGCTTCGTGCCGCGCTGGATCTGCTTCTCTGGCGCAGCTTCCTCGTGTGCCGGATGAATGGCTGTCTTCATTCGAAGCTGGCGCGCCTGGGCTTCGGTGAGCGTGCGACCGCACTGGAAGCACTTAATATTGCGCGTGTACCAATCGCGCTCCTCAAACAGGTCCCCTCCGCATCTGGGACAAGCCTTGAGCCAGATCATCTCCCCAACTCCTCGGCAACACCGCCGGCTCTGTTTCCTGAAAAGGCGCAAGGTCCGAGGGAGCCCTCGAACCTCGATCAATATGTCGCAATCGTTAACTTCTTTTCCCAGGGCCGACTCGTCTATCCATAATAGGGCTGCAAGCTTGTCAGCCTCGTCCTACTCGTCATAACATGATTATCATAGCACAGGTTGGCCCGTTTTACAAACCAATGCTGCCTGGCTAGCTGCTCTGGAGATGCGCTTGTGAGGTGCCGGCCGTGAGCCTGGTAGCGACGATCTCGCTGTTCGCCAGGAAGCCGATAAATATGACGGCCACGCCAAGGAACTCCATCAGGAAGAAGAGATTGGGGTTGCCCAGACGCAAACTGGTTCCCCCTATGGCGGGAAAGATGGCTCCCACCGCGATGAGGACGCAGGAGACCATACGCTGCGGCATGATGCGCTTGCGCCAGAAGATCCAGGCGCTATAGAGCGCTCCGCCAGCCAGGGTGATGGTGCCGAACACGTTAAAGAGCGGCGTGAGCAGGCGAACGTCGCCAGGCATCGCCTCGCCAGTGAACCGCGTTGGATTGAGGACGGCAGCCAGGTTGACGGGTGCCGTAAAGACTTTGAAGATAGCGTAGAGGGAGGCCAGAGCCAGAATGGCCATGACGATATGCGCGACCTTCTTGTTTTGGCGGCTGAGCAGGTAAACGGTGCCCATGCCCAGGTACGCGGCCACGAGCACAGCGCCAAAGAGATACCAGAGGCGATAGACCAGGTCGCTCCACTGGCCACCGACTGTGACGTACTCGGTTCCGGCGCCGATGCCGTAGGCCAGCAAGCCAAGCGTCCAGACGAGCTGGTGGGCCTTTCGCCGAGACACCCACTGGGCAAAGACCGCTGCTGCAAACACGAAGCTGACGATAGTCGAGAACAGAGGTAGAACGGTAAGCATAAGATCTCCTTCCGCAGGTGAACATAAACGTTTGTGATGAGCATTCTATCACGCTGCGGATGAAGGCGCAAATGCGCAGGCAATCCTAAGCCACGCCGAGGAAAAGCTCGGCGAAGTGAGGGTCGTTCAACAGACCTATACCACTATCAGTGCGTCGGATTTGTCCTGACTCAAGCAAATAGACGCGCGAGCAATGCTGCAGAACGCTCGCTGGGTTCTCCTCTACAACCCAGAGTATGGCTGTACCTTCGCGATTGATATCCAGAATGTGTTGAATTACTTCGGCAGCCACGATGGGTGCCAGTCCAGTCGTCGGTTCGTCCAGCATAAGTAGTTTAGGACCGAGCATCAGAGCGCTGGCGATAGCTAGCATTTGCCGCTCGCCACCAGAGAGCGTCCCAGCCAACTGCCCTCGCCGACGCTCCAGGATAGGGAAACGCTGGCAGATCTCTCGAATCTTCGGGCCAGGAACCTTGAGCAAGTGGCACGCCATTTCCAGGTTTTCGGCTACGGTCAGGGCAGTGAAAACGTTGATACCCTGTGGAACGTAGCTCAAGCCCCAGGTTGGAAGCAGGCTAGGCTCGTAGTCGTGGACTCGACGCCCGAGGAACTGCACCTCACCATGCCAGCGTGGCAAAAGGCCAAAGATCGACCGCATAAGCGTAGACTTCCCGGCTCCATTTGGCCCGATCACCGCGACCATCTCTCCCTCTTCAACCGCCAGATCGATCCCATGAAGAACAGGAATGCGGCCGTAGCCAGACTCAAGGTGGGTAACCTCCAGCAGACTCATTTGTGCACCCCCAAGTACGCCTCTACCACGCGGTCATCTCGGGCGATTTCCTCTGGCTTACCGGATGCGATGTGTTTGCCATACTGCAAGACGTGGATGAAGTGGCTTAGCTTCATTATGAAGCTCAAGTTGTGGCCGATGATCAAGAAGCTCATCCCTTCTCCGTTGAGCTCGAGTGTGAGGCTCGCCAATCTATCCAGCATCGCCGGATTGACCCCGCTTGATGGCTCGTCCAGCAACAGCAATCGCGGCGAAAGCATAAGCTGCCGTCCGAGCTCCAGCATCCGCGCCTCCGCCGCGCTAAGGTTTGTGGCCAATTCGGTCAGCTTCTGCGCTAAGCCGATGCGATCGAGTATCTGATGCGCCCGCGAAAAGTGCTCCTGATCCTGGGTGCGGACACGTCCTGGGCGAGTGAACAGGGAGCACAGGCTCTCGCCCTCTTGCCCGAGAGGTGCTGACATAAGATTCTCCCAAACCGTCAGCCTCGGAAAGCCAGTCGGCACCTGAAAGGTCCGCGCGAGGCCGAGGCTGGCGATGCGGTTGGCGGCGAGCCCCGTGACGTCGCGATTTTCGAAGAGGACACGCCCTTCATCAGGGCGGAGAAATCCCGTGACGACGTTGAAGAGAGTCGTTTTCCCGGAGCCATTTGGTCCGATCAATGCTGTGATGCTGCCTTTCTCTACGCTGAGAGTGCAACGATCGAGCGCCCTCAGCCCCCCGAAGTTCTTGCTGATGCTTTCCACTCGCAGAATCTCGTTCATATTCCCTCCGCCTTCTGTAAGCGTTCCGCCTCAGGCTGTTTGCGCTCACGAGGTGGCGGTGGGCTTTGCTCTGGCAACAGGCCCATCGGACGGAAGCGCAAAATGACGACCAGCAAGAGACCTTCGAGCATTAGCTGGATCGACGAGATCACTGCTGCCATCTCTGCGGGGGCCTGGATGAATTTAACCGCCTGCTGCGCTCCCAAAAGGACGAAAGCGCCCAGGATAGCACCTCTGTTGCTGCCGGTGCCGCCAATGACTAACGCAATCCAAACTGCGAATGTCACCTCAGCGGCGAAGATTGCTGGCACGGCAATAGTCATATACCAGACATACATAGCTCCAGCGAGCCCCGCTATGATCGAACCGAGCACGAACGCTCGCAACCTAAAAGAGTACACATCTTTAGATACCGATAGAGCAACGTCCTCGTTTTCACGGACAGCCCGTAATGTCCGCCCGAAAGGCGCGGTTCCAACAAAACGTGCGACGAGATAGCAGATAGCTAGAACGGCGAGGATCAGAACTGCTAGGAAAACCTGGTAGGTCTGACCATCCATCAGGTCGCGGAACGGCTGGACCACGCTGTAGAAGCCCCTCGCCCCGTTTGTGAGCCAGGCCTCGTTCGTGAGCGAGCTTCGGACAACTTCGGCGAAGGCAAAGGTCACTATAAGGAGATACTCCCCTCGGACCCGAAGTGTAGGCAGCCCGATCACCAAGGCGAAAACCGCGGCAACCGTGCCGGCTGCGGGAAAGGCCAGCCACCAAGGGAAGCCGAAGCCAAAGCGATAAGCCTCGCCCAGACCTGGAGGCGGCATTGTCAGGATCGTGTAAGTATACCCACCGATCGCGAAAAAGGCGACGATGCCGAAGTTAATCAAACCACCGTAGCCAAAGTGCAGGTTAAGCGCGAGCGTGAGCACAGCGTATATACCCGCTAGGGCGACGACACCCGATAGGAACAATAGCCAGCCTGGCATTGTCAGACCTCCCGAAAGATCCCCTGGGGCCGTATTAGCAGCACCAGGATGATCAATAGAAATGCGATGGATTGGCTGTACTGGGCCGGCAGAACCATCACACTCAGGCTCGTGGCGAGACCGATGAAAATAGCGGCCCCCATAACACCGTAAATGCTTCCCAGACCGCCGAGAATGGCGACGATCATAACTATCATAATATTGTCCCAGCCCATGTCCGTGTAAATCCTGCCGATCAAGCCCAGCATAACTCCCGCCAAGCCGCCGAGGCCCGAAGCGATAAGCCAGACGTAGTTCGTCAGTCGGGAAGTGTTGACGCCCCGAATGCGTGCCAGGTCAAAATCGTTAGCCATTGCGCGAATGGCCTTGCCCGTTTCGGTGCGGGTAAGCAACAAGTGCAGGAACAGAGCGCTCAAGGCAGCGACAACTACCATCGCGATCTGGTCAGGCGCGGCCACGGGCATATCGCCAAAGCGGAAGGCACGCATCGGCGGCATTTGAAACTGCTTGACGCGAACGCCGAAGATCGCCTCGACCACACCGTGAACGATGTAGGCGGCGCCGACAGAGGTAATCACGAGCATTACCGGCCCCGCGCGGCGCACCGGGAAGAATATTAAACGAGCGACTAACCAACCAATGATGGATGTCGCTATCACTGCACCCACACCAGCCGGGACGATGTTCCATCCCAGGTTAGCGTTGAGAACGTACGCGGTGTACGCGCCGACGGTGAGCATCTGCCCGTGGGCTACATTCAGGAATCCCTCAATGCGGCGGATCATCGAGAAACCAACTGTCGCCAAGAGCAGTGCACAGCCGGTAAGGATCCCGAACACGACGAACTCCAATGTCTACCTCCCCAACAAGTATTGTCCAAGACCGACCGAGCCGCTTCGACCACGTCGGCTGAAGGGGCGGACAGTTAGCCGAAACCGTATCATCTATCCGCCCCAGGCATCTGCACACAGATGGAGCAGCAGGCAAGAGCCAGTTGGCGAGCTACTTAAGCTTGCCCAAATCTTGCCCGGAGTAGAACTTCACAGGCCCCCATTTGTCGCCTTTCACCTGGACAATCGAGTATCCGGCGGCGACGTTACCGTGCTCGTCGAGGTCTACCGGCCCCGAGGCCCCCTCGTAATTGATCTTGTTGCCTTTGCGCAACTCGGCTATGCCTTCCTCGAAGGATGTCACAGTCTTGCCTTGTCCACCGGACACCTGACGAATATTGGCGGCGATGGCTTCGCCCGTCGCTGCCTTCCCAGCTTCGATTGCCAAGCCTTGCAAGATGAACGCATCGTACATATTGGTCGCGAAGCTTGGCACCTCGTCCTTGCCAGTCTTCTCTTTCCATATCTTGGCGAAGCGCTTATACGATGGCGACTCCGTGTCATCCCCCGGGATCTGGCCGTACATACCCTGCATAACCGAGGGCCCAACCTGCTTTACGAACTCATCAGTCGGCAGGTCAGCGCCGAGGAACCACTTGCCACCGTAGCCGCCTCGATACCACTCCTTCAGGACGGCTGCGCCAGCCTCGGCGCCAGTGGACAAGAGCACGACCTCAGGCTTAGGATCGAACGTCTTTTTCAGTTCTGCCTGGAATGAAGTCTGCCCAGGGTTGAACGCCACCGAGGCGACGATTTGGCCGCCGAGCTTCTTGAACTCCTCTGACATAGACTTCGCGGTGCTCTCAGGCGACTCGTCGTTCTCGTAAAGAACCGCGGCCTTCTTGAACCCCTGGTCGGCCAGGAACTTAGCCGTCGCTACGCCGCCAAAGCTGTCAGAGGCGACTACGCGATAGACGTAATTTCCACCGGCTGTTATGAGCTTATCCGTGCCGGCCCATTGCGAGATTATCGGTACTTTGTTGCTCTTTGCGAAGTCTAGCAGTGCTAGAATGCTATCCGACGACGGGCCTACGATGGAGGTAACCTTATCGGTGAAGACAAGTTTCTGAGCCGCACGAACTGCCGTTTGCGCGTCCGTGCGCTCATCCTCAGACACCAATGTGATCTTGCGGCCGAGTGGTCCCCCTGCCGCGTTCATCTCCTTGACCGCGAGGTCGGCTGCAGCTACGAGTTGCGAACCCATGTCTCCCAAATCCCCAGTCAGCGCTAGCAGCAGGCCCATCTTGATCTCACCACCTGCGGCAGGTTGGGCAGCCGCTGGTGTCGCAGGCGCTGGTGTTGCAGGCGCCGCTTTCGGTGTACTGGGGGCTGCTGCTGTTGCTGGCGCCGCTGGCGTCTGCGCTGGCGCTGCCGCCGGTGGCTTCGTTGGCGCTGCCGTCGGCGTCTGAGGTGCCTGAGCGCAGGCGGCCACGAGTACAGCGACCACAGCGGCGACGCTTACGATACGTAGGAACCGCAATAACCCGCTGGCCTTCATCATTTTTGTCCTTGACCTCCTCTTGAGCATTTGTCGAATTGCTGGCTCTAACTCTTGTAATACCTGACCTCGAAAGTAATGCAGCCATTCTGTGACATCCAGGGGCCGTGAGGCATTCCTGGCGGACGGCAGGCGTACATCCCCTTTGTGAACGTCTTGTTCAGCGTCAAATCGTGTATCGAGCCGTCGACAATCAACACTTCCTCCCAGAAATCGTGACGCTGCACGCCGTTCGGAGACGTGTTCGTTCCGGGCGCAAAGTTCAGCAGTCGCGTGTAATCGCCTGTTTCCTCATCCCTGCTCAAAATGCGCTCGGACAAGCCTGGGCCGATAGGGTCCCATTCCAGTTCGTTTGCGTCAAAGAACTCGAGCTCCTGTTTCGGCATTCTATCCCCCCTTTCTTTCTTCAATCTTCGTACACGAACCAATCCATCGGCGATACACGGTAGGCGCAACGCAGGGCTTCCCCTGTCTTCTCGTCCAGCAGTTCTGCCTCGAAATAACCTGAGTAAACGAACTCGCCGGTCAGCATCGGCAAGGTACCGGAGTACAGCGCCAGCCCATCCAGCTCCCCTTCGATCCTTTCCTTAGTGATAGCGAGCAGCGTTTCTGGCGTCATCATCCTCACCAACCTGCCCTCTTGGTAAAGCGTCTCCCGACCTTCCTTGCCAACCCAGCTACGCAGGAGGAGTTCGTCCCAGCGTTCCTTCAAGTCTTCGTAGCGCCAAACGTCTCGGGAAATCACTTTGGCACACATTTGCTTCGACTTGACAATGGTTTCCTCCTCCAGTTCGCGATCGGTGTGGTCGCTGCCCACCGCCACATAGATTTCGTCGCCCTTGAAAAGTAATACGAACTCCGCTTCGCCTGAGGTTTTGTGGCCGAGAACCTCTATATTCTCGGCTGTTGTTAGCCGATCGACGATAACCGGGTAAAACGTTGGGACGCGCTTTGGCGCCGGCACGCCGTGCTCCCGCAACTCCTCAATGTGCTTTTGTACAGCGGCCTGGTCTCTACCCGTAAAGCCAGCCATTACGACCTTGCGCGGTGAGAACTGCGCTTCTTGCCCTGTGCCTTGGAGACGCAAAGTCAACACGTTTAGCCTCCTGCGGTGTATCTATAAGACCCTGTCGCGCAGCGGCGGGAATTCCGCTCGCACTCGACCTACCATCTCGCGATCGATCTCGGCTTTCAGGACGCACTCGAAGTCGCCACCGCTGGCTATGACCGTGCCCCACGGATCGACAATAGCGCTATGCCCAAGGAACTGCTTTCCCCTGGTCACACCGACGCAATTGCTCGAGATCAGAAAGCTCTCGTTCTCGAAAGCACGAACCACGTTCAAGGTTTTCCAATGTTCGAGGCGAGGGTAAGGCCACGCCGAGGCTACCAGGAAAAGCTCAGCGCCCTTGTCGATCATTTGTCGGTATAGCTCTGGGAAGCGCAGATCGTAGCAGGTGCTCAACCCGAGATTGCCTAACTCGGTATTGGCCACGACGACTTCACGTCCCGGACGCAGGACCCTGGTCTCGGCTGAGCCATAGCCAAACAGGTGAATCTTGCGATAGGTAGCTACGAGCTGCCCCTTCCGATCGAAGAGAGCGCTCGTGTTATACAGGCCATCCTTCGCTTTCTCGACGATGCTGCCGGCTAGTAGGTAGGCGCCCTTCATCTGAGCCTTGGCAGCCATCCTGCTCGACGTCTCACCATCTAGCGTCTCGCTCTCATCTTCGTACGCTTCGAAAGAGAAATAGCCGACGTTCCATATCTCAGGCAGAACGATGAGATCGACCTCGCCTAGGCCGTCGATGATCCTCTCCACTCGGGCTACCCTATCTTTTTTCGACTCGCCGTCGGCGATTTGCAGTTGGATCGATGCGACTTTGATCACGGCACCTACTCCCTTTCGAGATTGCATTATCGGGAGCCCTCACGCCGACTCCCTCTGAGAGACACGTAGCTCTCATAGTCTGGGCGGACGCTTCCAGGGATTAGGCCGGCGCCTGGACTCTAATGGCTCCCGGAACTGGGCAGACGGAGACGCAAAGCTCGCAGCCGATGCACTTGTCGGAATCGGTCTTCACCTTGCGACCATCGACCGTCAGAGCGTCGTACCAGCACGAGCGCACGCACAACTTGCAGCTTGTGCATAGATCGTAGTCAATTGCCGACTTGCGCTTCGGCCGTGCGAATTGCTCTTCATAGGTTAGCGATGCCCTGGTGGCAATGCCCCGCATCGCCGCAACGTTGGCATAGCCTTTCTCGTCCATAAACTTGCCGACCCCATCGACGATCTCGGTGATGGCTTTGTAGCCTTTGAGCATTACGACCGTGCACACCTGCATCAACGAGGCCCCGGTCATGATGAACTCTATCGCATCGCGCCAATCGTAGATTCCGTTGGTGCCAGCGATAGGCAGCGGCACCGCCTCGTGGATTTGTGAGAGATAGTTGAGCGCAAGTACCTTAACCCAGGGACCGCCTACCCCTGCTCGGCCATCTATATATGGCTTGCCAGTTTCGATGTTCACGGCAAAGCCGACGAAGCGGTTTATCACCGTCAGGCCCGCTGCCCCAGCCTCCTTGACAGCTTTGGCTACCGAAACGACGTCCGAAACCTGCGGGGTGAGTTTGACTACGATTGGGATCTTGACCGCGCTGGTTATCGCGTGGGTGAGCTCAGCAGCGAAGACGGGGTCCTGGCCGATCAGCATCCCCGTCTTCGCCTCTTTCATCTGCGAAGGATGGGGGCAGCCGAAGTTCAACTCGGCCAACTCGATCCCAGCGTCCTCAACCATTTTCGCTATCTCTACCCACTTCTCGGGCGTCGATGCTCCAATGCTGCCGATGACGTGAGCGTCGCGTTCCCGGGCATATTCTTGGGTTTCTGTCAGGTAAGCATACCATTGCTCGTAGGGCTCTTTAGCAAAGCCCGATCGACTGTAAAACGTGTAGAACCGCGGCAGCCTACCCCGAAATAGCTCCCCCTTCTCGTTCAGCACGGCGTAGCGCGAGTTGTTGGTCAACGTGTGCATCGCCTCGGAATCGGTCAACGTCTTAACCACCACGCCCGCTGCTCCAGCGTCTAAACATTTCTTGATATGGCTGACGCTGTTCGTCGGCTCGGCCGAGGAGACAACAACGGGGTTCTTGAACTTCACCCCACAAAAATCGACCTTGAGATCACTCATCGCTTTCCTCCTAAAGCTTCCATCGCTCGTCTTGCCATCTGGGCCCCTGCTTCCAGGGCTCGCAGGTTCATCTCGGCCGTCCGGGGCATCCGCGCGACTATCGCCTTCGCCAACGCTTCTCGCGATACCACCGGCGCCAGCGCTGCCAGTGCTCCCAGCGCGACGATGTTAACCGATATCGGGCTCCTCAACTCCTCACGGGCTGCGCGCAGCAGCGGGAGGCGATACGTTCCGCAGGATTTCAATATCGGAACCAGCGATACAGTATCGTCAACTATGAGTACGCCCCCCTCGCGCAGACTGGGCGAGTAGATATCGCAGTCTTTTTGTGTCATAGCCAGCAGGACATCTGGTCGAGTTACAGCGGGAAAATCTATCTCTTCGTCGCTTATTATCACCTCTGAGCGGCTTGGACCACCGCGACTGGCTATGCCGTGGACTTCTGTCAAAGCCACTTCTTTGCCCTCGTACACGCCTGCTGCCTCGGCAAGTATGAGGCCGGCAACTGCCAGCCCCTGTCCTCCTCTTCCCGCCAGCTCAATCTCCCATCTACGCGTCACGACCGACCTCCGGCGATGGCTATCAGCTTGTCGTATTCCTCCGTCCATTCCGGCGCATCTTCCTTCAACAATTCGCCGGTGATGAACTTCCCCAGGGAGACATCGTCTGTCCCCCGTTTCGCGGAGACCGTGACGCCTTTCAGCCACTGGAGCATCTCCCAGGGCTCGGAACGCCCTGCTCGCCTCCCAGCTTGGACGGGACACTGGCTCAACACTTCGACGACCGAGAACCCTTTATGGGCCATCGCTCGCTCGAGCAAGTCGGCAAGCTGGATCGGGTTGCTGGTCACGCCCCTGGCGATGTACGTCGCTCCCGCGCCTTTCGCAAGCTCGCACACGTCGAACGGGCGCTCCAGGTGTCCTCTCGGCGCTGTAGATGTCCTGCTTTGCTGCACGGTCGTAGGTGAAGATTGGCCCCCAGTCATCCCGTATATTTGATTGTTGATGACAATGGCAGTCAGATCGATGTTGCGGCGCGCAGCGTGTATGAAATGGTTACCGCCGATGGCCGCGCAATCTCCATCGCCCATGGGCACGACGACGTGCAGCCGAGGATTGGCAGCCTTGATGCCGGTGGCGATGGCTAACGCCCGACCGTGTGTACCGTGAAAACCGTCGAAGCGCAAATAGTTGTAGATCAGGCCCGAACAGCCGATACCGGTCACGATCACCACATCCTCTTGCCTGAGTCTCAGGTGATCGATCGCTCGCAGCATCGAGCCGACCACCGTCCCGATGCCACAGCCAGGGCACCAAATGCTGGGGACTCCATTGCGTCGGATGTATTTTTCGATTAACTCTTTGGTTGAGGCCAATTCTGCTGGCTTGGCCAAGTCTGATTCACCTGCCCATTATTTTTGTAACTGCGACCAGGATTTGTTCGGGTGTAATTATCTGGCCATCGTAGCGCGACAGGGATTCGACCTTGCTTCGGCCTCCGACGACCTCGCGCACCTTGTCGACAAGCTGGCCCATATTCAGCTCTGGAACGAGCAAGGCCGTCAAGCCACTGACATAGGGATCGACTAGCCCGCTCAAGAATGGCCATATTGTGACGGGTCGCAATAATCCAACCTTCAGGCCTCGTTCACGCGCCATCCTGACGGCCGCCTTTGCGGCCCTCGCGGTTATGCCATAGGCATACACGGCTACCTCGGCGTCATCCATCATAAAGGCTTCGCCCTGTGGAAGCTCATTCAAGTGTTCATAAATCTTGGCGTGCAATCGCTGGAGCAACCGCGTCGCCACTTCAGGCTTGCTGGTGGCTTCGTATCCGTTCTCATCGTGCACGCTGCTGTTGGCATACCAGTAGTAGCCCGAGCCGAAATCGGCCATCGGCGCAACTCCGTTGGGCCCAGCCGCGTATGGCCTGTACTGTTCGGGCAGCACCGCTGGCCGAACCCTGTTAACGATCTCAACCTCTCCAGGCAAGACCACCTTCTCACGCATCCGCGCCACTACCGCGTCCGACAGAAGGATTACTGGGCTCCGAAATCGCTCCGCTAGATTCACCGCCTTGACCGTCAACTCAAACGTCTCTCGGACGGAACACGGGCTGATGACGATGATCGGATGATCGCCGTGAGTGCCCCAACGCGACATCATCACATCCATTTGTGAGGGCAAAGTGGCCATTCCTGTGCTTGGACCCATCCGCTGCACGTTTACTAGCACACAGGGAACCTCGAGCATCACGGCAAGGCCCAGTCCCTCAGCTTTGAGAGAGAGGCCCGGCCCACTGGTGGCATCCATCACTTTCAGGCCGGCCAGGGAGGCGCCAACGATGGCGGATATGCTGCCGATCTCGTCCTCCATTTGAATGAACTTGCCCCCGACTTCCGGCAGGCGTCTGGCCATCGTCTCGGCGATCTCGGAGGAAGGCGTTATGGGATACCCAGCAAAGAAGCGCACTCCGGCGCGAATCGCACCTTCGGCACACGCCTCGTTGCCTGATAGTAATAAATGGCTGTTGCTTTGCACTCCAGTCATTCCCTTACCCTATTTCTCCCTGCCGACCCGGATTGCGAAATCTGGGCAAATCAGCTCGCAGAGAAGACAGCGAGTACAACGCCTGGCATCGATTATCTCAGGAGAGCCGTCGCTGGCCTCGGCGAGGACCTTCCTGGGACAGATGTTGACGCAGATGCCACAAGCCTTGCACCAATCAAAGTCGATTTCGATTAGAACTGGCATGCTCGAGGTCACGCTCATTTCTCCAACAATGCCTTGTCTCTCAATTCCCCTTATTTCTCAACGCATCTCGGACTTTCTCAGCCGTGATCGGCAACGACTTGACTCTAACGCCGACGGCGTTGTAAATAGCGTTGGCTATAGCAGCGGCGACGGGTATGAGCGTCGGTTCCCCCAGGGATTTCGCGCCGTACGGTCCGACAGGATCATCGCTCTCAACAAAGATGGACCTTATCGGCGGTAAATCTAACGGTGTCATAAGACGATAGTCGAGAAACGTTGGATTGAGGACCCGGCCGTTCTGGATGACGATCTCCTCCGTCAGAGCGTAGCCAAGGCCCTGGGCAACGCCGCCCTCAATCTGGCCTTCTGCCGCCATTGGGTTTATCGTCTTCCCTGTATCGTGGGCTGCCACATAGTTTATCAGGTCGACTTTCCCGGTACGCGTGTCCACTTCTACCTCGACAACGTGCGCACCGAAGGAATAGGCGACAGAGATGTTGCCGAACTTGGTTTGCGGATCGGCAATGACGACGTTGTCGGGCGTGAACGAGCCTTCGCCAATCACGGGGCTGCCGCTTTTCTGATGCACAGCCCTTGTGGCCACGGCGACAAAGGGCACTGCTCGCTCGGGTGAGCCTTTCACGAAGACCGCGCCTCCAGCGAACTGCAAGTCATGGGGGTTCGCCTCCAGCATATCACTGGCGACGACAGATAGTTTAGCGCGTAGGTCACGCGCAGCGGCCACCACGGCCTTGCCTCCGAGGGTAGTCGTACGACTCGCAAAGGCGCCGAGCCCAAAGGGGCTGACATCGGTATCGAGCATCGCCACTCGAATGTCGTCCACCGAGAGACCGAGCTCCTCGGCGACTATCTGGGCGAAAATGGTCCGCGAGCCCTGACCAAGCTCAACTTCCCCTGTGAAAAGTAGCGGCTTGCCATCGTCCCCAACGCGGATAAAGGCCGATGATCCTTCGAACATCTTGATGAAGGACCTGTTGCCGGACACGTGTACGCAGGTGGCGATGCCTATTCCTCGGCGCTTATCTTCATTCGTCCCAGTCGAATCAATGCGCGGAAGCGTTACGCTTTCGCCTCGAGGCGACCGCTTCTCCTTCCACCCCGCCTCTTCGGTCGACCGCTGGATGCACTCGTCTATTCCGCAACTACCCATATACCATCCGTGAGCCGTAACATCGCCTTTGCGTACGACATTCCGCAGCAAGACGTCCACAGGGTCGAGCCCCAGGCGCTCGGCAACGATGTCGATGCCTTGGGCAAGAGCGAAAGTCATCTGCGGGTTTCCAAAACCGCGGAAGCAGCTTGTCGGCATCTTATTCGTATAGACCAGATAGGCTTCGGTCTCGATGTTCTCTAGCATGAACTGATTATCGGCACGCATCGCGGCAGTCGATAGGATGGGCGGTGCATAATGCGTGTAGGCTCCGTTATCGGCGATGATCTTCGTCTTCTTGGCAGTTATCTTGCCGTCTCGCTTGACGCCGAGTTTCAACGTGATGTACATCGGCAACCTTGGCATAGTGGCGAGGAACTCCTCGACGCGCGAGTTTACTATGCGCACTGGTCGCCCTGCCTTCTTCGATAACAGGGCACAAATCAGGTGTGGTGCGTACTCCATCTTGGAGCCGAATCCGCCACCGACAAATGGAGACAACACTCTTATCGCATCAGCAGACACCCCCAGCGTCTTTGCATACGTCAGGCGCATCACCGAAGGGATATGCACAGGCAAATACCAGTTTAGTCTGCCTCCACTGTAGTCGGCCACAGAGCCCATCGGCTCGAGGTAGCACTGGTGAACGAGCGACGTTTCGAAGTACTCCTCTATTATCTCGTCAGCCTCGCGAAAGCCTTGGGTAATGTCGCCGCGGCTGAAAGACATCTGGTTCGCGATGTTGCGTTCCACATCGTGCACGAGAGGAGCGTCTGAATCCATCGCCTTGAGTGGATCGTCGACGACCGGAAGCTCGTCGTATTCCACTTCGATAAGCTCCAACGCTTCTTCGGCGACGTCCTCGGATACGGCTGCCACCGCCGCGACGTGGTCGCCGATGTAGCGCACTTTATCGACAGCCAGGGGAAACTCGTCGGCGATTACCTCGCCAAACTTCACTTTGGGCGTGTCGTGAGCTGTCAACAACGCTTTGACGCCCGGCAATCGTGCAGCACGTGAGGTATCGATGGAGCAAATGCGTGCGTGAGGCAAAGGACTGCGTAGAATCCTGCCATAAAGCATACCAGGCAACTTGACATCGCTAACGTACTTGGCCTCGCCAGTCACTTTTTCCCTGGCATCAATCATTGGTACGCTCTTGCCAACTACGGATAGTTCAGACATTACGCCTTCCCCCCATTGGCGATCTGCTGGCCCGCAACCTTGATAGCCTCGATGATCTTGACGTATCCCGTACAGCGGCAGACATTGCCGGCTATGGCTCTTTTTATCTCCACATCTGAGGGCGCTGGGTCAATGTCGAGAAGAGCTTTCGCGGTCAAGAGCATCCCTGGAGTGCAATAGCCGCACTGGACGGCGCCCTGATCGATGAAGGCTTGCTGCAATGGGTGAAGCTCGCCGTTTTTCACCAGCCCCTCGATCGTAGTGATCTGTTTGCCATTTGCCGTGGCAGCCAGGAAAAGACAGGAGTTTACGGGGATGCCGTCGACCAGAACCGTGCAGGCGCCGCATTCGCCCTCGCTACATCCTTCCTTGGTGCCAGTCAAGTCTAGCTCGTTGCGTAAAACTTCAAGCAGCGTTCGATGGGGCTCTACAGACAGTTGATATTCTTCTCCGTTGACGTTGAAGGCTACGTCGATCTTCAAGCGCTTTACCTCCTTCGACCTGCCAGAGCTGGTAGCCTTGAAACAGGCTGAGATCGTTCGAGAATCACTTTTCTATCGTAGGCCGTTGGCCAAGCTCGTCGTCGAGAGCCAGGCGAAGCAATGTCTCGGTCCGTATTGAGATCGTCAAGGCGCGATGTCGGCTCTTTGGCCGGCCAGGATCAAGGCCCGTTCGGTGAGAATCTCGACGATTTCCCGCCGATAGCCTGCTGAGGCCCTGATATCGGTGATCGGTTCCGCCTCTTGCGCTGCCAACCTTGCCGCAGCTCTTATGAACTCCTGCTGCAGAGGCTTGCCCCGCAACGCCTCCTCCGCGGATCTTGCCACCTTCGGCGTAGGCGCCACCGCCCCGAGGGCTATTCGTACATCGCGACATGTAGCTCCACCTTCGTCCAATGTCACACGGGCTGCAACGCCAACGGTAGCTATGTCCATTGCATTGCGTGGACTGTGCCGCAGGTACGCAGAGCCGGTTCTGGCAGGCGGATAGGGCAAGGTTATCCCCTGCAGCAGTTGCCGTGGCTGCAGCAAAGTTTTGCCAGGCCCAACGAAGAAGTCCTCCAACGGCAGCGATATCTTGCCGTCTGCCGTCACAATCACCGCCTGCGCATCGAAGACGAGAAGCGGTGGTGCTGATTCAGCCGAAGGAGCCGCGTTGCAAAGATTCCCGCCAATGGTGCCCATGCTGCGAATCTGAAAGGAGCCAACCAGGCGACAGGCTTCGGCGAGGGCTGAGAACCTGTCCCAGATGCGCTGGTTTGTCTCAATCTCTCTATGTGTTATCAGAGCGCCAATCCTCAAGTGGTCCTGCCCCCAGCGCAGTCCCCGCAACTCTTCGAGAGCCTTTATGTCGACGAGTCGCGACGGCCGAAGCTTTCTCCATTTCATCTGCACGAGAATGTCGGTTCCCCCAGCTATCACTCTGGTTTCACCGTTTGACTCGGCAAGCATAGTCGTGGCCTCTTCAAGAGACCTTGGTTGTAAAAGCTCAAACTTTGGAAGTAGCACCGTTACCTCCCGTTGTTCCGCGTCGCCAGTAGCACGCGTTTTGGGGTCGCGGGAAGCTCAAGAACACGTGCCCCAGTTGCGTTGGCGATCGCGTTAACAATAGCCGCTGCCGTTGGCAAGGATGAGGATTCGCCGGCTCCTTTTGCCCCTTGCGGCCCTTGCGGCTCTGGAATCTCAACAAAAATGGTAGTGATCTCAGGCATTTCCGTGGAGCGGAGAATGCGATAGTCGCGGAGATTACGTGTCTTATCAGGTACGTATTCCTCGGTAAGGGCGAAGCCAATGCCCATAGCCACCCCGCCTTCGATCTGTCCCTCAAGGCCAACCGGATATACCGCTTTGCCAACATCGTGAGTGCAGACTATATGCTTTACTTGCACGTCACCGCTCTTGGTGTTCACCTCGACCATTGCCAGATGTGTGCCGAAGACGTAGACGGGGTATGGATCCCCCTGACCATTTTCGTCCAAACGCGTTGTCGCCCGCTCGTAGCTTCCGTCGGCAGCGAGGGGGATTCCCTCTTTTGCGCAAATCCTGGCCAGCTCGCCGAGCGGCATCGCCTTGTCGGCCGAGCCTTTCACCACAATATGCCCTCGATCGATAATAAGGCTCTCGGAACTTCGACCGAGCAACTCGGAGGACGCAGACAGGATCTTTTCTTTGAGCGCTCTTGCCGCCGTACGAACCGCGTTGCCAGAGTAATAGGTTTGGCGACTTGCGCAGGTGTAATCGGCATCGGGCGCTATCGCGGTATCCGTGCTATTAATGTCGACCGAATTATAGGGAACGCCGAGCTCAGCGGCGGCGATTTGCGCCAGGACCGTATCTGATCCTTGGCCAACGTCCGACGCGCCGCAAAGAACTAGAACGCGGCCATTTTGCAGAAGGGAAATGGTAGCCTGGGATCGATTGTTCAGGCTGGTCTTGCCGATGCCGAATAGCATCGAGCCAAGACCAACGCCACGCCGGACGTGCTCGCCACTTTCCTGTTGAGCCCAGGCCAGCGCCTCCTGGTAGTGTTCGCGGACGGCCAGAAGTGTATCGCGAAACGGGACCGGGGCTTGTAGAACCTGACCTGTTGCCACTCGCGACCCTGGCGCCATCGCGTTTCGCATTCGCAACTCGAGCGGATCGATGCCCAGCCGCGCGGCAATCTGGTCCATCTGCGACTCCATGGCGAAAGTCACCTGGGGGCTGCCAAAACCACGCATAGCGCCGCAGGTCGGCCCGTTAGTGAATACGGCAGTCGCCTCGATCTTGACGTTCGGGCAGTCATAGGGGCCCACAGCTTGCGTGGCGGCGCGCGTCATAACGCCATTCGCGTAGACCGTGTACGGCCCCTTCGCACTGAGAATGCGAACCTCGCAGGCAACGATCTTGCCCTCTTTTGTAGCGCCAGTCTTGTAGCGCATCTCGAAGGGATGGCGCTTGACGGTAGTGAGAAACACTTCATCGCGGGTTGTGACGAGCTTGACAGGCCGGCGCAGCTTATGGGCCGCGAGAGCCAGGAGACCGGAGAATCCCACGTTCACTATTTTGCCACCGAAACCCCCGCCTGTCGTCGCCTGTATGAAGCGAACCTTGGCGACATCGAGGCCCAAGATCGCGGCTATTTCGCGGGTGTCGAAATGGATGCTCTGTGAGCAGGCGTGGACGACGACACGGTCTTCCTCGTCGATGTAGGCAATTCCCGCGTCTGGCTCAAGGTACGCGTGTTCGCCGAGCGGCGTGTTATAGGTATTTTCCACGACGACATCGGCCTGAGCAAAACCCTTTTCGACATCTCCTCGCACCACGCGGCGGGTGAAACAAACGTTGCCCTGGGGCCGAATTCTTGGTGCGTCCTCGCGCAGCGCAGTTGAGACATCGAACACTGCCTCAAGGGGCCTATACTCAACCCGAATCTTTCCCACGGCTCGACGGGCAGCTTTCACCGTATCGGCGGCGACTAAGGCAACGGCCTCACCCATTCTTCGCACCTTGCCATCGGCAAGAACAGGCTCATCTTTGTCGAAAATGCCAAACCCATTTTGCCCTGGAATGTCCTTGGCGGTGAAGATGGCCACGACGCCAGGCGCCTTCTCTGCCTCGCTGGTATCGATGCTGGCGATTTCAGCGTGATGATGGGGGCTACGCAACACCTTCAGATGGAGCATGCCCGGCATTGACAGGTCAGCGCCGTATTTCGCGATGCCTACCGCCTTTTCCATAGCTCCTAGGCGCGGCACACTCTTGCCGACAACCGTGCTGTCCTGCGCGTGCGATTCCTTGCGTGGCGCTCCTTTGACCAGCACGGCGGCGTGAAGCACAGCGTCAACGATCTTCTTATAGCCGGTGCATCGACAAAGATTTCCGGAGATGGCACTGGCGACCTCGTCGCGAGTTGGAGTTGGGTTCTTGTCGAGCAATGCCTTGGCGGTAAGTATCATGGCGGGAGTGCAGAAGCCGCACTGCACAGCCCCCACGTCGACGAATGCCTGTTGGATCGGGTGCGGATCGCCTAGCGTTCCGATCCCTTCGATAGTTGTCACGCGCTTGCCCTCGACCTTGCCAACCTGAACCAAGCATGATTTGACAGGCTCGCCGTCGATGAGCACGGTGCAGCTTCCACAATCGCCGTGGCCGCAGCCATCCTTTGCGCTGGTGAGGCCAACGTCTTCGCGTAATACCGACAACAGCGTCTTGTTAGGTTCGACCCCTAGAGAGAAAGGACTATCATTCAGGACAAAGCCGATCTTCCTAATATAAGCCACGGTTCAGCCCTCCCTATTGTGACAGCATTCGCGCTGCTTGGAGAAACGACCTGTGACAGGAAACCGACCGCAGGCGCGATGGAGAACGCCCACCATGCCGTGCAAGCTGACTGCTTTTCTCGTCCGAGCCCTACTGCGAATCAGGCGGAATGAAGCTCTCCAGCATTATCAGATGATGTTCCATGGCCTCGTAGGCTCCTCTGATATCACGCATCTTTATCGCTTCAGAGATGGCTCTGTGCGCCTTGGCCGAGGCTTCGCTGCGGTAGCTGGATTCAAGGAGTTGCTCGCGGAACTCTCTGAGGAGTCCCATTACAGCGTTCATAACACGGACGACGAGACCATTCTGTGATGCTTCGGCGATCGCGTAATGAAACTGACTGTCGTTTTCGATTGCGACGCTCACTGGGACCTTTGCGGAGACCACGAACTCATCGAAGTTGGCGCTCAACTCTTCTATTCTAGCAATGTTTTTGGCTGTCGCACGCTGTGCGGCTAAAGCGGCGATTTGCGGCTCGAGTACCTTGCGAAAGTCGAGAACTTCGGCACGCAACTGCCGGCTGTGGGAGAGAATGAATACGAACGGAGCAGCTACGTTATCGATGGTAGCTTCAGTGATAAACGTTCCCTCACCCTGGCGTGCCTCTACCAGGCCAAGCAACTCTAGCTGCCTGATAGCTTCACGAATAGAGTTGCGGCCGACGCCGAATCGCTCAGCAAGCTCACGCTCTGCTGGCAGTTTCTCGCCGGGCAACAGCTTGCCCTGAGCGATAAGGTCCTGGATTTGCAGGACGACTTCATCGTAAATCCGGTTACTCTTGATGCGTACTACATTGGAAAGCTTGTCCGAAGTCATTAAGTTTCTCCCATCTAGCAATGTTCACCAGGGATAAGTAAAGCGGTAGGCCCATCCAGCGAACCTCCAAATGATCACGGGATGGTAGGATGATGGGGACATCATATCACAGTGTGTGTAATTATACAAGAGGGAATCTTGTGGATTCTCGTCCTAATTTGAAGTACCGACTCCATCTCGGTTAACCCCGACGTTATCGCGCCGACCCGGCGGAACAACGCCTGAACTCGCTATCTTTCTTGAATCCCTCGATATTGGCTTGCTTGAACTGCCTACAAGGGCGGTCACAATTACAGCGACGGGCCTCATTTATTGTCAAGTAGAGTTGTGTTATCATGTCATTAGTATGATTGTCTTTTCTGTGTTGGCGGTATTCATAGCTTACATAGTCGGCTCTATTCCCAGTGGCTATCTGGTGGCTCGCCTGGTGAAAGGTGTGGACATAAGAGAATTGGGTGACCACGCTACCGGAGCGACGAATGTCTACCGAGAAATCGGGGTGGGGGCCGGGATCGCCACGGCCATTGGTGACATCGCGAAGGGAGCGGTAGCCATACTGTTGGCTGAGGCGCTGCAGGTGCCCGACGTCGTGCTGATCTTCGTGGCCCTCGCAGCAGTCAGCGGGCACAACTGGCCTGTCTTTCTCCATTTCCAAGGGGGCGCGGGGCTTGCCACTTCCCTAGGTGCGCTAATGGCGGCGCTGCCGCGCGAATCGCTCATCCTCTTCGTTCCATACGCGGTGCTTGGTGCGACGGTGGGACGCAGGATTGGCCAAGGGCCTGTTGGGGCGCTGCTCCTGATCCCTTTCATGGTCCTAAGTTGGTGGCTGGGCGAGCCGCTGGCGCTAATCATCCTCCCTGTGGTACTCGGGATGCTGATCGGTGGTTACAAATATTGGCACCAGATTACCGAGGCATTGAGGAGATGAAGGGGAAGATTGGACGCCATCTCTTTCATCTAGTTGGAGGGTGCATTCCGCCGATTGTGGGGTTGGTTCTCCCGAGGGAATGGACTCTCGTGTTTTTCGGTACTGTCGCGGCCATCTTCGTCGCGATCGAGATCCTCCGTTTGACCATCGTATCGGTGAATCGCTGGCTGATGTCCCTGTTCTCCGGGGTCTCCGCAGGCTTCAAGCCAAGAGAAGTAGCACGGCCCATCGGCACGACTTTCTATCTGGTGGCATCGTTTCTCACCTTCCTCTTCTTCTCCAGGGACGTCGCGGTTGCCGCGCTCTTCTTCGCGGCGGTGGGAGATGCCATGGCCGCTGCGGTGGGAGAGCAGTACGGACGGACCAAGGTGGGAATGAAGAGCCTCGAAGGCAGCGGTGCGTTCTTCGCCTCAGCGCTCGTCGTGGGCTTCATCCTTGTGTTGGCCGGCCTCCACCTCAACTGGCTAGCCGTGACTGTGGGGGCGGCGGTCGCAGCTCTAGTGGAACTGCTGCCCATCCCCATCGACGATAATCTCACTGTCCCCATAATAAGCGCGGTTGTGATGACACTGCTCCTCTAGCGCCTTACGACTCTGGTTGTGCCCCGTTTTCGCTGACGGGCAGCTCATAGTAGTTCCACACACGTAGGTCCAGACAGGGCGTATGCGTTCTACAGAGGGGTAACAAAAGAGGCTCTTCTTTGGTAATATGTTTATGCCCAAATAAAGGACCCCACCAAGGAGAGCCCAAATGCAGTATAAGACTTCGTCTGCTCCTTTGGCAAGGTCGTCTGAAGTTTCAGTTGTAGCGCCGACGCCGATCCCTGCATTGCCCAACGATTTGCTCGCGGCCTTCGCTTCTGTGCCCGATCCCCGTCGTCGCCAGGGTGTTCGTTTCCAATAGTCGTTATCCAAACCAAGCTGTAGCCGCCATTACAGGTACTGCGGCTTAGAACGCATACGCCCTGGGCAAAGAAGATGCCGTCTGCGCTAAGATCAAGGCAGCGCGCCGCGTATTCGGCAAAGGTGCGCGCGATCACAGACAGTCCATAATGGACGCCGTTGGGATCATCGCGCATATGGGATCGCACGACGTCCAGACTGTTGCCTACAAGGTATTTTGCTACCCCCAGCGGAGAGAAGATCGTCTGGATGAAAGGAACATCTCCAGCCAGGCCATCTCTAATCAACTCCAGAGCCTTGAGATGTTCGCCAAGCACGCCCTTATTCGGGTCGAGGACCCAGAGGCCATTCCAATCGCGAGCCGATTTGATAGGGCCGTCGGCGAAGATCGGACCCTTATGGGCTTCTCCCGAAGGTTCATACTTCGCTCCCCAATCCTCCACGTGGTAGCTCGCCCGCGGGTTGACCTTGAGGAAATCCCAATCGTATCTCCTGCGGAAATCGAGCATCGCTTCGGCCAGCCCCTCATGCGTCCATTCCTTCAGGTAACTATGGCCCCATAGGCCGACAGGAACACGGTCAGCTGGCTCTCCTCGTAGAGCTGCCATCACCCTTTCGGTTCTTGTCATTGCGGCTACCTCCGCGTCGTTTCCGGTGTGATGAAGCTATTCTAACAACACCGTCTGTTTCGTGTCTACCTGCCAGCGGGATGACCTGGAAAAGGATCCTTTCATGTTGATCGCGAAGATATCGACAGAGCGAGCGGCCACCGTGCTCGACGCGGGAAAATGAAAAGATCCTGCAACCTGGAACTTGCATGTTGACATTGGCACTAATGAAGAATAATATCGACACGACGTCGCAGTCTGTGAGCTCGCAGTTGAAGTGAATGAGCGTGACAGGTGGGAGAAACCTGGAGGTTAATAGAGCATCCTTCGAACCGGCCTACCATCAACTGAGGGAGATAATCCGCAGGCAAATCGCCTCTGGAGAGCTGCGTTTGGGTGATCGGATTCCCCCCGAGAACGAGCTGGCGCAGCGGTATCAGTTGAGCAGGATGACGGTACGGCGAGCGCTGGAGGACCTGGTCGAGGCCGGCATTCTCGTTCCGAAGCGCGGCTTGGGTACTTTTGTCGCCAGACGATTGGTCGACGCTGGAACGGTCCGCATCGACGATTTCAGCGAGGAGATGCGCCGCCGTGGCATACCCGCCGAATGCAAGCTGCTCGGCGTAAGAATCATGCCCGCTGATGGTAATGTGGCAACGAGGCTGCGCATCGACGCCGGCAGCGCGGTGATGCTCTTGTTGCGATTGTTGCTCGTCGAGGGAGAGCCGGTAGGCATAGATCGCAAATACCTGTTGTATGATCGGTCTTCACGGATACTTGAATCGGAGTTAGAGCATCCCTCCTTGCCGGACCTTGTCGAGAGGGAAACGAGCGGGTTGTTGGGCCGAGCGAGCATCACCGTGAAGGCATGTTCAGCATCGCAGGAGGATGCCGGTTATCTAGGTTGCGCCGCTGGCGAGCCTGTGCTGGTTGTGGAACAAACCCTCTATCTCTCCGACGGGCGATCGGCCGGCTATGGCAAGACGGTATATCGGGGTGACAAGCACTACCTTACAGCAGAGATAGATCCTCTGGGCATCAGAGATAGAGACGGCGGGCAAGCTGAAATGGCTGGCATACTACAACGACGCGGTTGACTGTTTCGCCGGCAAAGGTATTCGTTCAAGGAGCGTGCTCCATGGATCAAAGCCTGGTTGAGTCGGTTGCTGACTTAGACGAGATCGCAGTTCTGAGACGAGTCGACGAGAGGCTGAAAGCAGGCAATCATCCCCTGGAAATACTGGAGGAAGTTCGGCTGGGGGTGAAGATGGTCGGTGAGCGATACGCCACAGGCGATTATGGCCTCAGCGCACTGATCATGTCCGCCGAGGTCTTTCGCCAGGTCGTTGAGATGTTGGAAGGCAGCCTGGCGAACGTCGAGATACCGCGTGGTGCGGGGCGGGTGCTTATTGGCACGGTTGAGGGAGACATTCACGATCTCGGCAAGAACATTATGGGCAGAATGCTCGCCTTCTCAGGCTTCGACGTTGTCGATCTCGGCGTCGACGTATCGCCAAAGAAATTCGTCGACACAGCGCTCGAGTTCGAGCCAGAAGTGATCGGGCTTTCGTGCTTGATGACGCCAGCCTTCAAATCGCTGAAGAAAACCATCCAGCTCTTGCGATCGACCATGGGCCAGAGTTGTCCCCCGATCATCATCGGCGGCAGTATGGTCAACGAGGTTGTGCGCCGCGAAGTTGGCGGAGACCTTATTGGCCACGACGCGATTGAGGCCATAAGGCTATGTACGCGCATCTGCAGGTTTGACAGCGACAGGCGCGCCCTGCGGCACGGCCCCGCCCTCGTTGACGCTCCTTAATCCTCCCCAAGAAGGATGTTAAATTGACACGCGAGGATTATTGACAACGCCGCCAGCTTCTGCTAACATATGCCCAAGTCTATATGTATAGACAAACTCGCAGCATTGTTACTCGAGCCCTTTGAACTACGTGCGCGGACACGCGCAGTCAATTGGCTGGTTCTATATAGCTTGTAGCCAATTAAAAATGCTGGAGGTGGGTAACGTGCGTCGATTCCTTCTCGTGGGACTCGTGATCCTCTCGCTTATGCTCAGCGCAGTCGGATGCCAGACCACGCCGGCCCCTCAGACCGGCGCGCCGACCAAGCCAGCCCAGGGCGAACCCTATCGCATTGGCGTGACCGCAGCCCTCACTGGCCCGTTTGCCGATACCTATGCGCCGGTTTACGAGGCAATCAATGTTTACTTTCAGCAGCTCAACGAGCAAGGCGGCATCAATGGACATCCTGTCCAGATCCTCGTCGAGGATGACGCCGCTGATGCGACAAAAGCCACAAGCAACGCAACCAAGCTGGTGCAACAGGAGAAGGTGGCGCTGCTCACGGCTGCCACCCTGTCAGCCACCTATGGATCGATTATGAACATCAGCCGATCAGCAGGCACGCCCGTGCTCATCGCCTCGGTGTGCCCCACCCAGGCCTACCCGCCAGCCGATCCACTGGTCTTTTGCCCAGCTTCATTCGGTGCGCTATACGATGGCACCGCTGCAATCAGGTTCATAAAAGAGACAGCAAAAGAGCCTGTAAAACTTGCACTCGTCGGCATCGAAAGCCCCATCGTCCGAACCAACTTCGACCACGTGACCAAGATCGCATCCGAGTCCGGCATTCAGGTGGTTACTCGACAGTTGATGCCACCGACCGCTACAGACTTCACGCCGTTCGCCACGCAGGTGCAACAGGCGGGCGCGAATTGGGTCTTTGCCTGGTCGCCGTGGTCATCGCAGATCGGTCCCTTTGATGCGCTGCAAAAGCTCGGCTGGAAGGGCGACTACCTGCTCTGGGCCCATCAGCCAGCAGATGAGGAGCTTAGCCGTCGTAAAGTCGATGCGCTCTACGCTATCGCCGGTAACGCCCTGTTCGCCGAGGAGCTGCCCGTTCATAAGCAGATCAGAGCTGCAGCTCAGAAGTACAAGACGTCCTATCCTGTCGAGTATATGGCCGAGGGGTGGGTAACAGCCCAGGTGCTTGAACAAACATTGCGCAATGCCGGCTGGCCGGGTGGGGCAAAGGCAATGCAGGCCGCCTTGGCGAAGCTGAGCGTGGACACGCAAGGTTTGCGTGGCGGGCCACTGGTGTTCACTGCGGACAACCATTTCCGCACCAAGGCCTGGTACAAGTTCTATCGCTGGAACAGCCAGCAGAACAAGATTGTCACTGCCCGCGATTGGGTGGGGATCGATGTCGTGCCGAGCAAATAGCTCGGCATCGCTTAGAGGTGCAGGATGCAGTTCTGGATCAACGTCGTCGTCCTGGCGAGCACATACGCGTTATTGGCGGCAGGGTATGTGTTGATATACCGCGCCAGTCGTGTGCTGAATCTGGCCCACGGCGAGCTGATGATGTTGGCGGCATACCTGGCCTTCAGCATCGCGACTGTGCTGCCGAAACAATCGCTGGCCGTGATACCGCTCACGCTGCTCCTGGCGGCGCTGATCGGAGTTGGCATCTATTACCTGTTCATTCGGCCAATGGCGGGGAGGCCGCTCTTCTCCGCTGTGCTCGTGACTGTCGCGATGGGCATTGTGATCCAGGGACTGGTCGTCCTCGTGTGGACGCCGCGCGTGCAATACCTTGCAGTGCTACTTGACATCGTAAATCAATCGCATCAATTGGCGCCAGGAGGAGCGATTTCAACGCTTGACATAGCGAGCATCGTCGTGGCGTTGGCGTTGTTCGCCGCGCTTGCCGCCTTCTTCCGTTACACGCGCATCGGGCTGTTAATGCGAGCAGCAGCGGAGAACCCGCTGTTGCTCGCGCAACGGGGCATCGATTTCCACCGCCTCTACGCCATCGCGTGGGGGCTCGCCATTGGTACTGCAGCGGTGGCTGGCGTTCTTTACACGACAACTAATCGCCTGGAGGGAACCGTTGCGCTGATAGGCTTGAAAGCCTTCCCTGTCGCCTTGGTTGGCGGGCTAGGCAGCCTGGCAGGAGCATTGCCGGCAGCGTTGCTCGTCGCCCTGGCTGAAGTCACAGCGATTCAGTATGTCGATCCACTGCTGAGCAACGTCGCCCCGTTCGTTGTTCTGCTGGCCGCGTTGCTCCTTCGCCCCTGGGGCCTATTTGGCACCCCTGAAGAACTGGAGCGAGTGTAGCTGTGGCGATGGACAGGCATAAGAAGATAGGGCAGAAAGCGCACGCTTCAAGCCAAGCCTGGCCTGGCTTGCGAAGGCAAGGCATTCTCCAGTGGCTAGCTCTTGCTTTGCTGCTGGCGTTTCCCTTCATTGTGAACCCATTTCTGTTGGACCTCGCGAATCTGATTGCATTAGCCAGCATTGGAGCACTTGCTCTCAATATCCTCATCGGCTGGGCCGGCCTTATCTCGCTTGGCCACGCCGCACTCCTGGGTGCCGGCGCCTTCACCGTTGGCATCATGATCGAAGAGTTCGGCGCACCGATCTGGATCACCGTTCCCGCGGCCGCGGGGATGGGCGCAGCTATTGGCTTTGTAGTTGGCCTGCCCTCCGTACGTTTGAAGGGCCTCTATTTGGCCGTAAGCACGCTCGCTCTCCACTTCATCGTTGTCTTCCTTGGCGGCGAATATCAAACGCATCATAATCTATCAACTGGTATCGTCATCCCAGACCCCGCCCTCGGGCCTTTCGTGCTGTCAGACAGACGAGCCTGGTTCTATGTGCTCGTGCTTGCCGCGGCAGCAGCAACCGTGTTCTCAGTAAATCTGCTACGAACTCGGACAGGGCGCGCGTGGCTGGCCTTGCGAGACCGCGACATCGCCGCTTCAGCGATTGGCGTGAACCTTACAGCATACAAGCTAGCGGCATTCGTCGTCAGCGCGGCGATGACCAGCTTTGCTGGAGCGCTCACTGCCTACTATCAGCACTTTGTAGCCGTTGAAGCATTCTCCTTCTTCCTGACCATTCAGTACGTAGCTATGGTTCTCGTCGGGGGCCCAGGCTCGATAGCGGGGGCTATCGTTGGAGCCGCGTTCGTCATAGCTCTGCCGCAAGGTGTGAACCTTGCTATAAGTAGCCTGTCGGTGCCCCCACAATTGAAGATTTACACCTTCGCGGTAAACTATGCGCTCTTCGGTTTGCTGATGGGCGGCTTTTTGCTTTTCGAGCCGGGCGGACTCGTGCGACTTGCGGTGCGACTATGGGGGAGGCTCGAAGCGCTGTTGCCAACTGCCACCGCAGTGGAGTTGCGGCGGCCAGGCCGTGCTCAAGGACCGCTGCAGCTCAAAGATGACGCTATGGCTGCGTTCACAACCGCCAGTTCAACAACGGATTGCCTGTTGGATGTGGCCGGCCTGACGGTCAGCTATAGCGGCCTGGCTCTGGCGGTGGACCACCTGTCCATCAGAGTACCAGCCGGCTCGATAGTGGCGCTTCTCGGGGCAAACGGGGCAGGCAAGACCACTACGTTGCGTGCCATCTCTGGCTTCCTCCCAACCGAAACGGCACGCATCACCAGCGGCACCATTCGTTTTGATGGGCAGCTCCTCGACGGACTGGCGCCCGACCGCATCGCGCGCAGTGGCGCGGTTCTCGTCCCAGAACGCGACAAAATCTTCGCCACGCTGACAGTTGAGCAGAATCTAAGCATCGTACCTACCTCGGCGCCGAGCGGTAACAGGCGGGCTGCCTTGCGGGAGGCGATAGCCACTTACTTTCCGATCCTACAGGAAAGGCAGCGCCAACTGGCGGGCTATCTCAGCGGAGGCGAGCGGCAGCAGTTGGCGATGGCCAGCGCTCTATTGAGAGATCCTCGCCTGCTGCTGGTGGACGAGCTTTCGCTCGGGCTGGCTCCTGCCCTCGTGCAAGAGCTTATGAGACTGCTGGAGGTCCTGCGCCGAGAGCTGGCACTGACAATCCTGCTGGTCGAGCAGAATGCCGCTGCGGCTCTCAACATTGCGGATTATGCATATATACTTTCTACCGGTCGACTGGTTAAGCAGGGTCCCGCAAAAGAGCTGCTGGCTGATGCGGCGGTGCAAGAGCTCTATCTGGGAGTAAGCGCCAGTCGCCGCAGCTACAGACAGACCGCTGTAGAACAGAGGCAGTAGGAGAACGGTTATGCTCTTGGAGATAGAGCGCCTAACCCTGCACTTTGGGGGATTGGCTGCCCTCAATGGAGTGAATCTATCTGTGGGCGAGCGGGAGCTTCTGGCGCTAATCGGGCCCAACGGCGCAGGTAAGACCTGCGTACTGAACTGCATAAGCGGCCTCTACCGACCTGGCGCTGGCCAGATTCGCTTTAATGGTCAGGATGTTACTGGGCTGCGGCCCGACCAGGTGGCGCAACTGGGCGTTGGACGGAGCTTTCAGCACGTTGAGCTCTTTCGGCAGCTCAACGTGCTGCAAAACGTGCTGCTCGGCAGGCATCTGCATATCCGTAGCAGCCTGATCCTGGACGGCATCTGGTGGGGGCCGGCCCGCCGGGAAGAGCTCGCCCATCGCCGCCCCGTCGAGCAGATCCTCGAGCTATTGCAACTAGATTCGCTCGCAGATCGCCCCGTCTCCGAGCTGCCTTATGGCGTGCAGAAACTGGTGGGGATAGCCCGAGCCCTGGCGATGGAGCCGAAGCTACTACTGCTGGACGAGCCCTCTGCAGGAATGAATCGGCAGGATAAGGAGCATTTGGCACGAGTCCTCCTGCGCATCAAAGAGTTGCTTCACATACCAATGCTTTGGGTCGAGCACGACATGGAGCTAGTTGCAGACCTTGCTGATCGCGTGCAGGTGCTGCATTATGGACAGGAGATCGTGCAAGGCAGGCCGCATGAAGTGCTGCGGCATGCCGAGGTAGTGCGCGTATACCTGGGCCACAGCTCGGCGCAGAACTAGCCAGCATACTGGGGCGAAGCGTATATGGCATTCACTCACGACGCATCTCGCTAAACGAAGTGAAGGTTCATTATTGCGGAAGAAAGGAGAACGCGATGTCCAAAGAGCTATACGAGGCAATCGTCAGTCTGGAAGAGCTGGCTGCCCTCAAGTGCGTGAGAGAGGAGTTTGATAGCGGTAAGGACCCGCTTTCTATTCTTGAGGAGTGCCGGCAGGCGTTGGAGATCGTCGGCCAGAGATTCGATGCCGGGGAATACTTCCTCTCAGAGCTCATCCTGGGTGCACAAATCTTCAAAGAGGCGATGGAGGTCATCAGTCCAGCTTTGGAAGATGGCAAGAACGAAGGTGCATCTCTCGGCAAAGTGGTTATCGGCACCGTGAAAGGTGACATCCACGATCTTGGCAAGAACCTCGTGGCAGCCATGCTCAAGGCGGCTGGATTCGAGGTGTACGACCTGGGCGTGGATGTGGCCAGGGAGCGCTTCGTCGAAATGGTGAGGGAGGTTCGGCCCCAGGTGGTCGGGATGAGCGCGCTGCTGACGATCGCTTTCAACGAAATGCGTGATACAGTTATGGCGATTGAGGCGGCGGGGCTACGAGACAGCGTCAAGATTATGGTGGGAGGTGGACCGGTCAACGAGGCTGTAAAGGGCTACGTGGGCGCCGATGCCGTCGGCCGCAATGCATCACAGGCAGTTGAGTTGGTGAAGATGTTTGTGGGGGGCAAGTAGAGATGGCTGACGTAATGACACCAAAGGAACGAATCGAGGCTGTCATCGGGCTGGAACAACCGGATAGGGTGCCTGTGGCGCCAATGCCCATATATTTCAACGCGCATGTCAATGGCATTTCCAGCAAAGAGTTCCTGCGCAATATGGTCAGGCAGGTTGAGGTCACAGAGAGGACCTTCGAGCGGATGGGTGGATGGGATGCGTGGTATTTCGCGCCCGGCGGCACGAACTGGAAGACGTTGAAGATAAGATTCCCTTTGCAAATCCTGACGCCTGGCGATGGGCTGCCCGATGATGCTCCACTGCCACAACTGGACGAAAAGGAAGTGATGGCCGTCGGGGATTACGACGTCGTCATTAATGACGGATACGACGCCTGGTATGCAGCGTATCTGAGACGCCTGTATCCGGACGAGAATTTGGACGTTATCTTCACACAGTACGCTCCGGCGGCTTCCAAGGCACTTGCCGCTTTTCACAGGAAATGGGAAGTCGAGCGAAAAGTGCCATTGCTGTACGGCGTTTCGATCTTTCAGCCCGTGGAGATATTCTCCTTCGCGCGCAGCTTCTACCAGTTCGCCCTCGATCTCGCCCGACGTCCCGAAAAGGTGACTCAGGCCTGCGATGCCGCCTTAGAGCCGGTACTGCAGCGGGCTATCAACGGCTGCAAGAATATGGGTCTTACAGCCCTCTGGGTTGGCGGTTGGCGCACAGGTGCCACGTTCATCTCTCCTCGGCAATTTGAGCGATTCGTGCTGCCGGGCCTGAAAAAGATCGTCAATGAGCTCGTCGCCAACGATCTGACGCCTGTCCTGCACTTCGATGCCAATTGGACACCGTTCTTGCGTTTCCTGCGTGAGCTGCCGCCGAAGAAATGTATTCTGGCCACGGATCAAGAAACCGACCTTTTCGAGGCGAAGAAGGTTTTGGGCGATCATATGTGCCTGCTAGGGAATGTGCATCCACACACCCTGGCATTGGGTACGGTGGACGACGTGGTTGCTGAGTGCCGCAGGTTGATCGACATCGTTGGCGCCGGCGGGGGATTCATCCTCAGCTCAGGCTGCGAGGTGCCTTTCAACGCCAGGCCCGAAAACGTCCAGGCGATGGTGGACACGGCCAAGACGTACGGGGTTTACCAGAAGTAGAGTGAGCCATCCGCAGCTTTACTCTCATTCTGAGATCCGTGCATAAGTCCACTAAGCAGTTCGGCGTCTTCCAAGTAAGGCTGCTATGCGTGGAGGGAGTTGACCGTAGCGAGCGATCTCGTCCTGCAAAATAGCTTCAGTGATCGTATGATCCAGCAAGCGCTGCAACCCCTTGGTCAGAATCGTCTTGCCCGGCGGCCGATCCTTTCGCTGTGTCCATCCCATACTGGCTTTCAATGGCCATGAAGCTCGTCTACAGCTATGCACGGATCTCAGTCCTCCCTCATTGAAGTCCTATGTGGAAAGTGATACTATACAGATTGACGAGCCCGATCTTTTTTTTGCCTCTCACGGCTAAGGGGCGGGGTGGATAGTGGAGGATAAGCCGTCGAGAGACGCCTGGATTGCGGGTGCCTCTCGACGTTCGAGCGACAACGGCCAAGAGAACGCATCGAGGAGCAGACCGAATGGAAGAACGGCAGACCACCCAGGACCAAGAATTGACCCTAGTCTCGCATCGTCCACGGTAAGGAGCCGCACAAATGCTTGAGACAGGCGTTCCCAACCTCGACTTGATATTGGGGGGTGGGATACCAGATGGTGATATCCTGCTGGTGGTTGGCCCAGCGGGGTCGGGCAAGACCACGTTATCCCTCCAGATGGCCTTTAACATCGCCGCTTCCGGCCAGAACGCCCTGTACATCTCCACCCTGTCCGAGCCCCCAACCAGGCTGATTCAGCACATGAAGGGTTTCTCTTTCTTCGACGAGCGCCTCATCGGGAAGCGCATGTTCTTGCTGAGCATATACCCCCTCATCAGGCAGGGGTTAGACAAGGTTGCCGACGCGCTGGTCCAGGCGGCTAAAGAGCATCAGGCCAGGCTGGTCATCGTCGACGGGCTGATGACCATTCGGGACCTGTACCCTCAGGAGGCGGAGTTGCGGGCATTCATCTACGAGATGGGGGATGCGCTCAGGGCGCTTAACACCACCACGGTGATGACCAGCAGCGGCATCGAGCGCACCGAGGAGCACCCGATGCCCGAGTTCACTATGACCGACGGCATCCTGGAGTTAGGAAAACAGGACATCGGCACCCAGACCGTGCGCACGATCAGATCGAGCAAGATGCGCGGGTTACCCAATTTCCTCGGCCAGCAATCGCTACGCCTCGATAGCGGTGGCATAACGGTCTACCCCAGGATCGAATCGGTGTTCGAGCCGACGGATATCGGGCTCAGCACGGAGAGGGTGCATTTGGGCCTGCCGGAGCTGGATACGATGATGGAAGGCGGGCCGCTGGCCTGCAGCACCACGCTCCTGTCGGGCTCGCTGGGAACCGGCAAGACCATGGCTTGCCTGCAGTACCTAATCGAGGGAGCAAAGCAGGGGCAAAAGGGCCTGTTCGTGGGCCTTCGGGAAACACAAAGCCAGTTGATCGACAAGGCGCGATCCCTGGGGATGGACCTGGAGACGCCCATCAAAGACGGCTTGGTGGCCGTTTTTCACCGTTCGCCGGTCGATCTGATCGTCGACGAGGTCACCTGGGAGATGTTGTGCAAGGTTGAGTGCTTCGCGCCCCAGCGGTTGGCGCTGGATAGCGTCGTCGAGCTGGAGCAGGCCACAGGCGAGCAGAAGCGTGCTCGAGGATACATGTTCAGCCTGGCTGGATCGCTGCGGGCCAAAGGCATCACCTCGCTCATCACCAAGGAGGTGCCGCAGGTGGTGGGGCCGGAGCTGGATTTCTCGGAAACCCCGCTGGCCGTGCTGGCCGAGAACCTGGTGCTGCTGCGCTACGTGGAGTTCCGCGGCGAGCTGTTCCGCATACTCTCCGTCCTAAAGATGCGCGACAGCGATCACGACCACTCGATCCGGCAGTACACCATCACCGAAAAGGGCTTCAAGGTTCTAGCCCGGGTCGAGAGCGCCGAGGGCGTGCTCACAGGGATCGCCAGGTTGGCTTCCGAGATGCGCGTGAAAAGGCCCGTGAGAGAGGTACGGCGAGAGGAGGGCTCTTGATGGAACGGCCTTCTCCCGAGTCCCACGACCTGGCCCGCCAGTTGCTCGCGCACGAGATGCAAGGGCCTTCTCTGGAGGGGCGGACCCCAACAGAAACGGCTGAGGCGGGGCAGAGAATATGCCAGAAGCTGTACCAGCAGATGGCCCAGTTGATCGGACCCATAGGGTTTAACGCCCTCGGCGCTCGCGCCCTGCACCTGGCGCGGATCGAGTTTCCCTTCTTGAACGGGGTCGAGATCCGGATGCAAGAGGAGGGCTGTCTAAAGGGGTTGCCCGAGAGCGTGCAGGGACAGCCTCCCGCGGAAATCAGTTCGGCCCTTGTGGCCGTGTTCGCCAACTTCATCTGGTTGCTGGTTACCTTCATCGGGAAGGATCTGGCATTGCGCCAGTTGCGCAGTATTTGGCCAGAAATTTCGCCCTGCGGGGCAGATGCCGACGCGAAGGAGGAAAAGGGATGAATGAGTCCTGGAGGGTGAGTATCACGAAGCTAGCCACAGGTGTGCCCGGCCTCGACGCGGCGCTTGGGGGAGGCTTGCCCGAGTATTCGTTCAACTTGATCGCCGGCGGGCCTGGAGCTGGGAAGACCACCCTGGCTCACCAGGTCATGTTCGCCAATGCCTCCGAGGAGCGTCCTGCCCTGTACTTCACCGTGCTGGGCGAGCCCCCGCTCAAGATGCTGCGCTACCAGCAGCAGATGAGCTTCTTCGATCCCAGAAAGGTGGACGGCATCATTCGCTTCATTAACCTGAGCCAGGAGGTCCTGGAGAGGGACCTGAGCAAGGTCCTGGCGAACATCGTGCGCGAGGTCGAGCAGAGCAGCCCTGGCATCGTGGTGGTGGACTCTTTCCGCACCGTCGTGCGAGCGACGACGGCCATCGAGACCGGCGAGATGGAGCTGCAGAGCTTCGTGCAGCGCCTGGCCCTCTACCTCACGAGCTGGCAGGCTACTACTTTCCTGGTGGGGGAGTACGTGGAAAGCGAGATGCGCGACAACCCGGTGTTCACCGTGGCCGACGGGATCATCTGGCTGCACCAGAGTGTGGAGCGCAACTCCGTGGTGCGCAAGCTGCAGGTGATGAAGATGCGGGGGCAGGCGCCGATGCCTGGGCTGCACACCTTCCGCATCACCGGCGACGGCCTTCAGGTTTTCCCTCGCGTGCTCAAGCGATCCCAGGGGAAGGAGAAGTCGAGGCACAAGCAGCGCATCTCTGTGGGTGTGCCGGGCCTGGACGAGATGCTGGGCGGGGGCATCCAGGCGGGGGATTCGGTGCTCGTGGCGGGCCCGTCAGGCTCGGGCAAGACCGTGTTTGCCACTCAGTTCATCGCCGAGGGCGTGAAGCGAGGCGAGGCGGGGGTGATCGCCGTCTTCGAGGAGCATCCCCAGGATTACCTCGACCGGGCCAAGTCGCTCGGCTTCGACCTGGAGGAGATGATCCGCCAGGGCAAGCTCAAGGCCATTTACCTGCGCCCTCTGGACCTGTCGGTGGACGAGACCCTGCAGGAGATTCAGGAAACGGTGGAGCGCATTGGGGCAAAGCGGGTGGTCATCGACTCGCTATCCGGCTTCGAGCTGGCGCTGGCGTCCACCTTTCGCGAGGATTTCCGCGAGTCGCTGTACCGGATGGTGGGTGCCCTCACCGGGGTCGGCGTCACGGTGCTGATGACGGTGGAGATCACCGAGTCATACACCAGTTTGACGTTCAGCCCCCACGCGATCTCCTTTCTGACCGACGACGTCGTACTGCAACGCTACGTCGAAATCCAGGGCCAGCTCAGGCGGACGATCACGGTGGTCAAGATGCGCGGCAGCGACCACAGCAAAGACCTGCGAGCGTACGAGATCACCTCTCGCGGTCTGGTGGTTGGCGAGGCGCTCAAGGGGTACCGGGGGATCATCACCGGCGTGCCCGAGGAGCGAGAGCCGAAGCGACCGGTCTATCCCGGCCTGACCGAACAGGAGATCGCGGTGCTGCAGACGCTGATCGATTTGCAGGAAACCACGGCCGAGACATTGGCCAGTCGCACTGACCTGCAGCGCGCGGGATTAACGCGTGTCCTTGATCGGCTGGTGGCGCTCAACTACGCCATCAAAGTGGTGGAAGAGGGCAAGACCGTCTACCGCCCTGTCGCGCGGCCCCTTCGGTAGTAGGGTCTGAAGCGGTGAACCGATTCCCACGAAGCTGTCGGGGCGATGAGTACTGGGAAAGTTCAGCCAGGGGCGATGGCACGGATCAGCGGACGCCAGGAGAACCAACCGATGCAGAGAGAGAGAGAGAGAGAAGAGACACTGTTGGAGGAGCTGAGAGAGATCAACCAGCAGCTCCTCGTCGCCAGCGTGCGGCAGCAGGAACTGGCCGATGCGGCCGAGCGGCATAGCGCGGAGATGACCGCTCTCCTGGAAAGTCTGACTGAGGGCGTGGCGGTCGTGGACACAACAGGCCGCGTCGTGCTGATGAATCCGGTGGCACGAGAGATACTCCGGTTGCCCCAGAAGAAGGAGGCGTGGACGCTTGAGGACTACCGCCAGTTGGATCTGCGGCGGGTGGACGGCGTGCCCCTGCCTTTCGAGGAATGGCCCATCTGCCGTGCGTTCCACGGCGAGCGATTCGACGAGCACGAGGCTGAACTCGTACGCCCAGATGGATCGCGCCGCCGTCTGGTTTTTAATGGCAACTCCGTCCGCGACGCCCGAGGCAACCTGGTCGTCGCCATCAACGTCTTTCGCGACGTGACCGAGCGCCGCGAATTGGAGGAGGCGAGGGAGGATTTCATATACACGATCTCTCACGACCTGCGAGCCCCCTTGTCGATCATTCAGGGGCACGCGCAAATGGCCCAGCGGCACGTAAACAGGGCCGATATGGTGCGCAAAAGCACGGAGGCCATTCTCACCAGCGCACGCCGAATGAACGCGATGATTCAGGACCTCGTGGACTCCGCGCGTCTGGAGACCGGGCAGATGAGGATCGAGAAGCAACCGGTCAACCTGGAGACCTTTGTTTACGACCTCATGGAGCGAGCCAGAGGGATGGCAGATGTCGGGCGGATCGAGGTGGAGGTAGCGGCAGGACTGCCAGCAGTCTTGGCCGACCCAGACCGCCTGGAGCGCATCCTCATGAACCTGCTAACTAACGCGCTGAAATACTCGCCGCCGGAGACTGAAATACGGCTCAAGGCGGAGAGGACAAATGGCGAAGTAACTGTCTCGGTGACCGACCGGGGCCAGGGAATACCTCCAGAGGACGTGCCGCATATCTTCGAGCGGTATTACCGAGCCAGGACCACCACCCGGAAGGCCGAAGGATTGGGGCTGGGGCTGTACATCACCAGGATGCTGGTGCAGGCCCATGGCGGTCGCATCTGGGTAAAGAGCAAGATAGGGAAGGGCAGCACCTTCTATTTCGCCTTACCTTTGGCCTAGAAGAACCTTTGCGACCTACTCAAGGGCCAGCCTTATCTCCTGGCCCCAGGTCCTGCCTGGTCTGCAATAACCTGATGATATGGCCTCGCGTGACGAGGCCGACCTCGCGGTAACCAACGCTCAAAGGTTTAGCTGTGACCATACTCACAGGCGAGAACTGGCATACGAAAAGCGTCGAGGAAGTTTTCCACACGCTTCAGACTGGGCACGATGGCTTGAGCGCTGAAGAAGCTCGCCGCCGACTAGGCGAATTAGGCCCCAACGAATTGCGGCGAGAGGCAGCGGTATCGCCGGTCGTCCTCTTCCTCCATCAGTTTAAAGAGTTCCTCATCGTCATTCTGCTCATTGCCGTCGCCGTCTCTGCGCTTTTGGGAGAGGTGCTCGACGCCACTGTCATCTTCGCCATTGTCGTCCTATCAGCCCTGCTGGGGTTCGTCCAGGAATACCGCGCATCCAGGGCTCTAGAAGCTCTCGAACGAATGGCAGCGCCTACGGCTGACGTCGTTCGAGATGGACAGGAGCAGAAGATTCCTGCCCGAGACATCGTACCTGGAGACATCATCCTTTTGGCAGTTGGCGATCGGGTGCCTGCTGATGGCCGCATCGTGGAGGCGTACAACTTCAAGGTGGATGAGTCGGCTTTCACCGGTGAGTCCGAGCCCGTTGAGAAGCAGGCAAACTCCCTTCCATACGAGTTGCCGCTGGCCGAGCGTACTAACGCGGTGTATGCCGGGACGGTAATCATCCACGGGCGAGGCGTTGCGGCCGTCGTCGCCACTGGCATGCAGACCGAATTTGGCAAGATCGCTCACCTGGTTCAAGCAGAAGATGGCCGGCACACGCCCCTCGAGCAGCGCATGGAAGAGATTGGCCAGCGTCTTGGTGCAGGTGCCCTGGCTGTTGTAGCTGTGGTTGTGGGCGCGGGCCTGTGGCGAGGAGAGCCGCTTTTTGCGATGTTCCTATGGGGCGTGAGCCTGGCTGTGGCCGCAGTGCCCGAAGCCCTGCCAGCAGTGGTGACTGGCGCATTGACAATTGGGGTGCAGCGAATGGTTCGGCGCAACGCTATCGTGCGGCGTCTGCCAGCCGTAGAGACACTTGGCTCGGTGACGGCGATCTGTTCCGACAAGACAGGAACGCTCACCAAGAACCAGATGACTATCCGCCACCTTTGGCTTGGCGAGCAAGAAATAGAGGTGACGGGCATTGGCTACACCCTCGAAGGCAAACTGCTGTCGGAAGGTCGGCCCATAGACCGAAGCCTCGATGTGGCGTTGTTGGCACGTGTTGCCGTCTTGTGCAATGACGCTCATCTTCTCCGCGATGAGAAGGGAAGTCATTATATCTTGGGCGATCCTACAGAGGGAGCGTTGATAGTATTGGCCGCTAAGACTGGATTCGAGCCAGAGCCACTGAGGATCGATTTCCCGCGAGTGGAGGAGATACCTTTCAGTTCTGTGCGCAAGTGTATGACAACCATTCACCAAACGCCAGAAGGTATGGGGCTTGTGTGTACAAAAGGTGCCCCAGAAGTGATCTTGCACCGGTGTGCACGTTACCTGGCGCAGGGGAAAGCTGTGTCCCTTACGCCGGACGTTCGCCAGCGAATCATAGCGGCAAACGAAGCTATGGCAGGGCAGGCGTTGCGCGTGCTAGGGCTTGCCTACCGCGAGCTACCGACTCCCTGGGTGGAGGCTACCGAAGAGGTGGTGGAAAGGGACCTTATATTTCTTGGCCTGGCCGGCATGGTTGATCCCCCCAGGGAGGAAGTGAAGACTGCAATCGCAGTTGCGGGGCAAGCGGGAGTGCGCACTGTTATGATCACGGGGGACCACAAGTTGACCGCAGTGGCTGTTGCACGTGAGTTGGGATTGCTAGAGGATGGCAATCTTGCTCTAAGTGGCGCAGACCTGGATCGCCTCGACGACTCGGAACTTTCGTCCGTCGCCGAGCGCATTACAGTGTATGCCCGAACGTCGCCCGAGCACAAGCTGCGCCTGGTGTCAGCGCTCCAAAGGAAGGGGCAGGTTGTGGCCATGACTGGAGACGGTATCAACGATGCTGCCGCGCTTCGTCGGGCAGATATCGGCGTGGCAATGGGTATCGCTGGAACCGATGTGACCAAAGAGGCGGCAGATATGGTGCTGGCCGACGACAACTACGCCACCATTGTGGCTGCCATCGAAGAAGGGCGTGTTATCTACGACAACATCCGCAAGTTCATTCGCTATCTGCTGAGCACTAACTCTGGGGAGATATTGACTATGTTTGTCGCAGTGCTCGCCGGGCTGCCAGTGCCGTTGCTCGCCATCCAGATTCTCTGGATAAACCTTGTCACTGACGGCTTGCCAGCGCTGACTCTAGGCGTTGAGCCGGCCGAGCCTGGGCTGATGCGGCGCCCGCCGCGACATCCTCGGGAGAGCGTCTTCGCCAGGGGACTGTGGCAACATATCATCTGGGTTGGGGTGTTTATGGCTGCGGGGACTCTGGGAGTGATGGTTTGGGGCCTGGCGAATTATCCGCTGGACACTACCCGTACGATGGTCTTCCTTGTGCTGGCGTCATTTCAGATGTTCCACGTTATGGCGATACGCGCAGAGCAGGAATCGGTTTTCACTATCGGCCTCCTTTCAAACGCCTACCTCGTCGGGGCCGTGGCTCTCACCTTTGCGTTGCAATTGGCTGTTACTTATCTACCGCCATTGCAGGCGAGCTTCTACACTAAGCCGCTGGATGCATTGCAGCTTGGCGTCTGTCTCGGCGTGGCCAGTCTCTTGTTCTGGGCGGTGGAGGCAGAAAAATGGCTCTTGCGGCGATCTGCCAGAGGTAAGAGGTCGCGCTGAAAGTATGGCACTATCCTTGCACGTTGTTGCTACTGGCATTGCCTTCCAAATGAACTATGAGAAATAGAACGAAAGAACAACTGACAAATGAATTGATGGAGATACGCCAGCGCGTCGCCGAGTTGGAAGCGTCCGAAGCTCAGCGCGAGCGGACGCACCAAGAGCTGAAGCGAAAAGTGGACGAGCTGGGCGCTACATTTGCGACCCTTCCTGCTCCTGTAGTCATTTACGATGCCGACGACGTCCCGGTGGAGGCCAATCCGGCTGCGGTTGCAGCCTGTGGATTCGATCCCGCGGGTGTGGATCGAGAGACGCTCATCCAGAAGCTATCTATTCGCCATCTCGATGGAAAGCCCGTCGGTGCGGATGAGTTGCCCTCAACCAGGGCGCTACGTGGCGAGATTGTCATTGGCGAGCCCTTAGTCTTCACGAACGCCCATGTCAGCGATCTAGTAGTCCTCGCCTCGGCGTCGCCACTGGTGACTCATGGCAGAGTGTCAGGGGCGGTTGCCGTCTGGCACGATATTACCGAGCGCCATCGGCTGCTCGAGCAACTGCGGAAAACGAACAGACAGCTCACGGCGGCCAGTGATCGAGCCAAGAGGCAGGCAGACCTTGCACGACGGCGGGCCAGCCAACTGGAGACTACGATCAAGAGCATTGCCGACAGCGTATTTCTTTGCGACAAAGAGGGGCGCATCATCGATGTGAACGAGGCAGGTCTGAGGCTAATCGGCTTAACGAAAAAAGAGGAGGCCCTACGCTCGCTTATCGACTACCTGGGTACGCTTAATTTGCGGCATCTCGACGGTCGACCTATTGCAGGGAAAGAACTTGCGCTGTCGCGGGTGCTACGCGGCGAGATTGTCACTGGTTACGAAGAGGTTGCACGAAGCTTGCGTACCCGGCGCGACATCTATTTGTTGATCAGCGCGGCACCTGTTCGCGACCGCGAGGGCAATATTATCGGTGCCGTGGAGGCGATGAGCGATGTTACGCGCATCAGGGAGTTGGACAAGCTCAAGGACGAGTTTATCTCCGTTGCCGCTCACGAACTGAAGACGCCAGTGGCCATCGTGAAAGGCTACGCTGAGGCGATGTTGCGGACGGCTGAGGAGATGCCGCCGGCCTGGCGCAAGATGCTCGACGCCGTCGATAGGGGGGCCGACCGGATCGATCGGATTGTCAAAGACTTGCTGGATATCTCGCGGCTTCACCTGGGCTACCTGGAGTTGACGATGGAGAGGATCGACCTCCCGAAGCTTGTTCAAGAGGTCGTAGAACGGATGGCGCTGATCACGACCAGGCATCTTATCCGAGTGGTGAGAGCAGAGCCAGTTGTCGTCCAGGGAGACCAGGATCGCCTGCAGCAGGTACTCGTCAACTTGCTCGACAACGCGATCAAGTACTCGCCTAAGGGCGGTGACATAGACGTGGAGATAGCCGTGGTGGACCACGAGGCAGTCGTATCAGTGAGGGACAGTGGCGTGGGTATCCCTAAAGATAAACAAGCTCACATATTCGAACACTTCTACCGTGCCCACACAGGCACGCCATTTGACTACGGTGGAATGGGCGTGGGCCTGTACATATCGAAGGAGCTTGTCTCGCGACATGGTGGCAGGATGTGGTTTGAGAGCGAGGAGGGCAAGGGGAGCGCTTTTCACTTCAGCCTTCCGTTGCGAGTTGAATCTGCCAGTTCGTAACTCGAAGATGGGCCTGCGCCCGTGATTCAGGAGATCGACTATGACCATCCGTCACGTTTACGATGAAACTCGAGATGAGTGGTTCTGCGCTTATGTATGCGATAGTTCGAAATGCGGTAGACATGCGCGAGTAGAAGATGTCGATAAAGGTGAGATTAAAGGATGGCTAACACGCGTCGAGGTGTCCGAGCCCTCTGGAGCAATCAAGAAGGTCGACTTCTGCCCGCTGCACCGCGGTGTCTATCTCAAGAGGCAACAGGCGAGCTGAAAGTCTTGACCTGTGTGGCTCGTGCCCTCCCTGCAAGGCCGCCTGATGCAACTGGCGCCAGGCGGCGTGTTCCTCGCGGTTGACGCACAGCAGGCCAACGTGGTATATTCAGGTTTGTTAACGTGATTGTGAGCTTGTCTGATTGTCCATAAATCGGGAGGTACAGAGAGCATGCCAGTAAAGATAAGGCTCCGGCGGATGGGGGCTACGAAGCGGCCGTCCTATCGCGTGGTGGTGGCCGACTCGCGCGCTCCTCGCGGCGGTGCAGTTGTGGAGACCATCGGTCACTACAACCCGCTGACGGAGCCCGCTACTATCAAAGTTGACGAGGACAGGGTCCGTTACTGGATCGAGCACGGCGCCCAGCCTACGGAAGCTGTCGTTAAGCTGTTGAAAAAAGCCAGCCTGGCCGAGAAGTTGCCTCAGCTCGAAGCTTACGCGAAGGTTTACAAGAAGACCGAGGAGAAGCCCGAAGAGTCTGAGGAGTAGCGTATGAAGGACCTTATTGAGTATATTGCCAAATCTCTCGTCGATTCTCCAAATGACGTGCACATAAGGCAGATCGAAGGCGAGCAGTCGGTGATCTTGGAGCTGCGGGTAGCGCCTGATGACATGGGCAAGGTGATTGGCAAGCAAGGTCGTGTGGCCAAAGCGATGCGCACTCTGCTTAAGATTGCCGCTGCGAGAGAGGGCAGGCGAGTCATTCTGGAAATAGCTTGACCGTTTATGAACAGCGAAGTTGACGAGCCGAAGGATTCTTCGGCTCTTCCTTTAAGCGCCACCTCTCACCTCGTCATTGGCCGCGTCCTCGGACCTCGTGGCGTCAAGGGTGAGTTGAGAGTCCAGGTCCTTACCGATTTCCCCGATCGCTTCGCAAAGCTGAAAACTGTGTTCGTCGGCGAAGAGCTTCGACTGTATCAGGTGGAGCATAGCCGCCTCGTCAAGGGGACAGCCCTGCTGAAGCTGCAGGGCATCGACTCCGCCGACGAGGCTATGAAGCTGCGCGGCAGGTCTATTCACGTGCCTGTCGAGGAGGCTGTGCCGCTTTCGGAAGGGCAGTATTACTGGCACCAGATCATCGGGCTCGACGTCTGGACTACCGAAGGCGTGTTGCTCGGCAAGCTTACCGAGATTCTCCGCACCGGTGCCAACGACGTCTACGTCGTGCAGAAAGATGACAAGGAGGTACTCCTCCCCGCCATCGAGCAGGTGATCAAGGAAATCGACCTGGAAAAGGGGCGGATGGTGGTGGAGTTGATGCTCGGGATGGTCTGAGACTAGTTGCTGTCCCCTTGCTTCCGCAACTGCACGTCCTTCAACCACATGATGCCCAGCGGCGACATGGTAATGCCTTTGACATACGGCTTGACCAGCACGTAATCCACGTCGTGGAACATCGGAATTACGGGCGCGAGCTGGACGACGCTGCGCTCAGCCTGCTGGTAAAGGGCCATTCTCTTGGCGGTATCGGGTTCGGTTCGCGCCGCCTCTAACAGCCTATCCACCTCGCGGTCGCTGAAAGCGGTGTAATTGCCGTTGCTGTGGCCGTGGAAGATGACGTCCAGGAAGTCCTGCGGGTCGGGATAGTCGGCTATCCAGCCGGTGTAGAACATCTGGTACTTGCTAGCCTCCAGTTCCTCGTGGAATACCTCATCCACCTGCTGCACGTTGATCTCGACGCCCAGGTTTCTTTTGTACATCTCGGCGAAACTCTGGGCCAGCGACCCCCCACCTGCCGCTACTGTCAGCGTTATCTCTGGCAGGTTCCCAACGCTGCCGTAGGTCGATTGGGCGATGAGCTCTTTCGCCTTCTTGGGATCGAATGGGAGCCCCGAGATGTTCTGGTCGTAGCCAGGCATGTCGGGTGGAAGTATGCCTTTGGCCTTGATGCGTGTCTTCCTGAAAAGGATGTTGGCCAGCTTGTCCTTGTCTGTGGCGTAAGCAAACGCCTGCCGTACCTTGGGATCGTCGAAAGGCTTCATCGTAGTGTTGAATCCGATGTAGCTCAGGCTTAGCTCCGGTGTGACGACCAGTTCCTTGTGCAGTGGGCTAGTCTTGTCCTGCACCCTGTCGATGTCCGCCAGGCTAACCTCGGCGGCGTCGAGCTCGTCGCGCTCGTACATTGTCACAGGCGAGCCCCCACCCAGGTAGAACTGGACCTCCGCCACCCCTGCCTTCGAACCGTAGTAGGAGTCGTTGCGTTCGAGCACCAGACTCTTGTCGGGCTGGAAACTCTTGAACTTGAATGGCCCGGTCCCGTTGGGATGCTTGGTCCAGTTCTTGTCCCCTTCGATGCTGTTCTTGTCCAGCGCGTATGAAGTGGGATAGGTGAGCTTGGCGAGGAAATAGCTCTTGGGCGCGTCGATTTGAATCTCCAGCGTGTACGGGCCCTTGACCTGCACGCCGCTTACCTCCTTCGCCTTGCCCGAAAGCTTGTCCATCGCCCCCACGATGTCGGCGAGATAGAGTTGAGCGACGTTGGATTTAGTCTTCGGATCGGTTGCGCGCTCGATACTGTATTTGAAGGCGTCCGCTGTCACCTCGGTCCCGTTGTGAAACCTGACCCCTTTGCGCAAATGGAAGGTATAGGTTTTCCCATCTGGGCTGACGTCCCAACTGCTGGCGATGTCTGGCACTATCTCCAACTTATCGTTCAGCGTGACCAGGCCGCTGAATATCTGGGAGATATACTGGTAGGATACGATGTCTCCTACGAGGCTGGGGTCCAGCGTTAGTGGATTGGAACTGGAAAGCCTGAGCTTGCCCTGGGCCTGGCGCTGTATTCCCACCTGGCCGGCCTGATCCTTTGGCTTTACGTCGATCTGGCAGCCGGCGAGCAGGGACCATGCAAAGATCGACGCCAGGAGGAGCAGGACAACCCTTAGCTTTGGCTTAGAAAGGGACATCGGCGCGGGAACCTTTCTCGATTGTTGAGTCTTGCCAGGGTCAATTGTAGCATCCTTTGGTCAGTCTGTCATGGCACGGGCGGAAGCATCCTGGCGCAGGCTAAAATGTGTAATGCGCATTGCACACTCAGTAAGGCAACTGGGGAGGGACGAAGCAAGCCGACGGTGCAAGTCCCCTCTCCCTTCCGCGAGGGAGAGGGGACTATTGCCCTCGACCCTTAATTTTGCATTAGTCGTTAAAGCCTGCGGCTACACTCGCAAAGTGTAGGGTGCGCGTAGGCATAGTCGCCAAATGACCGAACTAGATAAACTCGTCTCAAATTGCCGTAAAGTACTATTGTGGGGACTGGCCGATAGCAGTATTATAGAATATAGGAGGTGAAGGGCGCCGGGCATATAATTCGGCGTTTTCGGGGAGACGGCAAATGGACCCAGCAGATTATCAGAACACGGAGGTTCCCGATAATCGAATAAGCGCTGATACAAGGTCGTTCCTGGACAAAGGTGCCTACACCGGATGGCAGCTATTTTTCCTGCTTCGCCTCGAAGGATTGGTGCGGATGGAGGAGGATTACGCTAAATCAGTTGAGGTGTCCGGGCCGGAAGGCGCGGTGAAGCTCAAGCTGCTGCGTAAGGCGATCTATTCCACTTACCGTGACTGCATCGAGCAAGAAGTGGGCGACATAGCGAAACGCCTGTTCAAGCACTTGCTCACCAGGACCTAGGGATATCAGGGACGGCTGATGTACCACTTTTCCACGTTCCAAAGGTACGCAGGCGACGTGAGTTCGATTGGACCCTGCAGCCGTTTGCTGCGTGCAATGGTGATTTTGTTTGCCCACAGAAAGTGATACGGCACTTCTTGCGCCAGTAACCTTTGTGTGCCCCGATACAGGTCTTTCCGCTTCTTCACGTCGAGCGTCTTCCGCGCCTCACTTGTCAGTTGGTCGAAGTCCTCGTTCTTGAACCCCACGAAATTCAGTCGGTTCGGTTTATCCTCGGTCGGAATCTGGCTGGAGTGAAACAGTGAGTAGTCGTCGGGATCGCCGCCCAAAGTCCAGCCCATCAAGATCGCGTCGAAGTCGAAGGGCGGCTTACGTTTGGCCGCGAGCACGCTGCTGAAGTCTGCCTGAACGACCTTGACGTCCATGCCGATCCCTCTCAGTTGCTGCGACATCACTTGCGCGGCCTGGATTCTGTCCGCAGCGTCGTCGCGCACCAGCAACTCGACGCTGAGCTTCTTGCCGGCCTTTTCCAGGATGCCGTCCCCATCGGCGTCCTTCCACCCGGAATCGCCGAGCAATTGCTTGGCTTTCGCCACGTCTCTGTTGGTTTTGGGCACGGTGGGATCGTATGCCCAGGAGACGGGAGGGACATCGCTCCAGAGCGGTATCCCCTGGCCCTTCGTGACTGTCTTCACCAAAGCTTCCTTGTCAATTCCGTAGGTCCAGGCCAGCCTGAGGTTCCTATCCTCGAAAATCCTGCCTTTGCGTAGGTTGAAGCCGACGAAGAAGAAGCCCTGCTCCGAGAAATCGTTCAAGTCGATCCGCGAATCGTTCGTTAAGTCTCCGATATCGGAGCCATCCATCTGAGCCAGCATCAGTCGTCCATCTTTCAACGCTTTCGTCGTTGCTTCGTCACTACCGGCCACCAGGAAAGCTACCTTGTCGATATAGGGTCGTCCGTGATGATAGTTGGGATTTGCCTCGAGCACAATCGCCTGCCCGTCGCGTTGTTCCTGCAACTTGAAGGGGCCTGTGCCCACAGTGATCGAAGTCTTGCGAAGCTGCGCGTCAGGGATGTTGCGCGCGAGATGCTCTGGGAGTATCGGGACGGATGTATCGGCGGCAAGGGGGGCGAAACGGCGCCGAAGCACGATCTTCACGGTCGAGGCATCGACCTTCTCGACGCGGCTGACGTTTTGTTGGATGTCGAACTCGGCCGCGCTGGTTGGTTCGAGCCGCATCAGCGTCTGGTATGTGAAGACCACGTCGTCGCTAGTGAGAGGAACGCCGTCGTGCCACTTGAGGTCCTTGCGAAGACTAAAAGTCCAGGTCGTCTCGTCCGGCGATATCTCCCAGGACTCGGCCAGATCTGGGACGGGCAACAAATGTGCGTTGAGCCTGGTCAGCCCTGAGAACAGCAGGCGGCTGACTAACTGGGCTGACGGATCGGTCGAGACAGGCGAGATGACGGCAGCGTACGAAGGCAGCCGAATGGTGAGCGTGCCTCCATAGAGAGACGATGTCGTGGGTTTGGAAACAGACGCGGTGGGCTTGGCCACTGGAAGGGAAGTCGTGCAACCTGCGAGTGACAGGCTCGAAAGAACGACCAGCGCCAAGGTTACAGACAGTTTCGCAGGCTTGCTTACTTCGGACAACGGTACCTCCAGAGACCCTGGGCAAGGAATGACACCAAGAATCAGGCTGAACTCGGCGGATTAACGGACCTCGATAGTTCAGCTCCTTCCTCATTGCGAGCTTGGATCGGCAACATTATAGTTTATGCTCGCCGTCGTATCAACGCACTCGTGCGGCTGACTTATTTGTCTTGAACCTGACCCACGTGCTAAAATAACCGATATGACACAGGATGCTGAAGGCACGCTGAATGCTATCATTCTGGCGGGGGGAAAGAGCAGGCGCCTCGGCACCGACAAAACGGTACTCGAACTTGGCGGCAAAAGGCTGACGGAGATTGTGCTCGAAGCCGTCGGCGGCGTCGCCAGGGAAGCAATCGTCGTCACGAACTCGCCTCACCTGTTCGAAGATCTGCCAGCTCGGTTGGTGAGCGATGTAGTGGCGGGGGCGGGCCCATTGGGAGGGATCCTGTCGGGGCTTCTCGTCTCGAATCGCAAGCATAACCTGGTTGTCGGCTGCGACATGCCTTTCCTTAACGTGGGATTGTTGCGCTACCTGGGGCAACTGATCGACGACCACGACGTCGTCATCCCTCGCTTTAATGGGTACTTTGAGCCTTTACACGCGGTTTACTCCAGGGACTGTATCGAGCCGATCCGCGCACTTCTTGCGCGACGTGATTTCGCGATCGTCGATTTTCTCGATCAGGTGCGCGTGCGTTACGTCGAGCAAGACGAGATAGATGCGCTCGACCCATCGCACCTTTCGTTCTTTAACGTCAACACGCCCGAGGATCTCGAGCGGGCGAAAGCAGAGGTTGAGAGGCGCCGACATCTGGCGGCATCCTGAGCAAATCGTCAAGCGAACGGGATACAGTTGAGCGAAACTATCGAGAATAGAAGATTTCCCAAAGGATGGTTCTTGAATGATCAGTGTTGAAGAGGCTTTGGAGAAGATATTGAGCTATGTCTGTGTGCTTCCCGCGGAGACGAAGCCCATCATGGAAACGCTGGGCCAGACGCTCGCGGAGGATGTGAATTCTAACTTCAACATTCCTCCGGCGGACAATTCCGCGATGGATGGCTACGCCGTTCGCTGGGAAGATACCCAGGGCGCGAGCGAGGGCAACCCGATAAGACTGCGGGTGATCGACGAGGTTCCGGCGGGGTATATCACGAAAAAGGCAGTGACGCCGGGTACAGCCGTGAGGATCATGACCGGCGCGGCGATCCCTGAAGGGGCCAATGCCGTCGTGCAATTCGAGCATACCGACGAGGGCAAGGGCCTGCAAGGAAAGCCAAAGGTCGAGAAGCGAGATGAGGTACTCGTTCTCGTTCCTGTCGAACTCGGCCAGAATATCCGACGTGCTGGCGAAGACATTCGCCAGGGCGAGCTTATTCTGCGCAAAGGCGCGGTCATCCGGCCGGCGGAAATCGGCGTTCTCGCCTCGCTGGGGCGAGCGCAGATCGGCGTGGTTCGTCGCCCGAGGATAGCTGTGCTGGCCACTGGCGACGAGTTGATGGAGGTCGAGGAGCCCCTGCAACCTGGCAAGATTTACAACAGCAACACATACTCGGTCAGTTCTCTGATCCTCAAGCATGGTGGTATCCCAATAATACTGGGCATCGCCCGCGATAGGGAAGCCGATCTCGTGGCCAAGATCAAACAGGCTATGCAGGCCGACATGCTGGTCACCACGGCCGGCGTCTCCGTCGGTGACTACGACATGACTAAGAAGGTGCTGGCGACAGAGGGCGAGATCACGTTCTGGCTGGTGCGCATGAAGCCAGGCAAACCTCTCGCCTTCGGCAGGATCGGGGGCGTGCCTCATCTCGGCTTGCCAGGCAATCCAGTTTCCTCGATGGTCGCCTTCGAGCAGTTTGGCCGGCCGGCGATCCTCAAGATGCTTGGCCGCACGAACTTTCGTAAACCCGAGGTGGAGGCGATCCTTCACGGCAGCGCCGATAACAGGGACGGCCGCCGCTGCTTCTACCGCGCGCACGTGAACAAACAGGATGGCCAGTGGCATGCCTATCTCACAGGGCCGCAAGGTTCGGGAATACTCACGTCGATGGCTCTCGCCAATGGCCTGGTGATCGTGCCAGAAGACACGAAGTTGGTAAACGATGGCGAGGCGGTCAGAGTTCAGATGCTCGACTGGCCTGAAGAATGCTTCTAGAGGAGTCTAGTGATGGTTCCGATTATTTGTGTGGTTGGGAAATCTGACGCGGGAAAGACGACGTTTCTGGAGAAGCTCATTCCTGAGCTGTCGCGCCGTGGCTACAGAGTAGGCACGGTCAAGCACGACGTTCATGGCTTTGATATCGACAAGCCAGGCAAGGATAGCTGGAAGCATAAGCAGGCAGGCAGTACCGCCGTCGTGATCTCCTCTCCCGAAAAGCTGGCCATTATAAAGAGGACCGAGCGCGAGCAAACGCTGGATGAGATAGCCTTGCTCGTGGGAGAGGATGTCGATATCATTTTGACAGAGGGCTTCAAGCGGAGCAATAAGCCGAAGATAGAGATATCTCGCCGGGAGAAAGGTACCGAACTGCTGTGCGACGAGCGCGAGCTTGTCGCGGTCGTCGCAGACAACGATTTCGATATCAGGGTGCCGCAATTCGGCCTGGACGACGCGACGGGAGTGGCCGACTTGTTGGAGCGCCGGTTCCTCAGGCGCAGGAGCCAGGATTACGCCACCTTGTTGATCAATGGCCAGCGCGTGCCGATAAAGTCCTTCGTTCAGGACGTGTTAGATCGGACGGTACGGGCGATCGTGTCCACCCTCCACGGCACCGAGGGAGCCGAGGAGATCGTCCTGGTATTGCGCAAGAACCCAAGTGGAGGCGAGAATGCGACCTCGAAGGAAATCGATTCCGAGTAGGACAGTCGAGGTCTTCGTGGAGATTCCACGAGGTAGCCGCAATAAATACGAGTACGACGAGAAGCGGAATGCGATCCGCCTGGATCGCGTTCTTTACTCTTCAGTGCACTATCCCACCGATTATGGCTTCATCCCGGGCACGCTTGCCGAGGATGGCGATCATCTCGATTGCCTGGTCATCGTCGAAGAGCCTACTTTCCCTGGCTGCATCGTGCCGATACGAGTGATCGGCGCGCTGAGAATGATCGACGAGCGGGGCGAGGATAACAAGATCCTCGGCGTACCTACTGGCGACCGCCGCTTCGACGACATCATCGAAGTCGACGACCTGTCCCATCACTGGCTGAGGGAGATCGAAAACTTCTTTCAGACTTACAAGACGCTGCAGGGCGTGGAGACTCGGGTGTTAGGGTGGGACGGCGCCGACACGGCCTGGGATATCATCGAAGCGTGCAGGGCTAGGTCTGTTGAAAAAGGGCACAAAGGGGCATTTTGATTGAACCATCTCAGAGGGCAGGTCGAAGAGGCCAGCAAGTACATCGAGACGCAGACTCTCTCCTCGCCCCGGATCGGCATTATTTTCGGCTCAGGCCTCGGCAGCGTGGCCGAGGAGATCCTTTCAGTCACTGTAATCTCCTACGCCAGTATTCCCAACTTCCCCAGGCTTAACGTCGAGGGCCACGCTGGCGAGTTGCGCATTGGCGAGCTAGAGGGCTGGGTTGTTGCGGCTATGTGTGGCCGGCCCCACTTCTACGAGGGCTACTCCATGGATCAGGTATCCTTCCCAGTGCGAGTCCTGCGCGAAGCCGGCTGCGATCTACTGATCGTCACCAACGCGGCGGGAGGGCTTAACCCCTCTTTTCGAGTAGGTGACCTGATGCTCATCGAAGACCACATCAACCTGCCAGGTATGGTCGGGTTCAATCCTCTCGTCGGCTCCAGCGATAAGCAAAGTGGAATGCCCTTCGTGAGCATGGGGCGCGCGTACGATCCTGATCTGCTGGAATTTGCCTCTGCCGCGGCCGGGCAGTCAGGCTTCGGTCTTCGAAAAGGCACCTACGCGATGGTGTGCGGTCCGAGCTATGAGACGCCATCGGAGTTGCGTCTCCTGAGAGCTGTTGGCGCTGATGCCGTGGGTATGTCCACAGCGCCAGAGGTCGTGGTGGCCAGGCATTGCGGGATGCGTGTGCTTGGCATTAGTTGCATTACCAACCTGGCAACAGGAGCGGATCACACAGAGGTAGGGCATCACGACGTCCTCGCTCAAAGTCGGCTGGTGGTCCCCATGCTCTCGTCGCTCATTCGGGGCGTGCTGCGGCTTCTGCCGCGCTCGGCCTGAGGGGAAGGTCGTGAAAACGGCGAGTCGTCTTCTTGCAGCCGTCATTTGTTTGCTATTTTTGTCAGGCTGCCTGACCCTTCCGAAAACACCTGATGCGCTCCCCGATCGTACTACCAAGCAGACACAACCTCGGCCACAGGCGACGAAGACTCCGTCACGGGCGGAGGCAGTTTCCGAGGCGCAAAGCCTCGAAGCCAAATTGAAGCAGTCTCCTCCAGTCCGTGATCTGGCTAGCCTGGCGTCACGCTTGCGTACTGACTCAGGCCGTCCGTCCAGACTGGCTGAAAACGGCAAGCCGCTGGAGTACAGCGTCGGCCAGGTCAGCGCTTTTTGGGTTGGCGATCAGCAAAAAAGGATATATTTCCCGATTACGGCTACGCTGCAACTGAAGACTTCTCACGCTTACTTTTACGTGGAAGAAGGCCAGGAACTTCCCACGGAGAGGCTGCAAGAGGCGGGCGAAACTTTCGAAAGGGAGATATACCCGGCGGTTCGTGGCTACTTCGGCGGCGAAGCCGATCGCGGAGCGGACGGCGATTCGCACATAACCATCCTCAACGCTAATCTGCCTGGTTCCCCCGGGTATTTCAGCAGCGCCGACGAGTATCCCAGTTCCGTCAATCCTTATAGCAACGAGCGAGCCATGATCTACATCAATATGCGGCTCACGACGGTGGGGTCGAAGCGGTACTATTCGATCCTGGCCCACGAGTTCCAGCACATGATCCACTGGAATCAGGACCGAGGTGAGGACACGTGGGTTAACGAGGGACTCTCAGAGCTGGCGGTGAAGCTGGCCGGGTTCACGCCGACAGGCTCGGAGAGTTATTTCATCGCCAATCCTGATACCCAACTGAACGTCTGGGCTGCCGATTCTTCCGCCGCGTTGCCGCATTACGGCGCTGCGTATCTTTTCCTCAGTTATCTAGCCGAGCACTATGGGGGCTATCGGCGTCTGAAGGACCTCGTGGCGGAGAAAGCCCACGGCATCAACGGCGTCGAACGCTATCTGGCAAAAGAGGGCTTTGTTGCAACCTTTGACGACGTCTTCAAGGACTGGGTGATCGCCAATTATCTCGACGATTCGCAGTTCGACGGTGGGCGCTATGGCTACAAAGACGTCGACGTTCACGTAAAGGCGAAGAGCATTGGAGCGCTCCCGTCCCGTGCCAGTGCGGCAGTTAATCAGTACGCGGCTGACTATCTGGACCTGGGAGAGTTAAGAGGTGACTATGCCATCGCTTTTACAGGGACGACGACCGTGAAGCTCCTGGCTAACGATGCGCGCAGCGGTAAGCGCCAGTGGTGGAGCAATCGCGGCGATGGCATAGATACGACGCTCACTCGCGAGTTCGACCTGACGGGATTGGACAAGGCGACGCTAGTCTTCTCAGCCTGGTACGATGTGGAAAAAGATTACGACTACGCCTACGTCGAGATCTCAAAGGATGGGGGAGCGACGTGGTCGACGCTTCGAGGATGGTACTCAACCGAGGGCAATCCCAACGGCAACAACCTTGGCGCTGGCTATACAGGTAAGAGTGGGGGAGGCCAAAGGCCACAATGGATTGACGAGCGCATCGACCTGTCGCCCTATGCGCGGCAAAAGGTGCTGATTCGCTTCGAATACGTCACCGACGATGCCTACAGTGGTCCTGGCTTTGCGGTCGACGACATCAGCATTCCCGAGCTGAACTACAACTACGACGCCGAGTCAGAAGAGAACTGGGTTGCCGATGGCTTTATCTTGTCGAGCAATCTGGTGCCGCAGCGCTATTTCGCCCAGATAGTGAAGTCGGGACGACAACCTTCGATCGAGACCATGCCGTTGGACGACGCTCGTCGAGGACAGCTTATCGTACACGGCGATGGCTCAGGAAAGGTCGTTTTGATCGTCGCCGCTGCCGCGCCGGCAACGTCGGAAGCGGCGCGATATGAGTACTCGGTGCAGCCGCTGGCGTCAGGCAGGGCGAATTGAGAAAAGTTGATGCCGTCCATCTTGCCAACGGGCGGCATCTTCTTGAATCAACTTCACGCTCCCTTCTTGTTGCAGCGCAATCGATTCGCGGCACGACAGTTTTTCACCGACTGAGCTGCAAGTGACGCGATGCATCTTGTTTGCGCCTCTTAGCGGCGACAGACGCAAATGCAGCGCGTTCTGAAGGTTGGCCTACTTGCCCCCGCCAGCGTAGTTCTCCGCCATATCGCCAATATATGGCAGCTTGAACTTCTCGCCCTGGTATGCCTTGATGATAAGGAACAGCCAGAGGACGAAACCGCCCAAGAAGACTACGAGCCAGACAACGAACCCTAGGATTGCGACGACGATTCCCAGGAAGGGGACGAATCCCAGAATTGTCATCACAATTGTCAGCACGATCCACAGCACAGTCCAGGCGACGTTGAAGAGGATCGACTGCATCGCGTGGAACCGAATGAAACCGTCCTCCTTTTCGAGCACGTAGAAAAGAATACCAGTAATGATCCCTAGCACGTAGCTTAGCGCCCCGCCGACGTTGGGTGCCATGCCACTTGTGGTTTTCTGCCCGGTCATTCCGCCCGATTGTCCAGCACCTTCCGACATTACCGTCCTCCTTCAGTCATTTATTGTGCCGCAACTGTCACTATAATAGACCAAACGAGCTTGTTTTACAACTACCTGCTGCTTCATGATGCTGCTTCACGATAGGAAAATCTTCCCAGACAGCTATCCAGAGGTCCTACTTCTCGACAGTGAGGGCCACGCCAGGCAAAGCCTGGCAAAGTTCTTGCCGTGAAGTAACTGCGGAGTCTCGTGTGAGGGCGAATCCAGGAGGGGGTTTTTGAATGATGGTTACCACCGCGCTTAAGCTATCGGCTAATGCCAAATACATTCTGGAGAAAAGATATCTGCAAAAGAATGAGAAGCGGGAGGTGATCGAGTCGCCAGAACAGTTGTTCCGACGTGTGGCCAGAAATATCGCCTCGGTTGACGCAATGTATAACCCGAGAGCGAATATAGCGAGAAGAGAAGAGGAATTCTATCAGGTGATGGCTAACCTGGAATTCCTGCCGAACACACCCACGTTAATGAACGCCGGCATGCCCATACAGCAGCTCTCGGCCTGTTTCGTTTTGCCTGTTGAAGACTCGCTTGAAAGCATTTTTGATGCGCTGAAGAATGCGGCCTTGATTCAACAGACCGGAGGTGGCACAGGGTTTTCGTTTTCACACATTCGTCCCAGGGGCGATATCGTGATGAGTACGAAGGGCATCGCCAGCGGTCCACTGTCTTTTCTCTCTATTTTCAACGCGATGACAGAGACGATCAGGCAAGGGGGCACCAGGAGGGGCGCGAATATGGGCATCTTGCACTGCAGCCACCCTGACGTGCTGGAGTTCATCGCGGCCAAGCGAAAGCCCGAGAAGCTGACCGCGTTCAACCTTTCAGTGGCCGTTACTGACGAATTTATGCGTGCGGTGGAGCAGGGCGGAAAGCACGCGCTGGTAAATCCAAGGACTGGCAAGGTCGCACAGATACTGTCAGCACAGAAAACCTTCGACATGATAGTTGAGAATGCCTGGCGGAGCGGCGAGCCTGGTGCGATCTTTATCGACGAGATCAACAGACACAATCCGACGCCCAGGCTGGGGATGATCGAGGCAACGAACCCGTGCGGTGAGCAGCCGCTGCTGCCTTACGAATCGTGCAATCTCGGCTCCATCAATCTCGGCAAGATGGTCACCAGTTCCAATGGCTCTAATGCTATTGACTATCGTAAGCTGGGAAAGACGGTGGAGATAGCCGTGAGGTTCCTGGACAATGTGGTGGATGCGAACAGATATCCATTGCCGCAAATTGAGGAAATGACCAAAGGCAACCGAAAGATCGGCCTGGGAGTAATGGGCTTCGCGGACATGCTGGTTTTGCTGGGCGTACCATATAATTCGGAAAGGGCCCTCGATGTCGCCGACGAAGTGATGGCGTTTATCTCGAAAGAAGGCAAGCGTGTGTCAGCCGAATTGGCCAAGGAGAGGGGGCAGTTCCCGAATTACCCCGGCAGCATATACGACAGACCGGGTGGAATGAAGCTGCGCAACTCCACTGTGACTACTGTGGCTCCAACGGGGACGATCAGCATAATCGCCGATGCTTCCAGCGGAATCGAGCCTATCTTCGCCCTGGCTTACGTCAGGCGGGTGTTCGGGGGCGAGGACCTTCTGGTCGTCCATCCTATTTTCAAGCAAATGGCGATGGAGGCTGGAATCTACAGTCCAGAGCTACTGCAAACCCTTCTGCAACGTGGCTCCGCGCGGGGAATTGACAACATACCAGAAACCATACGCGAGCTCTTCGTAACAGCCTACGATATAAGTCCGGAATGGCACGTGAGGATTCAGGCGGCCTTCCAGAAGCACGTCGACAACGCGGTTTCGAAGACGATAAACCTGCCCAAGTCCGCGACCAGGGAGGACGTGCGCGAAGCCTTCAGTCTGGCTTATAAGCTTGACTGCAAGGGAATCACAGTTTTCAGGACGGGTGCTAGAGGAAGACAGGTGCTGGATCTGAACGTCTGGTGCCCATCGTGCATCGTGGCTAAAGAGGAGGCCGCGTTGTCCCCTGCCTCTTAGTCCTGACGGGAAGGATGGTTCTCAATAGCTGCAGGGCGATCAAGAGACTTGTTGTTCTTGTGTACGGTTTGGTGTATACTATGGGCCACAAAGAGACGACCCAGCGCCTACGTGTGGAGTCGAGGAGGGCTGGTTGGGAGGAGATTGGAGGATGGAAAGCGTTTTCCCAAAGTGTCAGAGATGCAACATGGGGGACCTGGTGCCTCTTTCAGACTTTGGCGGCCAGGGTGCCCCTATCTACTTCAAGGCCTGGGTTTGCACCAATCCTGATTGCGGCTTCAACATAAAGATTCGCAACGGAGAAGTCTTCCTGAACGAGCCTGTAGCCGATGGCGCGATGCACTATCCACGCTCTCCCCGCGGCTAGGTTGCTAAGTCCTATCTGGTGCCGTTGCCGCGCTCCAACAGGCGTCGCTCTTGTCGATCGAGGAAATCTCGAAGCCTCTGTAACGATGTCCTTGTCTGAGGCGAAGCCTGCATCTCCAATTGCCCCATGTGACGACGCATCGCTCTGATCGCGACTAGGGCACGATTCGCCGGCTCGGGCTTGCCGCGGTCGCGCAGCTTTAGCGCCTGATCGACGATACGCTCGGTCGAGGTTGCCAGTCGTCTGGCAAGCTCATCCACGATTGTTGAATCTGGTATCGAGAAGTGGTGCTCGATACCAGGCGATTCGCCTTGACCGGGCCAGCGCTCTGTTGTAGATTAGTGGTCACCACGCGTGGACAGGAGCAGGCGGATTCGTGCGCAGTATCTCTGGCGTCATTACTCTGATTATCAGTCTGGCCCTGGCGATCGCCTCTGCAGGCTGCGCCGCTGGCCGGCCCTGGCAAGGGACTGTGAAGGCGGGCCTGGTCCTTCCTTTCAGCGGCTACGATACCGCCACAGCTTACAACGCTCTCCTGGCGGCGAAACTGGCCCTGCAGGAATGGAATGCCAGGGGCGGCGTGGCCGGCTACAGGGTCGAGTTAGTGGCTCTGGACGACGAAAACGATACCGAAGTCGCGGCACGGCGGGCGAAAGAACTGGCTGCCGATCCCGATATCATAGGAGCCATCGGCCATTTGTCGACCGACGCTGCGCTCGGCGCAATCGGGGAGTATCGCCAGGCGCAGATGCCTTTGCTGACCTTTGCCACCGGCCTTGAGGCCACGAGAGCAGGGAACCTCGGCATCTTTCGTCTCGCGCCCGACGACGAGCGCCTGGCGGACGCCGCGCTAAACGCGCTCTCGGCCAAATCGCCTATCGGGCGAATGGCTATAGTGGACGATGGCACTCGCGGCCACCGCGCGCTGGCAGCCGCACTTGCCGACGAGGTCTCCAGGCGGTCTGGCTCGACAGTCGTACGCGAAAGCATCGAGCCGGCTCAACGGAATTTCGCCGACATCGCCGAGCGCTCGCGAAAACTCGAAGCGCAGGCATTGTTTTTTGCGGGCGGTTTTCAGCAGGCGGCGGCGCTTTACGAACAACTGCGCTCCCAGGCGCCATCTGTCAGGTTTTTGGCGAGTGAGGATAGCGACACGCCGGATTTCGCCAAGACCGGTGGAACCAGCCTGCGGGGGGCAATGTACCTGTCTGCCGTGCCAGTGCCCGGCCTCACGAACGACGCCGGCTCGGCCAGCAGGGAGACCGCGGGGTTCGTTGGGAAGTACGTTTCTTTCGCCGGGATGCAGCCATTGCGCCACGCCCCGATCGTCTACGACGCCGTGAATATCCTGCTCCTGGCGGCAGAGCGAGATGCGCTGGCGGGAAGGAAGCCAACTCGCCAGGATGTGTCTTCTGGAATAGGCCAGGTAAGCTTCCCAGGCGCGAGTGGCCTGGTGAAGCCTGGCGAGGATGGCGAGCTGATCAGCTTTGCCCCGCAAGTATATACGATCGACGAGTCCGGTTATCCCGGGCTATCGATTCGCTAGGACGTTGAGTCGTGTAGTATAATGAGTATGCTATCTGGAAAGTCGAGGAGTGCCAGGTGTGGTGGCAAGTCCGACGCAACTGTCGGCCTCCTGCTTTGACGTCGACCGAGAATCTGGCCCAACAAGGTATGCGAAGCGAGCAAGAGTCCCTTCTCAGGACAGGTTCGGTCCAGCGGAACGAGCTTGTCGAGCCTGTGACGCAACAGAACGCCAGCCACCTGAGACTCTGTACGTCGAGCCGCTTCACTTCCCAGATGCTGGTGCGCCACATCGCAGAGAACCCCGATCTGGCGTGGAAGGTCAGGGGCGAGAACGAGTATATCGTCGGGGGGTTCTGGCGCCATCGAGCGGAAATCGGCCACATCGTAGAGATGACGCTGGGACGTCGAGCAGACGTGCTCCTATCGCGTCTGCTCGACGTCTTTCGTGATCTGGGCACCAAGTTGGTCGTGGTCACGCTGGAAGATTTCAGCCCCGACTCGGCATCTTACAGGAGGCTGGGCTTATCTCAACTGGACGAGATCGTCGAGTTTGAGAGAACTGGCTGCAACAACCTTCCCCCCGCGGCGAAGATCGACATCCGAGGGTTTGCGCCGCAAGATTTCTCCGCCGTTCTCGACGTCGACCATGCCGCCTTCCCCTGGCTGTGGCGCAACAGCGATGACGAGTTGCGCTGGTACAGCAATCATGGAGGCGTGGAGATCTATGTTGCCGACGGGGGCAGCGCGATCTTTGGCTACGCCGGGCTTACGATCAATGGCAAGGAAGGGCATCTAGACAGGCTGGCGGTCGTGCCAGACCTGCAAGGGAAAGGGCTCGGTGCAGCGCTCTTGCGGTTCAGCATCGAACAAATGGCCAGGTTGGGCGTGCGCCACGTCGGCCTGAGCACGCAGCACAATAACCAGAGGTCTCAAAGGCTCTACCGCGTGTTCGGTTTCCGTCCGAGGCTCCGCTCGCATAAGATCTATGGCCTGTGGCTGGGAGGAGAGGAAGAGGCTGGTGGGTAGTAGGGGAGTGCTGGGGCGGCTAGCCGTTCTGGCATTGATCCTTGTGACGGTCGCCTCCTGCCAGCCGCAGGAGGTGGACAAAAGCCTGTCGCGAGTTATCGAGGCTGGCGAACTGACGATAGGCATAGATCCAAGTTATCCCCCTTTTGAAACTATCGACGGCAAAGGCCAGATTGCCGGTTACGATGTCGATCTGGCAGAGGAAATCGCGCGGCGTCTGGGCGTACGAGTCAGTTTCGTGAGCGTCGATATCGGCAGCATCCAGGATGGGCTCCTCGCCAAAAAGTTCGACGTGATCGTCTCCAGCTTGCCTCCCTTCCCCGAGTTCACTAAGAAGATCTCCTACTCGCGGCCTTACTTTAACGCTGGGCAGGTCCTGGTCGTCGCCAGCGCCACTAAGGACATCTCCAGTCTGAAAGACCTTGAAGGCAAGACGCTGGGCGTCGAAGGTGGCTCGGAGGCCGACATGGCCATGCGAAATCTTCCCAGGAAGCCAGCCAACTTCGATGTCCAGTCTTATTCCACGGCAGAGGCGGCGATGACAGCGGTGAAGGCTGGCAGAATCGAGGCCGCCGCGATCGATGCGATCACGGCCACGGAGTTCTCGAAGCGTGAAGGTGGTGTGTCGATAGTGGGAGAGCCACTCACCGTCGAGCCATTCGTGATCGCTGCGCGAAAGGCAGATGGGCTTTTGCTAGCGCGGATCGATCGAATTCTGGCTGAGATCGAGACCGATGGGTTCGACGCAAAGTTGCGGGCCAAATGGCTGGGAATGAGTGGAAGCTGATGCCGCGGAAGATCGTGATTCCTCTCCTGGTAGCGCTGGCGACCGTGGCCTTGGCCCTATTCGGATTTGAGGTATTCTTGCGGGCCTCAGACTCGGGGCTCGTTCGCCAACAGGTTCAATCTCGCTCCAGGGCGATGGGCGTGCACACGCGTCTGACCGACGAGGTCGAGGAATGGAAGATTCGCAAGACGCTGGAGATGGTGCGCGAGATGGGGGCTACCTACGTCGTGGAGTATTTCCCTTGGGCCTACGTCGAGGCCAGGCAGGGCACATTCGATTGGAGACATTCCGACATGGTTGTCAACAATGCCTACGCCCAGGGGCTCACGATGATAGCGCGCCTGGACATGGTCCCTGACTGGGCGAGGCCGAAAGACTCGACGGCGAGGTACCTAGACAAAGAGCACTTCAAGGATTTTGCCGCATACGTTTACGCTTTCGTCAGCCGCTACAAAGGGCGAGTCAGTCGCTTCGTGATCTGGAACGAGCCTAACACCAGCTTTGAGTGGGGCTTCAGGCCGGTCAGCCCCGAGGACTACACGGAACTGCTGAAGGTGACTTACGCGGCGGCAAAGCGAGCCGATCCCGATGCGCAGGTGTTCACGGCAGGCATGGCTCCGACCCTCGAGGAAAGCGATATGGCGATGAACGACCTGAAGTACCTCCAGCGTATGTACGATGCAGGCGCGAAGGACTACTTCGACGGCGTAGCCGTCCACGCTTACGGCGGCAAGTTTCCCCCAGACGATCCGCCTGTTCCCGACAAGATCAACTTCGCACGAGCGACGCTGGTCAGGCAGGTGATGGAGCGCAACGGGGACGGCAGCAAGCCAGTGATAATCACCGAGGCCGGCTGGAACGACCACCCTCGATGGACGAAGGCCGTGCGTCCGCTGCAGCGTATAGATTACACCGTGCGCGCTTACCAGAAAGTGGACGAGGAATGGCCGTGGGCGGAGGCCGTGGCCATGTGGGTCTTCCGCTTGCCTTGGCCAGCACGCAACTACAACGATTATTACACCTTCGTCACCGCTGACTTCAGCCCCAAGCCTATCTACGAAGCTGTGAGGAAGTACGCCAGGGAGTAGAGTCAGTTTTTGTATAGGAGGACGCAATGGACCTCGTTCAGTTACGGGCTTTCGTTCAGACCGCTCGCCTTGGCAGCTTCTCGGCCGCTGCTCAAGCGCTAGGAACGACGCAGCCGGCCGTCAGCCGGCAGATCAAGCAACTGGAACGCGAGCTGGGCTTCGAGCTGATCGATCGCGAACAGCGACCTGTTGCCTTAACTCTTGCAGGCAGGGAATTTGTGTCCTGCGCTGAGACGGTTGTGAGCCAGCTCGAAACTGTGGTCGAGCGTCTGGCGGCGCGGAGCAACGATCTGAAAGGCTCCATCTTGGTGGCCGCGAGCACGATTCCCGGGGAGTTCCTGGTGCCGGGTCTGCTGGCGCAGTTCACCGCGCTTCACCCACAGGTGCGTCCCAGCCTTGTGATCACCGACTCCGCCGGCGTGGCGGAAGAGCTGCTGTCGCAAAGGGCGGAGGTGGGGTTCCTTGGTGCTCCACTGGCTTATCCGCGTCTCTGTCTCACCCCTTTCACAGAGGACGATCTCGTCCTCATCGTGCCTGCCGAACATCCCTTTGCGCAGAAAGGAACGATCGGGCTGGCTGACCTGGCAGGGCAACCTTTTGTGGAGCGCGAAGGCGGCTCTGGCACTCTGGAAAGCCTGAAGCGATTGTTAGCGCAGCAGGGCATGCGCCTGCCCGAGCACAGGGTGGCGATGGTGGCGGGAACCAGCCAGACGCTACTGGCGGCTATTGGAGCGGGTGTGGGCATCGGCTTCGTTTCGAGCTTGGCGCTGGACAGTCGGACCCGGTCAAAGGTAGCTGTGGTGGAGATAGATGGCATAAAGCTCAAGCGCACGCTTTACCTGGCTCACGAGCACGGACATTTATCGGCTATCGCTCAGGCGTTTGTCAAGTTCGTCATGGAGTTGCGCGCGGGCCAATGACGATCGACGAATTGCCGGCGCTGGGGTGGATGGGCTCCTCGATTGGCAACGTAAAGGTGAACTTGCTCCCTACCCCTGGTTTGCTCTCGACCCAGATGCGCCCTCCGTGGGTCTCGACAATGCCTCTTGTGATAAACAGGCCGAGTCCCATCCCCCTGACTTCTGCTTTCAGATAGAGGCGAGAGAAAGGCTCGAACACGTAGGGCATGTCTTCCGGTGCGATGCCTATGCCGTGATCCAGGACCTCCACCGCGACTTCCTTGTTGGTTCTGTGAATAGATACCTCGACGTCGCCCCCCTGGGGCGAGTATTTGATCGCATTGCTGATGAGATTGTTAAGCGCCTGGGCCAGTCGGTCGCAATCCCAGTCTCCCACTATGGACGCCTTAGGCGCGTGCAACTTTAGGCGATGCACTTGTGTGGTCGACTGCTGGTCCTGGACGACGCTCCGCGCCAGTTTGACGATGTCGCACGGCGCCTTTTCCAATTCGAGGTGTCCGCCTTCTATCATATTGACGTCGCTGAGGTTTTCCATCAGGCGAGCGAGGCGCTTGACCTGGTCGCGGATAGTGTTCAGCGCCCCGATGTCGATCACCTCGCCGTGAGTTATGGCTCGCTGGAGAATCTGGGCGTAGCCGTTGATGATCGTGAGCGGACCCTTGATCTCGTGGATCACTATCGACATGAGACGCTCACGGCGACGGTTAGCTTCGGCAAGCTCCTCAGTGCGCTTTCGCAGTTGCTCGGCTATCTCTGCTTCTGCTGGGCTGGCTCTTTTTCTCATAGGCAATCCTCGACGTCGATTGGGCAAGTCCCGTGCCAGACTGTTTCTGGGACGGTGCCAACTGGATGGCCGGCAAGTTTTGTGCTATAGTGGCATACGATGATGCGCTTCGATGTTTTGACCATCTTCCCAGGTATGTTCGTCGGGCCGTTCGGCGAGACGATAATCAAACGCGCTCAGGAAAAAGGCCTGGTTGCCATCAACGTACACGACATCCGCGACTACGCCACCGACAAGCATCGCACGACCGATGATTACCCCTTTGGCGGTGGAGCTGGCATGGTGATGAAGCCCGAGCCGATCTTTTCCGCCGTGCGGGCTGTGCTTGCCCAGGCCCGGTCCGAGGGCTTCGCGACTTCGGAGGTCATTTTGCTAACCCCGACCGGGCGCGTGTTCGACCACTGCGTAGCCAAGGAACTCGCCCAGCGGGAGCATCTCGCGCTTATCTGCGGCCGAACGAAGTAAC
>JAMCWX010000051.1 GCA_023480885.1 Chloroflexota bacterium | reverse complement strand
GAACCCGCGCTCGGCGTGCCGTACGCGGGTTCAACGCGTCCATTTCGCGATCGATCAGCCGGTTGGTGCCCATAGCCCACGTTCGCGCTGCCGCCAAAGCCACCGTGATCCACACGACCTGTTGCAGCGTGGGCAAGCCTCTTGCCGCGAGGACCATGCCCAGATAGGCGAACGGCAGCGTGAAGATGGTGTGCTCGAACTTTATGGCTTCCAGCATCGTTCCTAGCTTGCCGAGGTAGCGAGCCCCTGGCGACCTTTGCTCAAGCATCATATGTCGTAGCTACTCCATTTTTCGTCCACGAGCTTGCGAATGTCTCCGCTCATCACCACGTCGGCTGGCCAGGGACGGGGATGGCCCTCGTTCGGCATTTTAGTCGTGGCGTCGATGCCTAGCTTACTGCCAAATCCCGGGAGGGGCGAGGAATGGTCGAGGTCGTCGAGGGGACCTTCCGCGATGACGAGATCGCGGCGGGGATCGACGTTGTTGCTCACTCGCCAGAGTACCTCCGAGAGGTCGTGAACGTCGACCGTTCCGTCGACCACGATGATGATCTTGGTGAGCGCCATTTGCATCATGCCCCAGAGGGCGCTTATGACCTTCTTCGCCTGCCCAGGGTATTGCTTGTCGATAGAGACGATGGCGAGATTCTGAAAGACGCCTTCGGGTGGCAGATTCATCTCTACCACTTCTGGGACGATCATCCTGATGAGGGGCAGAAAGAGACGTTCGGTGGCTTTGCCCAGATAGACGTCTTCCATAGGTGGCTTGCCGACGATCGTGGCAGCGTACCAGGGCTTGGCGCGATGCGTTATGCACGTGATGTGGAAGACGGGATAGTTGTCGGCCAGCGAATAGTAACCGGTGTGATCGCCGAATGGTCCTTCGAGGCGCTCTTCGGATGGGTCTACGTAGCCTTCAAGCACGATCTCGGCATGAGCTGGAACCTCAATGTTGACCGTCTTGCACCGCACGGTCTCGACGCCTTCACCCCGCAGGAAGCCCGCGAGAAACAGCTCGTCCAGCACTGGCGGAAGAGGGGCGGTGGCGGTGTAGATGGTCACTGGATCGGCGCCAATCGCCACGGCCGCTTCGAGACGCTGGCCCTTTGCCTTGCTCCTGCGGAAGTGATCCCGGCCGATCTTGTGCAGATGCCAGTGCATGCCGGTGGTGCGCTGATCGTAGATTTGAAGTCGGTACATGCCCACGTTGCGCGTGCCATTTTCCGGGTCTCGCGTGATTACAAGGGGAAGGGTTATGAAACGGCCGGCGTCATCTGGCCACGATTTGAGAACTGGGAACTTGTCCAGCGAGACGCTGTCGCCTGTGAGCACCACTTCCTGGCAGGGCGCCTTGCTCACCGTCTTGGGAGCGGAGCCCGCGATCTTGGCCAGGTCGCCAAGGACCTTGAACTTGTCCATCATCGATGTCGGCACGGCCCCTTGTGTCAGGTTGAGGAGCTTCTGGAGCTTGCCCGAAAGGTCGTGCAGTCGCTGCACGCCCAGGGCCGAGCACATACGCTGCTCGGTGCCGAAAAGGTTGGTGATGACGGGCACGTCGTGGCCAGCGACGTTCTCGAAGAACAGCGCTGGACCGCCAGATTTGGTGACGCGGTCGGTTATCTCGGCGATCTCTAGATCGCAGGTGACTTCGGTCTGGATGCGCTTAAGGTCTCCTTTGGTTTCCAGGAAAGCGACGAAATCGCGCAGGTCGCGAAAAGGCATGTAAGTCCTCCCACCGGTGGTTGTAGGCCCCGAGGGCGAACACAGGGTTCGCCCCTACGGAATGAGATTTTGGTACCCGAGGGCGGCCCCTCACGCTAGGCGGGGTACGGCCCTCACCCTAGCCCTCTTCCAGAGGGAGAGGGGATTGTACGCGCGCTCTCCCAGAGGGATCAGGGGCGGACAGCCAGCATCGAAAGGACTGTTTTCAGCAGTTCCGATACCCTGGGCGCAATTCATTGCGCCCCTACAGATACGACAGCCCCTTGTGTAGGGGCGCGATTTATCGCGCCCGGACCCCTGTCCGCTCCTGAACTCCCAGAGGGAGGGGGAATGGCGGCACCGCTTCGACGCTGCGATAGCAAGGTTGTCAGGGAACGGCTCTGTAAAGAGCGCAGTTATCTTAGCATAGTGTTCGTGGGCGCTGCAAGCTTGGGAGATTACGCGATGGGTGGTTTGTTGTCCGATTGTGCGAGCCTGGCGCGGTGGGCTTCGTAGGCCTGGTGGATTGAGTCGTATTTTAGGCCGAGGATCTGTGCGGCGAGGTAGGCGGCGTTCTTGGCGCCGGCTTTGCCAACGGCAACGGTAGCGACGGGTATACCGGCGGGCATCTGGACGATGGCGTAGAGGGCGTCGACGCCGTTGAGGTCGCTGGTGGGCAACGGAATGCCGATCACGGGCACGCTCGTCCACGAGGCCAGGACACCTGGCAGGTGGGCAGCGCCTCCTGCTCCAGCGATGATTACCTCGATTCCACGCTGGCGCACTGTCTGGCCGAATTCCCTGACGGCCTCTGGATTGCGATGGGCTGACATGACCAGCGCTTCGTGCTCGATGCCTAGCTCCGAGAGGATATCGAGCGTATTCTGCATAAAGGACATATCCGATTCGCTTCCCATAACGACGGCAACCAACGCCATGCTCACAACTCCCTCGCGGCAATATCCTTGCGGTAATGGATATCGGTAAAACGGATCTTTTCCGCGTTGCGGTAGGCATTCTGCCGAGCCTCTCGCATATCCCTGCCGGTCGCCACGACTGTCAGCACGCGACCGCCGGAGGTGACGATGTCGTCTCCCTGCCTCTTCGTGCCAGCGTGGAAGACGAGCGCGTCGGCGTCGAGTGAATCGAGTCCCGCGATGGGATATCCCCTGGCGAACTCGCCGGGATAACCCCCTGAGGCCAGGACAACACCGCAACTGGGTTTATCGTGCCATTCGACCTGAATCTCGCCAAGCCTGCCTTCGGCAGTGCGCAGCATCACATCCAGTAAGTCGCTCTTCAATCGGGGAAGGATAACCTGTGTCTCAGGGTCGCCAAACCGGCAGTTGAATTCTAGCACCATCGGCCCGTTGCTGGTGATCATCAATCCAGCGTACAGCACGCCGGAATACGAAATGCCTTCCCTGGCCACGCCGTGGACGACGGGCTTCAGGACAGTTTCCTCGATTTGCTCGACCATCTGGCGAGTGACGAACCTTGGGGGAGAGTAGGCGCCCATGCCGCCTGTGTTTGGTCCCTGATCGTCGTCGAATACTCGCTTGTAGTCGCAGGCTGGCACCATCGGAACAACCGTCGAGCCATCGGTGAAGGCTAGAAGAGATACCTCTGTGCCTTCCAGACACTCCTCGACGACCACCCTGTCTCCTGCGCTCCCAGTCGTCTTATCCCTCATCAACTGGGAAATAGCCGCGAGAGCCTGCTCGTGGGTGGTGGCCACGACGACGCCTTTTCCCGCAGCCAGGCCATCTGCCTTGACGACGATGGGGAGAGGCTGGGACTTGACGTATTCCTCTGCTGCAGTTGGCGACGTGAAGGTTGCGCTCCGGGCGGTAGGAACGCCGTAGCGGTTCATTAATTCCTTGGCCCAAGCCTTGCTGCCCTCGATTCTGGCGCCGTCTTTGGTGGGGCCAAAGACCAGCAGTCCGACGCGGCGAAAGCGATCTGCCAGCCCTGCTGCCAGCGGGTCTTCGGGGCCGACGACGGTTAGATCGATGGCGTTGGCGAGCGCCCATTCGGCGAGCCTGTCTATCTCGGTCGCACCGATAGCGACGTTCTCTGCTATAAGGCCAGTGCCCCCATTGCCAGGGGCGCTATAAAGGCGGGGCGCCGATGGACTTTGAGCGAGCTTCCAGAGGATTGTGTGCTCTCGCGCACCGCTTCCCACCACCAGCACACGCATTGCGATGTCACTCCCATTCAATAGTCGAAGGAGGTTTCGAGCTGATGTCGTAGACGACTCTGTTGACGCCTGGGACCTCGTTGACGATGCGATTGGAAATCCTCGCCAGGAGATCGTAGGGCAGGCGCGCCCATTCGGCGGTCATAGCGTCGTCGCTCGTCACGGCTCGGATGGCGACCACGTTCGCATAAGTTCGGCCGTCGCCCATGACGCCGACGCTTCGCAGCGGAGTAAGAATGGCGAAGCTCTGCCAGAGCTCGCGGTACAGACCGGCCTTCTTGATCTCGTTCATGACGACCCAATCCGCGGCCCTCAGCGTCTCGAGCCGCTCGCGGGTGACCTCGCCAATCACTCTAATTGCCAGCCCTGGACCGGGAAATGGCTGGCGATTGATCATTTCGTCTGGCAGGCCCAGCTCCAGCCCGACGGCTCGCACTTCGTCTTTGAAGAGATAGCGAAGGGGCTCGATCAGCGAGAACTTCAGGTTAGGCGGGAGGCCGCCCACGTTGTGGTGTGTCTTTATCTTGGCGGCCGCCTTAGTCTCGGGTGTGGCGCTCTCGATAACGTCAGGGTACAGCGTGCCCTGCGCCAGGAAGTCGATGTCTCCGATCTTGCGCGCTTCCGCCTCGAAGACTCTGATGAACTCTTCGCCGATGATGCGGCGCTTGAGCTCCGGGTCGACGACTCCGGCCAGCCTTCCTAAGAATCGATCGGTAGCATCGACGTAGACGAGGTTCATTTGCAGGTTGCGGCGGAACGTGTTGATATTCCTCTCGGCCTCTTCGCGGCGCAGCAAGCCGTTGTTCACGAAGATGCACGTCAACTGATCCCCAATGGCCTTATGAACCAGCGTCGCCGTGACCGTGGAGTCGACCCCTCCGCTCAACGCGCAGATAACTTTGCCGTTGCCAACCTGCTCGCGTATCTGGCTGAGGCTATCGACAACGAATAACCCCGCCAGCCAGCTTCCTTCGCAACCGCACATCTCGTAAAGGAAGTTACGAATAATGTTCTTCCCTTCAGGTGTGTGTGCCACCTCAGGGTGAAACTGGAGGCCGACGATGTTGCCTCGACCCATAGCGGTAATGGCCGAATTATCGGTGTAAGCCAGAACCTCGAAGCCTGGCGGCAGTTCCGATACCTTGTCGCCGTGGCTCATCCAGACAGAAAGGCTGAAAGGCAGTCCGCTGAAGATGGGGCTGCTAGTGTCGTTGATGTAGGCCGTTGCGTGGCCGTACTCCCGTTTCGTCGCCGGGACGACCGAGCCTGCTAGCTGGTCGGCAAGCAACTGCATCCCGTAGCAGATGCCGAGCACAGGCAATCCGCTTTCGAGCACATAGGCCGGGACCTTGGGAGCGTTGGCGTCGTAGACGCTAGCCGGGCCGCCTGAAAGTATGAACCCCCTCGGCTGCAAGGCGGCCACCCGCTCGTAGGGAGCGTCTGGTGGCAGCAGCTCGCAATACACATGCCATTCCCGCACGCGGCGAGCGATAAGCTGGCTGTATTGCGAGCCGAAGTCGAAGATGACAACCGACTCGCGCGCGGCCGGAGCCTTTGTCGCCGTGGGAAGCTCTTGCTCCTGCTCGGCGAGGGCTTTTCTGGCCTCAGCGACCTGAAGATAGGTTGAAATCTCCAGATCGTCTGATGCCGAAATCCGATGGCTGATTTCTTGAAAGCGCTCCTCGGTTCTATCGTTCAACGAGCACCTCCCTTGGCTTAGACGGCCGCCGTCGTCTCGCCCTCCCTTTGGCTTCCGCCTGATTCTGCTGGTTCGAGCCGTCTGGGTGCGCGTCATTGCTGGACTGAGTCTCGACGCTCTCGCCCTGGGCTTCTGACTGTTGCTGGGACGGAGGTGCTTGCTCGGCGCTGGCTGGCGGGGTTACCCAGACTACAGGACCGGCGACTTCGAGCGCAATGTAGCCAGCGCGTTCCGCGGCGAGGAGGAAATCCTTGAACCTGCGGAAGCCGTAGACCTGTTCGTCGAAATGCCCGAGCTCGCCAGTCAATTTGGCCTTGAGCCCGGTCAACCTGACTCTGGCTTTGCCGGAGCTCGCAGATTGACGTACCACTTTGCTGACGGCCTCGAAGACTTCTTCGAGCCCCATAGGAACGCCCAGCCCGACGATGGAAGCGCTTTGCTCGGGCAGCGAAGAATCCGCGCCAGAGGAAGCGCTGACGTCCTCTGCGCCGAGGGCTTCGTGGGCGCCGAGAGCTTCGTGGTGCGGCGCGTTTGGCTCGATTGCCATCTCGTCGGAGATGGCGGCAATAGGTGTTACGTTTTCAGGTCGCTCCTGCACAGCGGGTGGCTGATCGACCGCTGGCGCTTCCGCGCTGAATTCCTCAGAGATAGGAGCACCGGATGGTTCGGACTCAAGAGCAGGCTGTTGTTGCACCGACTCGTCGACGGATGCCAACTGCTCGACTGTGGCAGTAGCGTATTCCGAAAGTGCCGCGTCGACTGGCTGTCTCTCGGACTCGGCGGACAGCATGTGCACGACCAGCGGATGATCGTTCTCGATGTGGCACATTCTCACGCGATGCTTAATGCCTCCAACCTCCACTTCGCGCGGCTCGCGATCGACTCGCAACACGCCCTCTTGCACCAGTCGGTTGAGAACCGAGCGTGCGGCCGTCTCAGTACTCGCCTGGGGCAGAACGTTTCCTAGATAGGTGATGAGGTTCGTGAGGACGTAGGTGTACGTTAACCACCTGCTTCGCCCACGCAGGTCGATCAGGAATCTGACGATGTCCGCGTAGCGTTCTTCTGTGGCTCTAACGATGTCGACGGCCTCGCTCACCAGGTCTGGCTCAGGCAGAGGAGTGGCAACGTTGTTCCCATTGCCAGCCTCGTTTTTCGGCGGCAGAGAAACCCAGTGCACTGGACCTGCGACGCTGATGTCGATGATGCCAGTCTTTTGTGCCGCGGCCAGGAAATCTTTGAACTTCGCAAAGCCATATTTCCGCTCGTTGAAGCCAGGCAACTTGGCCATCAGCGCGTCCTTGAGGTTTGTCGCTCTAACACGAGTCTTGCCCTCGTCGTTGCGCTGCATGACGATGTCGAGCATAACGGCAAAGATGCTGGAAAGATCGTCGGCGTTATCTTTGCCTTCCTGAGGGGCAGCCGCTTTGGCTGGCTCCGCTACCTCAGCGACGACAGGCGCAACAGGGATTTCGATCTGGTCGGTTGTTGGTAATTCTCGCGGCTTTGGTCGTGGGATGGGATGCGGCGCCGGAGCCGAGCGAGGGCGATGGGCTGGTGCTGTCGATTGTGAAGCTCGGAGAGGCATTCGTCTCTTCCCAGTTCTCGTTCCCTCTTGTGGCGCTTCGGGCAATGGTCCTTCGCCCACTTCTATGACGGAGCGGTAGGATACGAACTCGTCGGCGATCTCCCTGAGCACTCCAGCAGCGTAGTCTGGGCCGATAACGACGACATGCTTGCCGCGCAGTTGAGCCAGGCGCACGACCGGAATGAGGTCTTTATCGCCACTTACGATGACAAAGGTGGTGATTCTAGGATGGAGGTGAAGGGTATCGACGAAATCGGCCACCATACACGGGTCGGCAAGGCTTTTGCCGCGGGCGGCCTGAGTGATGGGGTCTGCCTCAAATCGAAATGTGGGTGCGTAGACAGGCTCCACGCCAGCGCTGTAAACGCTCAGCCGTTCGCTGCTCGCATTCCATTCGGCGTAAGCGCGAGCGACCAGGATGGTTCCGTATTTCTGTGCTGCTTTTATGAGGCGCTTTAGATCGGGGGTTGCGCCGCCCAAATCGGCGGCAATGCTGATGGCAAGGTTGTCCCAGTCAATGAAGAGGGCAACGTGCTCTCCGTTGTTGTTATTAGGCATTTGGCGCTATCTCCTACTTGCTGCCGGTTAGCTGCCAAATCTTGCCCTCGGTCACTATTGCTGGAGCGATGACCATCTCGGTGCGTTGCATTTCTTTTATCGTCTTAGCACCGCAGACGCCCATCGAGGTTCTCAAAGCACCCATCAAGTTTTGAGTGCCATCAGTTCTGGAAGTTGGACCGAACAGGATTTGTTGCAGCGAACCGTTAATTCCTACTCGTATACGCGTGCCGCGCGGTAGGCCTGCGTGAGGAGTCGCCATTCCCCAGTGGAAGCCTCGCCCTGGAGCCTCTTCGGCTTGAGCAAACGGCGAGCCAATCATTATTGCGTCGGCGCCGGCTGCTATAGCCTTAGAGATATCCCCGCCGTTACGCATTCCGCCATCGGTTATGATGGGGACGTAGCGGCCGGTTTCGGCGAAGTAATCATCTCGTGCTGCAGCGCAATCGATTGTAGCAGTTACCTGTGGCACTCCAACTCCCAACACTTCGCGGCTGGTGCAAGCTGCGCCTGGGCCCACTCCCACGAGGAGACCAGCGATGCCAGTCTGCATCAGCTCACGACTCGCTTCGTAACTTACGCAATTGCCGACTAGAACTGGAACCTTGGTAGATTTACAGAACTTGTCGAAGGAGAGTTCTTGCTTGCCTTCTGAGATGTGCCTGGCCGTAGTTACGGTCGATGCAACTACGAAAATGTCTACGCCTGCCTCAATAGCCAGAGGCGCAAGGATCGAGGCGTTCTGCGGCGTGCACGATGCAGCAGCAAGGACTCCGCCTTTCTTAATTGCGCTGAGGCGTTCGCCGATGAGATTGGGCTTGATTGGCTGTTGATAGATCTTTTGGAGGACAGACGTAACTTCGAGAGGAGAGGACTGAGCGATTTCGGCTAGTAATTCTTCTGGGTTGTCGTAGCGCGTCTGCAGTCCATCCAGGTTAAGGACCGCGAGGCCGCCGAATCGACCAAACTTGATGGCAAAACCAGGATCGACGACTGCGTCCATTGCCGATGCCAGCACCGGGATAGACAACGTGTGCTCACCGATTCTGAACGAGAGGTCCACGTTTTCCGGGTTCACTGTGACCGTGCCAGGGACCAGCGCTACCTCGTCGAAACCATAAGCACGTCGCAATTCCTTTCGTGAGCCTGATGCCATCTCTGCCATTCATCGCCTCCAGCCAAGCACATTTCAAATGTCTTAGGCAAGTTGGGGTGCCGCTCTTTAGAAAAATAGCTCAGACGGGCGGCTCGTCTCGTCCTGCGAGAGGCCTGCCGTGGCTGAGCTGCCAACATATGGCCTGCGCTGCATCTCGCCAAAGAGGTATAGCGAGTTCTGCCAGCACGAAAAACATTAGGGGTTGGGTTTTGCGCCTTTTCTACTTGCAAGGAGCAAAATGCCTGTCGCCCCTCTGGCGGCCCACGCCGCAACTAGCACAGCGTACACTTATTGGAAATATACCAGGTGGGGTGGCAAAAGTCAAGGAGTCAGTGGTTCTGGGCAATTGAAGAACTCACAAGTGCAACTGCTTTCTGGCATTTTCCTGTTGCTGTTCTCTGCTTATTTCATTTATTCGGAAGCAAGGTTGGGGTTTTGAGCAGATTCTTTTGCAGGCCAGTGGCCGTTCGTTTATAATTCAAGAGCATCTTACGAAAGGGTGATAGGATAATTGGTTGATCCGAAAGGGCACATTGACATAACTGTTGTCGGGCTGGGGCCTGGCGACCATCAGTACTTGACGTTGGAGGCTCAGCAGGTGCTGCGTGAGGCGCCTGAGATATATCTGCGCACCACGCAGCATCCTGTGGTTGCGTCGCTTCCGTCCACGCTATTGATCCACTCCTTCGACCATCTGTATGAAGAGCGCGAGTCCTTCTCCGAGGTATACGCAGCGATTACGGAGCGCATCATCGAGCTGGCAGGCCGTCCTCAGGGGGTTGTCTACGCCGTGCCGGGCCACCCGCTCGTTGCCGAGGAATCAGTGCGCCGCATTGCGACTGAGGCGAAGAAGCGAGGGCTTATCATCAGGTTCGTGTCTGCCGTGAGCTTCCTCGAACCTCTGTTCACGTTCCTCGAACTGGACCCTCTGGCGCAGGGGCTCCAGGTGATCGATGCCACCGTCCTGGCTGAATACTCTGAAGTGAGGGACGAGCCGGCCGCAGGAGATGAGGACGGCCGGCGCTATACTGCTGCGAAGGTCTGGGCCAGGCGGCCAGTGGATCCGACTGTGCCAGCCATAATCGGCCAGCTTCACAGTCGCACGGTGGCATCGGCTGTGAAGCTCGCGCTCCTGGAAGTCTACCCGGATCATCACGAAGTAGTCCTGGTTCGTTGGGCGGGAATCCCAGGGAAAGAGGAGAAGCGGCCGATGAAGCTTTATCAGATCGACCGCCAGAAAGACATCGATCACCTGACCTCCCTGTATCTGCCGCCAATTGACGTCGAAGAGGATCTCGCATCCATGGCCGGGCTGCGCCACATTATTTATCGCCTGCGTGCTCCTGGCGGCTGCCCGTGGGACCGCAAGCAGAGCCACGACTCTCTGAAGCCGTACCTGATCGAAGAGGCGTACGAAGTCCTGGAGGCTCTGGACCTCGGCGATCCGGACAAGCTTCGCGAGGAACTGGGCGATCTGCTGCTGCAGATCGTTCTGCACTCGCAGATGGCGACGGAGAGTGGTGATTTCTCGATGGAAGACGTGTTTCGGGGCATCAACGCCAAGCTAATTCGCCGACATCCTCACGTTTTCGGCGACAGGACCGTTGCCGATGCATCTGAAGTCTTGCGCAACTGGGAGCAGATCAAACGGGAGGAGAAAGGCGAGGGTAGCTCGACAATTGAGAGCGTGCCAAGAATCCTTCCCGCGCTGGCTTACGCCCAATCGGTGCAAAGGCGAGCAGCCAGGCTCGGTTTCGACTGGAAAGAGATAAGCGGCGTAATCGACAAGGTCGCGGAGGAAGTTCAGGAGCTGGCGGCGGCTGGGTCGGCGGAGGAGCGTCGGCAGGAACTTGGGGACGTTCTTTTTGCGCTGGTGAACGTGGCACGCTGGTTGGATATCGACGCCGAGGATGCGCTCCGGTTGGCGAGTCGGAAGTTCATCAAACGATTCGAATACGTGGAGAAACTGTGTGCTGAGCGCAGTCTCCAACTTAGCAAGCTTAGTCCCGAAGCCCTGGATAAGCTCTGGGAGGAATCCAAGTTAGTCGAGAAAGACGCGGACTAGCAGGGGATGTGCCTGTCGATGGCTGTGTTCGCCAACGAATCTGCCTCTCGATTCCGCTCACGCGGGATGTAGTTGATTGAATAGCTCTTGAAGCGTTGAAGTAGCTTGAGAGCTTCCTGGTTGAAGGGTTTAAGATCGAGGCTGCGCACCCTGTAAGTGCCATTGACTTGATTCACCACCAGTTGCGAGTCCAGCAGCAAATCGACGGATTCAGCTTTCAATTCCAAGGCTGCCTCGAGACCGACGATCAGGGCAGAGTACTCTGCCTGATTGTTGGTAGTGTGCCCGATAAACTGGGAGACCTTCTTAACAATCCTGCCCTCTTCGTCTTTGAGAACGACGCCGACACCAGCAGGCCCTGGATTACCTCTAGCAGCACCATCGGAGTAGATGACCAGGTGCTTGTGAACAGGCTCGCGCGCTTTGATAGCCACTTAACGACTCACCCATATTATGCGTCCGCAACTGCTGCAAAAGGCAAGCTGGCGGCTGGTTCTGGCACGCTGCACTTCGGTCATCGGCAGCGCGACCCTGCATCCCTGGCACGTGTTCCGCTCTACCGTGGCGACCGCTCTCCCTCGCCTGGTCTTCCTCAGCCCTTCGTAGATCTGAATTGTGGCCTGTGGGATATCAGCAGCCAGTAATGCCCTTTCACGGCTGAGGTCGTCGATACTGTCCATCAAGCGGTCCCTTTCCGCGGTCAGCTCGCCCTGAGTGTGACGCCACTCTGTCTCGACGGCTTCGGTTTCGGCGCGTGTGGTCTTGACGGTGGCCTCCAGTTCTTCCAGCCTGGACATTAGTTCAAGAACCCTGTCTTCAATGGAGCTATTCTTCTTCTTGTACATGTCGACATCTTTTTCGAGGGCTGAGAGTTCCTTGGGGTTCTTGACCGCGCCTCCGTACAGCTTGGACTCGAGGGGTTTCAACTTCGCGGTGAGGTCTTCGATCTCAGACTCCGCTTCGTGCAGGGCTGACTTCGTGCGGCGCTGCTCTTCGACGATGTCATTCAGGCGAGCTCGTGCGGCCAGTAGTTCCTCAGTTTCGCCGAGCTTGCTCTCGATCTCTTGAAGCAATCGCGTGGTTTCTTCGACGTCAAGGTCAATTGTCTGCAGTTTGTAGAGAAGCTGCGCCTCGCTCATTCGTTAATTACTCCTAATTCATAGTCCTGCACTCGAGGCTGCGGTGGAGGATAGCGACTCGTTAGAGCCATTAGGGATTATAGCACGATTGGGGGAAAGTTTCACGGTTTCACCTTGATTTGCAGGCGAGCAAGTGATATTATCCAAGCACGCTACTTACTCCCAATTCAGCGATTTGTCCTGGTTCTGATAGCGTGCGGCAATGCTCGTGAGCATCGTCGTGAGCATTGGACGATACTTAATGCTCGTTCTCAGTACTCGCGAGCATTTGGATGCGGCAAGTGTTCGATCGGGCATTTTGGTGATGATAGATGCCCGAACGAATGTAGCAACACAACTGATCGCACCTGGCACCGCTAACTGGCGAAAGAAAGGTCGGTGCGGATGCTCGTTTCTTCAACTATCGGCGACAAGTCGAGCGTTGGCTACTGGGGAACACTTGCGACTACCGGTCAGTTCGAGAGACCAATCAACCAGTGGAGCAGAACATAATGCCGGCGCGCAAGCCTGAGCCCCATCAGCCAGAGAACTGGTTGATCGGCCCCAACCGCTGGAAGTTGGTGAAGCGGCCCGCAGGGACGGACGTTATCGGGTTACTTCAATCGCAGCTCGACTACGGTCCGACCTTGCTGGGGGATGAGACCGACAGGAGATCACCGCGCGCCTTCCTCCGGATGGTTGCCCATGCCTCTTTTGCGCTGGTCGCCCCCAACCATGTCGACTGGGAGGTCAAGAAGGCTTACGGCAGTAAACCTCAAATCATTGCAAGATTTGCGTTGGCGGGAGTGAGCTACGGTCTTAGGGTGACAGACCCCGAATTCGAGCGCCGGCTAGGCCATCTGGACGAAGGTTCGTACTTGATCTCATCCGCGAGCGATTCGAGAGTCTCAGACAGGTTCCTCTTGACGATCAGTCTCGGCGAGGAATACCTCGGCTATCATTACAAGCTTGTCGCTGGCGTAATTCAGATGCCGGAGAGATGGAAGCCCTACTTCTGACAAGGAGACATCAGCGCATCTGAAGAAGTCACACTGCGTTCACCTGCTTCAGCTATCGCTTGTTCAATATCTGCCAGGCTGGATTCTACCAGGTGGGTGCGGAATTCGCTGCTGAAGTGTTCCACAAGTTGCTGCGCGACGAGTTGAGGGTCAACTCTGGCACCAAGTAGCTTGTCCATCGACGTGACGCCTTTACCGACCAGGCCGCAGGGGACGATGTGAGAGAAGTAGCTCAAATCGGCGTTGACGTTTAGTGCGAAGCCGTGAGACGTTATCCAGCGCGACACTCTCACGCCAATGGCTGCCACTTTCTCGTCGCCAACCCAGACGCCTGTGGCATGAGAATCGCGTACTGCGCTTATGCCAAAATCTCGTAGGGTTCGGATGAGCACTTGTTCCAGGCTGCGCAGGTATTTGTGCACGTCCGGCTGCCAACGACGCAGGTCGACGATGGGGTAGCCTACGATCTGGCCTGGACCGTGGTAGGTGATGTCCCCGCCTCTACCTACCCTGTGGAAGCTAGCTCCTATGCGAGCAAGTAGCTTCTCGTCAAAGAGGATGTGGGCATCCTTCCCGCCCCGACCGATTGTGTAGGTATGAGGGTGTTCCAGCAGGATCAGTAAGTCGCCGACCTTGCCTTCATAATGAGCCTTCACCAGGCGGTCCTGCAGTTCCAATGCCTCGACGTAGTTCATAGTGCCGAGCTTCAGCAATGATGATGCGCCTGGTAGATCAACCTTGTCCCGATTGGTTTCACTATTGGTGGTGCTGCTCCCGATGAAATCTGTCGGCATAAATCCTTCGCGAGTGAATATTCTGTGTTGTTGGATCGATTTGGGCGGTAGCTAAACGCAGCCAGAAAGCGATCTAGGGGTGGCCAGTCCCTTTTAGTTGCTGCTTTGCATGGTACGAGCTTCTGACCAGGGGGCCTGATTCGACGTGTCGAAATCCCAACCGCTGGCCTTCGTCCCTGAGCAGGCTGAACTCCGCGGGCGTGTAATATCTCGCGACGGGCAGGTGCTGTTTGGAGGGGCGGAGATACTGGCCGATGGTCAGGATTTCGCATCCGGCGGCGCGCAGGTCGGCCATCGCTTCGAGTATCTCGTTCCACGTTTCACCCAGCCCGACCATAAGACCCGACTTGGTCAACTTCTTTTCGTCCATTTGCTTTGCGCGCCGAAGCAGCTCAATCGAACGATCGTAGTCGGCCATGGGCCGCACCTCGAACGAAAGGCGGCGCACTGTCTCGATGTTGTGGTTGAGGATGTCCGGTTTCGCCTGGACCACCGTGGCGAGGGCGGACACGGAGCCCTGAAAGTCAGGGATCAACACCTCGACGCTGCAGGAAGGCTTGTACTGGCGTAACCTGCTTATGGTCTCGGCAAAGATGGCGGCGCCGCCGTCTACCAGGTCGTCGCGGGTCACGGAGGTGATGACGACGTGACGAAGGTCGAGGCTTTCGACAGCGCGCGCCACCCGCTCTGGTTCGGCTTCGTCGAGTTCGTTTGTCGTGCCTGTCTCGATGGCGCAGAAGCCGCAGTTGCGAGTGCACACGCGACCTAGGATCAGAAACGTCGCGGTGCGGCTCTCGAAGCATTCGCCTATGTTCGGGCAAAGGGCCTCTTCACAGACGCTGTGCAGCTCCAGACCGCGCAACAATCCCTTGATGTCTCGGAAGTTGGGGCCGAGAGATAGCCGGATCTTTAGCCAGTCGGGTTTTCTTGCGATGTCGTCGGGTGTCGATTCTTGTGATGTCATTTACAGCATTAAGGTGAGCGGATTCTCCAGCAAACGCTTGAATTCCTGGAGAAATTCTGCCGCCGCGGCCCCATAGTAAACTCGGTGATCAGCCGAGATCGTCGCCTTCATTCGCGACGAGATAACGATTTGCCCATCGCGCACGACAGGTGTTGGCCTTACCGTACCGACGGCCAGGATCGCGCTCTCGGGTGGGTTGATGATTGCGGCGAACTCATCTACGTCGAACATGCCAAGGTTCGAGAGTGTGAACGTGCCACCCTCGAAATCCGCTGGCGTCATATGCCCGCTTCTGACTTTCTCGGTTAGCTGCCTGGCCTCGGACGCGATCTCGCGCAGGCTCTTACGATCGCAATCGTGGATCACTGGAACCATCAGACCTCCTGGCAGAGCAACGGCAATCCCCACGTTAATGCGCTTGTTGTACTGAAGCTTGCCGTCGGAATAGAAGGCATTGACCAGAGGATACTTTTTCAGCGCCAGCGCCGACGCTTTGATTAACAGGTCTGTTATCTTGAGTTCAGGACCATCTTTTGACGCGATCTTCAGCGACGCGATCATTTGCGAGACCGCAGACATATCGATTTCTGACGTGACGTAGAAATGAGGGATAGTCTGCTTGGCCCTGGTCATTCTGTCGGCGATGGTCGACTGCATTTTGGTAAGCTCGATCATCTCGACTGCTTCTGGAGGCGCTGTGACTTCAGGCCGAGGTATTACTTTGGGGCGCTCTTCCAGGGTTTGAATGAAGGCCAGCACGTCCTCTTTGGTGATTCTGCCTTCTGGTCCTGTGCCTTTGACCTTTGCCAGGTCGATTCCTCTCTCTTCGGCTATCCTTCTCGCCAATGGCGATGCTTTCACTCTTTCCTCGACTCGGGGAGGAGCGACTGCGGCGAAAACCTCACCTGGAGGTGGGGCTGGCGGTGGCGGAGCGGGAGCTGCCTTTTCTTCTCGTGCAGGCGGCGCCGCTGGGTGCTCCTCTGGACCTGCTATGAGGGCAATGGGCTCGCCGATTGGAACCGATTTCCCTTCTGGCACAACGATCTTTGAAAGCGTGCCGCTATCGTATGCCTCCAGTTCCATCGCCGCCTTGTCTGTTTCGATCTCGGCGATGATGTCGCCCTTCTTGACCTCCTCTCCCTCTTTCTTGCGCCACTTCAGCACCTTCCCTTCCACCATAGTGTCGCTGAGCCGGGGCATAACGACGTCTACGGGCATACGCGTCCTCCTGGGTAAAGAATCGCCGTGACATAAGCCAGATGATCGAAAGGGTATAGTTTAGGCAACAAGCTCTTTCACTGCCGCGATCACGGTTTGATCGCTAGGGATGGCTGCGCGTTCCACGTTGCGGGCGTAGGGCATCGGGACCTCGGCGCCGCCAATGCGTCGGATTGGCGCATCCAGATAGTCGAAAGCCATGTCCTGGACGAAGGCTGTGACCTCTGCGCTTATGCCATACGTTGGCCAACCTTCCTCCAGCACTACGGCACGCGAGGTCTTACGCACCGAATTGACCACTGTCTCTTTGTCGAGCGGTCGCAACGTGCGGAGGTCCACCACTTCTGCGCTGATTCCTTGCCCGGCCAGTTGCTCCGCAGCAGCTAGCGCCACCTGCACCATTCTTGAATGAGAGATGATTGTCACGTCTTCGCCAACGCGCTTGACGTCGGCTTTCCCGATAGGGAGCAAGAGCTCGCCATCGGGCAGTTCGCCTCTGGTGTTGTACAGGGCAAAGTGCTCGATAAAGATGACCGGGTTATTGTCTCTAATAGAAGTCTTGAGAAGACCTTTGGCGTCGGCTGGTGAAGATGGTGCGACTACCAGTAGTCCGGGGACGTGTGCGAACCATACGGCCAGGCTTTGAGAGTGCTGCGCAGTAAGCTGATTGCCTCCACCCTCTGGCATGCGTATGACCAGGGGCATCTGAACGCCACCAGCAAACATATATCTCAGCTTCGCCGCGTTGTTTACAATCTGGTCGAGCGCCAGCAGGCTGAAGTTAATCGTCATTATCTCGATCACAGGTCGCAGTCCAACCATTGCCGAGCCGATTCCCAGGCCAACTATTTCCTCCTCGGCAATCGGCGTATCTCTAACCCTCTTTTCGCCGAACTCGGCGAATAGTCCTGCAGTCACTTTGTAGGCGCCTTCGAACAAGCCGATGTCTTCGCCCATAAGGAACACGTTGGAATCTCGTTGCATTTCCTCTCGCAGGGCTTGATTCAGAGCTTCGCGATAAGTGATGACTGGCATCCTAGCGCCCCTCGCTTTCGGCGTAGACGTTCTTGTAAAGGTCGTCAAGGCTGGGTGCTGGGCTGCGGTCAGCGAATTCAACCGACTCTTCGACTACTCTTTCTACATTTGCCTCGATGTCGTCCATCTCCTCCTGGGTGACCATACCCTGTTCTTTTAGCTTGGTTTCGAGCGTCAGTATCGGGTCGCGCTCCCGCCACCACCGCACTTCAGCTTCCGATCTGTAGCGAGCTGGGTCTGCCATAGAGTGACCGCGGTAGCGGTAGGTCATCGTCTCGATGAGCGTCGGCTCGCTCTCTTTGCGGGCTCTCTCCACGCCCCGCAGACACGCGTCTCGCACGGCCAGCACGTCCATTCCGTCGACTCGTTCCGCGGCTATGTCGTAGGCGCAGGCTTTTCGATATATCTCGCTGACCGCCGAAGCTCGATTGACCGCCGTTCCCATGCCGTATATGTTGTTGGTGCAGACGAAAACAACGGGCAGTCGCCAGAGCTTGGCGACGTTCAAACCCTCGTGAAATGCGCCGATGTTTGTGGCACCTTCTCCAAAGATGCACATCGTCACCTCGTCTGTCCCACGATAGGTCGCGGCCAGCGCCGTGCCGGTGGCGACAGGGATATGTGCTGCGACGATTCCGTATCCACCGAGGAAATGAACTCTGGCGTCGAAGAGGTGCATCGAGCCGCCACGCCCCTGGGAACAACCTGTGGCTTTGCCAAAGAGCTCTGCCATAACTGCCTTTGGATTAACACCTCTCGCGATGGCGTAGCCGTGGTCGCGATAGCTGGTGTACAGGTAATCGCGCTCTTCGAGAGCAGAAACAGAACCGACGACTGTGCCCTCCTCGCCGATGTTAAGATGAAGGTAACCGCCGATCTTCGCCCTGAGGTACATTTCTCCTGCTTTTTCCTCGAAGCGTCTAATTAGCACCATCAATTTCAGGTAGCGCAGGAGTTGTTCCCTGGTTCCCAGAGCGTCAACCCTTTCCTTGGGCACGACAGTTCGCGACTTACGCTCCATATGAACGTTAGCTCCTGCATTTGCGCAGATGAAACCGACTCCGCCGGTGCGAAGATCTGGCGCGAGGACTCAATTTACCGTAACCCGCAAGTTCTATGCCAGTCGCGATATCCCAGATGTGACTGATGATTTGCCTCATCGCAGTGCGACACTGTCTGAGGTGCTAAATCGATTTTATAACAAGCAAACGCAAAACTCAACGATTGGTCAAAGATAGAACGCGAGCGGGTGTTGTGGTATAATACCGCCGAAAGCTCTAGGTAAATCCTTCAAGTACCCTGGCCTTTTCTCAAGAACCACCAGGAGGAAGTTGCGAGCTCAGTCAAGCGCTGCCTTCAGGGCGGTGTGCGCGAAGAGGCTGGTGAAAAGAAAGAACGGGAGCGCGGACATCGACAAGAACAAACGAACCTCGGGTTTACCTTCGGTATCCATTGACGAACTTGAGCGCATTGCCTTGACTGTGCGGCGGCACATAATCGTTATGACGGGGAAGGCGGGATCAGGCCATCCAGGTGGCTCGCTCTCGGCCGTCGAAATAGTCACCTCTTTGCTGTTCGCTGTGATGCGTCACGATCCCACCGACCCTCGATGGCCCGCTAGGGATCGTCTTGTGCTGAGCAAAGGGCACGCCGCTCCTGTCCTTTACGCAGCCCTTGCCGAGGCAGGTTATTTTCCGGTTGAATGGCTGGAGTCGTTGCGCAAGCTGGGGAGCCCTCTGCAAGGGCATCCTGATATGCATCGGACCCCAGGCGTCGAGATGTCCACTGGCTCATTGGGCCAGGGGTTATCGATGGCAGTCGGTATGGCTTTGGCAGGCATGCTAGACAAGAGCGATTACCGCGTTTTCGCGATCATTGGGGACGGCGAATCGGACGAGGGGCAGATCTGGGAGGCGGCGATGGCTGCTGCCCACTATCGGTTGGGCAACCTCGTCGCGGTCCTCGACTACAACGGCTTGCAGATAGATGGCCCGAACAAGCAGGTGATGAGCATAGAGCCTGTGGCCGATAAGTGGCGGTCATTCGGCTGGCACGTCGTCGAGGTGGATGGCCACGATTTCAGGCAACTGTTAGACGCTTTCGCGCAAGCGGAGTCGAAGAAAGGCCAGCCGACGATGATCGTTGCTCGCACCGTTAAAGGCAAGGGCGTTTCGTTTATGGAAAACGTCGTCGATTTTCACGGCAAAGCGCCGACAGTCGAGCAGGTGGAGTCGGCGCTGCGTGAGTTGAGCTCGCCGATTACGGGTAACGGAGCGAGATAACGGCCGAGTCTTGACCCTGAAAGGAACTAGGACGCAGAATGAAGCAGGGAATGGCAACGCGCGAGGCCTACGGCCACACTCTGGTGGCGCTAGGTCGCGAGAATCCCAATATCGTCGTTCTCGACGCGGACCTCTCTAAATCGACCATGACAAAGCTCTTCGCAGAGGAGTTCCCCGATCGTTTCTTCGACGCTGGCGTAGCGGAGCAGAACATGGTTGGGATGGCCGCGGGTTTGGCCTCGTGTGGCAAGATCGTTTTTGCCAGCAGCTTTGCGGTCTTTCTTCCAGGCCGTTGCTTCGATCAGCTTCGCATGTCCGTTGCCTACTCTCAGATGAATGTCAAGGTCGCGGCCAGCCACTCGGGACTGACGGTTGGCGAGGATGGTGCTTCTCACCAGTCTATCGAAGACCTGGCGCTGATTCGCTCTCTCCCTGGCTTCAGGATTATAGTGCCGGCTGATGAGGTGGCATCGGCCTGGGCTACGCGCACCGCAGCAAGCGTGGTAGGCCCGATGTATCTGCGGCTGGGGCGCCCGAAGTCACTCATCGTGTACGAGAACGGCCACGACTTCGTGCTTGGGAAAGCTGTGAGGCTCTTAGATGGCGACGACGCGACGATTATTGCTAACGGGCGCATGTTGGCCGAGGCGCTTCAGGCTGCGGCCATCTGCCGCGACAAGGGCATAGCAGTGCGAGTGCTGGATATGCATACCGTGGAGCCTCTGGATCGCGAGGCCGTGAAGGATGCCGCGATGGAGACGGGTGCCGTCGTGGTGGCCGAGGAGCATCTTCTCAACGGTGGCACTGGCAGCGCCGTTGCGCTGGTTCTCGCCGAAGAATATCCTGTGCCCATTGAGTTCGTGGCTATTAAGCAAGCTTTTGGCCAGTCTGGCGATCCTGCTAGCCTGTTGAAGGCTTACGGCCTGACAGCAGACGACATCGTTGCCGCCGTAGAGAAGGCGATTGCCCGAAAACGGCAAATTGTTTCGGTGCGGCGGGGATCGTAAGTGGACGCGCCCGGTGAGCCCTGTCCGCCCTTGAACCCTAAGGGAGAGGGGAACTGGCAGCCCTGTGGGTAGGAGTCTTTCTTGAGTTCCTTGAATAGCCTCAAGCGAAAAATACTCCTGTCTCTCGTGTTTGGGCTGGTCGTGGTCCTTGGTCTGGCGATATACGCAGACTTGCCCAAGATCGGCGAAGTCCTGGCCTCCTTCAGATGGAAGTATCTGCCACTCATTCTCGGCCTGACCCTCTTCAATTACCTCCTTCGGTTTGTGAAATGGCATTATTACCTCAACTTGATTGGGGTAAGAAGGTTGAGCGTGCTGGATAGCCTGCTGATCTTCTTTAGCGGACTCTCGATGGTGATGACACCTGGCAAAGTCGGCGAATGGCTGAAGTCCTACCTCCTAAAGGAGGCTGTCGGCACGTCTATCGCGGCTTCAGCGCCGATCATTGTAGCGGAACGGCTGACAGATGGCCTGGCGATGCTCCTGCTTGCCTCGGCAGGCGTTCTTCTGTACGGTTACAGTTGGGAGATACTATTTCTCATCCTTCTGGCGGCACTCGCTCTCATCGTTCTGATCCAGTACAGGCCGCTGTCTCTGGCTCTCCTATCCGTTGGAGAAGGAATGCCAGTGATCTCCAAGAGAGTTCATTATCTGCACGCTTTTTACGAAAGCTCGTATCAGCTCTTGCGGGTCAACAATCTCTTGCTTGCCGTGGGAATCGGCTTCGTGTCGTGGACAGGTGAGTGTGTGGCCTTCTATTTTGTGCTGGTTGGACTGGGGCTGGAGCCCGGTTCTGTTCTAGTTGTCCAGGCTGCTTTCGTGCTCGCGGTGTCGACGCTAGTGGGGTCCGTCTCTATGCTTCCAGGTGGACTGGCAGTAGCTGAAGGAAGCATTACGACCTTGCTATTAGTTCTCAGGGTCGTTACGGCGCCTGCCATAGCAGCAGCCGCGACGCTTCTCATACGTTTCTTTACGCTGTGGTTCGGGGTGAGCGTAGGTATCGTCGCGCTGTTTGCCTATACCCGTCGAGTTTCGCTGGACTCCGGGCGCAATGAATTGCGCCCCTACAAGTACGATGGCGCCTGATGTAAGTTCGTGCTGATGACCGAGACTATCGCGCCAGACGCTGTTGCGCCGCCTACAGATACGATGGCGCCGGATGCAGGGGCGCGATTCATCGCGCCCGGTTACAAATACGACGGCGCCTAGTGTTAAAGGGATATTTGGCTGGCGTTGCACGATTCTGGAAAGGGCGTTGGATTGAAGGCGACTACGCTCTCAGTTCGGCGAGCGCTAGCGCTGCTGCTCCAACCAATCCCACATCGTCGCCGAGAGCAGTTGGCACTATTTCGAGACCTTGCCAGGCGATGTCCATCGCTCGATCCTTGACTATGCGACGTACTGGATCGAAGAGCAGGGGACCTGCGTTGGAGACACCGCCGCCAATGATGACTTTCTCCGGGTCGAAAAGGTTGACAAGGTTGACCACGCCGATCCCGATTGCCGTGGCGGCGTCATGCATGATTTCCATTGCCAGCTGATCGCCTTTCATTGCCTCTTCCACGACTACTTGCGCGGTTACCCTGGAAAGATCGCCGCCAACCTCATCTCGAATGCTGCTTCTCTCGCCAGAGCGCAAGCACCTTATCGTTTGAGTGGCGATAGCGGTGCCGGAAGCAATTGCCTCCAGACAGCCGATGTTTCCGCAGGCGCACAGCGGGCCATCTTTGTCTATGGTCATATGGCCTATCTCCCCGGCGCCGCCATTTTTCCCAAGGAGTAACTTTCCATCCACGATTATTCCCCCGCCGATTCCGGTGCTGACGGTCATATAGATCATGTGCTTCGTACCTTTCCCTGCGCCGAAGCGGTGCTCGCCCAGAGCGGCGACGTTGGCATCGTTGCCCAGGAAGGTCTTGATCTGCAGCCTGTCTTCGAGGATTTGCTTCAATGGAACTCGAACCCATTGGGGGAGGTTGGGCGGTGAGATAATAACGCCTGCCCACGGGTCGGTCGGACCGGGCGCGCCGACGGCTAGCGCTGCTGCCTGACGGATCTTGTCCGCTCCAACCATCTCTATGACTTTGTCTGTCATCCTTTTGATAACGGCATCGACTCCGTCCATTGCTCGCGTAGGTATGGAAACCCGCTGCATTATTCTGCCGCCGAAGCTGACAGTAGCGACGCGGAGGTTGGTGCCTCCAAGATCGATGGCGATGATGAACTTCTCTTTGCCGACTTGCATATGTATTGGTAAGTCCTCTCCAGGGCTCCAGGCCAGGTTGTGCCGGGGCTGTTACCTGTAAAGTATAACACGGGCTGGAAACTCGTGTCATCTTGGCGGCACTCGAAGGCGAAATGAGACGGAAGTGCTGGCAGAAGCCATTGATTCGCGGCAATAGCAGTGGTAAACTAGGAGGCGTGCCTGGCCAGGTTGCCCGGTAGCAGGTTGAGTCAAGGTCGGCCCAGCCTTGCCCCAAGGGAGAACACAGGGTTCGCCCCTACCTGCTTGGCTTGTGGCCCCTGCTTTCACAAGATGCTCTAAGGAGGTATCTATCGCAGTGAGAAGCGTTACACTTGTCGTTGCAGCTATTCTCATTGTCGTTACGATTGTTAGCAATCTCGTTCCACCTGCACCAGTTCCCGCTTACGCTGCTCCACCAGATTCAGTTCCTATCGCTTTGCCCCCGGTCCGACAGAGCGGCGATCGTTTCGGCGTCGTCGAGGCGTTTAAGGCGCCAGACCTGGCCCGAAACGCGGGCGCTCGCTGGGAGCGCATAGTCTTCTTCTGGGATTCCATTCAGCCAAATTCCCCAGACCAATGGAATGGAAATTTGTATTCAACTGATCAGCAGATCGACGCCGAGGTGGCGGCAGGCATGACACTGGTCGGCCTTCTGGGAAACCCACCAGCCTGGGCTACCCGCAATGGCTCGGTGCCAAAGAACCTATCGCTACCACTGGACGATCCAAATAACTATTGGGCCAGATTCGTGTCGAAAATCGTCGGGCGCTACGCCGGGAAGATCGATTATTGGGTGATTTGGAACGAGCCAGACATCGATCCCGGCCAGCAGGGCAGCACCTGGGCTGGCTACGAGGAGGAATACTATCAGCTTCTTAAGACCGCTTATCTGGTCGCGAAACAGGTGAATCCTCGCGCCAAGATCGTCTTTGGGGGCACAACCTACTGGGCGGATGTGCTCATGCATCGGAAGCTGTTCCTGGAGAGAGTCCTGGAGCGTGCGGTTCTGGACCCCTCGTCCAAGGCCAACAACTACTACTTCGATATAGTGGACATTCACATCTATAGCTCGCCAGAGCAGTTCTTGGCCATCCCTGCGGCGTACCGAGATGTGCTGAATCGCTATCAGACAGATAAGCCTCTCTGGGTTAGCGAGGCCAACGTCGTGCCCTGGGATGATCCGTTGTCGAAGGTTCCGCGTGGTGGCTATCGGGCCACCTTGAGCGAGCAGGCTTCTTTCATCATCGAGTCGATGGCTCTTTCGCTGGTCTCGGACATCCAGCGGTTTTCTATCTACAAACTGGTGGACGACAACATTATTGGGGGCGAACCTTACGGCCTCGTTCGCAACGATTTTTCCTTGCGTCCAGCTTACGTGGCTTACCAGGTCGCCGTTTCCTACCTGTCCCGTCCTGGCAGAGTGAGCCATCAGAGGGATGGTTCTATCGAATCCGTCACGATAGACAGCGGCACGGCAAAGACTGTAGTTTACTGGAATAATCTGCCTCGGCCTGCCAGCGTTATGGTGAAGCCTTCGGGAACGCGTGCAAAGCTCGTCTCGAAGAACGGAAAAGAGACGACCCTGCCGCTGCCAAGCGACCCGCAAATGCCGTACTATGTGATAGCGCTTGGCGAAGCTACAGCTAACACAGCAGATGGGGATCCAAACAGATACATAATTGGTGGAGACCCGGTGATCTTCGTCGAGGAAGGTATTGGAGATGGCATTCGCGTTTCCGATAAGCGGCTGTACTATCCAATAACGGGCTTCGGCATTTCCAATGCCTTCCTAGCTTATTTCGAAAGGCGGGGTGGGTTGCGGACCTTTGGCTATCCCATTTCTCGCCCGTTCAAGCTGCTTGGCTACACGGTCCAGTTCTTCCAGAGGCAGGTAATGGTTCTGCGGCCTGATGGCACAGTAGGGACTCTCAACGTGCTCGACGAGGGCCTTATGCCTTACACACAGATTAACGGCGCCTCGCTCCCGGGGATCGACGTCGCTCTCACGCACAGCGCTCCGTCTCCTGGCTCACCGAATTACTCCACAGCGATTCTCGATTACGTGCGCAAGAACGCGCCAAACGAATGGGAGGGACATCCAGTCAATTTTGGCAGGACCTTTGGTGAGACAGTGCGAGGCCAGGAGGCTTATCCCGAGGGGAAGATCCCGTACCAGCTTATTCCAGGCCTGAACCTTGAGCTCTGGGGACTTCCGACCAGTGCGCCAGTGTATGATCCGAAGAACAACCGAGCCATTTACCAACGGTTCCAGCGCGGCCTGATGCACTACGATGCTTCCACAGGCAGAACACAGGGCATGCTATTGGTTCAATACCTCAAGTCTATTATGACTGGGGAGGAAGTTCCATCTGATCTTGAGGATCAGGCTAAAGGGAGCAGATTCTACAAGCAGTATGATAACTCCAAGCAGTCAGGCGTGGCCAGGCCGGCACAGCTTCCTGATACGGTGTTGACGAACGCTTTCGAACGCGAGGCGCCGTAAGGGGTTCGCCAAGTAAACCGTATCGACCCTAACCCTCTCCCTCGCGGCCGATGGAGAGGGGAGTTTGCGCTCGCTCTACACGTGTCTCTCCAGTTTCGCTCCCCTGCAAGGACCACGGGCCGGTCTTCTCGATTGCTACTAGTGCCAGCCTGCCCAGCCAGTTGTCATCGCTTTGGAAGAAGACGAGCTTGTTAGTTCGGGTTCTCCCCTGCCATTTGCCCTTATTCTTGCCTTCGACGAGAACCTGAACTATCTTGCCCAGCAATGCCGCGTTGTTTTCGGTTGCAACCCTCTCCTGGAGCTCCTCCACCCTTTGCAGGCGATCTTTCTTCTCCTCTGCGGCGACGTCGTCGGGAAGGCGGGCGGCGGCTGTCCCAGGGCGGGGCGAGTAGGCGGCGACGTGAACTGCGTCGAAGCGAATCTCTTCCAGGAGCCGATACGAGCTCTCGAATTGCTCCCTGGTCTCGCCAGGGAAGCCCACTATCAGGTCAGTGCTCAAGCTAACGTCGGGAATCCGCGTTCGGATTCTGCGCACGAGATTCCTGTACTCCTCCACAGTGTACCTGCGCTTCATGGCCTTCAGGATCGTATCATCGCCGCTTTGTACGGGCAGGTTTATGTATTCGCAAACCTTCGGTAGGCGGGCCACCGCGTCGATGAGCTTGTCCGACATATCCTTGGGGTGCGAAGTCAGGAAGCGCACGCGGTAGAGACCATCGACGTCGTCGACCAGTTGAAGGAGGTCAGCAAGATCGGGCTTATCTGGGAGGTCGTGTCCGTAGGAATCGACGTTTTGACCCAGGAGAGTGACCTCCGTGGCGCCGCGTTGAACCATCTCGCGGATTTCTGCCAGGATATCCTCGGGAGAACGGCTTCGCTCGCGACCTCTCCTGAAAGGAACGATGCAGTACGAGCAAAAGTTGTCACAGCCATAGATAATAGGCACCCATCTGGTAGGCTCAGAGACGAGTTTATCGGAAGTTGATTGGGCGTCTTCCTCGACGCAGTCCGCGATGCCGTCGGCCTGCTCGAAATCGCCTGATCGGTCTTTCACAGCGCTGAGGAAGGTAGGAGGGGAACAAGATCGTCGTTCAATAACCAGTCGGAGAAGCTCGTCGCCCTCCTGTGGCTTCAGAAAAACGTCCACGAAGGGGAGTTTCTCGCGGAGGGATGCGATGTCATTTCCAACCATGCAGCCGGCAAGCGCAACGATCATCTCTGGCCGGGCTCGCTTTAGTGGCTTGAGCGAGCCTAACTTGCTCAACACTCGGTCTTCGGCGCTGCGCCGCACGCTACACGAGTTGAGCACGATCACGTCGGCGTTTTCCTTGTCGCTCGTGGGCCGCAGTCCGAGTCGCTCCAGCGCCGTGGCAATCCTCTCCGAGTCGGCCTTGTTCATCTGGCAACCAACAGTCCAAATGTGATAGAGCATCAGGATCGGTATTCCTTTTGTTTTCTGTTATCGGTTTCGACCTGGAAATTATACTGGTAATCCTCTGCTCGCGGCAACTCGGTTGACAAACTGTTTGGCGGCCATTACTATTGTTAGATAGAAGGAAACTGGAGGCAATCTTGAGACTCACGATTCTCGGTCGTAGCGCGGCGTGTCCGAATCCTGGCGGCGCTTGCTCTGGATACCTGCTTGAAGACGGTGATGCGAGCATCCTGCTTGATTGCGGCACGGGCATCGTTTCGCGTTTGCGGCAGGTTTGCGATTATCGCAAGTTGTCGGCCATCATCATTTCGCACCTTCACGTCGATCATTTCATCGACATCATACCGTATATTTACGGGCTGAAACTAATCAGTGGCATAGTCGATGGCCGCCGATTGCCCTTATTCTTGCCGCCTGGCGGCAGCTCGACTCTAAACACGATTCTTTCCATGTGGAAGGACCTGCCCACACTTGCCTCCGAGGTGTTTGAGATTCAGGAATTCAACCCTTCTGAGGCATTGAAGGTTGGCCATCTCAGCCTGTCTTTCGCTCAGACGGTCCACTATATTCCGTGCTGGGCGACAAGAGTCGACGCGGGCAAGACGCTCATCTATTCGGCGGATAGCGGTCCATCGGAGGCGCTGGTCGATCTCGCGCAGGGAGGTGATTTGCTGCTTGCAGAGGCCGCGCTTCTCGAGAAGAAAGGCGTTCCTGCCGAGGCGGGACATTTGACTCCGCGCGAGGCGGGTGAGATCGCGAAGAGGGCTGGCGTGGCGCGTCTAGTACTGACGCATTTCTGGCAAGAATTCGATGCGCAGAGGATGGTTCGCGAGGCGGGGGAGGCTTTTGGAGGACCGATCGAGCTGGCCGAGGAATGGAAGGCCTACACTCTCTAGGTCGTTTTCCTTGACTTATGTTCCCGCGTTGCCTGGGGCCCCTCAAGCAGTCGATGACTGATCGCCGACCTCAGTGCCCTTACGGTAATGCCTGGCGCAATCTCCAGGGAAACCCGATCAGCGTCGAGCTGCGTGATCCTTCCGATCAAGCCGCCAATGGTGACTATTTCATCGCCAATGCTCAGTTTGGTAAGGCTTTTCCTTCGCCTCCTGTTGGCGATCTGTTGCGGAAGGATCAAGAAGAAATAGAATAGGGCTATGACTATGAGTCCGGAAATCCAGATCTCTTGCAAGGTCGTCCTCTCTTGTTCAGGGCTATTTCAGAGGCAACAGGTACGGCCCTCACCTCCTAGAGAGAGGGAATGTTTGTTATAGCATCGTAACAGAATCTGCGGATCAAGGTCAAGCAGCTGGAAACTCGGATCTCGGAGTTAGAGACTGATGTTTATTGGCGTCGGAAAAGTGAAGCTGCGCTTGCCGGAGAACCATTCGCTAAAAGGCAAGCGCCACGTATTGAAGTCGGTGATGGGTCGGGTTCGAAACGAGTTCGGCGTGTCCATTGCTGAAGTCGAGTCACAGGACCTCTGGCAGGTGGCCCAACTGGGTGTGTGCTACGTCAGCAACGATGCTCAACATGCTATGGAGGTGATCTCCAAGGTAGTGAGCTTCATCGAGAGGATGAGCCTCGACGCTGAGATCATTGATTTCGAGACCGAGGTCGTGGAGTCACTGTAGGACCTGCAGGGGGTTGTGTTGAGAGCGGTCCCGCGTCGGATTTGGACGAACACAAGGTTCGCCTCTACGCTGACTGTTTCAGACGCTGGAACCATAGGCAATGCCGTATGGGGCGAAATGCACGTCGGCTCCGCCCCGCCCCTGGCGGCCAGCATTTGCCTCAATCTCTCACAGCTCCGCTGTGGAGAGGCAAGTACCAGAAACGGCCGCCACCACGGCATGCATCTCGCACCGAGAACTAGACTAGAAGCCTGCGGGCTCGGCTATGAGGATCACGGTGAAGTCGGTCTTCGAGGGGCGACGCTCGATTATCGTGGTCACGCGGCAGATCCTGCCTGGCGCATCGCATTCTATGCACTTGCCTGTTACGCCGCACGGAGAGTCGTAGTTGTTGCGGTGTGCGTTGAGCGCAGCAGCCTCGTTCTTTGCTCGCCAAATGCCTGCGCTGAGATCCTTGACTATCTTGTTTACGCCGGCGATAACTATGGATTTGCCCTGACTGAATACCATCGCGCCAACGCGGTTGCCTGCGCCGTCGATATTGACTAGCGCACCTTCCAAAGTGATGGCGTTGCTGCTTGCCAGAAACACATCGCATAGCAGTTCCTGGCGTCGAAGAGCGATGTCTTCATCAGGCGAAATGCCAGGATGCCAATGATGGACCACGTGGTTTCCTCGGCTGATTAGCGCGTCCAGAATGCCTATCTCCCTAATAGTCATAGAGCCGCCGATGCCCACTGTGGCGTCGCTCGATATCAATTCGAGGGCTGCTTCCCGCGCCTGGTCCTTTGTGTCCACGGTGATGACGTCGAATCCGTGTTTCCGAAGCATCGTCGCAGCCTGTTCGATTCGCTTTCGGTTGAGCCAGAGATTGTTTTCGTCCATGCCTAGCTCTTTCTAGGATCGCTGATCAGACCTTCACGCAGCGCATAGGCTGCGGCCTGGATGCGATTCTGTAGGTGAAGTTTGTCCAGGATGTTGCAAAGATGGTTCTTAACGGTGTTCTCGCTAATGAAGAGCATGCTGGCGATTTCCTTATTGGTGGCGCCGGTGATGACAAGTTGGAGAACTTCCTTTTCGCGTTCGGTCAACGTGTGCTTGGCGAGAGAAGTTTCCGCGTCCTTCTGCGACTGTCGTCCTAATTCGTTGAGTATCTTCGTCGCCGTATGGCGCGAGATCGCCGCTTCACCGCGAGAAACGCCTCTGACCAGTTCGAAGAGTTCTTCTGGCTCGAGGTTCTTCAGCAGGTATCCTATTGCACCGCTCTTGATTGCCTCGAAAAGAGCCTGCTCCTCATCGGAGACAGTAAGTATGACAATTTTGGCGTAGGGGAGTTCTTCTTTGATCAGGCGTGTGGCCTGGAGCCCATCGCAACCAGGCATATTAATGTCCATCAAGATAACATCTGGCATGAGCTCCCTGGTCTTCTCCAACGCTTCGAACCCGTCGCTGGCTTCTCCGGCGACCTCCAGGTCTGGCTGGGCCGCCATAATGCTTGCGACGCCCTTGCGAAACAGTACGTGATCGTCTACCAGGAGTACTCTGATCGGATCATTCATTCTGAGTTACCTCTTTCCGCGATTCATTGCGCTGCACCGGAAACCTCACTGTTACCGTTGTTCCTTTGCCTGGCTGGCTTTGGATGTCGAATGACCCCTTCAAGCTTCGAGCTCGCTCTCCCATAATGCGTAGGCCAAAGTGCAGTCTATTTTGTGGCGTCAGATTCGATAGATTTGCGCCCTGGCCGTTGTCCGCGACGCTTGCAATTGCGTAGTTACCTTCTAGGGCTAACTTCACTGTGACTCGCGTGGCCTGGGCGTGCTTTCGTACGTTGCCTAACGCCTCCTGTATGATCCTGATAAGCTGAATCTCGGCGCTTGGAGAAACGTTGATATCCCAGGCCTCGTCCACAAGCAGCTCTGTGGCGATTGGGATATATTGCTCGAACGCCGCCAGGTATTCCTTCAGCGCAGGCACGAGCCCTTTGCTTGGCGAGATCTCAGTCCGAAGGTCGGCAATTAGCTCGCGCACCTCTGAATACGCATCTCTTACGACGCGCCTGATCTCTACAATCTCCGCCGCTGCTTCGGCGTACTGGTGCGACTTCATGAGGTCCAGCGCCGCTCTCGACTTGAGGTTGACATAACCCAAGGACTGGGCAAGTCCGTCGTGCACCTCTCGCGCGATGTGGTCTCGCTCCTCGATCGCCGCCAGGTTCTGCACGCGCTCGTACAGGCGCGCGTTTTCGATCGCGATAGCGGCCTGATTGGCAAGCCTCGAAAGCAAGCTGATATCTCGCTGCGAGAACGCTTTCTCGCCGGCGTTGGCAGCGTAGAGGCTTCCCAGTTCCTTTTCTCCGATTGTTAGTGGCACGGCGACGACGCAACGATTGTCCATCAGACCAGTTGCCCCTGACTTGCTATTACTCGTCGTCGCGGGTTCTAAAGCCCGTTCCTCGGAGCCTGCACCCGATCGAGTGAGCTCAGCACGAATGCGATCGAATTCGGTGGCGCTTACTCCGCTTGCTGCCTTGACGTAGGGCTGCTGCCACTTATCGTTCGCCAGGCTCAACGCGGTTGCCTCCGCGTCTAGCAGGTGCCTTGCTTTTTCTACCACAGAATCGAGTATCTTGTCCAGGTCCAGCAAGCTGGAGATTTCCATGCCTATCTTGTTCAGAGCCTGCGCCTCTCGCTCGTTTCGTTGAGCCTCCTCGAATAGGCAAGCGTTGTCGATGGCTACGCCTATCTCTTTGGCAATCAAAGAGAGCAACCGCAGATGGTCTTCGGAGGGACCTCCCGTCTCCAGCCAGGCGACGGTCATGCATCCAAGGACCTTGTCTTTGGAGGTCAACGGAAGACAGACTACAGACCTGTACGGCTCGGTTTGTGACCGCAAGTTCTCGAACGTTTTGTCCGTCGCCGTATCGTCGATGACCATTGGCTGGCGGCTGAGGATCGCCGTGCGAAAGGGATTTTCGTCTGCGTTTGCGCTAGGTTGCCCCGTAAACTCTGCGGGGAGATCGCGAACGGCCGCTAGCACCAGAGAGCCGTCGTTATTGTCCAGGAGATGGATCGCACCTCCCTGGGCGTTAGCCAGCTCAAACACGCGATCCAGGGCCTCGTTCAGTATTGCGGAGAGGTCGAGAGATTGGTTCACCGATGTAACGATCGAATATAACGTCGACAGTTCCTGGTTAAGCAGGCTCAGTTCCCTGGTTCTTTCCTCGACCCTGCGCTGAAGGTCGCGGTTCAAGGCTCGTATTTCCTCTTGAGCGCGGCGCTCGGCTTCGAGAGCTTCGATTTGCGCTTGCATTCGCTGCTGGTCGGCCAGTTGTAGTTGCCGAAACCGCTCGACTTCGAAGACCCTGAGAATGCGAACTGTAAAGAGGGCAATAGTAAGTGCAGCCAGCGCGCGAAACACCTGCACTGGAATGCCCAGTTCTAGCAAGAAGCTCGCGTAATTGAAGATTGAAGCGGGGAAGAAATCGGCCGCAGGCACGATAAGGCCGGCCAAGAATCCGTTGGCGAGAAAGGCCAAGGCTGCCCATCGACTGGCGCTGGCCAGATTTGGCAGCTTCATATCAAGGAACGTGCGGCGTTGCAGCAGCAAGGCCAGAGCCGCCAGCAATGAACTCGGGAAGTATACTATGTATCTGGCGGAAATCTCTCCGAAGATCTGCCAGTTGATCGATGGATAGAAGTATTGAAATGTCGCGACGAAGAGGATCCACGTTGCGAAGAGCGCAGTTGGAATCCATTTGATCCAAAAGGCCCTCTGCCAGGTTGACACAAGAAGCTTGGCACCGAACTGCCCCAGGTATACCGTGGAAATGCCCAACGCCACCAGCTTCAACGTCTTAACGAAGAACACTTGGTTGACGGCCATCTGGCTGTTGAATATGAGAGCGAACATATCGCTCCATTCGGTGATGCTATGCAGGAGGCCGAAAGCGGCCAGGAAACTGATGCTATCGGCGAGGTGAAGGTTGCTGGATTTCCTGTACTCGAAGGCTATGGCCACGCCCATAACGAAGAATGCCAGGCCGTAGATGAAGTACACAAAGACGATGTTAGTATATATAAACTGGAAGTTGGGTCCCACGGTTATCTGCCTCGCGCGAAAGCGGCGCCAGGGCCACTGCTGGCCACTTAACAGCATCCGATCGGCAACAAAGGTTCAAAGTCGCCTCTACATTGTCACTAGCCTCTCAGGACTAGCCATGACTATGACCCACGGACTTGAGGACAGTATAACACGCAGGTAAGCGCTGTACAAGTGGATGGGGGTTTACGGATAACGTACCGACCATTGGGGAAATAGGGGGCGTAGCGCTGGCGGCTTTAGCCCCGCACGGGAGCTTGAGAGAAGGTGGTTTGCGATGCGAGCGATCAGGGGGGCACTGGCGCATGTTCTCGGAATGGACAGAGCCGAGGGGGAGGAGGTTCCCTCGGCTCTGTCGGCGTATAAGGAGGAGGCTGAGAGACAAGGCCGGGACGGCCGTGATTGCTGCTTGGCCCGCAAGACCATCCCAGGTTCTTTCCCGTGAGGATATTACTTTCTAGCAGCCACAAGGTCTATCCTCCGAGGGAATGGTTTTTGGCGAGTGGCGAACTAATTTTGGTATAGTATGAAAGTATTGTGACGTGCGCGGGCAGTAGTGCAGAGGAACTAGTTCGCCACCTCGGGAAAAAGGTTTCTTGGCTATTGAATTCCGGTAACGCGTATGTTAGTATCTCGCCGTCTTATTGGCCGGGTGGAGGGGGAAGAGGGCAGTGGCATAGTTCTTGCGGTCCCCTGGTTGCGAACTGAGCCGTAGCCCTCTGAGACTACTGGGCGCCAATTCCAAGGATGGAATTGGTTGCCGGCTTCGACGCAGCTCAGCCGAGGCGTATAGGAGGCACGTCCGATGCGTCGCTCAGGCTGTGGAGGTATCGTAGCCAGCCCGAATGTTTTAGATGAGGAGGAGGAATAGTGCCTGAGCTACGTCAAGACCCCATTACTCTCAAGTGGGTAGCTATAGCCGTCGAGCGGGCAAAACGACCACACACATTCACTCAGGCGCCTAAGGTAGTGGTAAAGGCGCTGGAGGGATGCCCATTCTGCGTGGGGCACGAGCAGGAAACCCCGGCGGAGGTTATGGCTTACCGCGAGCCCAATACTGCTCCGAACACGCCTGGGTGGCGGGTCAGGGTGGTGCCAAATCTGTACCCAGCTTTTGGCCCGCAGACTGGCGAATTGGATCCGAGACAGGTTGGCCCGTACACCGTGATGAACGGCTTGGGAGTTCACGAAGTTCTCGTAAACAGTCCTGAGCACTACAAAGATCTCGGGCTGCTGCCTGTGAGTCAGGTCAGTTTAGTACTTAAGGCTTATATCGATCGCTATCTGGTGCACCGCAACAATCCACTTCTCAAGTACTTGATGATAATCGTCAACCATGGCAAGGAGGCTGGAACATCGCGGGAGCATCCTCACGGCCAGCTTTTCGGCATACCGGTCGTTCCCCATCATATCGTCGACGAGATCGAAGGCATGCGGCGGATTCACCGCGGGAAAGGCGTTTGTGCCTACTGTGATATCCTCGCCTACGAGATGAAGGTGGGGGAGAGAGTTGTGTACGAGAACGACAAGTTTCTCGTATTCACGCCATATGCGTCCCGCGTTCCTTTCGAAATGATGATTATGCCCAAGGCGCATAGCTCCAATTTCGAGGCAATGAACGACGAGGAAGTGGATGCCTGCGCGGTTGCAGTGCGCACGAGTTTGGCCAAACTGCACTATGGCCTTAACGACCCTCCCTTCAACCTGTTCATTCACTCGACGCCTTATCGGGATGGAGCGGATGGCCTGTATCACTGGCACATTGAGATAATGCCAAAGCTGTCGATCTGGGCTGGATTCGAACTTGGCTCTGGAATAATGATCAATACTGCTTTGCCAGAGTCGGCAGCTGAGTTCTTGCAGAAGGTGCGCCTGGAAGAGCAGCCTGCTGCGGAAACGCTGGCCAAGACTACATAAACATATGGAACAAGGGGGCGGGGGTTCGAACCCGCCCCCTTAATCTGGCGGCGATAGGCGCCAGTGCCTTTTAAGGTCGATGGGTACGGCCCTCACCCTAACCCTCTCCCAGAGGGCTCATCGTTATACATAAGTGTGCTCGACCGATTATGGGCGCCCGGCGACTGAAGTCGCGCGCTACGCAAACGAAACCCGCCCTGCGGCGGGTTGGGGTGGCGGGGAGTCGGACGAAGGCCGACTTGGTGTGGGTTGCCCGCGAATTCATTCGCCGGGCGATGGCGGCTTGAAACGCTTGCGTGCAGTTGGGTGTCGTGATATAATGCAGAGCGGAAACGGACGAACCCGAATTAGCTGAAACAGCAGACGAACCTTTAAACCAGTCCTGCGAGACTGGTAAGGGGAGGCAATTATGAGCGTAATCCAGATAACTTCTTGCTGGGCGTATAGCGCGCGGGCAAGAAGCTTTTTTTTGCCCGGCTGCGTGATGATGGGGGTGAAGCTTTGATCGAGAAGACGATTATGTCCGAGGTCGACGTTCGCCGGGCTCTCGTTCGCATTGCCCACGAGATAGTCGAGCGCAACGAGGGCGTCGATGGACTGGTGCTTGTGGGAATGCGCACGCGTGGCGTCCCTCTGGCCAGGCGGCTGGCGCAAATTCTGGAGGGATTGGAAAACGCCCAGGTGTCCCTGGGTGAGCTGGACATAACGCTCTACAGGGATGACCTGGACGCGCACGGCATCTATCCCACCGTGCGCCGAACGGATATTCCTGTCGACGTCACGGGCAGGTCCGTGATACTGGTGGACGACGTCCTTTACACGGGCCGCTCCGTCAGAGCGGCGATGGACGCGGTGATCGATTTCGGCCGCCCGCGGTGCATCCAACTGGCGGTCCTGGTCGACAGAGGCCATCGAGAGCTTCCCATTCGTCCTGATTTCGTTGGCAAGAACCTGCCCACTTCACGTGACGAGGAAGTGAAGGTTCGCCTCGTGGAAACCGATGGTGTGGATGAAGTAGTCATTGCTAAAGACGTTCCGGAGTAGAGCAGTCAAGGCGCTGGCGCAATTGTGCTTCGAGCGCAGGTTTACAGCGGGCCTCTGGTTGGCCTAAAGCGCAGCTAGGGAGGACTTATGAACAGGAAGGACGTTCTTGATCTAGACGATTTCACAGCCGAAGAGATTGCGCTCGTACTCGACACCGCCGACGCGATGAAAGAGGTGCTCTCGCGGCCGATCAAGAAGGTTCCGCCGTTGAGAGGGAAGACGGTCGTCATCCTGTTTTACGAGAGCAGCACGCGAACGAGGGTTTCATTTGAGCTCGCGGCAAAAAACCTTTCTGCAGATGTCGTCAACATTACTGCTTCGACTAGCTCTGTTGCAAAAGGGGAATCGCTTGTCGACACGATCAGAACTTTGCAGGCGCTGGGCGCCGATATGATCGTGATTCGGCATTCTCAATCAGGCGCTCCTTACCTCGTGGCGCAGCACCTGGACGGTTCCGTCATCAACGCCGGAGATGGCTGGCACGCGCATCCCACCCAGGCCCTCCTCGACATGTACACAATTCGAGAGCGACTCGGCCGAATCGCAGGCTTATCGGTTGTGATAGTTGGCGACGTTCTCCACAGCCGTGTGGCTCGGTCTAACATCTGGGGCCTTACGAAAATGGGCGCCAAGGTTACGCTTTGCGGCCCTCCCACTTTATTGCCAGTGGTCAGCAAGAATGGCTGTCGCGGCGACCTTCCTGAAGTTACCGTCGAGCACGACATCGACAAGGCTCTCTCTGGAGCAGACGTCGTGATGGGGTTGCGAATTCAGAAGGAAAGGCAGGAAGGTGGACTGCTGCCGAGTCTTCGAGAATACGTGCAATTGTATCAACTGACTCGAGATCGAATTGCCAGGGCAAAGCCGGGTGCGCTGGTAATGCACCCGGGTCCGATGAACGAGGGCATCGAGATCGCTCCTGACGTGGCCTACAGCACGCAGTCGGTTATCGAGAACCAGGTTTCCAACGGCGTCGCCATCAGAATGGCGCTGCTTTACCTGCTTGCGGGGCACCGGAGCAAGCAGATTTGAGGGAACGGCCGGCGTTCAGGGACGGAAAGGTCACTTTCATAATTGAAAAATGAAGCAAAATGTAGGCCCGCGCGGGAGACAAGCCCCGCGCTACGTCTGGACCTCTTCCAGAGGAAGAGGGGAAGAGACCGGAGGTTTACGAATGCAGGAGATATTGATTAGAAACGGGCGAATTATAGACCCGAGCCAGGACGTGGACGGAACTGGCGACGTCTTGATTCGGGATGGCAGGATATCAGCCATCTGGACCAGCGGCAGCGGGTCCAGCTTGAACGGCGCAGTTGGCAACGAACTTATCGTGATTGATGCCAGCGGCTGTGTCGTTTGCCCAGGCTTCGTCGACCTGCACGCTCACCTGCGCGAGCCTGGTTACGAGGATAAGGAGACCATTGCTACTGGGGCAAGAGCAGCGGCGGCAGGGGGATTCACCACCGTGTGCTGTATGCCCAACACTAACCCTGCAATCGACAACCTCGCGACGCTCAACTACGTCAGGCAGGTCGCCGCGTCAGAGAGCATTATCCGTGTGCTGCCGGTGGCAGCGATAACGAAGAAACGAGCTGGGGTCGAACTGTGCGAAATGGGCGAGCTAGCCCGCGGGGGAGCCGTAGGATTCTCCGACGACGGTCGGCCAGTGCCTGAGAGCCTAGTGATGAGATACGCTCTTGAGTACGCTCGTATGCTCGATCGCCCAATCATCTCGCACTGTGAAGACCTGGATCTGGCCAAGGGCGGCGTGATGAACGAAGGCCTGGTGGCGACGAAGCTTGGCCTTCGAGGTATCCCAGCCGCTGCTGAAGATATCATAGTTGCTCGCGACATCGCTCTGGCGGAGCTAGCTGGTGGCAGGCTTCATATCACGCACGTGAGCACGGCAGGTGCGGTCGAGTTGATCCGACGCGCTAAGGAGAAGGGGCTGAGAGTCAGCGCCGACGCGACTCCGCACCATCTGGTGCTCACCGATGAATGGGTCGCAGGACAGCGTAGAGCCACTGGGATGTCGTCAAGTTGGGCTCCTATGCCGCCCTATAATACGAATACGAAGGTGAATCCTCCTTTGAGGACACGCGTGGACACTGAGGCGCTTGTCCAGGAGATCGGAAGAGCACACGTCTG
>JAMCWX010000066.1:6712-104477 GCA_023480885.1 Chloroflexota bacterium | reverse complement strand
ACGGCGAGACCGTGGGCACTATTGGCGGCGGTTGCGTCGAGGCCCAGTTATGGCGAGAGGTCAGGGAGGTTATGAAATCTGGTAGGCCAAAGCTTTTCTTGCAGCGCGTGGCCGAGGGAGCAGGAGCTGAAGTCACGGGCATGACGGAGATGTTCATCGAGCCGATTGGCTGAATGGCAGGTAGAGGAAGCAGGCAACACGGTTGAATCTGGTTGAAGCGCTACTGACGGATAATGAAAGAGTCGTCGCCTTCGTGGGCGGTGGCGGCAAGACCACCTCGATGTATCGCCTCGCCAGCGAGCTTGCCGGTCGTGGCGAGAGGGTCGTGGTCACGACGACCACCCACATTATGGTTCCAAATGAAAGGGAGGCCGAGAGCCTGATCCTTTTCGAGGACGTTGCCCAAATTGTCGACGAGTTGAAGAAGCGCTTCGCGTCGCAGCACGTCGTGGCGGTCGGAACGCGCGTGGTTACCCCCCAAGGGAAAATCAAGGGGATTCCGCCGGAGTGGGTCGACGAGATCGCGCGATTGTCCATCGCAGGGCACGTGGTGGTGGAGGCCGACGGCTCCGCGGGAATGCCTTTCAAGGCACCGGCGGAACACGAGCCAGTCATTCCCGCGTCAACCGACCTCGTGGTTCCGATTGTGGGCATAGACGTGCTCGGCGCTCCTCTTAGCGCAGAGACGGTGCACAGACCCGAGCGGGTGATAGCAATCGCGCGAGTTGCGCTGGGGGAGCCAGTGACAGCCGAAGTAGTGGCCAGCGTGCTGCTGCACCCTGATGGCGCGACCAAGGGAGCTCCCACGGCAGCGCAAATCGTGCCGCTGGTCAACAAGGTCGACGACTCCCGCCTTGATCTGGCGCGCGAGATCGCTCGCCGCCTGATTGACGGGGGAGCAAGGCGCGTGGTTCTTGCTTGCGTCAAGGAAGAGCCGCCTGTGCGGGAGGTGATGGGCGCGAAGTGATTTCAGGTATCATCCTCGCGGCCGGGAGATCGGTGCGCATGGGCCAGCCGAAGCTTCTGTTGAATCTGCAAGGCCGGAGCTTGATCCGCCACGTAGTGGAGAATGCCGTCGAATCCAGGCTCGACAAGGTCGTGGTGGTCGTGGGCAACGAGGCGGCGAAGGTTCGCGCGGAGATCGAGCGGTACGACGTTCAGATCGTCGAAAACCCAGCTTTCGCGGAGGGGCAAAGCATGTCGCTACGGGCCGGACTTCGCGCAGTCGATCCCAAAACCCAGGCTGTGCTTGTTCTGATGGGGGACCAGCCGTTCGTCAATTCGGCGATCATCGACGCCCTGGTCGAGCGGTACAAGCAAGAAAACTGCGTTCTGGTGGTGCCAGATTACGTCGGGCAGCGCGGCGCCCCAGTTCTCTTCGACAGGTCGCTCTTTCACGAGTTGCTGGCGGTTTCGGGCGACAAGGGGGGTCGAGATATCGTCAAAGAACACTTCCACCGCGCGTGCGTCGTGCCGATCGAGTCGGGCCTCGCGGCCAGAGATATCGACACGTGGAGCGACTACCAGGATGTCGTCGCCACGGCAGGTGACGCCAATGCTTGACATCGCCAAGAGCGCGCTCGACGCGCTGGACAGGAACCAGACTCTGGCCATGGCCACGGTGATCGACGTTCGAGGGCCAGCAAAGATTAAACCAGGGGCGAAGCTGCTCGTCCGAGAAGACGGGACCGCGGTAGGGAGCCTGGGCAACGCGGGGCTTGATGCCGCTGTAATTGCCGAGAGCGAGCGCTCGATTGTGGAAGGGCTGGAAGCCCATGTGGTAACTAATAGAGCCTGCGCACAGGGCACTGTTCCAGGCACAGAGATTGACATCTTCGTCGAAGTCGTGTACGGCGCACCTACGGCGCTCATCGTGGGCGCGGGCCACATCGGGCAGCACCTGTCGAGAATGGCAAAGCTGGTCGGCTTCAAGGCGATCGTGGTCGACGATCGTCCCGACTTCGCCAACCAAGAGCGCTTCCCCGAGGCGGACGAGGTCATCGCGGCAGATATGATCGAGACCCTCGGCGCCTTTCCTGTCGGAATGAACACCTACGTGGTGCTTGTCATTCGGGGGCACAAATACGACGAAGATGCCCTGCGCCAGGTAATTAACTCGCGCGCAGCGTACATTGGAATGATCGGCAGCCGCGCGAGGGCGAAAGAGATCCTCGGCAATCTCGCCAACGCGGGCGTGCCGGCGCAGAAGATCGACAAGGTGTATATGCCGGTGGGCTTGCGCATTGGCGCTCAGACCCCAGAGGAAATCGCCCTCAGCATTATGGCCGAGATAGTGAATGTAAGACGAGGTGGAGACGCCCAATCGAGCAGAGTTAGGATTGAGGTGAGGAATGCTTGACGATGTTCTCATAGTGATAAAGGGCGCTGGGGACCTGGCTACCGGCGTCGGCATGCGCCTGTTTCATTCCGGTTTCCCCATCGTTATGACCGAGATTGCCGAACCGACGCCAGTGCGCCGCACGGTGTCCTTCGCCGAGGCCATTTTCGAGGGAGAGGTCACGGTCGAAGACGTAGCGGCCAAGAGGATCGAAGGTTCCAGCGAGGCCAGGGCGACGCTGGCGGCGGGGAAGATACCCATTCTGGTCGACCCGGCGGCGAAGGTGGTTCAGGAGCTGAAGCCAACTGTGGTGGTCGACGCCATTATGGCGAAGAGGAACGTCGGCACGAAGATCACGGATGCGCCCATCGTCATTGCTCTCGGTCCTGGCTTCACGGCCGGCGTCGACGCCCACGCGGTCGTCGAGACCAACCGCGGCCATTACCTCGGCCGCGTCATCCTGAAGGGCGAGGCGGAGCCGAACACTGGCGTCCCAGGTCTCGTGGCCGGCCACGGCGTCGAACGCGTCTTGCGAGCGCCAGCGGACGGGAAGCTGACGTCAGTGAAGCACATCGCCGATTACGTGGAAGAAGGGGAGGTGATCGGCTGGGTTGGCGGCGAGCCGTTGAAGGCTCCGTTCAAGGGCATAATCAGAGGATTGATCGGCGAGAAGGTCTCCGTTTTCAAGGGTATGAAGATCGGCGATGTCGATCCCAGAGCCATTCCTGACCACTGCTTCACGGTCTCAGATAAGGCGCTCGCTATCGGTGGTGGCGTCCTCGAAGCGGTCCTGATGTTTCTGCATAAGTGGCAGGAGGGCAGGAGTTGAACAGCCTGAACCTGCGCCCCATCGGCGTCGTGCGCTGCCAGATCAGCAAATCCAGCGAGATGCCCAAGCAAGGCATTCCCGCCAGAGTAGAGGTATTCTCAGAGTACGCGCCAGGCTTGTTGGGCATCGAGCGAAGCACGCACGTGATGGTCTTGGGCTGGCTTCACCAGGCTGATAGAGACGTTCTTCAGGTGCGCCGTCCGCGGTACACGGAAACCGAGGTGCGGAGAGGCGTCTTCGCTTGCCGCGCGCCTGTGCGGCCCAATCCTCTCGGCGTCACGATTGTGAAGCTGCTGAACGTCGAAGGTAACGTGCTTCACGTAGATGGCCTGGATATGACAGACGGCACGCCGGTCCTCGATCTAAAGCCCCACGCCGCCGGCTTCGACGGGGTTTTCTGCGCTCGCAGCGCGCGTGACCTTTCTCGGCTCGCCGACCCGGATTCCGAGCACGCCCTTCGCAGCATGGTTCGCGAAGCGGAGAACTTCCACGGCGAGCGCTGCGCGGGCGTCGTCGCGGGCGCCAGGATGGTGTATCACGCTATGAAGATCTTCGGCGTCGCCCAGAAGGACCCGCGCGTGGTTCTCTCCGTCGGCGAAGACGGTTGCATGGCCGACTCCGTCCAGGCGTTAGTTGGCGCGACTTTCGGCAACAAGCGCCTAGAATGCGGGTCGCAATCGGCGTTCGTGCTTAGTTGCGAGGGACAAGAGCTGTGGTTCCGGCCGCGCTATCTGGAACATACACCCCTCGAAGAACTCCTGGAACAAGACATCGACGCCCTGTTCGACTGCGAGGTCAGTTCCTCCAGTCTCCTGTAGCTATCCTCCACTAGAGAAGGCCAATCAAGCCAGACAAGCGTCCGAACTCAGAAGACGTGTATAGCGTCTTTCTTCAGCGACACTACCCATTCCTTGATATCGGCCAGGGCTAGCTTCTGGTATACGTGGGCGGGGATTTCGACCTGCAAGTCGTAAGGCCTGCCGTTCTGCAAGCCATCGATCTTGAAGAGGAGGGTGAAGCTGCTCCCACGGCTGATTTCCTGGACGATGCGCCCTCGTAGTCGGTTTTCCTTGACGCGGGCACCCAGCCCCTGGTCAGGTCGAAGCAGCATTATGTGCTCGGGCCGTATGCAAAACTCTACCTTATCGCCTACAGCACGTTCGTACGGAGGAGAGACGATGCTGAAGCCTTCGCTGAGGATTTCCAGGCCATCTTTGCCCGCTGAAATCACCGTGCCGGAGAAGATGTTCTTAGCGCCAGTGAAACGAGCCACTGCGCGCGAGGCGGGCCGATATAGAATCTCTTCACGATTTCCGATCTGCAACACTCGGCCTTTTCTGGTTTGCGCAGAACCTGCCTCGGTGGAAGCGTCGTATACCACCATAGTTTCGCTGAGCACGTATGCCTCTTCGAGGCTGTGCGTTACCAGGATCGCGGTGATGTCGATGCCCCGCAGCAGTTGCAGCAGTTCGGCCCGGAGCTTGCTGCGAATTGCGCTATCCAGCGCCGAGAAAGGCTCGTCGAGGAGGAGAATGGAGGGCTGGATGACCAGGGCCCGAGCCAGGGCCACCCGCTGCCGTTGTCCGCCTGAAAGCTCGTGCGGCCGATGCGCTTCGAGTCCTTCGAGACGCATTAGATCGAGCATTTCGACAACCTTCTCCCGTCGCGCCTTTGTCGGCAGCGCGTGTAGGCCGTAGCCGATGTTTTCGGCTACTGAGAGATGCGGCAGCAGGGCGTAATCCTGGAAAACGTATCCCACCCGCCGCTTCTGTGGCGGCAAGTTGATTCCCAGGCGCGAATCGAATACCACTCGGTCGCCGATTGCTATCCTGCCCTCATCCGGCCTGACCAATCCGGCGATCGACTGCAGCGTCAGCGTCTTGCCTGAGCCTGATGGCCCGAACAGCGACACCAACTCGTTCCCTGCCTTGAACGCAGCTCGCAGATGGAAGCCATTCAGTCGTTTTTCAATGTCGACTTCGATCATTTAGCCAAGGCTCCATTACCACCGCGTCACCTTGCCGACGCGTTCGAGAAGTAGTAAGGTCACGAGCGCGAAGACGGTAACCAGCCCCACAAGAATATTGGCCAGGGCAGTGTTGCCAGACTGAACCGCGTCGTAAATCGCGATGGGCATTGTCTGCGTCAGACCAGGGATGTTCCCCGCCACCATCAACGTAGCCCCGAACTCTCCTAGCGCCCTGGTGAAAGCCAAAGCCGTGCCCACGATGAAAGAAAGCACCGTGGCCAACCCCGCCACCTTCAGCGACAAATACAGTGGGAAAAGGTCCACCTCGCCCACGCGTCAGAACTCCCTGGCAAGCGAAAGCTGAATTTCTTCAGGACGCGTCGACCTTACTGAGAGAATCAGAAAAAGAAAACCAGCATCTCGTGCCTGTTTCGCAGAGATAGCTGGTCGCCCAAAAGCGCGCCCTCTCCTTTCCAAGCACGCGGAGGCAGGATCGTTTCCTCCCCTACCCGAATCGGTCTGCTCAGCCATAGGCATTGCCATTAGGCCGGAAGACTCGGAGAAGCGTCGACAAACGTCGGTGTCAAAGTTTGGCACATTATAGCACATCGTCGAGGATTTCACCAACTCGAAACGCTCACCGACAGACAGGACCGAATCTCCCTCTTGTAGTTGCGGCTAGCACCTTCCTTATGGGCGCTCTCCCTCCTTGGCCTGAGCATTCCAGCGGCCTACGTCTTCGTGGTCCCTGCCCTGGCTCTGCTATCCTGCCGCCTACTAGATAAATCGGTCGACGGCCAGTAGCTCGACTACTGGTGGGCTCTCGGGCTGCCGAGCAATTGGTACTTCCGCCTGGGCAAGATCACCATCCTGAGCGCGCTCGGGTCTCACTGTATCAGATTTTGCGGTGATATTGGATCAAGTCTGGGAAGGTGAGGCGCTCATACGTCAGCGGGGACCTTCGTCATATCGCCACAACATTTCCTGACCCGATTGACGACGTCGTCGAGGTCGAAGGGTTTGAGGATGAAATCGGTAGCTCCAAGATGGCGCGCCTTCTCTTCTACCCTGCCATCGCCGGAGATAATAATCACAGGCACGTGCTTGGTGGCATCATCAGCCTTCAACTGCTCGCAGACCATCGAGCCGCTCACCACAGGCATCATTAGATCTAACAGGATCACGTCGAGTTTCGTCCCCCGCGCCACCTCAAGCGCCCTTTGGCCTGATGTGATCGGGATAGCTTCGAATCCTTCCTCCGATAACAGAGTCGCAAGCAATTTGGCTACCGACACATCATCATCCACTACAAGAACCCTAGTCACTCTTGCCTCCTACAAAAGGAAGTGAGAAGCTAAAGGCGCTGCCATGCCCCTTTCGGCTCGTAGCCCAGATACTGCCATCATGCGACTCTACCAGCATCCTGGCTATGTGCAGGCCCAGGCCTATGCCCTCGAACTCCCGATTCTCTTTGTTGTCCACCCGATAAAACCTCTCGAACAATTTGTGCAATTCCTTGCGCTCGATGCCAATCCCCCAGTCGCGCACAGACACAATCGCTTCTTGCCCGTGAGGCTTCACGCTCACGAGCACCTGACCCCCATTCGGAGAGTATTTCACGGCGTTGTTAATCAGGTTCCAAAGGATTTGCTCTACACGCCTTGGATCCGCGTAAACTGGCGGCAAATCTTTGGGCACTCGAACCTTAACGGTGTGTGCGTCTGACGGAAGCCTCAAACGATCGACGAAAGCCTTGGTCAGAGCTTGCAAAGAGACGCTATGCTTGTTCAACCGCAAGCGACCAGATTCCAGGCGCGGGATATCCAGTATTTCCTGGACTAGCGTGGTAAGACGCTGGGCGTGAGCGTTCACGAGGTCAAGCTCGCCAAGCTCAACTTCGAGGCTAGGCCGCTTGGAAAGCTGACGAGCCAGCATCTGAGTATATCCGGAAATGGCTGTGAGCGGCGCACGAAGCTCGTGCGAAACGACAGAAATAAACTCGTCCTTCATTCTCTCGACTTCTCTGATAGCTGTCACGTCTCTCAAGACCGCGACGGCTCCAGTTATGGCTCCAGCGGCATCCAGAACTGGCGCCGCGCTGACCTGGCAGGTGCGGGAGTCGCCATCGTCGCGTCGAAGGGTGATCTCCTCGATGACTACACCACCGCCGTTTGTCAACACTTTGTTGAGAGGCAACACATCGATGGGGCAGGACGGGCAATCGATTGTAGAGGGCTCACGAAGAGGTGAGCTTCCTGTGTCTCGCATCCTGGCCTCAGTGGGTTTGCCAAATATCTCCTGAGCTGCTCTGTTCGCCGTCACCATTTTGCCATCTTTATCGACGATGACTACCCCATCGGCCATACCTGAGATAACGGCCTCGAGCTTCATTTGCTCGGTCCTGGCACGATGATAGAGCTGAGCGTTTTCTATAGAAGTCGCGGTTCGCTCTGCCAGTTGCTCCACCAGCCCGATATCGCCTGCGTCGAATCTCCTGTCAGAATCGGTGATCGATACGATCATAGCACCCAGAATCCGGTCTTTCGCTCTCAGCGGAACAGATATGGCCGAAGTCGGGTTCATAGCGCGAAAGTAAGGTCGGTCACAGCCAGGAAAAGCGTCAGGCCCCTGACCATCGACGACTATCGTTCGACTGGCCATTATCGCGCGCCCGGCAAGGCCACGGCCAACACGAACAGGGCTGGCCTCGATCATTTTCAGCACCAGGTCGACCTTTGCCTGGTTCGGGTGGTGGACACCCTTGAGCGTCAGGGTCTCACCGTCCGCTTCCAGGAGATAAATGCCGCAGAGCACGTCGAGCGACTTCCCTACTTTCTCCGCAACCACCTGCAGAATCTCTTCAACGTCCAAGCTCGAAGCAAAAAGCTTGCCTGCCTCTGCAAGCAGAGAGGCTCGGTTTTCCGCTCGAACGCGCTCCTCGTAAAGCAGCGCATTCTCGACGGCCACTGCCGCCTCGTTGGCCAGTGAACTCAGCCTCTTGACCTCGTCATCAGAATAACGGTAGCGCTTGCGCTTAAACGTCGACAGCACTCCAAGCACTTTGCCCCTCGCTTGAATGGGAATGCAAAGATAACCGTGAAAACGGTTTCGTGAAACAAACCTGCTGGGCTGCGCCAAGCCACACTGCTGAATGTCGATCAGGGTAATGGCCTTCCCCTCTGCAGCGACCCTGCCAGCAACGTACTCTCCCAACTTAATTCGCGAATGCTTCGAGCGAACGGTCCTTAAGCCCGCCTCGCCTCTCACCACCAGATCGTCCGCCTCTAGCAACCTGATCAACGCGGCGTCGCTCTTCGTCATCTCCAGCGCGAACTGGGCGATCAGGTTAAGGGTTCGTCCTAGATCGAGACCAGAATTGATCACTTGCATGACGTGTCGCAGCGTCGCTATTTCCTCGAGGCTCCGCCGCTGCTCCAGTCGCGCTGCCTCGTTTCGAGATGCCAGCGTTGCCTGCTGCGAAAGGATGGTAGAGAAGGCTGCCAGCAGTCGCTGTGAAGCCTCGACTTGCTCCGCTCCAACAGTAGGAATGTCGCTCGCGGCCTGCAACAATTGATCTTCGGGCAAAGAGAGAAAATGTGCCCGCAGCGGCACGGCTCTTTCAGACAAAGCGGACAGCAGGAATGGGCCGACCAGCAATGCGCCAGTGAATTCCCCCTCCGCTAGGATGGGAGAGATGAGATGATGGACCCCGTCGTACGTGGCGAACTGAGCGGTCTTGCCGACCGTCGTTGGACAATGGGCAACAGCTTTCTTGCAGCAAAGGCTCATGCCTCTAGGACGCTCGCGCACCAAGGTGCAAAAGGCTGGCAGAGCATCGGCGCTGACAAGAGGGAATCCGTGGTCATCACGTATTTCCATTGGAAGACCAGTTGCAAGGCGGAGATTATTCAGTAATTCGCGCAGCGCCTCGCCATCGATCAACCCAGTCAACCGACCCCGGCCCCAAGACCCACCCTCACGTTCTCGCATTATCGCACCTTAAGAACGATACAGGCCAAGACGACACCAAGACGCATTTCGGGACCTATTATATCACATTTAGTCGACCGTACGCTCAATAATCAGCTCCTCTCGGCAGCCAAAGCCCTGCTCGTTGTCTAAGAACAATATTCTCGAGGGAGTGATCTTATACAAAGTGGTGGACGATATCTTGGGAAACATCGCGAGGGCGAGCTTTGTTGGAGAAGAGAAGAACTCGGCGACGAAAGGGAATTTGCGCACGTAGACGGCAAATCCCTTGGCTTTTTCTCCGCGGCTGGTGACTATCTCAGCCTTGCCCTCTAATTGAATACCTTTGATCTTGCGCCAATCACGGTAATCCTCGTTAATCGTAGCCGCAACCATAGGATTCGAAGCTAAATGGCGACCGTGTTGTGTCTTGGGATCTGAAAGGAAATAGAGAACCAAATCATCGTTGGCGAAGAAGACCGACGCGGCCCAGGGCATACCTTCGCCGCAAGTCGACAACGTTAAAGTATTGTGTTCCTGCATATATGCCAGGATTTTCTCCTTAGTAGCTTGGGTCAAGATTGGCTCCCTCCCAACCTCTCCATTCTCACCCCCTGGCCATCGAGAACGATAATCATTGCCTCATCCGCTGGCACGCAAAAGATGCGCACGGTTCTCCGCCCCCTCCTGTCGCAGTTATCCGTGGACGGCGGCGAGCCGAATCCATACAAACGATACGCCAGCCCCAACTCTGGCGTTCCCTTCAGATAGGGCACCCCGGCCATAATCACATCACAGGGATCGTGAACGTGGCCGTGCACGAAGACCAGATCCACGTGGGCGGGAAGGAGCCTGAACAGGCTCATCAGATGCACCCACGTCGGATTCGGCTCGTAAAACGGCACCGTCAGCGCTTTCATGCCTGCTCTCTTGACGTTCTCCCTGTACGTCTCCGGCACTGGCCCTTTGAACAATTGCTCGTGGGCAAGGACGACCAAGCGCCGCTTGTCCTCCAGACGGTTGACGAAATCGGCAACGATCGTGTCCAGACGACGAGCCAGCTTCTGCGTTACTGGCTTCATCGACGGCCACAACGCAATCGCTTGATCCCCCAATTCGATGAGCTTAGGCTCGGCGATCAAATCGACGCCATTCTCCTCCAGGATGGTCCTGACCCCATCCATTTTGGAAAGCGCTCTATCGATATTGCCGCTGACAAAGAAAACGCGTCGAAGCCGAGACATAGCTTCGATTACCGACGCATAGCTTTGGGTCGTCTCGAGAGCTCTCCGTTCGTGGCTGTTGGGATCGTGGCGCGTTCGCATCTCGATATATGCCCAGATGGCTGGCGTTCCCTTCTTCCGAAGTTCAGCGTAGCTCTCCTGGTCTTCTGGGCTGAGGTGATCCAGATTGCCCAGGTTTTCCTTAAACTCGTGAACCAGCTTGGAAGTGTATTCCGAGCCGCCGATATCCCCGAGGTGGACGTTGAGATCACATCGCTGCCTTCCTAGCAAGCGTATCAGCGTCAGAGGATCACCGGCCTCGTGGGTGTCCGCGATGAGGCCTATTCTCAACTTCGTTTCTCTAGCTTTTCGCCTATTTGTCCTAAGAGTTGACACCTTGCTTCGTCGTCCACGACTGCATGTAATACTAATATTTTACACCGATTCAGCGGAGAAAACCGCGCTCTAGCTCACTGGCGCATAATAGCATAGCACATACCGCCTTACAAGCGGCATGTGGCTATGCCTTTGGCAGAGTTGCCGCGCCCCCTGCCAGCGCCTTGACGCCATCGGCGCCAATCCCGTATAATATCTAAGCAGCTCGCTCACTAATGAAACGATGTGATCGTGCACAAAGCCAAGCCGGGGCTGTAGCTCAGCCGGGAGAGCGCTACACTCGCATTGTAGAGGCCAGGGGTTCGAATCCCCTCAGCTCCACCAATTCTGGTCCCCGCAGTCCAGGTCGCCCATCAATGCCCCACCCGAGGCGATTTCTACCGTGCATTACTTCCTTTCCCAGGAGGTTTGCTATGGAGCTTAACCTGCGAGGCAAAGTTGCCTTGATCACCGGAGGCGGCCAGGGAATCGGCCGTGCAATCGCCCTGGCTTTCGCAAATGAAGGCGCCCGTGTGGCCGTCGCCGACAAGAATCCCGCCACTGCCGCGGACGTCGCCGACGAGATCAATCAGTTCGGCGGTGAGGCAATCTCGATTCAAGCAGACGTCACCGATGAAGCCCAGGTTCGAGCGATGGTCGACAAGGTCCTGACCGAGTTCGGCCAGATCGACATCCTGGTGAACAACGCTGGAACCGCCTTCCACAAGTTCTTCGCGCAGTCGACCAGGAAGGATTGGGACATCGACATCAATGTGAACCTTCTCGGAGCAATGAACTGTGCCAGCGCCGTCGTACAGCACATGATCGATCGTCGCTACGGCAAGATCGTTAGCATCGCTTCTGATGCGGGGAAGATAGGTGAAGCCAGGCTCGTCACCTACTCCGCCGCAAAAGCGGGCATCATCGCTTTCTCTAAGGCGCTCGCCAAGGAGTTAGGGCGGTACGGCATCAACGTTAACTCGGTGTCGCCGGGGACGATTGAGACGCCCTTGGCGATGGGTCTCCTGGGCGATAACGTCGATCAGGTGGTCAAGAGCTACGCCATACGTCGGCTGGGGAAACCAGAGGACATCGCCAACGCCGTAGTCTTCCTTGCCTCCGACGCAGCCAGCTTCATCACGGGACAGTCGTTGAGCGTCAACGGCGGCTACTCGATGGCCTGACGGAGGTCAACTCCTGGGCTCGACCTGCCTCAATTCCTCTGCCTTCTCCTCGGGCAGGGTATCGTTGACAAATACCCCTCCTCCCACCTCCGTCCCAGCAGGGTACTTCAACTTATCCCTGGCTCGATGAGGTGGATAAAACTCGATATGGAAATGATAGCTGTCGTGAGAACCTCCGTCAGTGGGCTTCTGATGCATCACCATTATATACGGGAAAGGGAAGCCCCACAGATTGTCAAACTTGGTCAGCACAACTTTCAGTATCCGAGCCAGGTCGATTCTCTGGCGGCTGTCGAAATCGCTGAGAGAGAGCTTATGATCTCTAGCGTAGACGTGCAGTTCGTAAGGATAGTGAGCAGAAAAAGGAACGAAGGCTACGAAAGATTCGCTGTGCGCGACCAGGCGGCGGCCGTCGGCCATCTCCTCTCGCACGATGTCACAGAACAGGCATCGCCCCGTGCGCTCCACATAGCGCCGACCCGCCTCCAACTCCCGCTGGATTCTCGGAGGAATGAATGGGAACGCGTATATCTGGCCGTGCGGATGGGGGACGGTTACGCCAATCACTTCTCCCTTATTCTCAAAGATGAAGACGTAGTCGACGAAGTCTAGGCTGCCCAACTCTTCGTAGCGATCCGCCCAGACATAGATCAACCGCGTAATCTGCGCGACGCTCAAGTCGGTCAGACTTCCCTCGTGCCTGGCCGAATAGAGCACGACTTCGCACAGCCCCTGGGCTGGCTTTACTCTGTACACGTCAGTCCCTTCCACGACAGGTGTTGGAGGCACGGCTCGCATCGATGGGAACTTGTTCTCAAATACGGCTATCTCGTAATCAGCGGATGGAACCTCAGTCGGAGCGACCCCTGGAATGGTAGGACAAAGAGGGCAGTAATCCTTGGGAGGTAGGAAGGTTCGGTTGTGGCGATTTGTGGCCGTGATTACCCACTCCTCTAGGACTGGGTCCCAGCGCATCTCGGACATTGAAGCTAATCCTGTACGCTTTTCGGGTCGGCTCGCTGCCCTTCGACGACAAGCGTCTCGGGTGCTCTCTTGAAGATGTAATAGATGAGGTACCTGCCGTCTTCTCGCCACACCTTCTCACTTGTCATTATGAAAGGCTGCACGCCGTCCGCGTCGCCTTCGGTTAACGGATGTCCTTCGATAACCATCAAGGACAATATAGCACACTCACTCCAGCAATTGCAACCAGAGCGGCAGGCACATCTGCCGACGCGTTTCACACCAGCTTTCTATGCCCCTCTCTGGGGCGCCACCGAGGACGAAAACCTCTGGACAGTCACCGCAAAGGACGCAAAGATTTTCTGTCATTTCCTTTGCGCTCTTGGCGGTCTTTGCGGTTCACCTATTCTCGTGCTAGAATCTGATCAGGCCCATCTATAGCTCCCTGACCACGGAGTGGGCGTGGTGGTACTTTTGGGTAAATTGATGCTGCATTCCATTTGTGCTATGCTATAATTCCCTGGCAATAGCAGTAGTTCGGAGGTTGGCTTTGACGACGTTGCGAGGCTGTCTGGAGGCAGCTAAAGAGGCAATCCTTGCTGGAGCAACCGACCGCGCCATCGACCTTTGCTTCCACGTGCTGTGCTCTTACCCTAAGAACGTTGAAGCTCATTGCCTGCTCGGCGAGGCGTACCGCGAAAAGGGGATGGTTGAGCAGGCAGAGGACACGTTCCGGCGAGTATTAAGTGCCGATCCAGAAAACCTGGTCGCACGCTGGGCGCTCAGCATACTTCAGGAAGACAAGGGGGATGCTGAGGCGGCACAGTGGGAGTTGGAGCGTGCCTTCGAACTGAGTCCAGGCCACGAGGAGCTGAGGAGCGAAATGCACCGCATTTCGCAACGGGAAGTACACTTGACTAAAGGCGCCCTAGGGCGAATCTATGCCCGCGGCGAGCTTTACGACCGAGCCGCACAGGAGTTTCGGTCCGCCTCAGATGCGCAACCAGGCAGGCTTGATTTGCTTGTTGCACTTGGCGAGGCCCTGTGGAAAAGTGGGCGCTATGATGAAGCGAACTCCATCTGCCAACAAGCGCTACAGGACTCGCCAGATTGCCTCAAGGCAAATATAATCGTGGGACATGCCCTGCTTGCATCAGGGCAGAAAGAACAGGGAGAGGAGCTCTTGCGCTGCGCTCAGGCTCTCGATCCCGAGAACAACATCGCAGACCAGCTTCTCGACGGCAGCAGCGTGATAGCCTACCTCACAAGAATTGAAGTCGAGATACCTGAGTTTGAGGGGCTCGACGACCTTTCTGCCGCGCTCGCAAGAACCGACTTCAGCGCAGACGAGGAACCTCTCGATGTAACCAACAGTGAGCCTTATGCAGATAGCTTGCATTTGTCAGACGACCTTTCACTCAATCTCGATATCGAGCCCCTGACTTCGGAAGGGCTGGCCCCTGAGGAACTCGAATTGATTTCACAAGACGTGTCAGAGGAGCCGTCCATTCGTCTCGATTTCGATGGCATAGGCGAAGAGGAGCCAGCGGAGCTATCTTCGATAGAAGACACGGAGGCTTACCGTGAGGGAGCCTCTGAGGTGAAAGAGGACTTTGGCGAGGCGACCTTGCTTGACTCCGTGTCCTCAGGCTCGACAAGCGCGCAAGGGTCAGAACTCCAGGAATCAGAGGTGTACGACGAAGAATGGAACCAGCTTCTCACCGAAGATATCGAGCTCGACAAAGAAGCAGAGGCCAGAATCAACGCGGCGCTGGCCGAGATTGGAGGGCTTGCTGCGCCGCCACAGTCTAGCTCGGCTCTGGAATCAGCCTGTCTCAAGCGGATTGCGGCGAACCCGGAGGACTTTGAGGCTCACATCGAGCTTGCGCTGATCTACCACCGCTCAGGCCGAACCGAAGAGGCGGTGAAGGAGTTCGAGCTCTTGGTCAAGTCATCGCCTGAGCTAATTGACCGCGTTATCGAAGGATTGCAAGCGCTGTTGACTTCCAACCCTGGCTGTCTTCCTGCCCATCGGGCGCTCGGAGACGCCTTCATGAAGACTGGCCGATTCCAGCAGGCAATCGATCAGTATAACCTGTGTCTGGGCAAGCGCTGATTAGAGCAGTCGGTCTGGTCGTCAATTCGATTAATAAAGCGGCTCCCTAATAGGGAGCCGCTTTGAGTTCTGGTAGACTAGATGACCACGGCGCTACTGCTTCGTGTGGCACATCGTGCAGTCAGAGCGGCCCTCTAGCGTGTGCGGTATCTTTGGAACGCCTCCTGAGACAGGCGCGTGGCAGATAGCGCACATCTGGTCGGTCCTACCCTGGTGGGTATTCGCTGGCGCCGCCTTCACCTTCTTGCCGTCGTGGCACGCGATACACGAAGGCTTGTCAGATGTGGTGTGCGGTGCCCTTGGCGGATCCATAGTCTTCGTGTGACACACGGCGCACATTTGCTCCGTCCTCTTGGCGTGAGAAGCCGGTAGCGCCACTAGCTTCCCAGTGCCGTGGCACTGCGTGCAGTTGACTTTGCCTTCCAACGTGTGTGCGATGGTGGGCGGCTGCATCGTCTGCGCGTGACAAATCTGGCACATCTGCTCCGTTCTGCCGGCGTGGCTTGCTGGCAACGGCACTAGCTTGCCATCGGCGTGGCACGATGTGCAGTTTGTCATTCCTTCCAACGTATGTGCGATCGTGTTGGGTTGAGTCGTTTGCGTGTGACAGAGCGTGCACATCTGCTCGGTTCTGCCGGCGTGGCTCTGCGGCAGCTTCACCAGTTTGCCGTCGCCGTGACAACCGGTGCAATTCGTCTTGCCCTCCAGAGTGTGCGCGATCTTTGTGGGTGTCGTCGTCTGCGTGTGGCAGACCTGGCACATCTGCTCGGTTCTGCCGGCGTGGCTCGCTGGCAACGCCACTATCTTGCCATCGCCGTGGCACTGCGTGCAGTTGGTTTTGCCTTCTAACGTATGCGCGATAGTAGTGGGCGTGGTAGTCTGCTGGTGGCAAACAACGCACACGTTGGAAGACGTCCTTTTCGCGTGGCTCTGCGGCAGCTTGACTAGCTTGCCTTCGCCGTGGCACGCTACACAGTCCGACTTCCCGTCCAGTGTATGGGCGATCTTTGGTGGGCCGCCCGCCAAAGGCTTGTGGCAAGCCTGGCATGTCTCATTGCCGCGGCCTTCGTGGCTTGCAGGCACGGGCCACACCACCAGTCTGGAGTGGCAGGCTAGACAGTCGTCACGTCCTTTGGGGGAGTGGGGAATGTTTGGCCCGGCCCCTTTCTCCTGAACGACTGCTGCTGGCGTTTCCTTAGCCTGTGGGGTAGCGGCTGGCTTGGACGCATCTGTGGCCTGGGGCTTCGCGGTTTCGGCCTGTCCTGTCTTCGAAGCCGCGCCCTGAGCTGCTGTCGGTTGGGCAACGCGCGTTGCGCTGGCAGGAGCGACCTCTGCTGCTGGCTTGGACGTGGGCGTTGCCTTCTGGTCGGTGCAACCACCGAGGAAGGCCACGATGATAAGCAGTGCGATCGCAAGCGCAACGCAAATGAGGATTATGCGCCGCTGGTCAACCGAAGACACCGAGTGGTCATCCATTTTGACCTCCATTGGTCTCGATTTGAAGGTAGGTTTCACCCATAATGGTATACAATCGAGGGTTGCCTAGCGGTTCACAGTATACAAGAAGACGAAGCAGTATTCAATAAGGAATTTTGCGGGAAAGTGCGGATTGTGCCAGCGCAGTCTTGGAAACTACTCAGTTTCAGTTGAACGAGATTCAGGCACGATCACTTGATCTTATAGCTAATCGGCCTCTCGCTACCTGGCAGGTATTGTCCACGTCACAATGGTGCTGATGTCGCCCTTGAGTGTGGGCTGACTGGTTGGCCGAAGAGCACGTCTCCTATTCTGATCAAGGTGCTAATACCTCTGACGTCGTGCTCCAGCAGGGGCATTTGCAGAATCGGCACGCCGAAGCGGTCTTTCATTTCCTGAAGGTACTTTTGCTGCATCGCGAAGCGCTTCTTGAAATAGGCGTTGGTGCAATGCTCTTCGGGAAGCACTTGATTTGCTATGACGAATCCTACGCTGATACCTAACGTCTCGATGTCACGAGCCGCCCGATACGCTTCGACGACGGGAGTGGCCTCAGGATACATTATAAAGGAAAACGTCGTGCGTCTAACATCTCGCATGCGATCTATCACCTGACCAAACTTCGCCTTAGTCGTCTCCCCTGCTTGCTGACTGTCTACCGACGCGTATACCTTGACTTGAATCTGCTTGCTCCATTCGATGGGAAGCTGGAGCAGCCTGAGGGTGTGTCCCGTTGGCGCGGTGTCGAAGACCATCACGTCGTACTCGGTGGAACTGGCATAAGAGACGAAGAGGTCGAAGGTCGCCATTTCCTCGGTGCACGGTGCGTCGAGTTCCTCTTCGACGACGGCCAGCACATCCGCGGAGTGTTTACCCTTCATGTCGTCAAGTATGCGCTGCTTGTAGTCTTCCGCCGCGCGCTTCGGATCAATCCGCGCCGCGAATAATCCAGGCAAGCCACCGAGTTCCCGCACCTTATCTGTAACCGGCTGCTCGAATACGTCGCTGAGGTGGGAAGCAGGATCGGTAGTCAAGAGGAGAGTGCGGTACCCGGCGCGGGACAGCCAGACGGCAGTCGCACACGCCGTCGAAGTTTTGCCGACACCACCCTTGCCAGCGAAGAATACCATCCTATCACCCTTAGGCCCTGGCTTGATGATATCCACCACGCCGTCTTTCCTATTGGGACGTACTAAGCTGTCCATTCTGATTAAGTGTCCTTCCAACCTTACGTATCATTTCCAGACCCTTGACCTCTTCATCGAAAAAGTAAAGGGACTTGCTTGGCAGCGGGATGCGACGGTGTATCTCTTCGATGTAGTGGTCTTGCATTTCGCGCCGCTTCCGGAAGAAGGGTACTTCGCACTGTTCCGATGGTATGATGCCGTTGATAATCAACTCTTTCGCCGTCACTCCTACCCGCTCCAGTTGTGAGAGCGTGCGCTCTGTCTCAGCAATGGGCGTCGCCTCCGGCTGCACGACGAATATGAACGACGTCTGCTCGGGGTTCCTCAACGCCGCGACTGCTCGATCATATTTGGCCCTTGACTCCTTAATATTAGCAACTGCCCCAGCGCACGAATGTCCACCTTCAGTGAGGCGATCAATATGCCGCGTCCAATCTGCGGGCAGTTCCAGGAGGCGAACTGTATGGCCAGTAGGGGCCGTGTCGAAAACGATAAAGTCGACCCCGGACGCCTCGAAGAAATCGGCAAACTTGTCAAAGGAGGCTACTTCCGAGGTGCAGGGAGAGGCCAGTTGCTCGGCAACTACTGCCACCATCTCTGGTGGAAGAATCTCGCGCAGCGGGGCCAGATAGCGCTCCCGATACTCTTCGGCGGTGATGTCTGGGTCGATCTCAATCGCGGAGAGACGCTCGACGCTGTTGATCGCGGTGATGTTGTGCCCTATGGGCTGCTCGAAGACGTCGGAAAGGTTGGGAGCGGGGTCGGTCGTGACAATGAGCGTGTACTCGCCGTGTTCGGCGTGATACAAAGCTATGGCACAGGCAATAGAGGTCTTGCCAACTCCGCCTTTACCTGAAACAAAGGCAAAGTTTGTGCTCATGCGGAAGTTCCTTCCTGGACCGGCTGATTGTTCATTCCGAGGGCGTCTTCGAGTTCTGCGAGAGTAGGATTGGAGCCGACTTTGACGACAATGTTGTTCACTATCGTGATCGGAAGCAGCAGCGGACCTTTGCTCTCGGAAATCAGCCTCTTGATCAGCGGGTGTTCGGCGAAGACTTTGACATCTGCGGGCAAAGAGTAGAGATGAACGGGGATGCCCCTTCTTCGAAGGCTCCAAGTTGCTTCCGTGAAGGCGACTGCCTCAGGATCGGCATTGGGGCCGCAGGCGCCACCGCCACAGCACGACACTTTCTCGAATACCTCAACCTTGACTTCGTCCTTCGTCATGTTGTCCTCCCTGACAAATTACCTCAATTCGCGCGAGCAGCCGCCGCCTTCATCATTTTGCGATAATGGCGAATATAGCGAGCGGCGTAGTCATCACGGCCCATCACTAAGTCGGCTGCAAGAATCGCTTGAGTTATCCCAGGGGCAGTGGGGTCGACGATGGGCGCCGTCAAACCGGCAGCAATCATCATCGCCAGGAAAGCGGCGTTTATCACCTCGCGCACCGGAAGCCCGTGGGAGATATTGCTGGCGCCCGACGTTATGTTCACGTCAAACTCCGCGACAACACGGCTTGTTGCTTCGAGGGTCACCAGCGCAGCCTTGGAATCGGCTCCAACTGTCATGGTAAGGCAGTCTACTATGATATCTTCACGAGGGATGCCCAGTCGGTCCGCCCTGTCGATAATCTTTCTAGCGACAGCTGTGCGGCCCTCGACATCCACGGCACATCCATGCTCGTCCATGCATAGCGCGATAACGGCTGCTCCGTACTGCTTTACCAGGGGAAGCACTGTTTCGAGGCTGCCTTCCTCTCCTGTGACAGAATTCACCAGCGCCTTCCCCTTATAAGACCCGAGGGCAGCGGCCAGGGCCTTTGGATCCGAAGAGTCAATGCAGAGAGGCACGTCGACTGCCTCAGACACGGCTTTGATGGCAGCTACCAGATACTCCGCTTCGTCGATGCCGCCGACGCCAACGTTGACGTCCAGCACGTGGGCTCCAGCCTCAACCTGCTTGATGGCCATCTCTTTCACATAATCCCAGTTTCCTTCCATAAGCGCTGTGGCAAGCTTCCTCTTGCCAGTTGGGTTGATCCTCTCGCCGATTAGGATGGTCGGCAGGTCTCGTGCTATCGTCACTTCTCGCTTCTCGCTGAATATAGTGGTTCGCAACATTACTGGCTGTCTCCTCTTGGCTTTGCTGTGCTTTTATGGCTACTTTAACTTCTTATAGACCCTGACGAGGGTGCTGTTGAAGGCCGCCGGGGCGCCGATGCCATCGTCGTTGCAGGCCACGATTGGATTCGGGCTAATGCCTCGGCCCTTCGCAACCCTACCGTACTCCCAATGGCCAAAGTGATGGGATATCGCTATAGTATCCTGTCTAATCTCATTGGTCAAGCGTGCAACCCCTTCGATGCGTCCGATTTCGGATTCGACGTACACTTCGTCGCCGTCGCGAATTCCAAGGCTCGCGGCCGACTTCGGGTTTATCTCGGCATAATTACGGTCCATAACCTCGACCAGGAACGGCACGTTAGCTGTGCGCGACTGGTTGTGCATCGCCACCTTGTAGGTTATCAAGCAGAATGGGTATTGCTGCCGGCGTTCGGCGTCATGGGTAGCTACCGGAACATAGGTTGGGAAAGGGGGGAATCCAGCATCATCCATCCGCTTGCTGTAGAGCTCGATCTTGCCTGAGGGGGTAAAGAAGCCGTTCTTTCTGAACCTTTGGGTTTCGCGCTTCGCAGGGGCCACCCACACGCCATTCTTAACTATCTCATCCCACGACGGCCCGTTTGTGATTCCCTCGATCTCTTTTCGATGATAAGCTACGGCGTCGTCGGCGAAGTATTGTTCCATGCCCCCGCCTATGCGATGAGCTAGCTCTCTCAAGATGTCTTTCACCATTCTCGATTCGAGTTGCGGGGGAACCACGGGTTTGCGAAGGAAAACGTATGGGGTAAATTGCAGGCTGTATGGCCAGGAAACAGCATCATATCTCTCCAGGTAGGTGCCTTCTGGCAGGACGATATCGGCGAACGTCGTCGACTCTCCCATGAAGGGATCGACAGAGATGATGAATGGAACTTTGTCGGGATTCTTGAGTATGTTCATCTGTTTCTTCGGGTCAGGCATGGCGTAGGCTGGACTCGAGTGATACAGCATCACGGTGTCGGCCGGGTACGGATCTCGCTCGGCGATCGAGGGGAGGATTTGCTGCTGGATAGGCACGGCGGCCAGCGGGTACTGCGAAGTGCCCAGACGGTCCAGCCTTCGCGTCTCTTTGGGAGCCGGTGGGACGGGATCCACAGCGCCCAGGCCGATGTTCCACCAGCCGAAGTCCAGGTTCATTCCACCGATGTCATCGATATTTCCAAGCAAGACGTTTAGCGCCATCACTGCGCGTATGGACACGGTGCCATTCGTATGAGCTGACACTCCTCGCATCGCATCCGCAACGGCCGGCCTCGTTGTGGCGAAGTCCCACGCTAGCTCCCCGATTTTCTCTGCTGGCACGCGGCAAATGCTCGATGCGTACTCTGGTGTGAAGCGCTTCAACTCCTTCTCGACGAAATCATCGAACCCGACGGTCCAATGTTCCACGAATTCGCGGTCGTAGAGGCCCTCGGAGACTATGACGTTCATTATGCCCATAGCCAGGGCTGCATCGGTCCCTGGCGCGATGGAAATCCATTCGCTGGCCTTGGCGGCCGTCTTGCTCAGCCTGGGGTCCACGACGACGAGCTTCGCACCTTTGCTCAAAGCGTTTACCAGCCTCTGGGCGGCAGGAACGAAGCAAATCCCCGCGTCGAAGGCGCTGAAGCCGAACAGCAGAACGTAGCGGGCGTTCTCGATGTCCATCTGAGGCCAGGTGTCTCCGTAAGTGAGTAACGTGGCCATCTGGCGTCCTGATGCGCAAAGGCTGTCGTGGTTGAAATGGTTGGGACTGCCGAAGGCATTGGTGAAGCGAGTAGTGTAACCGGCCTGCATGTTGCGGCCGCTGTAGAACACGAACTGTTCAGGATGTCCGCTGTCTCGCAGCCTCCGCAGCCTGCTGGATATCTTCTGCATGGCTTCGTCCCATGAGATGTCACGCCACTTGCCGCTTCCCCTCTCACCAACCCTTTCCAGGGGATTCTTCACGCGATCAGGATCGTAAATCTGCTGGACACCAGCCTGCCCTTTGGCGCACATTCGGCCCCTGCTGTTAGGATCGAGGGGGTTCCCTTCGAGGTAACGTACTTTCCCATCCTTAACGAAAGCTCGGAGGCCGCAGTTCGATACGCATTGCAGGCAATGGCTGGCGATGTAGCCGCCCTTCTTCTCGTCACCCTCTATGTAAACGCGCGTCTGCGACGTATTCGTATTGAATTGAGCAGAGGTTATGCTGCTTGCTTGGGTTTCGTTCCCAGTCGCTACGATCATAAAGGCCTCCCTTCTATCCACCACGTCACAGGTAACTTGCCTCGGCGGGCTCCCCTGGCAGGAGTGCACGAGTTCCTGCCGCCAGGAATGTGTATCTGAGAGAGAACCCTCCTATCAGCACCAGAATCGAGGAGAGCAGGTTCGTTACCCCTTCGGAACTGGCGAGGGCGAGAACGAGCGGTACCACCAGACCGGCGAAGATCAGCCCGCCCCAGAATGTGTTGGCTTGCTTCCCTCTCAGCAACATCTCAACCGACCTGGCCGCAGGCGCGGCGGAATTGTTCATGATGGTCAAGTACAAACCAATGATTGCTAGCTCGGCGACGATCAGACATAGATCGACCTGCGAGAGCAGGTGCGAGCTCTGCGCGTCCAGGCCGTAGATCACCAGCGCTGAGGCGAGCACCGTCACAACCGCTATGCCAGTGGAAAAGGCCGATGTCACGAACAGCAGTGGAAGCGCGGGACTATTCCAGAATGGCCTAGCCTTTATTACTCCCAGCAGGATTCCTGTGTATCCTGCTGTTGCTATCGCGAATACCACACCACCAAGGCTGAACACTGGTCCCCCGAAGCCCAGGTAGCCCAGCATCGTGAGGGCGAACAAGATCAGTATCCAGGCGCCAACCGAAAGCATAGAACTCATCGGGTTCAACAGCACTCGCCAGAAGCGCAGTGGCTTTCCCAGGTCCGATACTAGCAGCAAGGTTCCGATGCCTATGAGCAGGAGGGAGAGCAGGGCAGTGATGCTGGTGGGAAGGTGCAGCTTGCCCCCTTCGAGGTAATCGAGCAGTGCCAGCGACCCGAATGCTCCGGCGCCAACGCCCGCCAGGAAAAGATAAGAGGCGATCCTAATGTCCCACGTGTTGGCTCTTCGTCTTTTCATGTTTCATCCCCTGTTTCGTCTCTGGCCAATCAGAGAACGTTGTCCTGAAGCTAGGCTGGCACGTAGCTGGTGCAGGGCTCTGTGCCCAGATGCTCCAGATACCTGACCGCGTGTTTTTCGTGAACGATCTTGTAGGCTTCGCTGTTTGGGTCGTCGATGTCGCCAAAGACTCGCGCTCCTCCGACACAGGTCTCGACGCAGATGGGTTGCTTGCCTTGCTCGCGCCTCTCTGGGCAGAGTTCGCACTTGAACGTCGTTCCTTTAGTCTCGTCGAAGGCACGCGCACCGTAAGGGCAGGCCACGATGCAGGAGCGGCAACCAACGCACTTGTCCTCGTAGATTTTGACCACCCCAGTTTCCTTGTCCTTTTCCGTGGCCCTTGCTGGACAAACGGAAACACAGGCGGGCTTGTCGCATTGCATACATGCTTTGGGGAATCCATACAGAGACGTGTGCGGGAACTCTCCGCTTGGCCCGACAGTGAAGACCTCGTTCCAGAACTGCCCGAGCGGCAGGTCGTGATGAATCTTGCAGGATACGGTGCAAGCGTGGCATAGAATGCACTTGTTCAAATCTATTACTAGCGCTAAGCGGGTCATGTGTCTCTCCCTTCATCTAGATCGAGCTAGCTGTGGGGTCGCCGCTGCAGTAGCTCCTTCGCCTTCTCAACCGCTACGCTGGCATTGGGAGCATATCCGTCTGCCCCAATAGTGTTGGCCCAGTTTTGGTCGACAGGAGCTCCTCCAACAAGAACGATCACTCTATCTCGTACGCCCGCCTCTTTGAGCGCCTCGATGGTCTCTTTCTGCGAGATCATCGTCGTGGAGAGCAAGGCTGAAAGTCCAACGACATCGGGCTGCTTTTCCGTTATCTCTTTCACGAAGACCTCTGGCTTTACGTCGACGCCAATATCGATCACTCTAAAGCCAGCGCCTTCCATCATCATGGATACCATATTCTTGCCAATGTCGTGCACGTCGCCTTTGACGGTGCCGATAAGAAAGGTTCCCACGTTCTCTTGGGTGGTATCGCCGACGAGAAGTGGTTTCAGTATCGACAGCGCGGTGTTCATGGTCTTGGCGGAAACCAGGACCTCAGGCATAAAATATTCGCCTTCGCGGAAGCGGCGTCCCACCTCAGTCATTCCCTTCGACAGGCCCTCTCGGATGACTTCGTTGGCTCCGATTCCCTGATCGAGCGCACTCTGCACAAGGTCTGTGATTTCGCCGAACTCGCCCTCGATGACGGCATTGCTGATTTGCTCAAAGATTTCCATGCATATCTCCCCGCACTATGCTTTTATCGGGTATTCCCCGTGTTCTTTGGCTGCTTCATACATCGCGACGACGTTCTCAGGAGGGATATCTGGTTGGATGCGGTGTGAGGAGCTGAGGATATAACCTCCGCCTGGCGCCACTTCCGCGATCCTCGTCCTGACCTCCTTGGCGATCTCCTCTTTGGTGCCGCGTGGAAGCGTGACCTGAACGTCAATTCCTCCCCAGAAAGCGATGCGGTCTCCGAAGGCTTGCTTGAGCCTGGCAGGCCTAGAGCCTTCAGCCACTCTCGGCTGCAACGGATCGAAGATTTCCATTCCGTCCTCGATGAGTGCGTTCAGCAACGGATAAACGGCGCCGCAGCTGTGGAACTGCAGCCTCGCCTGAGGATTCTTCTCTTTCAAGAGTTTTCTGGCGAGGGAGAAGCTGCGCTTGTAATAGGGTCTGAGCATGCGCTCGAACATTTTTGGCGAGACGAAGGTGCTGTCGCCAGTGGCCAGGTCCTCGGGCGAAAGGCGAAGGATGTTGATGTACTGGCCGATGAGACCGATGCCGATCTCGTTGAACTTCATCTCGACCTCCGTCAGCTTGTCGAAGAGGGCAATAACAAATTCTGGATTTGCGGCCATATCGTACATAATGGTGTCGTAGCCGCGGAGGTACTTGGCCTGCTCGAAGATACCACCTCTGCCGAATTGAGCCAGGATGGCCAGGTCGGTCTCGTCGTAGAGGCGTTTCACTCTCTCTTCAAGCCCTTCCCACACTGCCGGGTCTGATGGGTCTGGCCAGGGATAATCCGCCAGGTCATCTACAGTGGCGTCCTTCAAGGGCGGATTGACGATTTCGAGATACGTTCCCGAAGGATGCTCGACGAGCTTTCTCTTGACGCTCCACTCGTCGATCCACAGGCCATCGGGAGTTTTCTCCAGGGATTTGCCGCCGGGGCATCGTCCACAGACCCTGATGACGTCCAGGCCGAGCTTATCGATAACGTCGAACTCGACGGGAACGTCACGTGACCATGTAGTGGAGCCGACGGGATATTGTTCAGCGATTGGGAGACCGAGATAGGATCGTAGTCTCTTGTAGCCGTCGAGCGTCGACCAAATGCCAAGCGGCACCCTGTCAGGTTCGCGATGGTCGAGCGCCACTTGCACGCGCTGCCGTGAAGTCATCGCTTTTGTCACAACGACACCTCGCAATTAAGTAGGAGATTAGCTGATTCCAAGGAGTTCCTTTGCTTTCAGTACTGCCGAAGCGGCATCAGGAGCGAAACCATCTGCCCCTATCTTATCGGCGTATTCTTGAGTGACAGGCGCCCCACCGATCAGTATCTTTACCTCGCCGCGCAAGCCAGCCTTCTCGAATGCCTCGATTACCGCCTTCTGCTGCGGCATAGTGGTGCTCAGGAGGGCGGAAAGCGCAATGACTGGTGCCTTGTGTTCTTGGAAGGCCTCGATGAACTTATGAGCTTCCACGTTGATGCCCAGGTTGAACACTTGAAAGCCGGCTCCTTCCAGCATCATGTGCACGATATCCTTGCCGATGTCGTGCAGGTCGCCGGCTACCGTTCCCAGGATCACCTTGCCCACAGGCTTGGCCCCCGTCTCTGCCAGTAGAGGCCGAAGCACTTCCATACCAAAACGCATCGCTCGGGCTGACAGCAGCACCTCTGGGATGAACATCTCGTTGCGGCGGAACAACCCGCCCACTACTGTCATTCCTGCCGAGAGCCCTTCGACGAGAACCGTGTTTGGGGGTAAGCTCTCTGACAGGGCTTTCTCTGTAAGTCTCTTGGCGTCTTCCGCTGCCCCCTCTAGCACGGCCTGCGCTAGCTTCTCCAGGGTTCCTGATTTCATTATTTCAGCCATTGAGCGTTCACCGTCCTGTGTAGATATCTCCATGAAGAACACCTCAAGCTTCTTCTTGCCTCAGCTGGCTAATCGAAGTTCAAAGGATACCTGCGGTAATCGTGCACCGCCGAGAGCAGCGCCCAGACGTTTTCTAGCGGCACGTCCAAGTTGACGTAGTGCCCTGGCATAAAAACGTAGCCGCCGCCTGGCGCGTAGCTACGCAGGACGTCTTTCACAGCCTCCCGCACCTCTTCGGGCGAGCCGTTTGGCAGAAGCTGCTGTGTGTCCAGGCCGCCCAGAAAGGCCAGCTTGTCGCCGTATTTCGCCTTAATGGCTGCCATATCCACCTGTTGGCCGCAGGGCTGCATCGTCCCGATGAAGTCGACGCCCAGGTCGATGAGATCGGGGATGATAGCGCTGAAATCGCCACACGAGTGATATTTGACGATGATGTTTGGGTTGGCTTTCCTGAAGGCGTGGATCATCGATTCCATTCGCGGCTTTACCAGTTCGCGCCACAACTTCGGGGGCACGAGCATACCATTCTGTCCAGCGATGTCGTCGCCGATTCGAATGATGTCGATTCCCTGCTCAATGGCGTGTACGCCGAGGGCAGTGTAATAGGTGTTGAGGCCATCCAGCACCTGGCAGGCGAAGTCCCGACTGAGGTGAAGATCCATCATGAACTTCTCCATGCCTCGGAGGTGCGCGTAGCCTGCCTCCAGAAAGGTGCAGGAGAGGTCGACCATCACCGCGTAGTCGCTATGATACCTGGCCATCGCCTGTTTGATCTCGGCCATCCTCTCGGGCTTATGAGGATCGGGCCATATATAGCCCGAGACATCTGGCTCCTTAAGTGGATGGTCAACGGGCTGGCTGATGCCACGCATACCCTCGTAGGTAACGCCCCATTCGCTAGTCCAGCGCTCGCCATCGGGCACCACTTTATGGCTGTACTCGGCGTTGATGCCGATCTGGACGATCACGCCGTCGTTGCCAAGCTTGATTTCTAGGTCGCGTCCGGCGATGCCGTGAATGCGGGAGAGTTTGCTGCTCACAGCGCCGACGTAGCGGATGAACAAGGGCACCAGGTCGGGCTGCTGATGTTTGATCGCCATAAGTAGCCTATCTCTTGGCTTCACAGTTAGGGACCTTCCTTTCAAAGACCTTGACGAGGCATTTGAGCGGATGTGAGCCCACTGCCTCGAATGTGGGGGATAGCCCAAGCGAGCCCTATACTAGCATATAAATCAATCGATGTCAATACATTTTCCATTGTTATTTTCGGCCTTGAGGGATGAAACGGTGCACCTGCCAGCACACAGGCGATCCATAACAAGTGAGCACACCTGTTGACTGCAGCGAGAACCTGTGCTATACTGCCCGACATCAATTGCTGTCGATACAACAGCCGTCGATATAGTATACAATGATACAACCTCCACTTGTATACACCTTTTCTCAGCTCGCGTGAAATTGGTCTGGTGTTTTGGGCGCAAGTCGTTTTAGACTCAAGCGACAAAAGCTGTTGACACAGCACAAAACCTGTGCTATATTGACGCAACATCAACGCTTGTCGATATAACCCGTGTCGATATAGTATGCACTGATATAACACCTGCTTGTACAATAGTATATTGGGGAGTCTGCGCGGACTCCGACATCCTGTCAGCAACAGTGGTCTTTCGATGCTTGAGGCGAACTTGATTCAGGAGGTGCCAGTGATTGCTCAACAGATGGTAAGCGGATTGGCTGCCGGCAGCCTCTACGCCCTTACGGCCCTCGGCCTCGTTCTGATCTTCAAGAACACGGACGTGGTCAATTTCGCTCAGGGAGACTTTGGTATGGTCGCGGCCTTCGTAGCGCTTATGGCCATTTCCCAGTTCAAAGTCCCTTTCGTGCTGGCAACGCTTGTGGCTATTGTTACTACTGCGATTCTGGCGGTGGTGGTGGATAGGCTAACCATTAGACCGATGAAGAATGCCTCTATGCTCAGCCTGATGATTGCTACCTTGGGTGTCTATATGATCTTGCACGGTGTTGCAGGAGCCATCTGGGGTCGCGATACCAAAGCGTTTCCATCGCCTCTCCCCTCCGATCCTGTTTCGGTCAACGGAGTGGTCATAGGTCAGGGACATCTCTGGATACTCGCCTTCGGTTTCATAATAAGCGCGGTGCTGTTCGTGTTCTTCCGTTACACGACGGCCGGGCTGGCAATGCGGGCCACGGCGGAAGATAGGATGGCGGCTCGGTTGATGGGCGTGAACGTTAGCAGGATCTTCGCACTTACCTGGGGAGTGAGCGGCGCCTTGGCTGCGGTTGCAGGAATCCTTCTTGCTCCTCTCGTCTATTTGAGTCCCAATATGATGTCAGACGTTCTTGTAAAGGCTTACGCTGCGGCAGTGCTCGGTGGCTTCGGCAGCCTTCCTGGTGCCATTGTGGGAGGGCTTTTCATTGGTGTGGCCGAGAACCTGGCGGGAGAGTTCATTTCCACCGAGCTGCGAACGACCTTTGCGTTCGTGCTCATCGTGGTAGTGCTTGCGGTTCGCCCAACCGGGGTGTTCGGGCGTCGGATCCAGGCTAAGGTGTAAAAGGAAGAGGGATAATGACGGCTTTTCGGCTACACCATCTTCTCTGGTTGGTACCGCTCCTTGTTGTGCTGGTTTTCCTTCCTAGTTTCACTACGACTTTCATCACCTATCTACTATCGCTCATCTGTATATACGTGATCGTCGCGTTAGGAATAAACATTCTCACTGGGTACACGGGGCAGATGTCCGTGGGGCACGCCGGCTTTCTGGCTATCGGCGCCTACACCTCGGCCAGGCTGATTACCGATCTGGGCGCTCCTTTCTGGGTTGGAATGCTGGTGGCAGGGCTCGCCAGCGGCATCGTCGGCTTCCTCCTGGGTATTCCAGCCTTGCGTCTGTCAGGGGCATACCTTTCGACAGCAACTCTGGGATTCGGCCTTGCAGTGGAGCAGATACTGCAAAATATGGATTCCGTGTCGGGCGGTCGGGCAGGATTGAGCGTACCTAAACCTTCTCTGGCAGGTTTTGTCCTGGATGATCGCTCTTACTTCTACTTCGTCTTAGCTGTGACTATCGTGATGTCGTTGCTGGCCCTTAGCATTCTTCGCTCCAGCGTTGGTCGGGCGTTCATAGCCTTGCGCGATAGCGAGATCGCCGCTCAGGCCATGGGTATAAGCCTGGCGAGGTATAAAACGCTTGCCTTCACCATGTCTGCCTTCTATACAGGCATTGCCGGCGCTCTCTTCGCCAGTCTGGTCCGCTTCCTGGCACCGGAGAACTTCAACATGTGGTTATCAATCGACTTCTTGACTATGATCGTAATCGGCGGCCTGGCCTCTGTGCTTGGCTCAGTTATTGGCGGCATCTTCATGGTCACGGTGCCTTATGTGCTCGGTGAGCTCCAGGATCTATCGTTCATTCTGATGGGCGCGGCCTTGCTAGTCGTGCTTCTGTTCATGCCTGGTGGCATCAGCGCCTTTCTGTCTCGCTTGCTGGATCTGGTTACGGGTAGGACGACCGCGAAGGACATCGAGCAGCACGTGGCTAAACCCATGGGTCAATTGGGAAGGTTGCCGGAGCAAAGCCAGTCTGCAAATGCGCCGGCAAGCGGGACAGATCTGCTAGGCGTGAAGGAGAGTTGATTAGCCATGCCGCAACTGCAAGCTCGTGATGTTACTGTACGTTTTGGCGGACTGCTAGCTCTTGACAGGGTGAGCCTTGAGGTCAATCAGGGAGAAATCGTCGGCTTGATCGGCCCTAATGGCGCAGGCAAGACCACCCTTTTCAATTGTATCAGCAGATATTATCACCCAGACGAGGGTAGCTTAGTTTTCGAGGGGCATCAGCTTCTTCAGCGCAGGCCTCACGACATCATCGGGCTGGGCATCGCACGCACCTTCCAAAACGTCGAACTGTTCAAGACAATGACCACCTTACAGAACATGATGGTGGGCCTTCATTGCCGAACTGGAAGCGTGTGGACCAATATGCTCTCCTTCCCCAGTGCTCGGCGTTTTGAGAGGGAAGCATATGTGAAGGCTTGCCGGGTGGCCGAGATTCTCGGATTGAGCCGTGTGCTCGACCAGGTGGTCTCGAATCTGCCTTTCGGATATCAGAAGATCATCGAGCTCGGACGAGCGTTGGTGTCCGATCCCAAGCTGATACTTCTCGACGAGCCGGCAGCTGGAAGGAACAATCAAGAAACGAAGGAACTAGCCGGGCTGATTCGCCAAATCCGCAATGAGTTTGGGATCACGATGCTGCTCGTCGAACACGATATGACTCTAGTGATGAACATCTGTGAGCGCATCTACGTGCTGGACTTTGGGAGAAACATCGCTCACGGGGCGCCTGCGGAAATTCAGTCCAATCCGGCAGTCATAGAAGCCTATTTAGGGGAGAAGAACGCCCTTGCTGAAGCTTAGTGATGTCGAAACATCCTACGGGAAGATCAAAGCCTTGAAAGGCGTCTCTATGGAGGTGCCTGAGCGTTCGATCGTGGCGCTCCTGGGTGCCAACGGTGCGGGCAAGACGACCGTTCTGCGCACGATCTCTGGGGTAGTTCATCCCCTGAACGGAACGATAGAGTTATGGGGCAAGCGTATCGACCGCGTTCCAGCAGAACGCATCGTCGGCATGGGCGTCGCCCACGTCCCAGAAGGCAGACACGTATTCGCCGGCCTTTCTGTCCTCGAAAACCTCAAGATGGGAGCTTATGGCCGGAAGGACAAGAGCAACATCAAGGGCGACCTGGATCGTGTTACAGACTACTTCCCCATCCTTGGGAAGCGAAGGTCGCAGCCAGCCGGAACGCTCAGCGGAGGGGAGCAGCAGATGCTCGCCATAAGCAGGGCTCTCATGGCCAGACCTAAGCTGCTTCTGCTGGACGAGCCATCTCTCGGCATTGCTCCGAAGGTCATCACAGAAATCTTCAGTATAATCCGGACGATCAATGTCGAAGAGAAAACCACTATTCTCTTGGTAGAGCAGAACGCTTTCTTGGCCTTAGCGATCGCTCATTATGGGGCTACGTGCTCCAAACTGGAAACATCGTGCTTTCAGGCCCAGCTGAGGAGCTCCAGCAGAGTGACGAGGTGAGGCGCTCGTACTTGGGCCAGTGAGCGGCTATCGGCATCGCTTCTTACCGGAAAGGAGGTGCTGAAGCAACAGCAAACTCAGACTACGCTGCATTGCATCATTAGTGTTTGGAAAAGGCCGAATCGGTTTGGCTAGCGATGTTTCGGAACTCAAAGGCTATTCGAAGATAAGGGGGAAAAGGGAGTTGATGATGCCCGCAAAGAGGCTATCACTTACGTTCCTGGCAACCATGGCGTTGGTCGTATCTGTTGTGGTCAGCGCTTGCAGTTCGCAAAGTGCCCAACAGCCCGCGACTAGCAGCCAACCTACACAAGCTGCTTCCTCGCAAAAGCCGGCTGCAGAGCCCGAGAAGAAGCCGGCTGCATCAGACAAACCTGTGGCGGAGAAGAAGGCAGAGGCAGTCCCTGGAGTTACTGCGGATTCGATCTTGCTGGGCTCCTACCAGCCGATGACCGGCAATGAGTCGGCGTACTTCCGAATGGGCAAAGGCGCCGATGCCTATTACAAGTATGTCAACGAGAACGGTGGTGTCAACGGCCGTAAGATCAACTTCAAGATGGTAGACGACGGCTACCAGCCAGCCAAGACCACGGCTGTCGTCAAGCAGTTCGTAGAGCAGGACCATGTGTTTGCTATCGCCGATCCGCTAGGTACCGCCCCGACCATGGCAGTTGTCGACTATATTGTCGACCAGAAAGTGCCTTTGATCGGCCCTGGCAGTGGCGCCTCTAAGGTCGTCAACAGCACCAGCAAGTACGTCTTCCCACTGTATCCCAACTACGTCCGCGAGGGCCAGGTTCTGGCGAAGTTTGCTCAGCAGAACTTCAAGGCCACGAAGCTCGCCATGATCTATCAGAACGATCAGTCTGGTAAAGACGATCTGAGTGGCTTGCAGGAGGGAGCGCAGAAGAACAACCAACAGGTTGTTAGTACTCAGGGTTACGAGGTTAAGGATGTAGATGTGAGCGCCCAGGTCCTCAAGGTTAAGGAAGCGAATCCCGATGCGCTTGTCGTCTTTGCCGCCCCGGAGCACTTTGCCAAAATCCTCACTGAGAGGAAGAAGCTTGGTTGGAACGTTCCAACAGTTGCCAGCTTCGTCGGACTCGACGATGTGATCTTCAAGCTCGCGGGACCAGATGCCGCGAATGGCGTTTACATCTCCACGATCTTTAAGCTGCCCGATAGCGACGATCCACAAATCAAACAGTTTAGAGAAATAATGAAGAAATACTACCCACAGGAAGAGCCCAGTCTCATCCACATGTGGGGCTACGCAGGTGCACAGGTTACCGTCGAGGGCCTGAAGCGTGCTGGCAAGGACCTGACCAGGGATAATTTCATCTCAGCCCTGGAAACCCTCAAAGATTGGGACGGCAGCCTTGCCTACAAGGTGACACTGGCTCCGGGCAAACACCTAATACAGCGGTCGCTCGGTTTTGTTCAGGCGCAGAACGGCAAGTTCAAGATGTCGGGAGACTTTGTTGAGCCATAGTCGAAGCTAACATTCCTGTGTGACACGACACTCGCGTCCCTGGCGGGATTTACGACAGGAGCGCTGCCAGCGGGCCAAGCTCGTAACAGCGCTCCTCTTTTCCTCAGAGTTGGGAAGAATAGATAGTTGAAAGCTGAAGGTAAGGCTACCTAGGACATTGCCGCTTGGTGGCACGTCGTGTCATCCGTGTGGTGTTAGATTGCTGCCAGCGAGCGGCGATAGCCTCGCGGTCGATGCCGTCGAGTTCTGGCACAGCCTTACAGGGGTCGAAGAATAGCTCATATGCTTGAAAGTGTGCTGCCAGCGCTTCGCGATTCAGCGAATAGTAGATCCATCGGCTATCGTCCTGATCTCTGCGGGAAGCGACCAGTCCTGCTTTCTTAAGCACTGATAAGTGATGCGATACCAGATTCTGTGGCAACTGGAGCACCTCGACGAGTTCGCAGACACAAAGCTCCTCCTTCCTGAGAAGACCCAGGATAGCCAACCTGTTGTGATCAGCCACCGCCTTGAGCACGGTGACAAGTTCTACTTTTCCTTCACTAGGTTCGATTTCCGCCACTCGCCTCTCCGCCAATTCGCTGAGTTCCACCATTGTCACTCACCTCTTTGCTCCACTACTTCGTGCGCACTGTATGGATCGTACCTTGCATTCGTAATCTGTTGAGTTTCCATCTCTGGTAAGCTCGCGGTACCTATATTGTACGACGCACAAATAGTATCATACTCGAAGATACGTGACAAGATGCATCGAGATGAGAAGATGCATTATTTACTGAAGTATATCCAAGATGGTCTTATCAAGCACTAATCGTTCCTAGCACAAAGGGCACTTTCGTTCGATGTTGCTGCTGAGCGATTATCCGCAGTAGTTCTTCGCGGCTAGCATTCCCTAAGTCCGTCGAACATAATTGATAACTCATCCCCTCATTTCTGAACAATTACTCCAGCGCAACCGAGTTGCGCTACTTCGAGAGGTGCGTTAAACTACTCATCAACAGCTTTGCACGTTTAAGTTCTTCAGGAGCACGCTCGGTCGCCGCGTTCGCCATACGATATGCCCGTGACCACGAAGCTTTCAAGAGACACGCCGAAATGAGGTGTTGCCATAAAACTGAGCAACGGAGCTATGAGGACAAGGTATCAATTGATCGTCTTACTTCTCTTGTTTGGCCTCCTTGTAAGCTGTGCAGGCAACGCACAATACAAGAAGGTGAGCCTAAATACTGGCACGCAGGATTTGCCGGCAAAGCCTCTTAGGCCCGGAAAAACCGCCCTCCGAGTGGCAATAGCCGGGGTTATTTCGCCCAAGGAGACCCTGCGCACTTACAATCAGATGCTGGATTACTTGGGGAAGAAGCTCGATCGCCCAGTCCAACTGGTGCAACGGTCGACGTACGCGGAAATCAACGAGCTGTTGCGCTCGGGCAACGCCGACTTGGCCTTCGTGTGCAGCGAAGCGTACGTCCAGGGCAACAGGGATTTTGGTATGGAGATGCTCGTGGCGCCTGAAGTTCGGGGCGAGGCGTTGTATTACTCTTACATTATCGTGCCCCGCGATAGCTCCGTTAGACAAGTGCAGGATTTGAAGGGCAAGACGTTTGCCTTCACCGATCCGCTCTCCAATTCCGGTCGCCTTGCTCCCACCTACCTGCTTTTCCAGATGGGGGAAACGCCTGATTCGTTCTTCAGCAAGTACGTCTTCACCTATAGCCACGACAACTCGATCAAAGCCGTGGCGGAAAAACTGGTGGACGCGGCGGCGGTAGATAGTCTTGTCTATGACTATACCATCGCCAAGAGTCCGGAGTATAGCGGCAAGACGCGGATCGTGTGGAAGTCCCCTCCTTACGGCAGTCCGCCAGTTGTCGTCCATCCGGCGATCAACGCGGACTTCAAACAGGAGCTGAGAGATATCCTGCTCAGGATGAACGAGGACGACGCCGGAAAAGCTATATTGCATGACCTAATGATCGATCGGTTCGTCATTCCCGACGATCGAGCCTACGATCCGATTCGCCAGATGGACGCGAAGGTGAGGTTGCAGAGTGAGGCTAAGTAACATTTGGCAGCTTTTCTTGGCCGAAACCGATAGCGTGTCCGTTCGAACGAAGATCATGGGTATCGTGCTGGGCACAATTCTGCTCCTCGGCGTTGGTATGACGTGGGAGGTGAGGGAAAACATGGTCGATACCCTCAGCAGGCAGTTAGAGAAACGAGGGATATCGATAGCCAGAGACGTGTCGGCTCGCGCCACCGACCTTATTCTCACAAACAATTCCTATGCTCTGTACGAGCTGCTGCGCGATACTGTAGAGAACAACGAGGACGTGCGCTATGTTATCGTTCTGGACCAGAACGGGAACGTCCTAGTAAATACCTTGGGCCAGGCTGTACCGCAGGATTTGATCGCAGCCAACACGGCGGCGCCTCAGGACAGATACAAGCTGGAAATACTGGATACCGAGGAGGGCCTGATTCGGGACATCGCGGTGCCTGTTTTCGAGGGCCGAGCCGGTGTAGTCAGAGTTGGGATGTCCGATGCTGGAATGAGGCGTTCTGTCACGTCGGCCACGGAACGCCTTCTCGCCGCCACTGCCCTCGCTTCTTTACTGGGCATAATCGCTGCCTTCCTCCTAACGTCAATCCTCACGAAGCCGGTTCGTGAACTGGTCGAGGCTAGCAGGGCGGTGGCCCAAGGGGACCTGGCGCGCAAAGCCCGCATCTGGGCCAGAGACGAGGTCGGCCAGCTTGGAGAGGCATTCAATTCGATGACGACTGCGCTGGCAATATCTAAGCGAGATATTGACGAGTTCAACAAGCAACTCGTCCGTCGCAACGAGGAACTCTCGGCGCTCTGGGCGGAACTCAGCGAAAAAGAGGAGCTGCGTTCTCAGCTACTGGTCAAGGTTATGTCGGCCCAGGAGGAGGAACGAAAAAGAATCGCCCGCGAGTTGCACGACGAGACGAGCCAGTCTCTGACCTCTTTGATCGTAGGGCTCAAGGTGCTTGAACAATGCGATCCAGCGGAAGTCGGTGCTGTGGCCGCGGAACTGCGAGCCCAGGCGTCGAAAACGCTCGATGCGGTACATGACCTGGCTTTGGAGCTTCGGCCAAGCACGCTCGACGACCTCGGTTTGGTCGCGGCTCTCGATCGGCACGTCCGCGAGTACGCGCGAAGGCACGACTGCGAGGTCGATTTCCAGGCGACAGGGATCGAAGGAGTTCGCCTGCCCTCGCAGACGGAACTGGCGATGTATCGCATCATCCAGGAAGCGCTTACCAACACTGCGAAATATGCAGAGGCAAGAACTGTGAGTGTAACGCTCGAGCGAAGGGCTTCGACTGTTGTGGCCATCGTCGAAGACGATGGCAGAGGCTTCGACGTTAAAGCCTTGCTGGAATCCAGATCCACGGAGGGGAAGCTGGGACTGTTCGGTATGCAGGAAAGAGCGGCGCTGATCGGCGGTAGGTTGACCATCGAATCTGAGCCTGGCGCAGGCACCACGGTCTTCGTCGAGGCTCCGCTGGAACTGGAAAGGTCGATAGCATGAGCAAGGTGCGAATCCTCATCGCCGACGACCACGGCGTGTTGCGTGCCGGTCTTCGGGTTCTATTGAACGCAGAATCTGATATGGAAGTCGTCGGCGAAGCCGGCGATGGCTCAGAAGCGATGGTGAAAGCCCGTGAATTGCGCCCAGACATCATCCTTTTGGATGTTACCATGCCTGGAACTGGCGGCTTGCAGGCTATCCGCCATATCAGAAAAGCTTGTCCTGCTTCGAAGATACTCATCCTCAGCATGCACGACGACGAAAGCTACTTGCGTGAAGCGCTGAGATCTGGCGCCTCTGGTTACGCACTGAAAAAAGCCGCGGACACCGAGCTTCTCTCGGCTATCAGGGCTGTCAACCGTGGAGAGATATTCCTCGATCCCTCGCTGACGAGAATCCTGGTGAGCGAGCTGATCGGCAACGAGAGCAAGCAAGGCGACGAAAAGGTGGAGAGGGAAGTTCATCGGCTCAGCGAACGCGAAACAGAGGTCTTGCGCCTATTGGCGCAAGGCTACACGAGTCAGCAGGTTGCCGATATGCTGTTCTTGAGCCTCAAGACCGTCGAAACCTACAAAGCGCGCGTCATGAACAAGCTCGGCTTGCGCAGCAGGGCACAACTTGTGAGGTATGCCCTGCAAGTGGGCCTGCTCTCGCCCGAGATCGACTCGTCCAACTCAGCCACGTAACCCCAGGGTTTCTGCGTTCTGCCAGCCGTCATTCCGCTGAAAAGGGTACGATGTTCACCACGGAGGCACGGAGGGGAACCTTCTGATCTTCTCCGTGTCTCTGTGTCTCCGTGGTGCATTCCCCTGAAAAGGGTACGATGTTCACCACGGAGGCACGGAGGGGAACCTTCTGATCTTCTCCGTGTCTCTGTGTCTCCGTGGTGCATTCCCCTGAAAAGGGTACGATGTTCACCACGGAGGCACGGAGGGGAACCTTCTGATCTTCTCCGTGTCTCTGTGTCTCCGTGGTGCATTCCGCTGAGGCGGGAATCCATCCCTGTCGGGAAAATCCTGACAGCATCGTCTACAAATAGCGGTTATTCCCGACAATCATCTTCATAAGTCTGCAACTTTCCCCGACAGACACTTCGGCACAACAGGGTTATACTCATCCAAAACTCAGAGTGAAGGGGTGAAATCTTGTCAGGCAAAGTCTTCGTCGCGTTTCTGGTTGCCTTCGGCGGAGCAGCGGCGCTCGCATTGTACTACACGATTGCGATTGCCTGGGCTGCCGCTGGCTAGAGTAGATGGCGTCTCACTGTCGAGCTTGAACGGAGGACCAAGGTGTCAAAGAGATATGTGATGGTCATAGACCTGCGCCGCTGTGTTGGCTGTCACGCCTGCACGGTGGCCTGCAAACAAGAGAACAACGTCCCTGTCACGGCTTTTCGGACCTGGGTCAAGCAGGTGGAGAAGGGAAGATATCCTAACGTCCGCAAAGTCTCGCTTCCCGCTCTCTGCAATCACTGCGAGAAGCCGATCTGTGTGCAGAACTGCCCCGTCCAGGCGTCATACCAGCGAGAGGACGGGATCGTTCTTATCGACTACGACCGGTGCATTGGCTGCAAGTATTGTATAGCGTCCTGTCCCTACGATGTCAGGTTTGTCAATCCCTTGAGGAAGACGGTCGAGAAATGCACTTTCTGTGTTCACAGGGTGGACCGAGGAGAGAAACCCGCTTGCGTCGAAACCTGTATGGGTAAGGCGCGCACGTTCGGCGATATGAACGATCCGAACAGCGATGTTTCACGTCTCATCGCCGATTTGCCGGTCAGTCCCCTCAAACCCGACAGTGGCACGGGCCCACGGGTCTATTATGTTTACCCTGACGAACTGGCGATGGAAACGCGCGGCACGGACGCCAATTACATCAAATACTACCATCGTGACCTGAAGCAGGAGATCAGCCTGAGTGAAGACGATATTCGGGAGCGACACAAGGCATTGGAAGGTATCTCCCGCGCGGACCGCTTCTACGACTATCGTATCGACAGCAATCGACCGATACGATGAGGTTGATCGCTGAGCAGAGGAGGTAAAGGGAAATGGACCCAAACGATTCGGTGAGAGTGCTTTTCAACGTTCCGCACGTCATACCGCTCACCACATATATATCCACCTATTTCTTCCTGACCGGCATTAGCGCGGCATCCTTCCTCATATCGACGCTCGCGTACGTGTTCGGAATGGAGAAGTTCAAGCCGGCGGGCAGAATCGGCGCAGTGGTGGCGCCTATCGTATTGATGATCGCACCGTTGTTCCTGGTCATCGACCTGGAGCAGCCACTCCGCTTCTTCCATCTGTTCTACATGTTTAATTTCCGGTCGCCGGTAACCTGGGGTACCTTTTTGCTGACGCTCTATCCCATCAACTGCCTAGTTTACCTCTTCTTCATCTACAAGGCCGAAGGCGCGACCGCGCTTGACGTGAGTAAGGACAAGGATGGTGCCTTCAAGCTGCAGCCAGTGGCTGGTGGTAGCCAGATCGCCGACGTCAAGATCACTAAGACAAACTCGAACAGGAAATGGATGAAGTTCTTCGGTAGCCTCGGCATTCCGCTAGCCATCTTGGTCCACGGATACACCGGCTTTATCGTGGGTCTGGGACAGGGACGAGCGATGTGGAACGTCTCCTTGATGCCGATGTATTTTCTGGTGTCGGCAATGGTCTCTGGAACAGCATTCCTGATTCTGTTGTGTATTCTGAGGCAAAAGGTTTTGGGCAACAGCGTCGCGGTGCTAAAGTACTTTCCCACCATCGCAAATGACGTGGTCTACGACCTCAGCAAGATACTCGCGGGCTTCATCGTCCTCGACTTTCTCTTTGTCGTGTCCGAAGTGCTTGTGTTGACCTCGTCACGACCGGACGACTACGCCGCGGCGATGCTCATCCTTCAAGGGAGCTTCGCTCCCTTGTTCGTGGGCGTTGAAATCATCCTTGGCCTGTTCGCTCCGCTCCTGATTCTGGCCATGCCCAGGATCAACCAGAGCCGAGTCGCGCTGTCTGCCGCATCGATACTCGTCCTCGTCGGCGTCTACGCAATGCGCTACGTCACCGTCGTCGGTGGCCAGATGATCCCGCTCAACTAGGAGGTTCACGAAGATGTCGATACCAAAGCTATCTCGACGGCAGTTTCTGGCACTCTCCGCGGCCACGGCGGGCGTCGCCGCGCTGGGCAGCCGTTTCGTACCCCTGCCGCAAACCATAACGCCCGCCGGCGCGGCCGAACCCTCTCTTAGTGAGGGCCAGTGGATACCCACCTGTTGCCACATGTGCGGCGGCACCAGCGGTATCCTCTGTAACGTGGTGAACGGCCGCGTGGCCAAAATCAAGCCCAACACGGACAATCCCATCGGCTTGGCCAATGTATCCTCCGACTACTGGCAGCACAAGAGCGAAGGGGCGGCGATGTGTCCCAAGGGCAACGCCGGCATCTTTACCCTTTACGATCCAGACAGGGTCAAGAAGCCGTTGAAGCGTACGAACCCCGAAAAGGGCAAGGGCGTCGATCCGAAGTGGAAGGAGATCTCCTGGGACGAAGCTCTGGATGAGATCGCTGCCAAGCTGAAAGCGCTTCGTGACAATGGAGAAGCCCACACTCTTCTCTGGTTCACAGAGGACTCCAGTTTCACGGACATCCAGGCGGACTTCTGCGACCTCTACGGGACGCCAAATTACAGTATGCACTCCAACCTGTGCGACGTCTCCCGCAAAGCTATTTTTAAGTCGGTGATGGGCCACGACCGGCCGCTGGGCGATACGGTGAATTCCAAGTACATCCTCTTCTTCGGCTGGAACCCACTGTCCGCGACCAAGTGGTCACACCTACCGAGAACGATAACCCGCGGCATCGAGAACGGTGCCAGGTTCATCGTGGTGGACCCTTATTGCAGCTTTACTGCCTCCAAGGCCCACGAATGGATACCTATCAAGCCATCTACGGATGGTGCTATGGCTCTAGCGATGGCCAACGTGATCATCGAGTCGAAGCTATACGACCAGAAGTTCGTCGACGACTGGGCAGTGGGGTTCGACCAGTTCTCGGCATATGTAAAGGACAAGACACCCGAGTGGGCGGAGAAGATCACGGGCGTGCCCGCGGATACTATACGCCGCATCGCACGGGAGTTTGCCACGACCAAGCCGGCTATCGTCGACGCCTGGTCCGGCCCTGGCCAACATTCCAACGCAGTGCAAGGTGGTCGTGCCATCGCCGTGTTGGCGGCGCTGACGGGCAATGTGGACAAGCCAGGCACGATTATGATCCCGAACAAGGGCGGTGGCGCCCACCCGCCAATCAGGGTGAAAAAGACTGACAAACCCCGTCTGGACGGTCTGTCCAAATTCCCCATGGGCCACAGCTCCGGGGTCTACACTGAGATCATCAGCCGTATCCTCGACGGCAAGGGACCCTACCAGCCCAAAATGGCTGTGGTTATGTTCCAAAACCTGGTGCTGTCCATCCCTGGGACGAACAACGTCATCGAGGCGCTGAAGAAGCTGGATTACGTGGTGGTCGACGACATCTACCTGAGCGAGACCGCCGAGATGGCGGATATCGTGCTGCCGGGAAGCACCTACCTGGAGCGCTACGAAGTGATCGGCCAATGGGTGACCTGGCCTGTGGTAAGCCTGCGTCAGCCCGTGGTCCCGCCCATATTCGGGCAGCTACCGGAGTACGACGTGGTCATTCAGCTCGGCAAACGTCTGGGTTTGAAGGATGCCGACGGCGCTCCTTTCTTCGAGAGCCTGAAGTACGAGGATTACATCAGCAAGATGATCCAGGGCGGATCGGCGAAGATAACCCTGGAAGAACTCAAGGCTTTGCCTGGCGCAGTATGGATGGATCCCAAGGGAACTCAGTACGAGAAACACCTCGCCGAGGTGAAGCCACCGGAGGGAGCCACCGTCGACCCGAAAACTGGCTCGGTCAAGGACAAAGACGGCAAGCTGGTCGGGGTAAAGGTCGGCGACAAAGTGCACAAGGGATTCGCCACGCCGACCGGGAAACTGGAGTTCTTCTCCGAGAGCCTTGCCAGTAAGAAAGACATCAATGGCAACCCTATTGACGGTCTGCCAGCCTACACGCCACGTGACTGGTATCCCGATGACAAGTTCCCGCTGTTCCTTATCAACTGGAAGGAATCACACCATACACATTCCCGCACCTTCAATAATCCCTATCTGATGGAGATTCAGAACTGGAACAGACTGGCCATCAACGACGTGACGGCAGGGAAGCTCGGGATACAAGATGGCGATGAGATCTGGGTCGAATCCCCATATGGTAAAGCGAAGGCCATTGCCCGCGTGACGCAAGGCATCCATCCCGAAGTGGTCGGTTGGCAGCATGGCTTCGGCCATTGGGGTTTCGGCAAGGTGGCCAAAGGGAAGGGCACGGCGGACGGACAGTTCAACGTGACCAAATCCGATCCGATCTCGGGCATGGCGCTGCACAAAGAGGTGTGTGTGAAGGTGTACAAGGCATAGCGATGGCGGGATACCGACCGTCGCGGGCATAGCGGCACCTACACTAAACCATCGGGCACAAAGCGTGTCCCTGGTAGAGGCAGGTTTGAAACCTGCCTCTACCAAGCGGACGGATAGCAGCGACAAAGCCAATCTACTTAGGAAGGCATTGGTGACGCACGTGGTCAGAAATGTAGCTTGTGATAACCACGAAATCGAAGCAGCAAGAGGAGAGAAGGCTATCGTCGCCCTGGCTCGGGCCAACATCTACAATCTCCTGGCCAGCGCCTACGCGGAACCTCCATCCCTGCAAGTCGTTCGAGCCATAGCGGATGGGACATTGCTCCGAGCATTCCGCGACGTCGGGCTCGATCACGTCGCGGCGGAACTGGACGCTTTCGTTCCCGGACGTGATGCGAAAGATCTGCTAGAGGAGATGGAAATCGAATACACGCGGCTATTCGTGGCTCCCGGTCCGGACTACGTCCCGCCATACCAGTCGATGTACTCTGACGAGTTAAGCGATGGCAGCACAGCTCTAGCGAACGATGGGAAGCGGCTGGACAAACGGCAACTCTGGGGAGACTCCGCCGTAGCGGCGGAGAGAATGTACCTGGAAGCTGGGCTCGCCGTGACTGGCGAGCTGCGAGAGGTGCCGGACCACATCGGCCTGGAATTGCAATTCTTGCAGCATTTGTGTGGCCGAGAGGCCGAGGCATTAAACACGGGGCGAATCCTGGCCGCTGAGGAATCCGTTCGACTGCAACTGGCTTTCCTGGAGACCCAGTTGGCGCCGTGGATAGACAGGTTCTGCCAGGCTGTTGGGAACGCCGCTCGCCACCCCTTCTATCGCGGCATAGCCAATCTTACTTTGGGGTTCGTCCTATCTGACGTGGAGGAACTACGCCGGCAAGCGAGTGTAATTGTTGACGGCGCAATGGGGAGCGGTGACGTGTGTTCGGTCTAAAGCTCCTGGGCAAGCTGCTGGAGGAAGAGAAACCAGAGGTCGATGCGCAGCGATGCGTTCGCAAGTTCCGAAGAGCAACTTGCGACAGGTGCCTGCAAGATTGCCCAACGCAGGCGATCCAACTGGGGAGTACTCCACGGCTGGATGAATCGCGCTGTACGGGGTGCGGCATCTGTGCCAACGTCTGCCCCACAGGAGCTTTTGTTTCGCCGGCAGTCGAGCGATTGGCATCTTCCATTGAAACGAATGGGGGAAGATTACATTGTTCACGCGTTGAAGGCGGGCCTAGCAGGGGTATCGAAGTCCCCTGTCTGGGGATACTCAGCGAAGGAATGCTTATAGCAGCGATCGCTAGACGTCGAATTCTCTCGCTCGACGTAAGCCACTGTCATAAGTGTCAATTGACGAGTGCGAGGGCCATCATAGACCGCACGGTGGCGCGTGCCAATTCGGTCCTCAACGCGCTGGGCAGCAGAAAGACTATTATCCTCGATGACACGGCACGCGAGCCCCAGATGATGGAACAGCAGCGGTCCCGGCGTGACTTCCTCAACTACGTGAGGGGGCAAGCATTAAAGGTAGCTGTGGAATCGGTGGATGAAATGCTGGACGAGACCCTTTACTTCACTCAGGGGCCACCAACCTCGACCGATAAGATTTCATTCAAGCACGCCCTCTTACAACACCAGATGGCGGCGCTGATGGCAAACCCACGGGATGACCTCCAACAAAGCCGTATTCCTCTTGGCCGTCCCTTACCTCCCGACAAGTGCGAGTTTTGCGGCATCTGCGCCGCGGCATGCCCTTCTGGTGCCCTCAAAATCCAGGAAACTGCCGGCGCCTGGGAGCTTCGGCTCGATACATGGCGCTGTCTGGATTGCCAGGCTTGTGCCGATATCTGTCCGACGAATGGACTTCACTATGGCAATTCCAGGGAGCTGTTTCGGATGGTTGCAGGGCAGTACACCACTATCGTGCACGCCGACAAGATCACTTGCACCGCTTGCGGGCGCAAGTTCGCCAGTCCAAATGGGGAAGATCTCTGTCCTTCCTGCAAGAAGGGAAGCGGGATCGACGACTTCTTCTCCCTTGGTCCGTCCAAACAGTCACGAGCATTGTCGTTAGCCAGTAAGGGGAAGGAGCAATGAGAGATGCGAAGGATTGTTACCGTCGTAATGGTGATCTTGGTCGTCGGATTGGTGGTTGTCGCCGGATGCACGTCGAGTGGCACGTCCTCGGTTAAACCCTCAGTGTCGGCGGCAACGCCGACCCCTCTGGCGCATGGTGACGAGGCCAAAGGAAAAGCGATTTACGTGTCGCTCTGCTATGGCTGCCACGCGCCGGAAGCAAAGGTCGGCCCATCTTTCGTCTCAGATGGATTCAAAGGCAAATACCAGACGGCCGATGCCCTGATGAAGGTGGTCCGCACAGGACGCCATCCTATGCCGCAATTCTCTCGTGAGCAGCTAAATGATCAAGGCATAGTCGATTTGTTGGCATACATTAAGACTGCCAAGTAGACCAAAGATCTGGTCACGGTCTTATTGCCTTCCAAGGTATTCCCCCCACAAGGCTTTGCGGTAACCCTCCTCGCTCCCGCGGGCAACATGGTTCCTTCTCTGAACTCTTGTCAGGAGTTCTTCCTTGATCTCGCCTTCTTGCTTGAGACCCAGCGCCTTCACTTCGGCCACAATCTCTCCCATGCCAATGATACCTACCAGGTCGCCGTCGATGCTCAGCGTGTGAATCCGCACGCTCGATTCCGATCCTCATCACGAGCCAGAGCCGTTCGACAGCCCCGAAGCCTGGGCCGGCAAATCCTTTTTCGACTCCATCTGTGCATACCTCCTGACTACATTCCGAATAAGGAGTCCATCAGCAAGAAAGAGAAGACGCTATGGCAATAGATTGTGCAGCAGTTCCAGCTTTGTAACGTTCAGACGATAATAAACCCAGGAGCCACGCTTCTCCGCCTCAACCAAGCATGCCTCGCGCAATGTCTTTAGATGGTAAGAGATCGTCGGTTGGCTCAATCCGCAGCACCCTGAGAACTCGCAGGCACACGTCTCACCTTGTTGGCGAAGGTGCCTGAGTATCGCCAGCCGCACCTCGTCGGACAGAGCTTTGAACAGACGAGCTGCCTCTTTGGACTCCGGACACGTGAGCTCAACTATGGAGCATATCCGGTTATTTGTTGGATTACCCGCAAGTCCCATAACGACAATAGTCTACCACGCATATCGAACTTTATCAATATGCCAGATGTTCTCCTCGCTCTCGCTGGAGCGCGAGCAGTGCGTTTGCCACCTGACCGAGACGCTTGGCCTCAGTCAAGGCACAGTATCCTACCATATAGGACTCTTGAAGCGGGCGGGATTGGTTCAGGACAGGCGTGATCTTCACGACGCGCGTTGGGTTTACTACAAACTCGATCCTGTTGGCGTAGCGGCGTTCCAGACGACCTTACGTGATATCCTGGATACCACTAGGCAGATGCGACTCTAGCCGCTTGTTGCGATTCAGAAGATCGTGGTGTTCCGAATAAAGAAGAGGTGTAGCGAATGTGCGTGTCTAACTCGGAGGTGGCCGAAGTGCCATCCGGCAATGTTATCGGCCGATTATCAACCCTCGACCGGTTTCTTCCCCTCTGGATATTCATCGCTATGGCGTTGGGACTCGGTCTCGGGTACGTTTTCCCGAATATAGCGACGATCCTGGACGCCGCCCGCATCAGTAGCGTATCGTTGCCAATTGCATTAGGACTGCTCTGGATGATGTATCCAGTGCTGGCGAGAGTCAAGTATGAGGAACTGGGCAAAGTAGCTTCCTCCTGGCAGATCTTCGCCGTCTCGCTCATCCAGAACTGGATCATCGGCCCACTCATTATGTTCGCTCTTGCCTGGCTACTGTTGCCTGATCTGCCCGAGTATCGCACCGGTCTCATCATGATCGGTCTGGCGCCGACAGCGCTGCTGGCGCTGCTTTACACCATCGTGGTTATGTTCTCGCTCAAGGGTGAGTACATCGTGACTCTGCCAATGGATGTGCTGCGCATTGCCATCCCTCTGGTCGCCTACTTTGCCCTGATGTTCGGCGCGTCTTTCCTTATGTCCTGGATGCTAAGATTCAAGTACAGGGAAACCGTCACGCTGTCCTTCACGGCAGCGTCCAACAATTTCGAGCTGGCCATAGCGGTCGCCGTGGCTGTTTTCGGCATTGCCTCTGGCCAGGCGCTGGCCGCGGTAGTCGGTCCGCTCATCGAGGTGCCGGTGCTCGTGGGGCTCGTTTACGTCTCGCTATGGCTGAAGCGGGTTCTATTCGCCTCTGCGGGACAAGTGGACTTGCGTGGCGGTGTCTAGGGATAATCGCGGATTCTCCTGAGGAAAGCGGACACGAGTTCACGCCGATTGTTATTTCCCGGAGGTGATTATGGACGAGCATGAGATGATGTATTGTAGTTACGACACCAGCCCTTTTTCCTATTGACCAGGAATCGCTCTTCGGCTAACATAGCTGGCGATAGCCATTTAACTTCTGAGGAGAATTCATGGAAAGAACGCTAGTTATCATCAAGCCAGATGGCGTGCAAAGGGCACTGACAGGCCCTATTTTAGCGCGCTTCGAGAGCCGCGGGCTGCGAATCGCCGCCCTGAAGTTTATGCAGATAGATCGCGATCTGGCTGAGCGGCACTACGCTATCCACAAAGGTAAGTTCTTCTACGAGGAGCTCGTGAATTACATTACGTCGGGCCCTGTGGCCGTGATGGTCCTCGAAGGAACCGAGGGCATTAGAGTTGTCCGTGCTATGGTAGGTGCTACGCGCCCGCACGAGGCCGCGCCGGGAACGATTCGCGGCGATTTCGCCCTCACCGGGCTCCGTAACCTGATCCACGCTTCGGATAGCCCTGATACAGCCACGGCTGAGATCGATCTCTTCTTCAGTCCCAACGAAATCGTGTCTTACGCTCGCGATATCGATAGATGGATTTACGAGTAGCTTGCCGACCATTTGGTTCGGCGTGACGACGTCTGAAATCGTCGACTGACTCCGCCAGGCATCGAAAGAATGCTCTGTCTGCCACGGAAGGATGAGACTGAATCGCAGGGATTTCCTCAAAGCCCTGGGGGTGGTGTTGGGTGGGTTTGTGGTTTGGGGCAGAAGTCTCCTCCGCGCTCAGAGCCAACCCCTGGTCATAAATCAAGCAAGCGGTAGATCGGGAATCGCCGGCACAGTGACAGAGATCGTGACCGGCCAACCCCTCGCCGGCGCGACTGTGAGCGCTTCGGGGCTGACGAGCACCGTCACCACCGATGCCATGGGACAGTTCGACCTCGAGTTGCCTCCCGGCATCTACGAGATCCTGGTCACGGCGCCTGGATTCCTGGATATGTCAAGAGTTCACCAGGAAGTCGGGCCTTCATCTCTCCTGGTCGCGGACTTCGCGATGGTGCCCCTCAATCCCTCAGAGGAAGAGGCACAAATCATCTACGAAAGGCTGATCGCTTCCCCCCAGGGTTCGCTCGAACAAGCTTTCCTGGCGCCTGGCCAGCAAACCCCGCAGGGCATCGCTCCCACAGTTACCGTGCCATCGACCATTGTTGTCGAGTGGCCCGACGGCACTCAGCAAACCCTGGATCTTGATTACTATCTGAAAGGCGTGGTGCCCTTCGAGATGCCCCCTGACTGGCCTCTCGAAGCGTTGAAAGCTCAGGCTGTGGCGGCGAGAACCTATGCTGTGGCCTACACCCAGGGCGGCGCCAAACCTATTTGTACGACGACTTCTTGCCAGGTTTACACGAACGATCGCTTCCCTGGCAGTAACGCCGAAATGGCCGTGGATCAGACGCACGGCCAGGTCGCGACCTATCAGGACAACATCATCTCGGCAGTGTACTTTTCTCGCTGCAACGGAAAAACTACGCGCGACAGTGAGCACGCAATGGGATCTGACGACAACGGCAAATGGCTAGTTTGCTCCGAGCATCCGTGGAACTACTCACCCTACCTGCGAGCCAGATCTTGCAACGGGCACCAGCCGTACAGTAGCAGTTGTGGCTATTACGGACACGGCGTGGGGATGTGCCAGTGGGGAGCATACTACTGGGCGGAAAAGCCGTACGAATGGGATTATCTGAGAATACTGAACTGGTACTACACAGGAATCACGGTGACCAAGTCTCCACCGGCACCCATCAGCCCATTCAGCGGGGCGCTTTTCCAGGTAGGCTCCAACATCACTCTAATGTGGAGCGCAGGATGGGCCAACTATCTCGGCGAGCTTCAAAACTTGGATACAGGCGCCACGATACAGTATGGCTGGACTCCCTCGACATCCTGGCCCCTCGGCGCGTGGGCGCTGGGCCGATACCAGTGGCACATAAAAGGCAGGGATGTAAACGGGGTTGAGACGCCCTTCAGCACCTACTCACGCTTCTACGTCGTCCAGCACGTATATAACACGTACTTCCCCAGGACGGACAAGAACAGCACGTCAAACTGGTGATCTAACGAGCTTCTGCGAGCAACTCGACGGGATGCACCACCCTTCGCTTTGTAACAGCCCTGCTATCCTTCCTCAGCTCCATAAGGACGCCTTGCTTCAGTTGCAAGCGGCAGCTAGGACAGCCACTGGCGACGATCTCGGCCCCGGTTTCCGCGATGTTGCCCATCTTGCGGTCGAGGATACGCATCGAGATATCGTAATGCGTGAGCGCAAAGGAGCCGCCGCCGCCACAGCATCTGTCAGCCTCGGACATCTCCCTGAAAATCAGGCCCTCGATGCTCTTCAGAAGCTCCCGCGGCGCCGCACCGATCCCCTGCCCGCGCACCAGGTGGCACGGATCGTGATAGGTCACCGTGCCAGACAGGGAGCGCGCATCGTCGCCGAAGCCCAAAACGTTCACCACATACTCGGAGATGTCGTAGACGGGCGCGTTCAACCCCTTGTACCCCTTGAGCGTGCTGCCGCACGTGGCACAATCGACGACGATTGCATCGGCCTCGGCGCGGTTCAGCGCTTCGACGTTTTTCCGCTGGAGCACGGCTGCGGTCTCCAGATCGCCGACGTTACGATGCGGCATGCCACAACATTCAAGGTGTCCAGGGATAATGACCTGGCACTCTCGTCGCGTCAGCACATCGATAACCGCGCGACCGACTCGATGATCGAAGAGGTTAGTGGCGCAGCCGACGTAATACGCGACCATTTGTCTGGCGTCGCCAGGGCCAGACACCCTGTGGAACGTGGCCTTTGCCGTTCGGAACGACGAAGCCGGCAAGAGATCGTCTTTCTCGCGCAGCCGCCCAGGTGCCACATCCAGCAGGCCGACCTTGCGCGCAAGCCATCTCAGCCCTGTCTTCTGATAAAGAGCAAGTCCCTTCGCACCCACTTCCAGTCTGCCGGCGCTGGCTGCCAGGCCGCGCAGAAGAAATTTCTCGACATAGGGCTGTCCTAGCTCCGCCATCAGGTGGGCCCGCGCAGTTACGATCAGCTCGCCGATATTCACACCGCTGGGACAGTTTGCCGTGCACGCACCACAGTTCAGACACAGGAAAACGAACTTCTTCAACGCGTCCGAGGGGCTCAAATTGCCCTCGTCGAGCGCGCGGATAAGCTGCACCTTGCCCCTGGCGACCGAGGGCTCCGAGCCGACGGCGCCGAATACAGGGCAGACGGCCTGGCATAGCCCGCATCGTATACATTTCAGCGCTTCATCGAGGTTCGGTTTCGTCGCTACCATCCGGGATTATCTTTCCAGGATTCAAGATGTTGTTCGGGTCCAGCGCCAGCTTGATCGCGCGCATGGCCTCCACCCCTTCTTTGCCGAATTGCATTTTCATGTATGGGGCTTTCAGGAGACCGATGCCATGCTCCCCGGTGAGCGTTCCTCCCAGCTCCAGCGTGATCCGAAAAGTCTCGTCGAAGAATTTGTTCATTCGCGCCATCTCGTCCTTGTCGCGAAAGTCGGTCATCACCAAAGGATGCATATTGCCATCGCCAGCGTGCCCCATTATGGCGACGTCCAGATCGTATTTCCTGGCCAGTTCCTTGAGACGGCGCACCAGCGCCGGCACCTTCGCGCGTGGCACGGTCACGTCCTCCGTCACCGCCGTGGGCTTGCTTCTCGCCAGCGCAGCGAACGATACACGGCGACCTAACCAGAGATGATCGGCCTCATCTCCGTTCCGAGCGACTCTCAGCTCTCGCGCGCCATTTGCACGGACGATGTCTTCGACGCGCCCGGTCTGTCGCTGCACTTCCACTTCGCTGCCATCCACCTCGATCAATAGCACTGCTTCCGCGTCGAGCGGATATCCCAACGATCTATACGCCTCGATCTTCTTGATCGAGGTGCCATCGATTAGCTCCAGCGTGGTCGGTACGATCTTGGCGGCGATGATTGCGGAAACAGTCCTGGCGGCGTCGTCCAGGTCGCCGAAAACCGCGAGAAGCGTTTGCTTGGCCTCGGGCAGCGGGATGAGCCGCACGGTTACCTCCGTGACGACTCCCAGGGTTCCCTCCGAGCCAACGAACAGTTGCGTCAAGTTGTAGCCGCTGACGTTCTTCACGGTCTTGCCGCCGGTGCGAATCAAATCGCCGGAAGCCAGGACGACTTCCAGGCCGAGAACGTAATCTTTGGTCGTGCCGTACTTCAGACAGCGCGCGCCTCCAGCCCCTTCCGCCACGTTCCCGCCAATTGTCGACACGCCAAGGCTGGAAGGATCAGGCGGATAGAACAGTCCCAGGCGCTCCACCGCAGCCTGTAACTGGCCCGTGATAACGGCCGGCTGCAGGGTGGCCGTGAGATTCTGCTCGTCGATTTCAAGTATCTTGTTGAGACGAGCCGTCGAGAGCACAATGCCTTTCCTCAGCGGGACAGTGCCGCCACTGAGATCGGTGCCAGAGCCGCGTGGCACCACAGGAACACGCTCGCGATTGGCAAGCCGCATGATTTCTGAGATCTCTTGTGTGCTCCCAGGAACGACCACGGCATCAGGAGTGGAGACGACGGGCGTGGAATCGTAGGAGTAGCAGACAAGCTCCTCAGGCGAGGTCAAGACGTGCTCGCGACCCACTATCGCCTGAAGCTGCTTGAGAATGCCGACGGGAAGCAAAACGAATCGTCCTCACACGCGAATTCAGGGAAGCCACGTGCCCGAAGGATACACCAAGCAGGACAAGGAAGTCAATTGCTGAACTCCATAGACAATATCAGGCTAATCAGTCAACTGCGCTGAAGACCTCGACGGGCTGCTGCATTCAATGCCGCGCTGCATCGCCTGCTCGTTGATCTCCAGCAGTCGCTGGCGTCGCTCGGGCAGTATCTTCTTCAATGATTCCACGACAGACTCTTTCGATACAACAGGTCTGCTTGCCAGGAGAGCCCCAACCATAACCATATTGGCAAGCCTGTCGTTGCCAAGCTCCAGCGATATGTCGTTCGCAGGCACCCGCAGCGTCAAGATGTCGTCGCGATCCACCGTCTCTGCGATCAGCGAACTGTTGACGATCAACAGCCCTCCAGGTTTCACTGCGGGCACGAAACGCTCGAACGACGGCAGGTTCATAACCACGGCAACAGTGGGATGGGCCACGATGAGTGAGCCGATCTCCTCGTCGGAGACGACCACTGTCACGTGGGCCGTGCCTCCTCGCATCTCAGGCCCGTAGGAAGGAACCCAGGCAACGTGCTTACCTTCGCGCAGGCCAGCGTAGGCCAGCAACTGGCCGGCGAACATCACTCCCTGGCCCCCGAAGCCAGACAATACGATATCCTCGTGCATCTTGCTCCTCCCCTTTAACCCACAATGGCCTTGACTTCGTCGGTGGCCTTGAATTCCCCTAAAGGATAACTGGGGATCATATGTTCGGTTATCCAGACCAGCGCCTCCTTTGGCGCCAGTCCCCAGCCGACTGGACAAGCGCTGAGGACCTCCACCAGAGCAAATCCGAGCTTCGCTTGCTGCACTTTGAAAGCTTTTTTGATCGCCCCCTTGGCGCGGTTCACGTTGGCCGGGCTATTAACGGCCGTCCGCGCGATGTAGACCGCACCGTCCTGGGTCGCCAGCATCTCGGATACTTTCACAGGATGCCCGGCGATAGCCACATCTCTGCCCTGCCAGGTCGAGGTCGTCCTCTGGCCTGGCAACGTCGTCGGAGCCATCTGGCCGCCAGTCATCCCATAGATGGCGTTGTTCACGAAGATCGTCGTTATGTTTTCGCCTCGCGCAGCCGCGTGAACGATTTCCGTGGTGCCGATAGCGGCAAGATCACCGTCCCCCTGGTAGGTGAAGACCATCTTGTCCGGATAGATGCGCTTTATGCCTGTCGCCACAGCCGGCGCGCGGCCGTGGGCTGCCTCACTGGCGTCGAAATTGAAGTAGTCATAGCCGAACACGGCGCATCCGACTGGAAAGACGCCAATCGTCTGCTCCATTATGCCAAGCTCGTCGATTACCTCGGCGATCAGGCGATGAATTATCCCGTGAGTGCAACCTGGGCAGTAATGCGTCCGCGTCGTCGATAACGCCTTTGGACGCTGATAAACTATTTCCTCGCGCCAGGACTGTCGGCTTTCTATCTCAGTTCGCTCCACCTTCATTCCCTCCTAACTCCTTGATGGCAACCAGGACTTCCTCGGGAGTGAGTTGCATGCCACCGAGCCGACTTACCAGGTGCACAGGCACCTTCCCTGCCGCCGCGAGGCGCACGTCCTCGACCATCTGGCCGGAGCTTAGCTCCGCCACCAGGAACATCTTCGCGCTCTTCGCCAGATCGCTTATCTGCTGGATCGGAAACGGGAACAAAGATATAGGACGGAAAAGGCCAACGCGCAGGCCTTCGGACCGAGCGAGCTTCAGGGCCGTCTGACATACTCGGCTAGCCGTCCCATAGGCCACCAGAACGATGTCGGCATCTGCAACCATCATTTCGGCATAGCGCACTTCGTCAGATCGCATCTGCGCATACTTCCGCTGCAGATGCTGCACGTGTGGCTCCATCTTCTCGGGTTGAAGATAAATGGACTTGATGACGTTTTTCTCCCGTCCCGCGGCGCCCGTCAGAGCCCAAGGTTTGGCTACGAATTGAGGCGTCCAATCGTGGAGATGGACGGGCTCCATAACCTGGCCAATCAGGCCATCTGCTAGCAGCATCACGGGATTCCGATACTTGTCGGCAAGATCGAAAGCCAACGAGGTAAGGTCCATGGCTTCCTGCACCGAAGCAGGAGCCAACACCAGAAGACGATAGTCGCCGTGTCCACCTCCTTTCGTGGCCTGGAAGTAATCCCCTTGAGCGGGCGCGATGTTTCCCAGGCCAGGTCCGCCCCTGACGACGTTAACGATCACGCAGGGCAGCTCAGCGCCAGCCATATAGGAGATGCCCTCTTGCTTCAGGCTTATCCCCGGGCTGCTCGAAGAGGTCATAACTCTCGCACCAGCAGCCGCGGCGCCATAGCACATGTTAATAGCTGCGATCTCGCTCTCAGCTTGCACGAACACTCGCCCGAGCTCGATCATCCAATGCGACATATACTCGAGCAACTCGGTTTGAGGAGTGATGGGATAGCCAAAATATGCCTGGCATCCGGCACGGATGGCTCCTTCTCCGATCGCCTCGTTGCCCTTCATCAACACTTTACTTTCCATCACTGCCTCCCTGTTGCCTATCGCCTTCTATCCGATGCTTGAAAACGGTGATGGCTACGTCAGGGCACATGCGCGCGCAAATACCGCAGCCATTGCACTCGGCGACATCTTCGTGCAACGGATGATCGCGCCAGGGCAAGAAAGGGTGCTTCCCCGCCGACGCCGAAGCGTGCGGTTCGTGCTCCCTCAAAGTCGCGGTGCGGTAGCCCAGGCGATTGTAACGATTTGCCAGAGTGATCACTTTCTTGGGACAGGCGCTAACGCAAATCTCGCATCCCTTACACCTGTCCTCGTCGACCTCAATACGTCCCATCGGGTTGCTCCTGATACCGACTCCAAGCCCTCATCTACCTTCCATCCTTTCCACCACACGCTCTCCAGACTCTCCCTCATAACGACGAAAGACAAAACCCTCTCGTCCGAAAGTAGCGAGAGGGTCTATTTTCTCCAGCACCTGCGCTATGTAGCAAGATGACGAACAACGAAGCGACCAGAACAGTCAGCATTTTCGTTTCACCACCCATTAGTTTAGCACACAACGTGCCAGGAATCTACGTTATTGCCACCTTTTGACTGGCTAGCCGGCCAGAGAAGCCAATACCTTCCTTGCCGCGTCGATTGTCGTCTCGATGTCCGCGTCTGTATGCGCCAATGAGACGAAACCCGCTTCGAACTGGGACGGAGCCAGATACACGCCGTTCTCCAGCATTCCCCGATGATAGGCGGCGTAGCGCGCTGTGTCCGACGTCCTGGCCGATCCGTAGTCGACTACGTCCTTATCGGTGAAGAAAACTGTCATCATCGAGCCAACGCGGTTGGTGTTAACGGGCACACCTGCCTTCGCGGCAGAGTCGGCAATGCCCTGTGCCAGACGCACCGACCTCTCCTCTAGCCGCTCGTATGCTCCAGGCTGCTTCAAGGCTTTGAGCGTCTCGATGCCAGCGGTCATTGCCAGAGGATTGCCAGAGAGCGTACCAGCCTGGTAAACTGGCCCGAGCGGCGCCATAAGCTCCATAATCTCTCTGCGGCCGCCATACGCGCCGACAGGAAGGCCTCCCCCGATAATTTTGCCTAAACAAGTCAGATCGGGCTTGACGTTGTAACGCTCCTGCGCGCCTCCGTAGGCTACACGGAACCCCGTGATAACCTCGTCGAAGATCAGCAGGGCATTGTTCTCGTCGCACAATCGCCGCAGCCCTTCGAGGAAACCAGACTTGGGGAGAACTACTCCCATATTGCCCGCCACAGGTTCGACGATAGCAGCGGCAATCTCCGTGCGATGCAGTTCGAACGCCTGTTGCGCTGCTCTCAGGTCGTTGTAAGGAACCGATATCGTGTTTTGCGCGGCGGCGATGGGGACGCCGGGGCTGTCGGGCGCGCCGAGCGTCAGGACTCCTGATCCCGCCTTTACAAGGACGCCGTCCCCGTGGCCGTGGTAGCAGCCATCGAACTTGATGATCTTCTCTGCCCCGGTGAACGCCCTGGCCAGCCGAATGGCGCTCATCGTCGCCTCGGTCCCAGAGCTAACGAAACGAACCATCTCGATCGAGGGGAAAGCCTCAACCACCATCTTGGCCAGGACCGTCTCCAGCTCAGTCGGAGCGCCGTAGCTGGTGCCCTTCTCCGCCGCGGATTTCAATGCCTCGACGAGACTGGCCGGCGAGTGGCCAAGGATCAGCGGCCCCCACGAGCAAACGTAATCGATGAACTCATTGCCGTCCACGTCGAAGACACGGCTACCTTCGGCTCGTGCGAGAAACAATGGCTGGCCGCCGACGGCGCGAAACGCGCGCACGGGGCTGCTTACGCCCCCCGGCAAGAACTCCTTTGCTTCCTCGAAAAGCTGCCGCGATTTGTCAGTCTTCATAACCTCTCAGTCCCCTTCTGGCTCAGGTTTTCGCCTCGGTTCATAGATGCAATACGGTTCCTCTGCCATATAGTCGCCGGCTTCCGCAAGAGCCCTGGCTCGGCAGCCACCACACTTCACGCGAAATTCACAATAGCCGCATTTGCCCCCAAGCTCGTCGTACTTGCGAAGCTGCTGGAAAAGCGGTGAGAACTGGTAGATCTCGGGAAACGGCTTTTCGCGAATGTTTCCAGCCAGCACTGGTAGGAAGCCGCACCCGTAGACCTCGCCGACGTGAGAAACGAAGCAGAAGCCATCGCCGGCCATGCACCCACGAGAGATAGCGTGCAGACCATGCGGATGCCCACCAGGATGTCCCTGCGGTGGCCCGGCCGGTGACGGCCTTCCTTCCCTGCGCGCTGCCACCGCGACTTGCCTCATAATGCGCACGTAGTGCGGCGCGCAAGTCGGCTTGATGTGGATGGGTTGCTCGCGCGATATCTTCTCCAGCCACGAAAGCGTGCTCTCGTACTGCTCGGGCGTGACCTCCTCGTTCTGAATGGCCCTGCCGCGACCCGTCGGCACGAGCATGAACGGGTGCCAGGCCGCCGCTCCCACCGACAATACGGTATCCAGCATTCGCGGCAAGTCGTCCACGTTGCGCCTGGTGATCGTCGTATTCACCTGAAAGCCCAGGCCAGCCTCGACGCAATAACGCATTCCTGCGATAGTCGCATCGAATGCTCCCGGGGTGCCACGGAAAGCATCGTGAACTTCCGCCGAGGAACCATCCAGGCTGATGGAGATACGGACAATGCCCACGTCCTTGATCTTTTGCACCGCCTGCCGAGTCAGCGATGTTCCGCAAGGGGACATCGTCATGTGCAAGCCCTTCTTGACGCCGTAATCGGCGAGCTCGAAGATGTCGGGACGCAAGAGCGGCTCACCGCCGGTGAGGATGATTATGGGATTCGAGAAGCTGGCTATCTGGTCCAGAAGACGGAAACCCTCCTCGGTCGTAAGCTGGTTGGGGTCGGGATGATATTTGGCCTCGGCGCGACAATGCACGCAGGCGAGATTGCAGGCATGCGTCGTCTCCCAGGCGACCAGGCGTGGTTGCAGCTTCTCTACTTCAGCCATTTCGCCACCTCTTTGGCGTGGTAAGTGATGATTATGTCGGCACCGGCGCGCTTGATGCCGGTGAGTATCTCCAGCGTCACCCGGCGCTCGTCGATCCAGCCGTTGCGCGCCGCTGCTTTAACCATAGCAAACTCCCCACTCACGTTGTAGGCGGCGATAGGATGGTCTAACCTCTGGCGGGCCTTGGCGATTATGTCAAGATAAGCCAGGGCGGGCTTCACCATGACGATATCCGCGCCCTCCTGGACATCCAGATCGATCTCGCGCAACGCTTCTCGCACATTTGATGGATCCATCTGGTAAGCGGATCGATCGCCAAACTGGGGCGTCGACTCCGCTGCCTCGCGGAAAGGCCCGTAGAATCCAGACGCGTACTTGGCAGAGTACGCCATTATAGGCGTGGTCTCAAAGCCGTTCTCGTCGAGAATGCTTCGAATCGCGGCAACCCGGCCATCCATCATATCCGACGGCGCGACGATGTCTGCGCCAGCCTCTGCGTGAGACCACGCCGTCCTGGCGATGAGATCGAGCGTTTGATCGTTGTGCACGTAGCCATCGACCACGACCCCGCAGTGCCCGTGGCTGGTATACTCGCAGAGGCAGACGTCAGTCACGACGAGCAATTCCGGCGCGGCCCTCTTGATGACACGCACAGCCTGCTGCACTACGCCGTCGAACGCGAATGCCTCCGAGCCGACTGGATCCTTTGACGCCGGCAGGCCGAAGAGCAGCACTGCGGGAATGCCTAGCTCCGCGACCTCCGCCGCTTCCCTCTCCAACTCATCCAGCGAGAGCTGGTAGTTTCCCGGCATGGAAGGAATTTCGGTCTTGATTCCTTTTCCGTGCGTCACGAAAAGGGGATATATGAAGTCGTCCACCGCCAGACTCGTCTCGCTGACCAGCCTCCGCAGTGGCGCAGTTCGTCTTAAGCGTCTCAAACGTTGCAGCGGAAATCCACTCATTTCACCTTCTCCTGAAAATACTCCACAACAGCATCAACCAACCCTTTGATTGTATATTCCCTGGCTACGACGTCCACTCTGATGCCCAACTCCTCGGCAGTCTGCGCCGTAATCGGACCGATGCAAGCGTTGACCGTCGCATCGAGCAAACGCGACGCGCGATTCCGGCCATTGGCTTCTAGAATAGCAACGAGGTTGCGCACCGTGGATGAGCTGGTGAATGTCACGATATCGATTTCCCGGTCCAGAAACCTACGCACCGCCTGTTCGCTATGCGACTGTGCCGGCGTGGTCCGGTAGGCAGCGACCTCATCGACGGCCGCCCCGGCCTCACGCAACTGGACGGGAAGCACTTCACGCGCCACCTCAGCCCGAGGAAGCAGAATTCGCTTGCCGCCGACGCCCAGTTTTCGCAGTCCCTCGATCACGGCCTCCGCCACAAACTCATCGGGGACGAAGTCGATCCGCAATCTGTAGCGCTTCAATTCGGCCGCAGTGGCGGGCCCTATAGCGCAAAGGCGAGCACCTTTTAGAGCACGAACGTCCTGATCGAGCTCGCCCAGTTTATTCATAAAGGCATTCACCCCGTTGGCGCTGGTGAAGATAACCCAGTCGTAGCTCTCAAGCTGCGCTATGGCCCGTTCAAAAGGATCGGCGTCCGTCGGCGGCTCGATCCTGACGGTTGGCACTTCCACCGCCACCGCGCCCTTTTCTTCGAGCAGCCGCGATAGTGCGCCAGCTTGCTCTCGCGCGCGCGTCACAAGCACTCGCTTGCCGAAGAGGGGACGATTGTCGAACCAGCGAAGCTTCTCGCGCAAACTGACGACATCGCCCACAACTATCACGGCAGGAGGATGGAACCCAACTTCCCGCACCTGATCAATTACATCGGCCAGCGTGGATACCAAAGTTCTCTGTAGTGGGCCAGTGCCCCAACTAATGAGAGCAATAGGCGTATCGGGAGCACGCCCATTCGCCAGAAGTTCCTCGACGATATGGGGAAGGTTCTTCATACCCATCAGAAAGACCAGCGTGCCTGCGCCTGTTGAAATCTTCTCCCACGCGATTCCCGACTGAGCCTTGGTGGGGTCCTCGCGGCCGGTGATTATCGCCACAGTAGAGGCATAATCGCGGTGCGTAAGCGGAATACCCGCGTAGGCAGGCACGGCAATAGCTGAGGTAACTCCAGGGACGACCTCGAAGGGCACGCCGGCTGCGACCAGAACTTCTGCCTCCTCACCACCACGTCCGAAGACGAATGGGTCACCACCCTTCAGACGCGTTACCACTTTGCCGTCGCGCGCCCGGGCCACAAGCAAGGCATTTATATCGTCCTGAGGTAAGGTGTGCTGGCTGGCCGCTTTGCCGACGTAGATCATCTCAGCGTCCGGCCTGGCTGCGTCAAGTAGCTGTCTGTCGATGAGCCGATCGTAGACTACGACATCTGCCTCTTCGACGCACCTCAGACCTTTTATCGAGATCAACCCAGGATCACCAGGTCCGGCCCCCACTAGATAGACCTTGCCAGCCTCGGCCATTCGACATCACCCTTTTGCGGCTTCGAGTATCTCTGCCGCCCCAAGCGAAAGCAGGATATTCGCCAGCTCTTGTCCCAGTTGCTCTGCCTGGCCAGCGCTGCCAGCTATCCGCTCGCGCAGAACGCGTTCGCCGTCGAGCGAGGCAACCACTCCTCGCAGCTCCAGAACATTGCCCTGCGCCAGGCCATAGGCTCCCACTGGCGCCTGGCATCCTCCGCCCAACGCCCGCATCAAAGCCCTCTCGGCAACAACCGCGGCCCTCGTTTCTTTATGGTCCAATGGTGCCACCAGCCGCTCCACATCCTCGTCGCCAGCACGGGTTTCAATGGCTAAAGCGCCCTGGCCAATGGCTGGGAGACAAACGTCCATTGGAATGTACTCGCTGATGTAACCTGCCCAGCCCATACGAATCAGGCCCGCCGCAGCGAGTATGGCTCCCTCGTAATCCTCGCTCCTGGCTTTACGCAGGCGGGTGTCCAGATTTCCGCGCATATTCACCAACTGCAGATCTGGTCTGTAAGCGAGAAGCTGGGCAGCACGGCGAGGGCTGCTAGTGCCGATGCGCGCTCCCGGGGGTAGCTGCGCCAGCGAAAGGTTATCACGGGAGACTAGAACATCCCGCGCGTCCTCGCGTTCGCCAATTGCGGCAAGCTCGAGGCCTGACGCAATCTGGCTGGGCATATCTTTGAGGCTGTGAACTGCCAGGTCGATCTCACCTGAGATCAGCGCACTCTCAATCTCTTTCACGAAAAGTCCTCGACCGCCGATTCTGGCCAGGGGAACGTCGAGAACTTCATCACCTTGCGTAGTGATCTTCTTGATGCTGAACCGATGATCTGGCCAGAGATGTCGGAGCTTTTCGATGACGTGCTCCGATTGCCAGAGCGCCAAAGCGCTACCCCGCGACCCCACAACTATTTCTTTGATATCGATTACCTTCTTTCTGAGGCAGGTTTAGTCGGGTTAGATGAAGTTGTGCAGGCCCTGGCCAAATAGCTTCACCCCCAGAAAAGTGAACAGCACGGAAGCGAATCCGATCACTATAAGCCACGCCGTCCGTCTGCCGCGCCAGCCCACCACGTTGTGCAAGTGGAAATACGCGGCAAAGACCAGCCAGGTGATAAGAGCCATTGTCTGCTTTGGATCCCAGCTCCAGTAGCTTCCCCAGGCTTGTTCGGCCCACACTGCACCCGTGGCGATAGATAGCGTCATAAACGGGAAGCCGATGCCAACGGCATTGTTGCCCAGTCGCTCCATCGTCTCCAAGGGAGGCAGCTTGTAAAGAAGAGCATTGGGCTTCTTCACCTTGAGCTCCCGCTCTTGAAGCAAGTAGAGTATCGCCACGGCAAAAGCCATGGTGAAAATAGTGTAGGCCAGGAACGATATTCCCACGTGAATAGGAAGCCAGGCGCTTTCAAGAACAGGAACTAACGGGCGCGATTCCTTCGGCACGACGGAGGCCAGGGCGATGGATAGGAATGCGACGGGGGTGACGAAAGCGCCCACCGCTTTGTAGCCATACGAACGCTCAATCAGCAGATAGACGATAATCGTCAACCACGAATAGAACGACAATGCCTCGAAAAGGTCCACGAGCGGCAAGTGCCCCGATTCTACCCATCGTTGCCCCAGCCCCAAGCCGTGGATACCAAAGACAACCACCAGCGTCCGCGTAGCCCATTCACCCAGCCGACGGTTTCTTAGCACCAACGCAGCAATATAGAGCACCGACGCGGCAAAATATCCGAGGAGTGCCAGGGCAAATAGAAATGCGCTTAATTGAGCCATCTTGCCTATTCTACGTTAACTCGCGTTGCCTTCTTGGCAGAGAGCTTCTCCTTACGCTCCATGCTGTCGATTCTAGCGTCGATGAGACTGCGCATTGCGAGATAAAACTCCTTGCGCATAGCGAACATGTGCTGCCTGAAATCAGGCGGAAACAGCTCGTGAACCAGCGAGCGAAACTCGCCGACCATCTCTTTCGGGCTAGCGTTCATTCCTTTTCTCTTCTCAGGGTCCGCCATAAGCGCGCCAACCTTTCTAGACTATACACTTTTCTAATATCAGTGTCTATCGTTTGCCACGGAACTGCTAAGAGTTACCGTTGTTTCCAAAAACTACCCTAAGAACGTGGTCCTCAAGCTTCGCCTGCTTCGTCTCTAATCCGACGACGGCGCGCGGCAGGATCAAGTTGCGCTTCTGATTGCCGATCCGCGCGATTAACTCGTCGCCGGAGCGCGTTAGCTCGACGTCACCCTTGTTCACAAATGGCAGAGGAACCCTCAACACGAAGTCATCGCCATTCTTTTCGATGCTATGCGCCTCCCCCTGGAACATTATCTTGGTCGGGTCGTCGCCGCCGAACATTGCGTCGGCCATCAACTTCAACATTTGCATTCCCAGCACTTCCTGGTCGAAGAACGGGATCTTCAGGATAGGAAGCGGCGAGAAGCACTCTTCGATAAGATGGTAGTGCTTGCTTTGAATTGCCTTCCACTGAGCAAAGTACCCATCTTGCGCCTCCTGGGGAATGAGGCGGTTGCAGACGATGGCATCGGTGCTGTAGCCATAAAGGTTGAGGTAAGTGTAGGTGCGCTGTGCCTCCTTGATCACCATTTTCTCAGGATTGAGAACCAGCCTCAAAGACGACTTGTCTTTGTCGGACAAGAGAGCGTGCATCTGGTCCAGTTTCACAAACAGGTCCTCGACCGAATCGAATACATCCTCTCCGGGCAGAGGGAAATCTGAGAACGGCTTGACCATTGGCCTGAGCAGCTTGTATGCCTTGCGCTGCACAGGGAAGACTTTTTCGAGCCACCAGCGCGCCACCTCAGGGAAGCTCAGCAGGCGCAGGGTCTCGCCTGTTGGAGCACAGTCGACGACGATGACGTCGTAGTCCCCGCTGTCGTGATAGTGCGTGATGAGCAGCAGGCTGGAAAGCTCCTCCATTCCCGGCAGCACCGTCAACTCCTCGGCGACGATCTCGTCGAGACCTCGCCAGGCCATAAGGGCGACGAGATACTCCTGGATGGTGCCCCAGTGATCTCTTATCTCGTGGAATATGTCAACTTCCTGCCCCCAAAGATTCGGCGCGACCTTCTTTGGATAAGGAGCTAACTGTTGATCGAAGGAGTCGGCGAGGCTGTGAGCCGCGTCGGTGCTCATCACGATAGTGCGATAGCCCATCTCGGCGCAGCGCAGCGCCGTCGCCGCTGCCGCGCTAGTCTTCCCAACCCCGCCTTTGCCCGTGTATAGGATGATTCGCATAGCCAAGAGTTACCGTCCCAACGCCGAAATCCATTCAGATGCAAGAATATTGTAAGCTACTCACAAAAAGGCGTCAAGGCAGCGGCGCACGCGAAAAAAGAGCACAGCGCCGCGTTTAGCGCAGCACTGTGCTACTCAAAGCCCCAATTAATCCAATGTTTTCAAGCCACTTCGGCCCTTGTTTCAGCCCGCAAGCCTACCTTGCGGCCGCCACTGGCGGCGTTGCTGCTTGCTCCCGCTCCTTGAACGCGCGGTAATCGATGGTCGGGAATGGGTTATCGAGATCAACCGTCGTATGGAGGAATCGGGCATCCTCGGAACTGACTTGACCTGCCTCGACGATCGATAGCAGATGGTTGAACCGCGCCACGTGCTGCTGGAACCTTCCTGTGGCGTACTCCTTGGCCTGGCCGGTGCTGATCAGGAACGGCCAGTCGCTAGACTCGAGCAGCACTAACTCCCTGGCAGCCTGGTTGAGCAGCGCCAACTGGTCGCCGCTTGAATCTGGATACCTCTCCACGACCTGCTCCATCCTGCGCTCCGCCGCATGGATGAGCGGCCACATCCATTCCGTCCCAGGATTCGACCACGTCCAGTGTCCACCACCCAATCCCCAGGAGCTCTCGGGAATCGAGAGGACTTCCTGCGGCGGATAAGACTTGATGTAGTCGTAGGCCGTCGTTAGTCCGACATCTTCGTTCTGGCAGAGGTTCCTGAGCACTTCCTTGAGCCAGTAAACACCTTCGAACCACCAGTGGCCGAACAATTCGGTATCGTAGGCTGATACCACGATGCCAGGCGATTCCTTACGAGTGTAGTAGCCGTTAACCAGGCCCTGTACCAGGTGGGCGAAATGTTGGGCGTGATGCCGCGCAGTTTCAAGCGCTGGCGCTGGATCGTAGAACTCCTTATCGCCCAGGTCGGTGCCCGCCCCGGTCACCTTCCAATACTGCATGCCTGAAGCGCTGTCCTTCCGATGGAATTCCCTGTATACGAAATCCCCCGGGTAGCCATGAGCTGCCGACCACACCTGAAGGCCTGTCCTCGCATCGCGGCCAAAGACGGCCACTTTCGTCGACTCGACGTAGTATGGTCTGAAAGTCGTCCTATCCTTGGCCTTCGGTCGCTTGTCGACCTTCGTGACAAGCTTGCGATTTGGTAACCCCCCATACGGGCCAGCGACGTCCCCGGCGACCTTGCCAATAAGCTCGCCCCCCTGGATCACGTGAGTGTCGGTGAAGAAATACTGCAGATTGAAATCGGCCAGAAACTCCTCCAGTCCTGGCTTGTAGTATGCCTTGCCGTTTTCTTTGAAGTAGCCTGGGCGGTAGCCGCACTCAGGTAGCCAGATGCCACGCGGACTCTGCCCGAAGTGCCGACGATAGCTCTCGATACCAGTCTTGAGCTGGCCGTAGATCGTCGAGTCCCGTTCGGCCAGGGGGAGATAGCAGTGCGTCGCCGCGCTAGTGATGATGTCGACGTTGCCATCGCGCAAAAGCCGACCGAATGCTTTGACGACATCGCGCTTGTAACGCTCCTGGAAGCTCTCTAGAATGTGGCGGTACCAGTCGCGATAGAACCTCGCCAGGTAGAGCAGATGGCCGTGCTGCTCCCTTTCGTAGCGCTCTACGTCTTCTTGTACGGTCTCCAACCTTTCCAAGAGATAGAGCTCGAAGTGCTCCTTTACCGCTTTGTCCGAGAGCTGTTCGATCAGAATAGGCGTCAACCCAAGCGTAAGCTTTGGGGCAAAGCCGTCTTGTTTCAGGTCATACAACGCGTCGAGCAGCGGGATATAGGTTTCGGCGAGAGCTTCGTGCACCATCTCTTCGCCGTGAGGCCATCTACCTGCCTTCCGCACATATGGTAGGTGGCTGTGAAGTACAAAGCAAAAATACCCCTTTTTCATCTGCTGTCCACTCCTCCCAATCCGAACAAAAAGTCCCTTTTGCTTCGAGTCAAAAGGGAACTGAACTTACCAAATAGCACTCAACTTCGCGCGGCGCCGCGTTTGCCTCGCTGAGGCGCGTAGGAGCCAGCTTGCGGCCTCAGTCAGACACCGTGAGCGCCTTCCTTCTTATCGAATAGATTGACGAAATCGCCGTCGAAATCCTTCAGGAACTCGTGCATTGCCAACACGTCATCGGCGCCTACCTTGGCGGCAAATTTCGAGAATTGTTCTTCACTCAGCTCGGTGATCATCGGCCGCTGTTTTTGCTCTTTAATTAGGGCGGCGATGAGACCGCGACTGTTGCAGCCGTCGCAAACGATCATCAAGAACCAGAGTTCCTCTTCGTGGCCCAGGATACTGACGTTTTCGATGGTATACTCGCGGCCACACGAGCCGCACTTTGTAACGGTCGACAGGACTATCTCTTTGACGCGCCGCTCATCGATGTTCATCGCTCGCACATTCTCACTCTAAACCACTCCGAATCGGATGGGCGCGTAGCAAGCGCTAACATCATTGATCCTTATCTTCTCTACGTTCGCCTTTGTCGAAGTCGTCGAGGTCGAGAGTGTTGATGAACTCACGAAAAGCAGATAGCTTCTTGAGTTCCTCCTCTCTTATCTGAGGCGGCCTGGCCTCAGCGCGCTCACCTGCCCCTTCGATAGCATCGGCGTCCAAGGTTATAGCGGCCTTTTCGAGGACAGCCTCCTCGACGAAGATCGGCACTTTCAAGCGCACCGCGAGCGCAATGGCGTCGCTTGGACGAGAGTCCACCTCGACGTGTCTTCCATCAAAATCTATCAGGATACGCGCATAGAAAACGTCATCGGCCAGATCGTTGACCACGATCTTTGTTACTTTGGCACCCAGCTCGAGGATTACAGACTTCAGCAGGTCATGGGTCTGTGGGCGAGGGACAGCCACATTCTGTAATTGAATGACGATGGCGTCAGCCTCGTTACTTCCTATCCAGATAGGAAGATACCGATCGGAAGCCTTCTCTTTCAACACAACTACGCGCTGATAGGTCTGCAGGTTCACTCTAACGCTCTCGACGACCATCTCAATCACGGCGCTAGATCTCCTCTCCGGCCAAGACACAGTGAGTCAATTTGCCAGGGCAGCAATACACGTGCCAACAAACATTTCAACAGAAGTATACCCTCGGACAGCTTCTTTGTCAATTGCTAGCCATCTATTATACGTCTGTACGTTAGAATGCTGTTATAGCACCTCTACACGCCGAAACGCCTCAGCGAGGTCAAGCCCCTGGGGCTTGCCCCATCTCGCCGACAGATCGCGCAGCCTCTCCCGCAAGTCGTCGATAGCCGATACCTGGCTCTTATGCTTAGACAACGCGGCCAGCTTTTTCTCGAATGTGTTGGAGATGTCGACCCAGAAGTTTGGCTCCTGCGGGCCAAAGAGGTACAACTCTTCGACGCGGTGCGGTGTTAGTTCTCCTCTGAGCTGGTGGGGATAGTACAGGTGATCGCGCGCAGCGGCCACCGCGTCAATTGCCGTGAACCCGACAGCACGGTGATCGGGATGGATCATATAGTGCCGCCACGGATCGTGCGTCACCACCACCTGTGGCTTGCGCTGGCGAATCACCAGGGCAAGTTCCTCGCGAAACTTCAATGTTGTTTCCAGTTCTCCATCATTGTGCCTCAAGAAGATGCACTGGGCCACTCCTAACTCTTTAGCAGCCGCCAGTTGTTCCTGCTCCCTGATGGCCGCGATCTTCTCAGGCGTTACATTGGGATCCCACGTGCCCTTGTTGCCGCTGGTACAGAGAACATATTCGACGACGCTCCCTTCCGCAACCCACTTTGCGAACGTGCCAGCGGAAGTGAACTCGCAGTCATCAGGATGGGCCATAATCGCCAGGACTCTCGTTGGTATATCTGTTGCCATCTATTCCCCCTCGCCCCTCTAGTTATACACTACCATCTGCCGCAGAGGCAGAGTTCGTTGTCCACAGCCGCCTCCGCAAGCTCGTCGATTGGGAAACCTATGTCCTTCGCAATCGCGGACCAGCCCAGCGGGAACACCGATTCTCTCGCCGCAAGCGCCAAATGGTTTCGCAATTCCTCGTTGCGCAAGAGCAAGCTGATTTCCGTGGCAAAAGCCTGGGGGGACCGCCACGGAACCAACAGGCCATTGTGATGATCGACGACAAGGCTCTGCAACCCTCCGACCTTTGAAGCGACAACCGGCGTGCCACAAGCAAGAGCTTCCGCTGCCACAAGGCTGAAACTCTCATAGTGAGATGGAACGACGCAGATATCCGCAGCGTTGTAATACAATGGGAGTTTCTCCTGGTCGATAGCCCCGACAAAAGAGACGTTCTCGGCGACGCCAAGCCGCTGGACCTGGTTCTCCAGACGCCGAAGCTCGCCGTTCCGGCTCGCCCTTCCGGGGGAAGGGCTTGCTTCCCCGCCCAGGACGAGTAGATGCAGGTTGGCAAATTGCTCACGCAACTCGGCCACAACATCTAGCAGAAGGTCTACTCCTTTCAGAGGCTCTATGCGACCAACGAACAGCAGCGCAGGCGACCCTTTCAGGCCGAGATTTCGCTTGGCCTCCAGCCGATCTAAAGGCCGAAATCTATCGAGGTCTACGCCACAAGGTACAACTCGTATGCTGTCAGGCTTTGCCCCATACAGCGAGACCATCTGAGACTTTTCGTCATCGCTGCTAACCACCAGAACATCCGCCGAAGCGATGATCTTGTGCTCCGTTTCGATGCGCTGGATGCTTTCGTTTTCCTCAGGTCGAGCCCGGTTCTTCAGTGCGCCCAACGTGTGGAACATAGCCACATGTGGCACATTCCAGCGCTGCCGCAGTAACCCGGCCACCCAACCACTCAGCCAGTAGTGACTATGCAGCAAGCGATAGTGCAGATGTTGCTCCTCCTTGAACCGTCGCAAACTGCAGATGAACTCTGGCAGGTGCTGAAATACCTGGTTCTTGGGTATAGCTTCGAGCGGCCCGGCCTTTAGATGGATCACCCTGGCGTGATCCCCTAACGGCACCACCTGCGGAATGCGGGGATCGATCCAACGAGTGAAGATATCGATACCCATCCCGTTCTTGCCCAGTTCACGACTCAACTCTCGCACGTATACATTCATTCCGCCAGCATCCTCGATGCCAGGCATCGCCAGCGGACAGCTATGAACGCAAATCATCGCTATTCTACACATGTGTTGGGCTCCTCCACCAACATAGCCCTGACCGACTAAGAAGTAATCTGCAGCCTGTAGATGGGCTTATCGACTCCTCCGAGATCGTACTTGTATGGCTCCCGACCTCGGAGAAAGTCGAACCTCGCTTTGCCAGCCTCGATGGCATCTCTTACACAGTAGCTCTTTAAGAGCAGGCCGACGCTAAGATGCGCGTAAGATGGATCGAAACCGCTGTTGTACAGCCACAATTCCTCTCCCTGGTCGAAACAAAGCGCGGTTGAAACACGCTCGCCGCTTATCTCCATAAAGTACATTCGCAGCACACCCGAAGGCTGAAACTGCCCGACGATCGAGCGAAAGAACAACTGCATCCGCTCGTCTCCGAGGAACAAAGCTTTTTCCTCCCTGGAAAGACGACACAGACGCAGAAACGTCTCCGCGTAAGCCGACGGATCGAACACACTCGGCGCAACGTACCAGGAGAAGGCGGCAGATGCCTCCAGACGCCGTATTTTCCGTCTCAGCTCGTGACGATCCTTTTTGCTGAGCGAAGCCACATAGGTTTCCCAATCCCCTGGCAGATCGACGTATGGACAGGTTTCCTCCTCCTGCAGCATCGGCTTCTTGCCACGATTTCGCGCTATCTCTGGCAAGTGGACCAGCGTAGGTGAATCGTGACGCAATGAGTGAAGGTCGAGTTCAAACGGGCCAAGATCGTCGAGATAGGTCAGAACAGTAGACAACACCTCGGCCTCGCGTCCAGCTACTGCCACGAAGTCGAGGTAATCCGAGACGTCCGCGCCGCCGCAGAACTGGACGGTCCTGCCTTGCTTTACAAGAGGCGCAATGCCGACCAGGTCCTGGCCTTCCCTGACGGCGATGAGATGCAGTTCCAGGCCATCACCAAATGTACGCCACCAGATATCCTGCCAATCCCACGTTACAAAGATGTGCCTGGCTTTGCTCTTTTCAAGGAGAATGTTCCATTCGCCCTTCAAACTGGTGAAGGTCTCCGCGGCTGCAGAGAGGACTGCAGATCCCAAGACACCTGCCTCGACAATCAGACGATTCCAACAATTCTATCACGCCGGCAAGGGGGTTTCAAGGAAATTGCGCCAGATTGCGCCAGAAGCGCTCGGCTAACTGTTGACAATCAGATCAAACGATGGCAGAATTGCCGAGCCCGGCGCAACAGTGTCGGCGCCTAGTGAGGTGGTGCGGTGGCTTGGCTGATTGTTTGTCACTAGTCTTGGCAGCATTGCGGCGGCTTGCTGCGGGAGACAAGGTGGTTTCACTCCTTCCGCTCATTGTAGCTGTTTCAGTTCTCTCTCCTTTCGCTTGGAACGCGGCCTCTGTTGCGCAGGCAGACTCACCTGATCTAGCCTCAGGCAACGCCCCAGTCCAGGTGGTAGCTCGCAGGTCCGATATGATCCCTTCCCTCTCGACATCAGCGCTGGACGAATCTGCTCCAACCCCTACCCCAGCGGCCCAGGACGACACCGACAGGAAAGAAGTCGTCGCCTGGATTCCGTACTGGGACCAGGCGCTGGCGGTAAAGAGCGCGATCGACCATCGAGATACCCTCACCGGCGTCTCGCTCTTCTGGTACGGGCTTTCGTCTGATGGCCGCGTTGTCGCCTTCCCAGGAGCAGAAAACAACGATGTGCTCGTCGCGTTGCGCCAAGCGGGCTTGCAAGTCTACGCCCTCGTCAGCAACGATTACGATGCTGTCAGGGTCAGGGGAATTGCGAAGAACGCCGATGCTAGAGCAGCACATGTCGCCGACCTCGTTCAGCGGGCGGCAGACTACGATGGGATAGAGCTCGATTACGAGGGTCTGTATCCCGCCGACAGAGACGCCTACAGCGCCCTGGTAGCGGAACTTGCAGACGCGCTCCACGCTATCGGCAAGCGACTGGTGCTGGCAGTGCACGCCAGCACTGGGCCAAAGGATAACTGGGCAGGACCAGGAGGACACGACTTGAAGGCGCTGGGACAAAGCGCCGACGAACTGCGAATAATGGCCTACGATTACCACTGGATGACGAGCCAACCAGGCCCCGTCTCTCCCATATCCTGGGTTGAGCGCGTGCTCAAATATGCGACGACCCAGGTTCCTCGCTTCAAACTACTGCTCGGAGTTCCTTTTTATGGTTATGATTGGGGTCCCGGCAACACACGCGCGGTCGAATGGACTGATGTGCAGGCTATCCTGAGCAAATTCAAGATCACGCCCACGGATAATGGCGACGGATCGGGCCCGCACTTTACGTATATAAGCGGTGGCGCGAAGCGGGAAGTCTGGTTCGAGGACGAGCAAAGCCTTGCGGCGCGGGTCGACCTCGCGCAAGAGTATAGGCTCAAGGGAATTGCGGCCTGGCGGCTCGGAGGTGAAGATCCGGGCTTCTGGGACGTACTCGGCAGCCTAGAACCATGAAGTAGGAAATTGAATAGCTTCGGCCCCTGAAATGCGAATTTGTGTATCCTCATCGGCTGAAATACGAATTTGTAATTTCACGCCCTAACTTGCCCCAAAAACCTATTGTCAATCAGCCACGCTGGTGGTACAATGTCGGCTGGCTGGTAAACAAATACCTCTGGTTGCTAAAGTGAAAAAGATGAGGGGTGGATGGTGGACGATGAAATGGTAGTCACTTTGGCCCAAGTCCGCATGCAGTTGCGGGAAATCGACGGCAAGATCGCTGCAATTCGTCAGGAGACGGACTTCTATCGGCGCATCGGCTTCGGGCGCGACATTAAGGATATCCAGCTTATGGCCCTTGAAGACGAGCGCGCGGAGGCAGAGGCCCATCTTCTGGATCTCGAGCGCAAGCTCAAGAGAAGCACCAGCAGGCAGAAGCAACCTCTAGTCGCCTGGCTACTTCTGCCCGTTCTGTTTCTCCTCATGGGACTCGATACCCTTTCCGCCAAGCGCCGTTCTCCACGCGAGAGGGTCCCGCAGGCGCACTGGCGGCTGCAGCCAAGAGTTAGCTTCCATACTAGCTAGTCATGCCCTTGGCAGAGCGCCACCAAGCATGAAAACCTGTGGACGCTCACCGCAAAGGGCGCAAGGATTTTCTCATTATCCCCCTTTGCGGTCTCTGCGCTCTTTGCGGTTGACGTATTCTCGTACTGGTCCGCAATCACTCGCCAGCGATGTCGACTAGCTTTGCTTGCGAGATGGCCGCCAGCCGCGCTGGACCTATCGGGAAAACGGCGAAAGGGGAGCCGGCGGCGGCCCAGACGATCTCAAAGCGGTAGAGGTTCCTGTCCATCAACACGGGCATCGGGTGATCGTGGCCCACTGGCGGGACCCCACCGATGGCATAGCCGGTTAGCTCCTTGACGACGTCGGCCCGGGCAATCTCGACCTGTTCGACGTCAAGCAATTCCTGCACCCGCGCCGTATCCACTCGCCTGTCTCCTGAGGCGAGCACGAGCACAGCCTGGCCATCGGCCAGGAAGACGAGCGACTTGACGATGGCACCCACGGGGCAACCGATGGCTTGTGCGGCCAATTCGGCCGTACGGGTAGTCTTTTCCATCTCGATTACCCGAACGCCCACGCCAGCGGCTTCCAGAAAGCCCTTCACACGCTCCACAGAACCCATTGCTGTACCTCGCATCTCAGCCAGGCTTCACCTGGCCACATTTCTTGCATTGCTTGAATGTCACACCCTTGCCCTGCTTCTTGATCACCCATTCGTGATTGCCGCCCTTGGGGCAACGATAAGTTCCAGGCATACTACGAATCCTCCAACCACAGCAGTTGCCAGAGAACCGAGCCACGTCGCCGCCGAACGTGGGCGCGCGGACGCCGCGCTCGAAGCTTATGCGGCGCCACCCGCCCTAAAACATGCGTAGCTGCCCCGACTCGCGCTCGGCGACGGGCTGCAACCCGATTATCTTTCCCAGGCTGAAAAGGTCCAGGTGCTCTTCCTTAGCCACAAACTCCATCAAATGCCCAAACTTGATGAAATCCCAGCCATCTTCGTCGAGGACCTGCTTGAACCAGGGAGAGCGCTCGAGCTTGAACTGAATCAGCGAGGCCCTCTCTTGCGGCACCACCAGATACTTGCGCGTGTTGCTGGCGCTCACGCGTCGCGAAAACACAGCCTCGCCAAGCGTTGCCGTCCATTCAACCTCGAAGATGTACGTGGGCAGGGCGTGATCGTACCACACCACGTCGATAAGCGCTCCCTTTGTCCCTCCAAGCAATGACGTTGGCCCGTAAGAACGCTCGCTGAGCGTAAGCAATTCCCGCAGTGGTTTGCCATTGAATGACTGCTTTTGCTGATCTCGTCCGATCCAGACCTTGTATCCCAACCTGCGTCCCAGGTCTGTGAGGCCAGCGATAAGGCTGGCGTGTTCCTGCAACCGCTTTTGCAGATGATCTTCTGGCCGCAGCACCCATCCCAGCACTGGATGGTGAGTAGCGTACGACTCCAGCACTTGCTCGATCCAACCTGGCTCTGGCGCCAGCGCTCCCGGGAAAAGGCTATGCACCACGCGAGTGACGTTCTGGTCAGTAACGTTTGGATTAGTGCTCAGAATATTGTAGATAGCTTTTTCCAGTTGTTCGCTCACAGGTGTAGCAGAAAATGGCTTGCGCACGAACCACCACAGGCTGTTTGCTTCCTCTCCACAAGAGACCTGGCGGTAATCCTTGCTGAGAATCTCACGCACTTCGTCATCGATCGCCTTACGCAGGTCATTGGCTACCGTTCCGTCGGCCAAGTTCTTGCCTTTGAGCGCTTGCAAGAGCAGCCCATCCTTTGCCAGATGCTCGTAGACGCTTACATTGAGCCAGTTGAAAACCAGAGGCTCGGCACGTTGCCACAGAATATCACGGATAGCTTGACCGACAGCAGACTTCAAACTCTGCTCCAAGAGCGGGCTCCGTGCCTCGGACGCGCTGGGGCTGCCGCGAAGCTCCGCCTTTCGCTGGTGCACAGGCGCATCCAGTGCCGCCCGCACTCGTTGCGCGGCAACAAACGACTGTGGTCTGACGAAATGCATACAGTATCGACCTGGCGTACCACTGAAAGGCTTGCCCCCCACATTATCAGGGGACGCGATCGGCTGATAAAGAATGCGCCGTAGCTGTAGACCCGTGGCGATACCGGCGATGACCAACAGATTGCATCGCACGTAGTCGGAGGTTGAGTAATGCAGCACGAGCGTGCCGCTCTCATTCAGCACGCGTCTCAGCGCCCTGAAGCCGCCGAGAATCTCCTTGAAATACCCAACCCAATCCACTTTCTGTTTAGTTTTCTGCTGGCCTTCGAAAACCATCGCCTGCTCGCGGCCGAAGAGCCAGCCAGTCCACAGATAGCTCAGATCCTGAAAAGCAGATCGCTCAGGTGACGGCGCTTCCGACAAGATCAATGTGATGCAATTGTCGGGTAAGTCGTCTGTAAGCGATCTTGCCGGCAATCTCTCGACGAGGATGTTGGGGAGATCATCGGTCTGAGCGCGCGGCCCGGAGCCGATGAGCTGCTCCGCGCCCGAGGCAAAGCGGGCCTGAAGCCCCTCGTTGCGGAATTGTTGAAGTCGCTCATTGAGATGTTTGAATGTTTCCTCGAATGCTTCCCATACATTGCGCTCGATGAAGCGAGATGGCGGCCTCAAGTCTTTCCCACGGGTCCAGGGTCGAGCATTCCGAGCAATGGCATTAAGCTTGCTACACGAATCGAGGCACTCTAGCAAAGTAAGCTTCAGGGCATCTTGATAGCTAGGGTTGTCGAACGTGGACTCGATTTGCATCAATACCATGACGAGGGCGTAGAGATTGCGCGGAGTGTACAGCTCGAGCATTTGCTTAACGAATGTCTGCTGCCAGCCAGGCTCAGGTGCGAGGCGATCGACCACGTACCAGTAATGAAATCCCCTCGGCTCAACCTGCTTCAACGCCTCTAGATCGGCTTCGTCGGCTGGTTCAGAGAACACATGAGGGATTCCGTTGCTCGGCTTGCACGTCTGGCAAGAGTAGTGTCTCTTGATCGGGCGATTCTCATCGCGGCTCCACGTGAAGTAGCTGACGATGGCAGGCAAGTGGCAGCGTGGGCACGTGGTGGTGTACAACTGGTTAATGTGGGCGCGAAGTGACGTCTGCATCTTCGCTCCCTCGCTAAGTCTCACAAACGCGTAGCTCAATTGCTGGCTGGTTAGATTCGAAAGGGAGGCACGTGAGACGAACGTCGTGATAGGATTGCTGTCCGAAAGGATGGCCTTGCGCCCCAGTCGCAGGGCCTCCAGTGCCAGGTCACTGTTCTGGCAGAATGGATCGAGCACGACATCGCCCGGCTGCGTGTAGCAATTGAGGTAAGCTTGCAGGAAGTCGGGACCGGGGGAGGTTAGATATTCGTCGAGAACGCCGCTCGGATGGTAATCATCCTGAGGGATAAAGTAGTCGATCTCATCCATCCTCCTCCACCTCCTCCGTTCCCTACGCGATGGTGAGATCGGCGATGCCAGCGGCTATCAGCTTGTCATAGGTCACGTCAAGTGGCTCGGGGATCAACCGGGTCTCACCCAGGACAGGCATGAAGTTCGTATCGCCGAGCCAGCGTGGAACCACGTGAAAGTGCACGTGTCCCTCGATGCCAGCCCCGGCGACCTTGCCGATGTTCACGCCCATGTTGAATCCGTCGGGATTCATCGCTCGTTGCAACACGATCACAGATCGCTTCACCAGCAACATCAGGTCCGTCAGTACTGGTGTATCCAACTGGTCCACGTTGCCCACGTGGGCGTAAGGGACGACCATAAGATGGCCGTTGTTATACGGATAGGCATTCAGCATGATGAAACATGTGGAGCCACGATGCAGTATGAGGTTCTGTTTATCGTTGTCTTCTCGAGCCTTTTCACAAAAAAGGCACCCCTCCAGTTTGGGGCCGAGAATCAACTTCATTCGCCAGGGCGTCCAGAGTCTTTTCACGCTAACGCCCGGCTGCCCATTCGTAGATATCTAGAATCATTTTCCCAGCCTCATTCCAATTGAATCGCTTCAGGGCACGTTCCCTGAGTTCGTATCCGCGCTGCATAGCGCCTTTCTCGTCGACCAGAAGCGATTCCAGCGCTCTGGCTAAACCGTCAGAATCGCCCAACTCAGCATAAACACCCAGATCACTCAGAATTTCGTGGCTCACTGGCGTGTCGAAGGTAACTGTCGGAAGCCCAGTAGCTATATAGTTTAGCAGCTTTCCGTTGCCCTCAGTCTCAGAGATCTTGGGGGACACGGCAACATCTCCGAGCGATAGATACAGCGGCGCCTCCTCATAGGGGATGCGTCCCGGCAGCGTGACGTGGTCCTGGATTCCCAGGTCCGTGGCCAGTTCTTGATACCGACGCTGGCCAGGAAAGCCCATTAGAAGGAAGTGCACGTCGGGCTGTCGGCGACAGATCGTGGCTGCCGCGCGCAACAGGAAACTGCTGCCCTGGTATTCAGCCAGCAAGCCCAAGTATACCACGATCTTGCGTCCTTCCGGAATGCCCAGTCTGGCCCTTAGCGACTCCTTTATCGCCGAGCTCAGCTCCCACTTTGGTCGGAATCGGTCGGGATTGACACAATCCGGCACAGGAAAGATCTTGGAGGTATCGCAACCGAACTCCCTGATCAACAAGTCGGCGGCGTTATGGGAGCTAGTGATGATCGCCTTCGCTCCCTGGTTGATGACCGATTCCAACTGGCGCAGCGGCCCGTAAAACGTGCTGTCGCGCCGCAGGAAATTGTGATCGAGCATCTCGCTTGTGAGACTTCCCTGACAATCAAAGATCAGCGGAGCTCGATTCAACTTGCTCAAAGGGTAGCCGATTAGAGCGCCCTCGTGCAAATGCGCGTGGACGACGTCAGGTTTGAACCTGAGCGAGGCCGAGAGGGATCTAATAGCCAGCCAGGCATCGAAGTATACCTTTCGCTTCGACGAGCCCACCTTAATGCCGTTGGCCAAAGGAGCGCTCAGCGCCCGCCGCACTTCCACCCCGTCGATATCTCTGCCACTTCTATAAGTGCAGATAATGACCCTGCTTCCGCGTTTTTGCAGGGCCAGTGTTTCTTCCAGAATGCGTACGTGGCAGCCGTAATCAGCGAAAAATGAGGTGGGGGCGATCTTCAGGATCTTGTGTCTGCAGGAAACTGGCTGCTCACCGTTACTCTTATTTCCCAGAAGAGTCACTCGACTCGCGGGGTCGCGCCGCGCGGTCTCCACCATCAACCAGCTCCAAGAGTAGCCACGAAAGGACTACCCCTTCTGTTCTTCGTTAAGCTTGAGACGAAATCGTATGAGCTCGCGAAACGCTCGCAGAATCACGCTCAGACGCGCTCCTGTCGGATTGCCCGCGAGACGGGGAAGATGCTTGACGGGCACTTCCTTAATGCGATAACCCTTTCGCCTTGCTCGCACCAGTAACTCAGCACTAAAAGTCGCGCCGCGGGACTCGACCTCGACGTTGTCCAGGACACTACGCTTGAAGAGCTTGAACGCGCAGTCTATGTCTCGTGCCGTGTAGCCGAACAGGAGATTGGTCAGCAACTTCCAGCCAAAAGCGTTGAGCTTGCGAATGAAAGGGTCGACCCTCGGCGCACGATAGCCGATCACCATATCGAACTCGCCGATATAGGGCAGCAATTTGCTTATCTCTGTTACGTCGAACTGATTGTCGGCGTCTGTGAAGAAGACGAGTTCCTTAGTCGCCGCGGCGAACCCGGTTGCCAGCGCTCCCCCGTAGCCGCGATTAGCAGGATGCTGCACTAGCCTCACCGCTGGGTATTTCCTCGCTAATTCTCGCGTAACCTCGGCGGTTCGGTCACGACTGCCGTCGTCTACTATGATGACTTCGTAATCTGTTGTCGACTTCTCTACGGCGCCGACGATAGCCGCAACTGTCTTCGGAACGTTTTCTTCCTCGTTATAGGCAGGCAGCACAACAGAGATTCCCCGCAAAATGCAACCTCTTTCCAGGCGTAGTAAAGGGGCACCGTCTCCGCCCACTCAACGCTCACACAAGCTAATGTATTTTACATCAATAGTATTAACGGTTCAAGCTTGCTAGCGTTTCGATTCTGAACCAGAGTTGCCTACGCTCACGCAATTGTTATAGAATGCCCTCATGCTGTCGAAGATCGTGAACATCCGAACACTTGTCGGAATAAGGCGGCGTCTGCGCGAGGGAGGCAGGACTGTCGTCTTGACCAATGGCTGCTTCGACGTGCTTCACGTCGGACACGTGCGCTACCTCTGCCAGGCGCGCGCTCTCGGGGACTGTCTCATCGTCGGCCTGAACAGCGACGCCTCCGTCCGCCGGCTGAAAGGGAAGAAACGTCCTCTCGTGCCAGAAGGCGAGCGCGCGGAGGTCCTCTCTGCTCTTTCCTGCGTCGATTACGTAATCGTCTTCGATGAGCCCACGGCCGAGAAACTGGTGGCGAAGCTCAAGCCTGATGTTTACACCAAAGGCGGCGACTACGCCCTCGACGAGAAAGAGGGGCACGAAAGTTGGGAAAGGAAGCTGCCAGAGGCAAAGGCAGTAGCCGCCTACGGAGGAGAAATTCAGATCCTTCCCTTCATGACGGGCCGCTCTACCACCGATCTCATCCAGACTGTCTTGGAGAGATACGGCACGAAATGACTGACACCCGAAAGCGCATTGTGACAGCGGCAGGCATAATCATGCTCGGCAACGTGGTCAGCAGGCTGCTCGGCCTGGGCCGCGAGCAGGTTATCGCGGGGTTCTTCGGCAACACGGGCACAACTTCAGCCTTCGGCGCCGCCATCACCGTTCCCACTATGCTGTACGATCTCCTCGTCCAGGGAGCCATCAGCGCTGCGCTGATTCCCGTGTTCGCCGACTATGCCCACAGCGATTCTAAAGACGAGCTTGGTAAGATCGCTGGCGCCGTGCTGACGTGGGCGCTGGCAATTCTAGTACCTGCCGTCTTGATTCTGGAGGTTTTCGCTCCGCAGGTTGCCGAGATTCTGGTGCCTGGATTGAGCCCGGCAGCTCAGAGCGAAGCGCTCACACTCCTGCGTATTGTGCTGCCGTCCGTCATCTTCCTGGGCATCTCGGGGATAACTACCGCGCTGTTGTATTCACAGCAGGTGTTCACTTATCCGGCGTTCTGCGTCGCCGCGTACAACCTGGGGATCATCGTCCTGGCGCTACTGTTTGCTCCCATCCTCGGCCCAAGCAGCCTTGTCATTGGGGCGGTGGTCGGCGCCTTTATGCAGATAGCGCTGCAACTGCCTGGACTGAAAGGCATCCGCCTCTCGTTTTCCCTCAACTTACGCCACCCGGCCCTGACCCGCATCCTCAAGCTCTACGCGCCAGTCGCCCTCGGGCTTGTTGTCTCGCAGATCGGAGTGCTGATAGATCGGAATCTTGCTTCGCGCACGGGCGAGGACAGCATAGCGGTGATGAGGTTTGCCACGACGCTAGTGCAATTCCCACTCGGGCTGGCCGTGACAGCCACTTCCTTTGCCATATTGCCCACGCTATCAAGATTCGGCAACTCGGAACCAGCAGATTTGCAGTCGGCAACCGAGTCGATGTCTTCCTACAAGGAAACGCTAGTCATGGGGATGAAGATGGCTCTCCTTGCCATCATTCCTGCGACCGTTGGATTGGTCCTCCTGCGCACGCCTATCATTCGTCTCTTGTTCGAGCACGGCGTCTTCGATGCGTACGGCACCGCCAGAACTGCTCTGGCCTTTCTCTATTACGCCCCCGAACTGCCATTTGTGGCAGTCGACCAGTTGCTGATATTCGCGTTTTATGCCAGAAAGAATACGCTGGTTCCTACACTCGTCGGGGTGCTAGGAGTCTCGGTATACGTTGTCGCAGGCCTGTCGCTCATGGGCCCGATGGGGATGGCAGGTTTGGTGTTGGCAAGCACTTTGCAAAACTCGTTGCATGCTATTGTGCTCTTCGTGCTCCTGGAGCGAGCAATCGGGAGTCTGAGGGGTTATGGTCTGGCATCCACCGTGGCGAAAGCTGCTGGGGCCGCCCTATCTATGGCAGCAGTCTTATACATCCTGAGCCCCTACTTAGATGCCGGCTTGAATTCAGAGTCGCTCCAAGGGCAAGCAGTCAGCTTGATTATCATGGCCACTGCTTGCGTCGCAACATATGGTGTCGCGCTGATCCTCTTGCGCGTGGAAGAGATGACGCTGTGGCTGCGCGCCGTGCGGTCCAGGCTGGGATATCGCACGTCTTGAGGCATTTTCTGAGGCGCAGAACTCAAGGAGGAAACATGTCGAACGATCGTTTGAAACGATGCGAGGTTCTCACGGAAATGGCGAACACCTCGCCCTACTACAGGCTCCTCGGGATGGAGACCATCCACCTGCGCGAAGGACACTCGCGCGTGAAGATGGTTGCACAGGAGAAGCACTACCATCCCGGCCGCGTCGTCCACGGTGGAGTGATCACCTCGCTGATGGATGCGGCAGGCGCGTTGGCGAGCATTTCGGTGCTCGATCCCCAGGACGAGCTGACTACGGCCGAAATCAAAGTGAACTTTCTCAGCCCTGCCAGGGCAGGAGATGTGATAATCGCGGAGGGCCGTGTAGTGCAGAAAGGGCGCACCCTGGTGCTTTCTGAGATGGAAGCGCGAACTGAAGACGGCAGATTGGTTGGGAAGGCGCTGACGACGTGCGTCGTGCTAAGGGGACGCACATCCTGGGTGACGCATCAGGATTAGACTCGGTTGCCTGACCCTCTGGACTTGCATTACCCCCCGCAAGTCCAGAGGATACGTTCACCATGGAGCCACGGAGACACGGAGGATCAGTTCCATCGCCCTCCGGGAGCTGTCGATTACCCACAAGTTGCGGGTACGACGGAGGAAGGGAGAGAGATTAGCTGTAACACAGACGTGGGTGACTGCTCCTAACGTATGGGCGAGCGGACGCTCGCCCATACGTTAGGGGGCCGAGGCCCTCTTTTGCAATCGCTCAAGGAGATATGGGTAATGACAAGCTCTGATATCAGCCTTCTCCTGCCTTCCTCAGCAGTTCCTCCCAGTCTCGATCCACCTGAGCTTGCAGATTGTCCAGCAACTGCTTGTTCTTAGGATCCAGCAGGTGCTTGAACCTACCTTGCGGCTTCAAGAACTCGACGACAGGCTTCTTTTCCTTCGGCCTATAGGTTACTTTGTACTGGCCATTCTCTATCTCATAGAGCGGCCAGTAGCAGGAATCGACTGCCGACTTAGCCAGTTTGATCGTCAGTTCCGTGTCGTATTTCCAGCCAGGGACGCACGGAGAAATGACGTTGAGGAACGCCGGGCCATCGGCATTGAACGCCTTCTCGGCCTTCGTCACCATGTCTTTCCAGTGACTCGGCGAAGCCTGGGCGACGTACGGAATGCGATGCGCTGCCACAATAGCGGTGAGGTCTTTTCGTCCCATTAGCTTGCCCTGGCCGATCTCTCCCACTGGAGAAGTAGTCGTCCAGGCGCCGAATGGCGTCGCGCTTGAGCGCTGAACGCCAGTGTTCATGTATGCCTCGTTGTCGTAGCACACGTAGACGAATTTGTGGCCCCGCTCGAGCGCACCTGACAGTGACTGCAAGCCGATGTCGAACGTGCCGCCATCACCGCCTATGGCCATGAACTTGTAATCCTCGTCGATCTCGCCTCGCTTCTTAAGCGCCCGGTAAGCGGCCTCCACGCCGCCGATTGTTGCCGCAGTATTCTCAAAGGCGCTGTGAATCCACGAGCACCGCCAGTTGCTGTAGGGATATACCGAAGTTGTCACTTGCAGACAACTTGTGGCATTGGCGATTACGAGAGGCCCATCCACCCCAGAGAGGATTTGCCTCACTATGATAGGTGCACCGCATCCCGCGCAAAGCCTATGCCCGCTGGCCAGCCGCTCGGGCTTGTGCGATAGCTGCTTCAGATTGCCGGCCATCGTCTTTTCCTCCTCTCAATCCAAGATAGAACAGTGGCTCCTCAACCTTTCCGCCTTCGGCGATCTTTTGCAGGCTGTAGAAGACGCTGGCAATGTGTTCGGGGGTAGTATCGCGTCCGCCAAGGCCGTAGATGCCGTTGATGAGCTTGGGGCGTTTCTCGCTCTCGAAGAACGCCGAGCGCACTTCGAGGCCAACAGGTCCGCCGAGAGCGCCCGGCGAGTCGGCGCGGTCCAACACGGCCAGCGCTTTCAGATGGCCGAGTTCCTTGGCCAACTCCTCCCTCGGGAAAGGACGTAAGGACTTCAGCCGCATCACGCCCGCCTTAATTCCCTTCGCCCTCAGTTCATCCACGACAACCTCAGAAGTACTCGCGGCAGAGCCCAGGACAACGACACCAATCTCAGCGTCGTCGATCTTGTACTTCTCATATCGGCCATAATGTCGACCACTGATCTCCGCGAACTCCATGGCCACCTCGTCGATCACGCGAGGAGCCCTGGCCATGCCGTCGACCATCTGTCGGCGGAACTCGAAGTAGAAATCGAACAACACGAGCCCACCGTAAGACACGGGGTTCTTGGAATCCAGCAATGGATACAGAGGCACGTGCTTTCCGACGAAAGCCTTCACTTTATCGTCGTCGAGCAAGGTCACGCCGGACAGCGAGTGGCTGACGATGAAGCCATCGTAGCAGACCATCACTGGCAGGCGGACATCCTTATGCTCGGCAATTCTGATGGCCTGGATGAGCGTATCGTAGGCTTCCTGCTGGTTCTTGCAGTAGAGCTGGATCCAGCCCGAATCGCGCGCCCCCATCGAGTCGCTCTGGTCGCCGTGTATGTTGAGTGGCGCAGACAGCGCCCTGTTTGCCACAGCCATAACAATAGGCAATCGAAGGCCCGCGGCGATGTACAGCATTTCCCACATCAGGGCAAGTCCCTGAGAAGAAGTAGCCGTCATAGCCCTTACGCCTGCCGCAGACGAGCCGATGACGGTGCTCATTGCGCTGTGCTCGCTCTCCACGGGCACGAACTCGGTAGAGACCAGCCCATCGCTGACAAACGATGCGAATTCCTCAACCACGTCGGTCTGTGGAGTGATAGGGTAGGCAGCTACCACGTGTGGATCGATCTGCCTCATAGCTTGTGCTACAGCCTGATTTCCGGTTGCTGCAATTAGCTTTCCCATTTGCTATTCCCCCTTTCCTCCAGTCTTAGCTTTGATATTACCATTGCCCTGAACGGCGGCTGAGGCTTCGCCGTTGGCTTCCTGGAACTTCGTCTCCTCGACCATCGTGATCACTTTGGCCGGGCACTCATTGCTGCAGATGCCACAACCTTTGCAGTGATAGTAGTCGATGGCCTTGAACTTCTCATTCTCGACGATAACGGCTCCATCCGGACAGAAGACCCAGCAGAACAGGCAGTTTATGCACTTATCGGTATTGACAACGGGCCGCTCGGACCGCCATTCCCCGGTCTCGTATTCCACGCCGCAGCCCGCTTCCAGGACCACAGCGCCGATGGGAACATCGGCCCACCCGGGCTTCTCCTTTGGCGCGACCGCCTTCGCGCTCGCTCCAGGGTTTTCCTTTTGCTCAGATTTCATTCTCCCGTAACCTCCTCGTAGGCCCTCCTAAGAGCGCTGACGTTTGCTTCCACGAGGCTTGCCTTCAGCTTGTCGCCGAACATTGCCCTGACTTCATCGATGACCTGATCGATAGATAGAACGCCAGACACCCTTACCAGCGCACCAACCATTGGCGTGTTGGTGATAGCTTTGCCCATAGTCTCGACGGCGATGGACGTTGCGTTTACTGCATAAACCTTGCCGCCTTCGAGCCCTACCTTGCTCCGCAATTCATCGGGAGAGCCGTCGAAATTGGCCAAGAGTATACCGTTTTCAGACAGCCCGCTGGCCAGCGGCACTTTGCCGATCAATGTCGAGTCCAGAACGACGACGATGTCTGGCTCATTTACTGCTGAGAAGATGCGGATAGGATCGTCATCGATTCTTGTAAATGCCTGTACAGGAGCTCCTCGTCTTTCAGGTCCATACTCAGGGAACGCCTGGAAATTCTTGCCTGCACTCATGGCTGCGGAGGCGAGCAATTTGGCCGCGGTCACAGCCCCTTGCCCTCCCCGACCATGCCAACGAATCTCTAGCATCGCGTTATTTCGTTTTCCTCCTTGTTTGATTTCTTGAATAGCAAGTCGATCAATGTATCTTCCGTAGGGCACCTACGATGGCATGGTAGACAGGATCACCGGACACGGGAAAGCAGTAAAGCGGCTGCCCGACACCCTTCGCCTGGATAACGAAGCCAGGGAAAGATTGCTCCACTTTCTCGACATCCGCGAGACGAATGTTGAAAGCAGCGGATTCGTGCACTATGATTATTCGCCTACTGGTCAGAAACAACTGAGCTTCATCGTGAGGATTCCCAGGAATCGTCACTTCGCTGAGGTAGATCAGTGAGATATGATGCACCACTTCGCCTTCCCCAAGATAGACCGACTCGGAATCCGCAGGGAGAACTGGTAGATCTCCAGCTTGCAGCGCTTCGCTTTCCTCTTCATACGCCATCCATGCTTCCGGCGTTCCACCACTTCCTATCCTGTCCCAATCCGATTTGGAAAGCGACTTGCCGAGCCAACACTCGACAAAGGGCAGGCAATCAGCGCACGCGCTCGCAGGATAGGTTTTGCCTCTAGCGGAAGCAAGCTTCCTGGGATCGCAGTATCCCAACTTGAAGCGACCACCCTCGCTTGGCGAGAAGATGGCGCCGCAGATAGGGCAAGGATTGATGCGAGGCACGGTTGAGGTAAACGCTGCCCTGCTCGTGATCTCTACCGTACCCGCGTGGCATAGTGGACATTTCTCGAAAAGCACTCGCGACGTTGCACCCATTCCAACAATTCCTCTCTAAGCCCTGCCATTCCACACTCACAGCGTTTTGCGAAAAATTCGGCCACCCCGATCTACTTGCAGGGGCGTTCGCCCTGGGACCTCGGGATGAGCCAACCCCAATGCCAAATGCTGTAAGGCGTGTGCGAGAGGGTATTGAACCCAACCAGTCGAAAAACTAACCGACCTTGAGGGACATCAGCTTGCGAAACCAGGTTAAAGAGTCCGACGTCTGCTCCAGGTACTCCCAGAGCAGGCTCACCCCCCCAACCATGTAAAGATACCGCAAAACGGTCATTTCTTTCAAGATGATCGCCAATCTTCCGTCGAATTCGATGCCCGCAAGGCTCGCCAGTCCCTGTGTTCGCCCCAGGGAGACGACTTCGCCCAGCGCCTTGGGGATGTATCGCACGCGCATTCTCCCTTTTACGTCAGCGCAAATGTTGCGCGCAGCGCAGGAAGCCTGTTGTACCGCCCACTGGGCAGATGGGGCCAATGGTCGCCCTGTCTTTGGATCGAGAATCAGCGCCGCGTCTCCCACCACGTAAACGCCAGTGTACGCTGCGGTCTCGAGAAACGGGTTCACCACGATGCGCCCCCGAACGCCAGTTTGCAAGCCGGACTTGGCGACGACGTCCGTGGTCCGCACGCCTCCAGCCCAAATCACTGTGCCCGCGGCGATTCTCTCTCCTGACCCAAGCTCAACTGAGCCGTCATCCACCCTGATAATGGGGTCACTAACCTTTATTCCTACTCGCTTCCTCGTCAGTATCCGCTGCGCCTGCGCGACAAGCCTTGGAGGGAAGCCCGCCATAATACTGGGTCCGGCCTCCACGACGAGCAGTTGCACCTCGCTCACGTCAACATTGTGATCTCTAGCCAATTCAGGTAGCCAATCGGATAGCTCGCCGGCGACCTCGATGCCCGTGAACCCACCACCACTGACGACCAGGGTCAACATAGCCTTCCGTCTATCAGCCCTCGATTCGCTTCCTGCGACCTTGAACATCCTCTCGATGTGAGCCCTGATCCTCAAGGCATCGTCGAGAGATTTCAACGTCAGCGAGTATTTCTCCGCACCCAGAACGCCGAAAAAGTCGGTTTCGCTGCCGAGAGCAATAACCAGATAATCGTAAGGGACATCACCTACGCTGGTGATCACCTGTTGATCCCCGAATCTAAATCCTTGAACCCTTGCTTTGAGGAACTTGATCGCTTTCCCGCGCAAGATTCTAGCCAACGGGATTCGTGCCGCTTGAGGCTGGATGCTTGCGGCCATTACTTCGTGCAGCTTCGTAATCAGATGGTGGTAGTCGTACTGATCGACGAGGATTATCTCGGCACAGTGGCTGGCTCTCAGGCGCCTATCAACTTCAAGCGCAGTACGCAGGCCCCCATATCCGGCGCCGAGCACGACAATCCTGGCAACTTCGCTGTCTTGCTTTCCTATACGGGTTTCACCCTTCATCTCAAAACGCTACATTAGAGTAGCCGCAAATTCATTATATCAGTCAACCCTTGCGCCACACTTAGGACAAGCGGTAGCGTCGCCAGGAACTGGTTCGCAGCAATTCGGACAGGTACGCAACCTTACGCCGCAACTCTGGCAAAAGGGAAACAGACGAGAAGTCTCGCCCTCACAAAACGGGCAGCGGCACGTGTCACGTCCGGTCTCTTCCTCGAATTCAACCTTGTCACCCACGTTTTCCCTCCTCATCACCCAAAGATGGCCACCCAGGCTGGTTGTGCAGTCTCTTGTGATTGTGCTATGATGTAATGACCCTTCAATCGGCTTCTTTGAGTGATCGGCTCGGTGCGGTTCACCCGAATCGGTGAACATTTCGAGTTAATTTATCGTACAACATATCGGTACCTAAAGCAAGATTAAGGATTTTGAGCATGGCCAGCTTTATCGAAAAGCTGCTTGAATGTTGTAAATCAAATAACAGCCTTCTCTGCGTTGGGTTGGATATCGACCTGGCTCAAACGCCGCCGCACGTCGCAGGGGAGGCGAACTCGATACTGGCCTTCAACCAAGCCATTATCGACGCGACGGCGGACCTGGTGTGCGCCTACAAGCCGAACCTTGCCTTTTACGAGGCGCTGGGAATGGATGGCATAGATGCGTTGCGGCGAACGCTTCGCCACATACCAGCACACATCCCCGTCATCGGGGATGCTAAGCGCTCGGATGTGGGGCACTCCGCCAAAGCTTATGCCAAAGCATGCTTTGAGGTCGTGGGCTTCGACGCAGTAACGGTCAATCCCTATCTCGGCCGCGACTCGCTCCAGCCGTTCATCGATTATCGCGATAAAGGCATCTTCGTCCTTTGCAAGACGTCGAATCCTGGCTCAGGAGATTTCCAGGATATCGGCATCGTGCGGGACAGCTCTGCCGCCAGCCAGCCGCTATTCGAAGTAGTGGCACGAGCCGTTAGCGGCTGGAATATCTACGGCAACTGCGGCCTTGTCGTGGGCGCCACGTACCCTGAACAGTTGCGCACAATACGCCAGATAGTTCCTGACATGCCCCTGCTCATTCCGGGCGCGGGAACGCAGGCTGGGGACCTAGAGAAGTCGGTGCAATATGGCATAGATGCCAAAGGAGAGCTTGCGATTATCAACTCGTCTCGGCAGATCATCTACGCTTCGCGCGAGAAGAACTTCGCCCTGGCTGCCAGGGAAGCAGCGGAGAGTCTGCGAGATGCCATAAACCAGGCTCGCAAGTCGAAAGGTCAGGCGTAGACATAGGCTATGGTATTACTGGAGATCAAGATCGGGGATGTCGTTCGGTTGCGCAAACCTCACCCGTGTGGCAGCTTTGAGTGGGAGGTTGTGCGGTTAGGAGCCGACATCGGCATGAAATGTAGGAAATGCGGTCATCGCGTGCTCCTTCCCCGAAGCACCTTCGAGAGGCGAGTCAAGGAATTTGTATCAAGAGAGTAGCAGTTCTGAAGCGACAATAGAAGAACACGCGGGAGCAGGGTCGGTACTAAGGAACAAGAATTTCCTGCTCCTTTGGACAGCACAGGCAATTTCTCAAACAGCACAAAACGCCATCTGGTTCGCGCTGATGGTCGTGGTTGAGGAGACCACGCGCTCCAGTATGCACCTCAGCCTGGCCGTTCTGTCCACTGTCATACCTGGCATTGCTTTGGGAATGATCGCCGGCGTCTTCGTCGACCGCATGGACAAGAAGACGGTCCTGGTGACGACCAATCTGCTGCGCGCTGTAGCAGTTCTGGGTTACTTGCTCTATTCACAGGCAGTCTGGTCTATTTATCTGGTCAACCTAGTTTTCTGTTCCATCAGCCAGTTCTTTGGCCCGGCCGAGGCATCGACGATTCCAAGGGTGGTGCCAAGAAATCAGCTTATCAATGCCAACTCGCTCTTTAACCTGACGTTCACGGGTTCGCAACTAGCGGGAATAGTCCTATTGGCGCCCTGGGTCCTCAAGCTATTTGGCGCGCCCACTCTCTTTGTGCTGTCGGCAGGAGTGTATGTGGCAGCCGCTCTGCTGGTCTACTTCCTTCCAAAAGGGAATGAGCAGCACAAGCCTTTATCCTCGCTCCGAAGAGAAACACTCGCCGACGACGTTTGGAAGGAAATCAAGGAAGGCTGGAATTTCATCGGGGCCGATGCCGGCGCAGCTCTTGCGGTGCGGCATCTAACCGTGATCTCGGGGCTGCTGCTAGTTATGTCGATGATCGCCCCGCGCTTCGTGGTCAGCGTGCTGGGCATATCCGCAGAGGATTCGGTCTACATCGTCGCACCGGCAGGAATTGGCGTCCTGGTCGGAGCTGTGATGATGGGGCGGCTGGCGGCGCGATTCGGAAAGACCGTGCTGGTGAATGTAGGGTTGATCTTGCTCGGCTTTTTCTTGTTTGTAATGGCGCTCCTCAAGTGGAGCGAGCAGCACATCGGTTACTGGTTCGCAAATCAGTTCGGGACGATTCTGCCTGCGTCCTTCGGCATTGTCACGGCGACGATGTTGCTCGCAGTTTTCATGGGCTTTTATGCGGCCCTGGTAATGGTGCCCTCACAGACCATTCTTATGGAGCGCACGCCGGTGCCGATTCGCGGCCGCATCTTCTCCGTTCAGATAATGCTCGGCAACGTCGCCTCGATTCTGCCCCTAGTATTCCTCGGTGGCCTGGCGGACGCTTTTGGGGTCGATACGGTCATCGCCATCATTTCGCTGGGCATTCTCACAATTGGGGGGATGGCTATCAGGGAAAGCCGCGCACTCGAGCCTGGGCCCGTTGCGTCGGGCGCATCGCCACAAGCTCACGTGGCCGAGCTTGGTCAGGGCGTTAGCAGCTCTGTTGACGGCGACAGGCAAGAGCGAATTCCCACCTGAAAAGTGGCTACAGCGCCCTCAACCGATGGAGCGTTCGGCTCGATATCGGCCCCATAGCCAGTTATGGTGTACTGGAAGCAGTAGCCTAAGCCCCGGCGATCAAGCTCGTCTAGATGCGGCAGAAGCTGACAATATGATTCCTGATTCTGGACAACGATTGAGTAAAGTAATCCGCGAAGCAGCGAGCGCTCTACTGCTTCAAGCGAATGCGGTAGGAGCTCGACGGCGGCTGATTGGTGGAATGGCCGTTCATCGAAGTTCCGCTGTTCCAAATGCCAGGGTAGCTACTGAAGAACTCATTTGGCGAGGTGTAATAACCTAGCAATACGGGACCTCGGCCATCCTCGCTCTCGATCTCAAGCTCGCTCTCGCTGGATTCGAACTCGCCCTCCATAAACTCGTCCGCCGAAGAGGGACCGAAGTTGTACTCGGCGTTCACGCGGGAACCAGGCGAAGTGTCGCTGCCAGCCGGCAGAGGGTTGGGATTCGGCGCGCCTTTCGAGTCGGTGTAAGGCCCACCTGGGAACTGGACACCTACGAAGCCGACGATAGTGACCTGCGTTATCCAGCGATGGTGCTCGGAATCGTGGTCATACTTATCGTGATCGCCTTTCGAGCCAATAGACTGATACATCGGTATCAACATTATCGTGTTGCCATCGACCATCCGCTGCCTGATGCCTTGATATGTCTGCCAGACCATATCTGTTGTGGGGATATCGAACTTCTGTCCGAGCGACACTGTGAACTGCTTGTTCGGATCCTTGCCGACTATATTCGCGTAGTAGTCGCCGCTGGCAGTGAGAGGTAGGACCTTCTGCTCGTCGTCGTCCATGTCTCCCTCGGCTTCATAACCGCAGCGCCCGTGCTCGCATTCGTATTCCATCTCGATCTCTTCGTGGAAGAAATTGCCGGCGTAAGTCTTTCGTTCATCCTCAAATTGGCGGCGAACCATGTTGGTGCTAATGGCGAAAGGCATGACGCCGACTATGGTTCCCGTGGAAGGGGGGATCCATCGCGTCTGATTCTCGGCCACACTCTGAGCGGACACGGTGAAACTGCGGAAGCCTAGCAGCCCTGCGAAGTAGGTATCTACGTTCCGCGAGATAGTGACGGCGATATCACTGGAGTTGCCACCGTAGGGAGTCGTGACGGTTACGCCAGCGTCTGTTGCCCCGCTGGTCGTGACAGCCGCGTTGTTGGGGAAGCCATTGGACGTAGCGTAAGTGCGCGCTGTGCTGATAGCGGCAGTGGCGCTCGTCGCCAGCGAGCCTGCGCCAGACAGGGCAGCGGCATCGGCTGCTTTCTGCATCCTTGCCCGCGCCAGGGCCAGGTTGCCCACGTCGACACTCAACGACGTGGCGCCAAGCAAGACAACCATTAGCAGCGCCACTAAGACCAGGGCTTGACCCTTTTCACCTGCATTGCCTTTGTGCCCAGACTTCGTTCTCACGTCACACCATCCTTCGAGCAAGGCCCATTGACGATTCCTATTGTTCGCTACGCGTCGTAGACGATGAAGACAGAGCAATCGAGTTTCCGATAATGCCGTTAATAATGGGCACAACGACCGGAGCACTGTAGCTTACCGTTACAGTAATAGCCGTGCCAGCCCAGCGCGAGCTGTTCGAATTGGGCGTGACAAAGATGCGCATTTTGGACTGATCCAGGCCTCCGCCGGCCTGGTGCACACGGGCGTTGATGTTCGGGTTGCCGTTGCCCTCAGTTTGGCCGAGAACCGCAGCCGTTCTCGCCCCCTCACGCACCGCGTTCTCGAGGCTAATCTGAGCGCTGAAAATCAGTCCGAACTGTATGATGCCGAGAACAATCAACAAGAGCACTGGGAGTATCAGCGCGAACTCGACGGCGCTCTGTCCCTCTTGCTGCACATCTGGCTGTACATCCTTCATATTCATCATCATATGGAAAACACTAACTGTACTTTCGCCGGATGGCATACTCTGGCGACCTAAGCCAAGTATACCCCAGCCCGCCGCTCTGTCAACTAGGAAAAAAGTTCCAATTCACGACTAGCTCTCTTGCCGAATGCCCTTCCGTCGGCAAAGAGGCGTCCCCTTTGTTGCGAATTGAAGGTGCATCGGCTAAAATGTGATGGAGGTTTGGGAGAAAAGGAACAACGCTTTTCTCTTTTTTGTTGGGGTGAGGGATGAAACCATATCGCAAACACGTGTTGGTGTGCAGTAGCTCAGATTGCGCGCAGTACGGCGCGGAAGACATCCTGGACCTGCTTGGTCAGGGATTGCGAGAGCGAGGACTGCAACAGGAAATCAAGCTGACAAAGACGGGCTGTCTCAAAGAGTGCGAGGATGGGCCTATCGTCATCGTCTATCCAGACGGCGTGTGGTATTCCCGCGTGGCTATCGAAGACGTGGACGACATCATCGACGAGCATCTCGTCAACGAACGCGTGTTGTCTCGCCTGCTGCACCATAGAATGAACTAGCTGGAGGATATGTAGGTCTATGACAGATTTAGACACGATCGTATCCCTCTGCAAACGGAGGGGATTCATTTTCCAGAGCAGCGAAGTATACGGTGGATTTGGTGGTTTTTGGGATTACGGGCCGCTGGGCGTCGAGCTAAAGCGCAACGTCAAGGAAGCCTGGTGGCGCGCGATGGTGCAAGAGCGTGCCGACATCGTCGGCATCGACGGATCGATTATCATGCACCCACAGACGTGGGTGGCTTCGGGCCACGTAGCCGGCTTCATCGAGCCGCTGGTAGACTGCAAGCGCTGCAAACAGCGCTTTCGGGCCGACCACGTAGGGGGAGAGGTGTGTCCCGAGTGCGGTGGCGAATTGACCGAGCCACGCTGGTTCAACACGATGTTCAAGACCTTCGTCGGACCGGTCGAGGAGGACGCGGCAGTGGCCTATATGCGACCAGAAACGGCTCAGAGCATCTTCGTCAATTTCAAGAACGTGCAGGTCACAACCCGCAGGAAGCTGCCCTTCGGCATAGCTCAGATCGGCAAAGCCTTTCGCAACGAGATCACTCCAGGCAAGTTCACCTTCCGCAGCCGTGAGTTCGAGCAAATGGAAGTGGAGTACTTCGTGAAGCCGGGCACCGACGAGGAATGGCATCGGCACTGGTTCCAGGAGCGGATGAACTGGTACATTCGCTACGGCATCAAGCCGGCGAACCTGCGCTTGCGGCCGCACGACCCCGACGAGCTGGCCCATTACGCCAAGGCCTGCGCCGACGTCGAGTTCAACTTCCCCTTCGGCTGGTCGGAGCTCGAAGGCATCGCCAATCGCACCGACTTCGACCTCAAGCAACACGCGCAGTACAGCGGCGAGGACCTGAGATATTATGACGAAGAGCAGAAGGAGCACGTCCTTCCCTTCGTCATCGAGCCCTCTGCGGGTGCGGATCGGTCTACGCTGGCCTTCCTGCTTAACGCCTACGAGGAAGAGCCCGATAAGGAAGGCTCCAGGGTCGTGCTGCGGTTCCACAAGCAAATTGCGCCATACAAAGTGGCCGTGCTGCCTCTATCCAGGAAGGAGAACCTGGTGACGGTGGCCAAGGACGTGTGGGCCAGGCTGCGACCGCATTTCATGACTACGTACGACGACGCCCAGAGCATCGGCCGCCGCTACCGGCGTCAGGACGAGATCGGCACGCCATACTGCGTGACTGTCGATTTCCAGACGGTCGAACAGGATCAGGCCGTCACCATTCGCGATCGCGACACCATGGAGCAAATTCGCGTGCCAATAGCCGAGCTGGTGGACGTTTTCAAGGAGAAGCTGGCATAGTGAATACCCCCAAGCTCCACACACGGGGGACAGCCAGCCTGAAAGGGACGGTTTTCGGCGGTTCCGATACCCTGGGCGCAATGAATTGCGCCCACAGATATGACAACGGGTACAACAAGTATGACGACCAGTGTGACGACGCCTGGTGTAGGGGCGCGATTTATCGCGTCCTCGAAGCCCTGTCCGCCACAGAGCTACGAGGGGACGGGGGCATGATCTGCGGGACAGACGCAAACTCGCGCTTTGCACCGAATTTGGAAATGTTATAATATTCAAGACGCCATTTTGTCTCAAAAAATCAGAGTAGGAATGAGGAGGCCATCCGAGGAAAATGGAAAAGAAATGGGTGTACCTTTTCAGCGAAGGGAGCGCGGAGATGCGCGACCTTTTGGGTGGAAAAGGGGCGGGGGTGGCAGAGATGACACGAGCAGGTCTGCCTGTGCCTCCCGGGTTCACAATTACTACGGAGGCGTGCAACGCATATTATGCGGCAGGCAAGCAGTTCCCCGAGGGTATGTGGGACCAGGCGTTGAAGGCTGTCCACACGCTCGAGGGGCAGACCGGCAAGAGATTTGGAGATCCCCAGAACCCACTACTGGTATCGGTCCGTTCCGGCGCCAAGTTTTCTATGCCAGGCATGATGGATACCGTTCTCAACCTCGGCCTCAATGAGAAGGCTGTGCAGGGCCTGGCGAAGCTCACTAATAATGAACGCTTCGCGTACGATTCCTATCGCCGCTTTATCCAGATGTTCGGCAAGATCGTGCTGAACATCGCCCCTGAGAAGTTCGAGCACATCTTCGAGGATCACAAAAGCAAAGTCGGAGCCAAGGTCGACACCGATCTCACGGCCGCGGACCTTAAAGAGATAGTTGCCAAGTACAAGGAACTGGTCAAGAAAGAAACCGGCCAGGGTTTCCCCGACGATCCTTACAAACAGATCGAGAAGGCTATCGAGGCTGTGTTCAGTTCCTGGAACAACAGGCGGGCCATCGACTACAGAAACTTCCATAAGATCCCCCATACTTTGGGAACCGCTGTCAACGTGCAGATGATGGTCTTTGGCAACATGGGCTTCGATTCGGGAACTGGCGTCGCCTTCACGCGCGACCCATCGACGGGCGAGGAAAAGCTGTACGGCGAATACCTGTTGAACGCGCAGGGTGAGGACGTCGTCGCCGGCATTCGCACTCCTCACAAGATCGAGGTAATGGCCAAGGAACTGCCCGACGTGTACAAGCAGTTCTCTGAAATCGCGCAGCGGCTGGAGAAGCACTATCGCGACGTGCAAGACATGGAGTTCACCGTCGAGAAAGGCAAGCTCTTCATGTTACAGACCAGATCGGCGAAGCGCACCGCCCAGGCAGCGGTGAAGGTCGCCGTCGACATGGTCGAGGAGGGGCTCATCGCTAAGGAAGAAGCGGTAATGCGAGTTGAGCCAGGACAGGTGGAGCAACTGTTGCACCGCCGCATCGATCCCAAGGCCAAAGTGATGGTGATCGCCAAAGGGCTCAATGCCTCGCCTGGCGCAGCCAGCGGCAAGGCCGTGTTCGATGCCGACACCGCCGAGGCTCTGTCCAAGAAGGGCGAGAAGGTCGTCATGGTGCGACCCGAGACCAATCCCGACGACGTGCACGGGATGATCGGCGCCCAGGGCATCCTCACCGCTCGCGGTGGCGCCACGAGCCACGCCGCCGTCGTTGCCCGCGGCCTTGGCAAACCCTGCGTCGCCGGGTGCGAGGCGCTAAAGATCGACGCCGCTACTCGCAAGTTCTCGGTCGACAACGTCGTGGTTCACGAAGGAGACATTATCTCCATCAACGGCAGCACAGGTGAAGTTATACTCGGCGAGGTGCCGATGATCGAGCCAGAGATGAGCCCCGAGTTGCGGAAGCTGCTGGGATGGGCCGACGAGCTAAGGCGGTTGCAGGTCTGGGCCAACGCGGATTATCCGCGCGACGCTCAGAAGGCTCGCGAGAACGGCGCCCAGGGTATCGGACTCTGCCGCACCGAGCACATGTTCTTCGAAGAGGACCGACTGCCCATCGTCAGGCAGATGATTCTGGCCGAGACAGAGGAAGCGCGAAAGGCGCCGCTGAGCAAGCTGCTGCCGATTCAGAAGGAAGATTTCAAGGGCATCTTCCGCGCTATGGACGGCTATCCGGTGGTGATCCGGCTCATCGACCCACCACTGCACGAGTTCCTGCCGAGCTACGAGGAACTCCTCGTGGAGGTCACCGAGCTGCGCGTGAAGGGCGACAAGCCGGCGGAACTGAAGGAGAAAGAGGCTCTGTTGAAGAAGGTCGGCGACATGCGGGAAATGAACCCGATGCTCGGATTGCGTGGCTGCCGCCTGGGACTGATGTTCCCCGGCATCATCGAGATGCAGGTCAGAGCGATCCTCACGGCCGCATACGAGTGTGAAAAGGAGGGCGTCAAGGTTCACCCCGAGATAATGATTCCGCTCGTCGGCCACGTCAACGAGTTGCGCGTCACCCGCGACATGCTCCTGAAGGTCGTCGAGGATGTCGAGCGCGAGGCAGGCAAGAAGCTGTCTTATAAGTTCGGCACGATGATCGAGATCCCGCGCGCGGCGCTGACCGCCGACCAGATCGCCGAATACGCAGAGTTCTTCAGCTTCGGCACCAACGACCTGACGCAGACGACGTTCGGCTACAGCCGCGACGACGCCGAGGGCAAGTTCTTGCTGCAATACGTCGACCGCGGCATCCTTCCCGTCAACCCGTTCCAGACGCTGGACCGCGACGGCGTTGGCAAACTGATGAAGATCGGCGTCGAGCTTGGCCGAGGAACCCGCCCCACGCTGGAGGTGGGCATCTGCGGCGAGCACGGCGGTGATCCCAGCTCGATCGAGTTCTGCCATATGGTTGGCCTGAATTACGTTAGCTGCTCACCTTTCCGCGTGCCGGTCGCCAGGCTCGCGGCGGCTCAGGCAGCCATCTCTAGTGGCGAGAAGATTAGCCGAACGGCATAATGGTTCAGTACAACATCCGAGACAGAATTGAGCGGCAAGAGGAGAGGCTCTCTCCTCTTGCCGCAAAGAGCAGGTACTCGCGAGGGAGAGGCACACAGGAAACGCCCTCCCCCATGCGAACGGATTTCCAACGTGATCGAGACCGCGTCATACACTCCAAGGCTTTCCGCCGACTCAAACACAAAACCCAGGTCTTCATCACGCCGCTGGGCGACCATTACGTCACGCGCCTCACTCACACTCTCGAAGTCGCCCAGATCGCCCGTACTATAGCTCGAGCTTTGAACCTTAACGAGGACCTTACAGAAGCCATTGCCCTGGCGCACGACCTAGGGCACACGCCCTTCGGCCACGCGGGAGAGGAAGCCCTCGACGCGGTCTTCCCCCAGGGATTCCGCCATAACGAGCAAAGCCTGCGCGTGGTCGACGTTCTCGAGAAGGATGGGATGGGCCTGAACTTGACGTGGGAAGTTCGCGATGGCATAGTCAAACACTCCAAGGCCCGCGAGAGCATCACCGCCGAGGGCTGGGGCGTTGCGGCCACTCTGGAGGGCCAGATAGTGAAGCTGGCCGATAGCGTCGCCTACATCAACCACGACATTGGCGATGCCATCAGGGCCAGGGTTCTCACCGAAGAGGACCTTCCCAGGGAGAGCATAGAACTCGTAGGAAAGGATCACTCAACGCGCATCAACACGATGGTCTGCGATATTGTTGGCAGCAGTTGGGAGGCGGTCAAGGCCGAAGAGAACAGCTTAGGGCAGACGGCCGAAGACTACGAGCGCAACCGACGGGTCATCGTCGAACTGGCGCGAAAGAACAAGCCATTGCTGTCGATGAGCCCGGCCATCCTAGAAGCAGTAGATTCTTTACGTGAGTTCCTCTTCCAGAACGTTTACACTCAATCTGTCGCGAGGAGTGAAAGCGTCAAGGCCAAGCAACTCTTACAGATTCTCTACGGACACTTCTGCCAGCATCCTGAAGAGATCCCCGAGGAGTTCAGGGTTTGCTGCAAGAGCGATTCCGTCGAGCGCATCGTGTGCGACTACGTCTCAGGCATGACTGACAGATACGCGTTGAAGAGGTTCCGGGAATTGCATTTTCCCACGCTGTGGATAGATTTGGGGCAGTAGAGGCGGCAGGACCGCGAGGGCGCGATTCGTCGCGCCCCAGGGTCTCGGAACGGACGAGAACCGTCCCTTTAACCATAACTGTCCGATCCTGAAAGGTGGAGGGGGAACTGGATCGTGAATTCTTTCTTCAAACGATTTTCGCTCGGCGCTTGGCTCATTTTCATCTCCCTGGTTATCGGAATTCCAGCGGCCATCGTCGCCGCTGTGGCGCTGTACATCGCCAGCGCCGCTCCCCTTCAGGCCGCCGCGCCTCCCGTGCTCATCACGGTCGTTCTGATAGCAAGTGGCATTATCGCGCTACTGGCCGGCCTTTTGTTCGTGGTCGGCCTTGCCATCTATGTCGTTCTCCCGTCGCTCTCGCCAGAGCGCGCGCGCCGCGATTTCGGCAGCCACAGAACTGTGCTCGCGTGCATCGCGCTGGCGATCGTCATATCGAGCGTGATTCAAGTCACCTATCTGTTTGGCGAGGTGCTCACAGGTGGTCTTGAGGCGATGAGACTCGGCGGCGGGCAGGTCACGCCGATGATGCTAATCGTCGCCATCGTGAGCCTGGAGGTGTCGCTGCTATTCATCCTTTGGCTTCGCATCATCAGGCCGAAGGCTATCACCTGGCAGGAGATGGGTTTGACAACCGAATGGCTCTCACGGAAGGCGCTCATAGGCGTAGCCACAGGCATCGCCATCTTCGTCGCGGCCGGCGCGATCGAATTCATCCTGGGCCGCTTTGGGATACAGCAAACGCAGGCTCAGCAATTTGAGCCAGTAAAGAACGCGACGCTACTGCAGTTTATCGTATTGCTGCTGGCAGGGGCAGTCCTGACGCCGTTTGCCGAGGAGGCTTTTTTTCGCGGCTACATTTTCGACGCCTACTGGAAACAGAAGGGCCTCGTACAGGCTTATGTATTCAGCTCGCTCATCTTCGCCGTGGTCCATCTCAACTTGCCCGCATTCTTGCCGATTCTAGTCACAGGCTTGATACTCGCGCACGTTTTCCGCTTGACGGGAAGCATCATCCCTACGATGATAGCGCACGCGCTGAACAACGGCATAGCCTTCACCGTCCTGTATCTGGGATTGTCCTGAGGTAAGCAAATTGCCCGATTATCAGTCCAACAGCGTCATAAACGAAATCAAGGATCGGCTGAACATCGTCGACATCGTCTCCCCTACCGTCGACCTCAAGAAGATGGGCCGCAACTTCAAGGGGATCTGCCCGTTTCACGCTGAAAAGACGCCGTCGTTCATCGTCTTTCCGGACGGGGGGAACTATCACTGTTTTGGTTGTGGCGCCAACGGCGATATTCTGACGTTCGTCATGAAGACGCAGGGCCTGGATTTCGGCGAAGCCCTGCAGTTGCTGGCGCAACGCGCCGGGGTGAAGCTGCCTGAGCGACGCCAGGAGGCGGCGGTCGAGGACCAGAAGCGGGACCGGCTGCGCGAGATCAACTCCGCCGCCGCGCAGTACTTCAATCATCTGTTATTACGGACCGAGGCCGGCAAAGCGGCCAGGGAGTACCTTGAACGTCGGGGCATCGCTGGCTCGACCGTGGAAACTTTCCAGCTCGGTTATTCGATGGATAGCTGGAGCGCGTCGAGCCAGTACCTGAGTGGAAAGGGTTACAAGCCGGCTGAGATCGTCGAAGCGGGGCTGGTGGTCACGAAGGATAATGGAGACCACTACGACCGCTTCCGGGGGCGGCTGATGTTCCCGATTCGCGACAACAGGGGAAACGTGATCGGATTCGGGGCGCGGGCGCTCGACGACTCCCAGCCTAAGTATCTCAATTCCCCCCAGACGGCGATCTTCGATAAGGGGGCGTCGCTCTACGGCATCGATCAGGCCCAACGCTCCATCAGGGACACGGATCGCGCCGTCATCGTCGAGGGGTATGTCGATGTTTTAATTTCTCACCAGTGTGGTATAAAGAATGTGATAGCTTCTTTAGGCACGGCGCTCACCGAGCGCCAGGTAGGCATTCTCAAGAAGCTGACGAAGAATCTGGTGTTGGCCCTGGACCCCGACGCCGCCGGCGATGAGGCGACGCTGCGCGGCCTGGAGGTGGCTAAACAGGTCTTCGACAAGAAGGCCGTCCCGGTGCCCACGTGGCGCGGACTGATACGGTACGAGTACAAGCTCGACGCCGACATAAGGATCATCACTTTGCCACGAGGACAGGACCCGGACGAGGTGATTCGCGAGAATGCCGAGCAGTGGCAATGGCTCGTAGACAGGGCACTGCCGATTATAGACTACTATTTCAATGTCGTGACCTCACGACTGGACCTGAGCGAGGCCAAGGGCAAGTCTGCCGCGGTCGAGCAACTGTTACCAGTTATCAAGGAACTTCGCGACAAGGTCGAGCAAGCCCACTATTTGCAGAAGCTGGCCAATCTTGTACAGGTTAGCGAACGTTCTCTTGAGATGAGATTATCCCGGGTGAACCTGGATGGCCCGGGGCAGGTCCAGCGGCGGGATCGACATTGAAATAGTAGTCTATAATC
>JAMCWX010000066.1:0-6702 GCA_023480885.1 Chloroflexota bacterium | reverse complement strand
TTGGAGGGGGAAGAGGAAAGGAAAGGCGCCACCCGCGGCGCCGGCGATGCGAGAACACGAGCCTCCATCTCGCTAGAAGAGTACTTCCTTACAGTGCTTTTCAACTACCCCGAAATGTTCGGCAGCATTGTGGAACTGAACGTCGACGAAGTTGAAGATTCCAGGATGCGGCTGGTGGTCACAGCGCTGCAAGCGCAGCACGCAGGCGGGGAGCGACTGGATTGGGACCGCTTCTGTAGCGGACTGGACCCGATTCTACAGGATTATCTCCAGGGCATCAGAGAGCGCGCTAATGCCCAGCCACCGATGGACGACACCCAGGTCGAGCAAGAGGTCAACAACTGCTTGCGAGAGCTGCGACGACAGAGGTTGCACGAACGCATCCAACAACTGGTGCATCTGACGCTGGAGGCCAAGAAGGCAGAGGACTGGGAAGGAGTCAAGCAGTTCATTGAGAGAACCGAAGTGCTGCGCACACAGCTCGCTCCCTACGAGCGTGAAGGAGCCAAGGCACGGGTGTGGAAATGAGCGCGAGCGTAGAAGTGAGCACGAGCGCGCTAAAGCAAGCAGGCTTATCGAAGCATTCTACCTGACCCTCGTAGCTGGTGAGGAGGAACAATGGTAATCGAGACGGGGATGGAGTTTCAGGGAAAAGAGAAGCCGGGGACTGCCGATCTGATAACGAAAGGCAAGGAGCAGGGCTATTTCACGCCGCAGGATATCCTCACGGTTATGCCCAATCCCGAGCTGAACATCGACGAGGTTGAAGACGTTTTGATCGCCACGGACGTTGGCATTATCGACGAAGAGGACGGAGAGGTTGAAGCGCCGGAAGTCGACCCTGTCGATATGGAGCCCGTGGAGGCAGAGCCCGACAACTGGGAAGAACAGGAACCCGAGCCCAAAGCGCTGGAGGAAGAGGAGCCTATCGAGATCGAGCTGGAGCCGACTATCGACCTCGAGCACGAGGGCATCGACGATCCTGTCAGGATGTACCTGCGCGAGATTGGCCGAGTTCCTCTGCTGTCCGCGGCCGAGGAAGTCGCCCTCGCGACAATGATGGAGCGCGGAATCCTTGCCAGCCGCAGGCTGATGCTCCCCAACCTTTCCCACGAGGAGAGGGTCAAGTTAGAGCAAGACATTATACGTGGGGATCTAGCTCGGCGCCGGCTAACTGAAGCCAACCTGCGTCTCGTGGTGAGCGTAGCCAAGAAATACATCGGCAGGGGGATGTCGCTCCTGGACCTGATTCAGGAGGGCAACATCGGCCTGCTCCGCGCGGTCGAGAAGTTCGACTACCGCAAGGGCTACAAGTTCAGCACGTACGCGACGTGGTGGATTCGGCAGGCGATTACGCGCGCCATAGCCGATCAGGCCCGGACGATACGTATTCCCGTGCACATGGTGGAAACTATCAACAAGCTCATCCGCGTATCGCGCAGGCTGTTGCAGGAGCTTGGACGCGAGCCGACCTCGGAAGAGATCGCTATGGAGATGCTGATCTCGCCAGAGAAAGTGCGCGAGATCATTAAGGTATCTCAGGAGCCCGTCTCGCTGGAGACGCCGATTGGCGAGGAGGAAGACAGCCACCTCGGCGACTTCATCGAGGATCAGGGAGCGCTGGCACCGGCAGACGCCGCCTCGCACCAGTTGTTGAAGGAGCAGGTGGAGGACGTGCTGGATTCCCTGAGCCACCGCGAGCGGCGCGTGCTACAGCTCCGCTTTGGGCTGGACGACGGGCGAAGCCGCACGCTCGAAGAAGTGGGCAAGGAGTTCGGCGTGACGCGCGAGCGCATCCGCCAGATCGAGGCGAAGGCGCTGCGCAAGCTGCGGCATCCGAGCCGGAGCAAGAAGCTGAAGGATTACTTGGAGTAGGGGGACGGCCCTCCGCCCTTCAGGGACCTGGTTTCACCGCAAAGGACGCAAAGATTTTCCGTGATTCCCTTTGCGCTCTTTGCGGTTTTCTGGGTTACCCTCCGTTGTGGTCGTCCGCAAGCGGCCTAGAAAGTCACGCGGACCCGCTTCACACAACCTGCATCTACCGGCCATCAGTAAATAAACGTCGGCGAGTATCACTACAGCAGAACTCGTATGGGGCGTCCCGTCGAAACGGGTGGAGAATAAGCCTCGACACAGTCTAGCGCGCAGGTGGCTTCACCCAGTCGACTGGTTTGTCTTTGAAGGGCGCTCGCGCCTGTCGGATCGTGTCGAGCCTGGCCAGGAACCTGGGCTGCGAAGCGCGCACCCAGTTGTGCATGTGGTCTTCCATCAGATGGGGGACGAAGCGATGGCGCGTCGGGTAGTCGGCGTCGAAGCGGATGAGGGCCTTTTCCCCTCGACGGCCGATGACCTCGCCCTGCACCAGGCAGATTGGGCATTCCACCTGTCCGTCGCCGCGAAGGAAAAACGCCTCGCCGAAGCAAATTGGACACCTGGTGTCTTCGCTCGGGAACCGCCTTTCCGTGGAGAGAAGGTCGCGGCCAATGGCTCGGCTTCGCTCTACTACGTCGCGCTCGAGGAGAATCTCGCCGGGGCCTGGCGCCGGCGCAACCAGCGTATCCGCGATCCAAAAACCGGCGCACAGAAGCGTCGACGAGAGCAGCGGCACGGAAAACCCGATCCAATCGTCGCTACGGCCGAGCGTGACGATCGCCGCCGCTGGCCTGGGCGAACGGGAGCGGCCTGGAGCGATGTGCTCGGCCATCAGCACGCGATCGAGCAGCATCTTAACGGAACCTGCAGGTGAGAGAACGTAGACGGGGACGCCGAGAACGACGGCGTCGGCGGTCAGGAGTTTCCCGAGCACAAACTCGGCGTCGTCACCCTGAGGACAATCTTGATCTTTGAGAACGCAGGACAGGCAGCCGCGACAGGGCTTGATGTCGAAGTCGGTGAGCCGCAGTATCTCCGTCTGCGCCCCACTGGCGACGGCTCCCTCCAGCGCGACGCGCACCATCATTTCCGAGTTGCCGTTCCGCCGGGCGGAACCGACGATGCCAAGAACCGATGGCATAGTGAAAACCCTCCTTTTTGGTGCTTGAATTGTAGTATTACCGATGCCGCGATACAAGTTCCTACCTGCGCTTAGGGTTGAATTGATGGGGTTGTTTGTGGCGGCGAGTTTGATGTTGTTCAAGTCAAAACCATTGCAAAACCCCGAGTCTAGAGGTTATACTAGAGCCGCTCGGAACGCAGTATGGCAGGCCCGCACGGGGCTGGGTTCGCACGCGTCCAATCGCTGGGCTGGGCACTTGACATTTCCCCTAAATACCCTATAATCCAAATCCAGACGACCATGCTATGAGGCGGGTGTGTCTTGGGGAGGCGCTGCGTTGATCGTTATCAAGTCGACGATGGCAATCATCCTGTTTGGCGCAGGACTCGCCTCTTTTGTCGCCGGCCTCCTCATCATTCTTTCGCGTGAATATCAGGAAACGCTCAAGACGATCTCGGGCCACTCGGCGAAGATCAGCAGTAAGGCGATCACCGACGAGGGGGTTGCCCCTACCATTCAGGCAGCGTCTCAATTGGTGGAGTCGGTGTCCAAGCTGATCGCGACGGCGGTGGGGCTGGGGGCTTTCTTGACGATTCTGGGTGTCAGCGTGTGCGTTATCGCGTACTGGATGCTGTCGGGGTTGAGCTGAGAGATCAGGGCGCAATAAATTGCGCCCCTACTGATAAGGCACCCCGTGTAGGGGCGGGATCGATCGCGCCCCGGCGGAGGTGGTGTTCTTGCGGCAATCCTGAATAGTGGGCCGCGGTGGGTGTGTGAAGGGAGGTGTTTTCGTGGGTACCGCGGGAGAGAAGTCGCCCCACGCGCAACCGAAGCCTGGACAGGGCGATGGAGCGCCTCTTGAATCATCGCTGCTGCGACGCTATCTCCAGGCCATCAGAACCGATCCCGAGAACGTCGCCGCCTGCCGCAACTACTTGCCGCTGAGACTCATCCCTCAGTCCCTGGACCGCAAGTCCAAAGACGCGCTGCTCGAAACGGGTCTCTCCGAGCTGGATATGCTGGGCGCGCTGGCCAATCAGGCCACGGTCGAGCTCATCGACGCGCTGCGCGCCAGTCCGCGCTTGATGATCCTGGGCGATCCAGGATCGGGCAAGACGACCATCCTCCGGCGCCTGGCCCACGACCACGCCGAGTACTGCCTGGCGCATCCAAACTCGGTTCCTACCCCGGAGATGATCGTCTTCGAGAAGCGCATCCCGGTATACATCCCGCTGAACCTTTTCGTAGAAGGCAAGGTCGAGGACCTGATCCTCAGCCAGTTGCAGAATTACAGGCTCCAGGACGCGGCAAGCCTGACCCTGCGCGCCGTGCTCAAAGAGGAAAACCTGCTGTTTCTCATCGACGGCCTGAGCGAGATTCCCGCGCATTACCAACTCGAAGGGGCAACGCTCCTGGCCAGGTTCCTGGACAAGAAGTACCCGCATCAGAAGTACGTCATCACCTGCCGCCTGCAGGATGCGCCCACGCTGCGCGCCATCTTCGGCGCGACGAAGAGTTTCCTGATCGGGCCACTGTCGGACCCGGACATCGAGAGGTACCTGGTGAAGTACCACGGGCCTGATCTCGGCCAATCGCTGGCGCGAGATATCGCCGCCGACACGCGCATATGGGAGCTGGGGAGGAATCCCCTCGCGCTGTGCAAGATCGCCGAGGTCGCCATCGACGGGGCCGGGCTTCAGGCCACGACGCGCTCCCGCATCCTGAACGTCATCGCCAGGAGGCTCAGCGAGTGGAGCGACGCAAAGGTGCCAGATGAGGACCGCGTGGATGGAGCGCTGCGCGACGAGGCGCTCGCGCAACTGGCGCTGTCGATGCACGAGCAGGAGATGCTCTGCCTGGAGCGGAGCGAATGCCAGCGGATTATCAAGGAAATCGCGGCCACGCGATACCAGGGCAAGGCGCTGAGCTGGACCGTGCGCCAGACGATGGACTCGCTCACACAGAGCGGGATACTGCGGCTCTCCCGCGATTGGGAAAGCATCGAATTCGCCCACGAACTGCTGCGGGAGTTTTACGCGGCTCTGGCCCTCAAGGCTCAGATGGAGCATGACGAGGATATCAGCGGCTACATCAATAACGAGACGAGAAGACAGCGCTGGACCGGACCCATCGTGCTCCTGTATGGCCTGTTGGAAGACCCATCGAGGCTCATCACGCTGCTCATCGGCGACGGGGAATCGCACCCGCGCATCGCGCTAGCAGCCCGCTGCGTCGTAGAGAACGAGCCGAAGGAAAGGCAGGCTCAGGCGCTCAAGCTCGAATCGAGCAACGCCAACACCTACCTCTATCTCGGGCTGGCGTTGAAGGAGATGGGTTACTACGACGACGCGGCCGACGCGCTGGCCAGGGCAGTGGCCATGCGGCCCGACAGGGCCGACTTCCACAACGAGCTGGGCACGGTTTACAGCTTGAAGGGGGACTTCACCCAGGCGCTCAACGAATACAGAGAGGCCGTGAGGCTGGAGCCCAGCGAGCCCACGTATCGCCGCAACGCCGGCGTCCTTTACGGCCAGCTTCAGCAGCCCGAGGAGGCCACAGCCGAGCTGGAACAGGCAGTGGCTTTGCTGCGCCAGAGCAGCGCGGACGCGCACGAGCAACTGGGCCTGATTTACGAACGACGAATAATGTTCGACGAGGCGCTGCAGCAATACAAGTCCGCCGTCGAGCTGGTGCCAGGCGAGCCGAACTATCATTATCGCCTGGCCACCGTGGCGAAACGACTGGGTCGCTACGAGCCGGCCATCGAGGCTTTGCGCCAGGTGGTAACGCTCAAGCCCAACTACGCCGCCGCCCACGCCGAGTTGGGCGCCATCTACGAGCTTCAGTCCTGGTTCAGCGAGGCGCTGACCGAGCACCGCACCGCCGCCGAGCTGGAGCCTGGCAAGGCGTCGCACCATCACGCGGTGGCGACGATGCTCAAGCGACTGGGAAGGCTCAATGAGGCGCTGGCTATGCTGGAGCGGGCATTGGAGCTCGACCGCAACTTCCACGAGGCGCTCAACGAGCTGGGCAACGTTTACATGCTGTTGACGCAGCAGGAAGAGGCGGCGCGAGCTTACCGAAGAGCAGTCGAGCTTGCGCCACAGGAAGCCGCCTACCACCGCAACCTCGGGGCAGCGTATTCGAGCCTGCGCCGATACTCGGAGGCGGCGATGGAGGTCGAGGAAGCGCTGCGCATCAGGCCCGATCACACCCCGTGGCACGCCGAGCTGGGGGACGTCTATACGTGCCAGAACCGGCGCGAGGAGGCGCTGCGCGAGTATCTGCTGGCCGCCTCGATGGAGCCGCAGGAGGTAAGCTACCACACCAAGGCAGGCGCGGCCTATCGCGAACTGGGCAAGCACGACGAGGCGCTCGCGGAGCTGCGCAAGGCGCTGGAGATCGCGCCGAACAGGTCCGACGTGCACAACGAGCTGGGACAGCTTTACGAGGCCCAGGGCAAATACGAAGAGGCATTGCGCGAGTACAGGTATTCGGTGGAGCTCGCGCCAGATGAAGCGGTTTATCGGCGCAACGTCGGCGTCGCGTACCGCAAGCTGGACAGGCACGACGAGGAGATCGAGGAGCTGCAGCGCGCCGCGAGCCTCAAGCCCGAATACGGCGACGTCTACAATGAGCTGGGCAACGTTTACGAGCGTCAGGGGCTCTTCCAACAGGCGCTCGAACAGTATCAGCACGCCGTGCAA
>JAMCWX010000010.1 GCA_023480885.1 Chloroflexota bacterium | reverse complement strand
TAGTCGTTCTTACCGGTGGCGCCACGCTAACAGATTCCTGCACCACCTATCTTCTGCCCACAATTGCTGACGTTCCGGACATTGCCACTACTATCGTCGAGGCGCCTGAGCCAAGTGGGCCTTTTGGTGCAAAGGGGATCGGCGAGCCTGCCTTGATTCCGACGGCGGCGGCCATCGCCAACGCAGTTGCCGACGCCATCGGAGTACAGATCACCGATCTCCCAATTACGCCGGAGAAAGTGCTAAAGGCCCTTTCACGTCGAGGAGGGAGGTGAGAACGTAAAGGGATCTCTGATGTGTGGTATCATATGATCTTGACTACGCGACCTTGAGGAACGGAAACGAAAAAAGGAGGTGCACGTTGAGCACTGAGGACATCACCTTAAGACTGGATAAGCTATCGACCAATTCGTTTCACTGGAAGCTCTTGATCGTCAGTGGGTTGGGATGGATGTTCGATGCGATGGACGTCGGCATAATCTCCTTCGTCGTCGCCGCTTTGGCCAAGGAGTGGAAGCTCTCGTCGATCGATACCGGCAATCTGATTAGCATAGGACTCCTTGGTATGTTCCTGGGGGCGGCGTTGTCGGGGACTATTGCGGATCGCTACGGGCGCAAGCTGGCGTTCCAGTTGACCCTGTTGATCTACAGTGTTGCCACGGGCCTGTCCGCGCTCGCGAGTGGTTTCCTGATGCTGCTGGGGCTGAGGTTCATCGTGGGCTTTGGTCTTGGCGGAGAGTTGCCTGTTGCCAGCACTATGATCAGCGAGTTCGCGCCTGCTAAGGACAGGGGACGGATGCTGGTCTTGCTGGAGAGCTTCTGGGCCTACGGATGGGTTCTCGCAGCGCTTGTGGGATACCTGGTGATACCACAAGCTGGGGGGTGGCGCATTGCTTTCCTCATCGGCACGATTCCCGCCCTCTACGTTTTCATTCTCAGACGGGCAGTGCCGGAGTCGCCACGCTTCCTGATAAGCAAAGGAAGGCATAAGGAGGCGGCAGAGGTGATCCGTCAAGCTGAAGGCGGATCGGGCGCCGCGTTGGCGCCGTGGGCAACTGATGGTGGCAAGGCTTTGGAAGTTGCTGCAGCTCCGACTGGGTTCGGGGAATTGTGGAAAGGAAACTTGCTCCGCCGCACCGTTATGCTCTGGATCCTGTGGTTTGGAATGGTCTACTCCTACTACGGTATTTTCACGTGGCTGCCTACCTTGTTGGCCAAAAACTTCAGCCTGATCAGGTCGTTCGAATTCACCCTCATCATTACGCTGGCGCAGATTCCCGGCTACTTCAGCGCTGCGTATCTGGTCGAGAAGATTGGTCGAAAGGCAACGCTGGCCAGCTATCTATTCCTTTGCGCCATTTCGGCCTACTTGTATGGGCAAAGTAGCTCTGTAGAGCAGTTGCTGATCTGCGGATCTCTGATGTCGTTCTTTAACCTCGGCGCGTGGGGAGTGATTTACACGTACACTCCAGAACTATATCCCACGCGCGTAAGGGGTACTGGAGTGGGGTTTTCCGCTGCCTTCGGCCGAATCGGCGGCATCATTGGCCCTTTGGTGGTCGGCTTCCTGCTCGCCCCGTCGTTCGGAGGCACGACAAGCCTCGTCTTCAGCATGTTCGCGGTGTTCCTGCTGATCATCGCGGCCGACGTAGCTTTGCTTGGTGAGGAGACGAAGGGGAAAACGCTGGAACAAATCGCTCAGTAGCTAATCGCGCGGCCGCTGGGACGTTCGCGAATGGCGGATGCCCCGGCGGCCGTGGCCCTCAGGGTTACCCAAGAGGGCGAACACGCGGTTCGCCCAGGACCCCGCTCCCTGGCCCCAGCCTCACGTCCCCATTAGCCCGGGCGCAAAGTTGCTCACCACCAGCAATATCGACAACCCGCTCACCGCTATCGTGGTGGCCCAGGCGATGACGTTCTGCAACGGCCCATTGACGTGCTCCCCCATCACTTCCTGGTTGTTCACGATCTTGAGAATCGACACGAGGATGACTGGCAGGAGCACGCCATTAAGCACTTGAACGACGATGAGCGCCTGGATCAGCGGCAATCCAGGAATGAGGCTCACCGCGGCCCCGAAGATGATCAGGGCAGTGAAGATGCTCATAAACACCGGGGCCTCCTCGAAGCTGCGCGAAACCCCCTTTTCGAAGCCGAGCGCCTCCGTGAGGGAATATGCGGTGGCGAGCGGCAGCACTCCCGCCGCTAGCATCGACGCGCCAAACAGGCCAATGGCAAACAACGTCTCGGCATACGGACCTGCCAGCGGCTCCAGGCCCTTGGCCGCGTCCGCCGCCGTGTTGACGTGTATTCCTGCCACGAATAGCGTGGCGGCCGTACACACGACAATGAAGAAGGCGATCGTATTCGAGAAGATGCTCCCCATTATCACGTCCGCCCGCTCGTAAGGGTAATCCCGCATGGTCACGCCCTTCTCCGCTACCGAAGACTGGATGTAAAGCTGCATGTATGGGGTGATCGTCGTGCCAACAGTGGCGATGAACATCGTCAGATAGCCGCTATCGAAGCTGAAGGAAGGGACCACCGTCTGGCGTAATGCCTCGCCCCAGTTCGGACCCGCCAGGAAGGCGGAGCCGATGTAGCCAAGAAAGACCAGGCTCATGGCCAGAAAAATGCGCTCCACGAGCTTGTACGAGCCCTGCACGATGAGCGACCAGAGGATCAGGGCAACGATAGGCACTGAAAGGTACTTGCTGATGCCGAACAATTCGAGGCTGGCGGCGATGCCCACGAACTCCGAGGCGATAGTGCCAGTGTTGGCTATGAACAGGCAGAGCATGACGAGCACCGTCCAGCGAATGCCAAAGTTCTCCCTGATCAAGTCGGAGAGGCCCTGCCCTGTGGCGGCGCCCATGCGGGCGCACATCTCCTGGACCACGATCAAGCTGAAGGTTATGAGCACCAGCATCCAGAGCAAGCTGTAGCCGTAGGAAGCGCCCGCAGAGGAGTAAGTGGCAATGCCACCAGCGTCGTTGCCCGCGTTGGCGGCGATGAGGCCAGGGCCCATTATGGTCAGATAGACCAGGATTCGGTGCCTCGTCGGTCGCAGCCCCGCGATCTTTTTGGCACCCGCTGGGATTTGTTCCTTGAGCGTCATGCCTGTCCTCGGCTTGTTGATGGGGTGCCGCACAGGAAGCGCCTTTCTGGTCCAGGTGGATCAGTGGGCTTACTAGCTGAATATCTTGGGCAGTCGTTGCCGCCACGATTCAGGCAGAACAATGTCGAGGGCGTCGTCTACCGTCACGATGCCGAGAATATGGTTTGCTTCGTCTACTATAGGCAGGGCAAGCAGGTTGTACTCGGCGATCGTTCGAGCGATGTCCTCGTCGGACTCGTCGGGCTTCGCCGTGAGCGGCTCTCGATTCATGATGTCGGCGATCCTTGTCTTGGGCGGCGCAAGGATGACGTCGAGGAGAGACGTGACCCCCACCAGGCGATTGTCGTCGCGGCTCTCTAATGCATAGACGTAGTAAATGAGGTCAGGCTTAGGCTCCATGGCACGGATATAGTCGATGGTTTCCTGCGCCGTGAATTGTTGTGGGACAGCTACGAACTCGGTCGTCATCACGCCGCCCGCGTCGTCTTCAGGGTAGGAAAGCAGTTGTTTGACCTCCGCCGACTCCTCTGCCTCCATCAGCTCGAGGATCTGCTCGGCCTTATCCTCCGGCAGCGCGCCGATAAGGTCCGCCGCCTCGTCCGGCGCCATCTTCTCCAGGACGTCCGCTGCTCTGTCGCCTTCCATGGCTTCGAGGAAATCAGCCTGCCGCGCCTCGGTCATTTCCTCCAGCGCGTCGGCCACCGTTTGGTCGTCGAGGGATTCGACGATCTCCGTTCCCTGCGCGTAAGGAAGCGACTCCACGATCCTCGCCAGCTCCACGGGATGCAGCTTCGCCAGGCGATCGTGGGAGACCTTGAGCCTGACCGCAGGCGCATCGCTGGCAAAGTACTCGACGTCGGCCCAGTCGATGATCTGGTGTCCCGGCATCTTAATGAACAGGGCGATCGGCGCCAGGCGCCGCAAGAGGGCCTGGGCGCCGACGTCTACGCCAGCGAGGAAGTATTCGCCATCGGCGCGAGCCAGTTGAAGGTCGTTCACGCGGATGACTCGCCTGCCGTTAAGGTCGACGAGTTGCTTGTCCAGCACGTCCTTGCCCAGCAAGACCTCCCCGTCTCTTCTGGCAAAAGGCTGCAAGTTGACGCTATAAGTGGCGAGCTTAGCCCCGCGTTCGTCCAGGGACTGTATCTGGGAGATGGGGATGAAGAAGTCTCGTCCGCTGGCGCGCGCAACCAACCCGCTCATAGGCGGATAAGTCTGCGTTCCGATGCGCACGATCACGTCCTTGATCGAGGCGATCTTCTCGTTTTGCTTATCCAGGATAGGCTGTCCGATTAATTGCGAAAGAAACAGCATTTCCTCGTTTATTGCAGGATTCGCTGGCCACGTTGGCTCGAATGTCTGTGTGTTGTTATGTGGATTAGAATACATTGTTACAAGAATATTGTACGGCATTTCGCCGAGCGGGCACAACCAGCGCCCGCGTACAATCTGTGGCACGTTCATTGCTGTAGCTGTCGTAAATCCTATTAACTGGAGGCATCGTGTAGTGAAGGGCACAATTGCAAGGTTGGTCCGCGATCGCGGCTTCGGATTCATCCGCATGGAGGATGGCCGAGAGATCTTCTTCCACGCAACGGGTGTAAAGGGGGCCACCTTCGAGGATCTATCGGAAGGTCAATCAGTAGAATTCGAGATGGAGACGGACCCTCGGACTGGAAAGGAACGCGCCACGAACGTAGCGCCGGCGTAGCTTCGGCGAAGATGAGTTTCCACGACCTTTAATTCCTGAGCTAGGACACCAGACGAAGGACAAAGAAGCTAAGCGGTGGGGACGGCTTGATCCGCCTTGACCCTTGCCAGCACTTCCTGCGCTCGGGCGATTATCTCTTCCAGGAGTTCCCGCAGTCTCGCGGCGTCAACCTGAGATACGTCGACGGCGCCGAGCATTGCCGGGATGCCCTCCAGGGGGGCGAGGGGATCGGCGGGTTCGCGAGCGGGCTGCTCGATGAGAACCCTGACGATCTCCGGTCCCTGTTCCTCAACAGTAGCTTTCTCTGGTGGAGCAATTCGCGTCGTGCGTGCTTTGCGTTCCTGCGCCTGCCTTTCTTTAACCTGAGCAATGGCCTGGCCGATTGGCAAAGCGGGCTCGGTCTTCAGCGTCTTGGCGACCTCGATCGATTCGTCGCCGGAGAGCTGCTGCTGCCGCACCGTCTCGGCGAACTCGAGCTGCTTTTCTTCAGGGAGCATCTTGGCGGCGCGGCCGTGCTTCTCTGTGAGCTCCCCGCTGCGGATGTTCTCCTGGATCGGCTCGGGCAGCTTGGTTATGTCGACTAGCTGCAGCACGCGGCGCTTGGTTATGCCCACCTTCTCGGCGATGAAGTCCCACGAAGGTGAACCCAGGTTCTCTTTCAGTTGCTTGAGCGCCCTCGCCCGATCGACGTCGTTCAAGTCCTCGCGCTGGATGTTCTCGATCAACTGGCGGGCTAGCCTGGTGTTATCGTCTACTTTCCTGATGATGGCGGGGATCGTCTGCAGCGCCGCCAGATTCGCGGCGCGCCAGCGCCGCTCGCCGTGGACGAGACGGAAGTAGTTCCCTTCGTCGATGTACTCGACGACGATGGGTTGCAGCACGCCCTGTTCGCGGATGGACGCGGCCAGCTCTGCGAGCCTCTCCTCGTCGAAGGTGCGTCGGGGCTGGTTGGGGTCGGGCTGGATGCGGTCCAGGCGAATCTCCTTGGCCATAGCCAGGGGATACACGCCGTCGTCGACGGTCTTGGTCAATATCTCCTTGTCGACGCCGCCAATGGCCTGGCTCGTCTTGACTGGAGGAATAGTAAACTTCGGCTTAGCCATCACGTTCCTCCCTGGCAACGGGCGATGACTTCCCTGGCGAATTCCCTGTACTTGTCGGCGAGGGAAGATCTGCCGTCGTAGAACACGACTGGCTTGCGGGCTTCCGCCGCTTCGTCGACCCGGATGGAAGTAGGTATGGAGGCGGTGAACACGAGCGGGCCGAACTGCTGGCGGATGCTCGCCTCCGCCATCTGGTCGTAGGTCGTGCGGCTGTTGACGTTGCACACCAGCACGCCCAGGACGCGGAGATTGAAATTGATCTCCTCGCGGGTGAAATCTATCGTCGATATGGTGCTGCCCAGCGCGTCTCGACCGTAGCTGCCGCAATCGACAGGGATTATGGCATCCGAGGCCGCGACCAGCGCGTTAACCGTCAGCGACCCCAGGCTGGGCGGGCAATCGAGAATGATGTAGTCGAAGTGTCTGGTCATGAACTTGGAGAGGCAGCGGCGCAAGCGCAGCTCGCGTCCTGGCACCTCGCGCAGGCCCGTCTCGATGCCGTTCAGGTCGCCATCGGCCGGGATAATGTACAGATTGGGTATGTGCGTAACCTGGATCAGGTCGCTGAAGCCCTCGCCGCCCCGAATAAGCACCTCGGAGAGTGTGGGATTCCCTGGCGTGATGTCCAGCCCTTTGGTCAACGAGCCCTGAGGGTCCAGATCGATGACCAGAACGGGAAGATTGGCCTCGGCCAGCGCGCCAGCCAGGTTGAAAGCTGTCACCGTCTTGCCGCTTCCGCCTTTGCGATTGACGATAGCTATGATTCGGGGCATATTATCTCTTTCTAGCCTCCGAGGGCAGCGTTACCGTGGCCATCTGCCGCGATAAGTTGCGGGAAGCATCCAGCCAGTTGCAGGTATCTTAAAGACTGAGTTAGCCCTTGTCAAGGTCCTCACCCTGGCCTCATTTCACCACGGAGGCACGGAGAATTCCGTAAGGATCTCCCAATAGACCGCCCTCGCTCCAGGCCCTTTTCTGATCTGCGGGCAGAAATGCAGTGCGGGGGCTTGCCCCCCTTTGGGGCTCTACCCTCCGTGTCTCCGTGCCTCCGTGGCGCTTACGGAGCCCCGGGCCTTACAGTATTCTTCGATGGTGACGATAGGCGGGCGCTCGTGGTCGCCGATTTCTTTGAGATCGAGATAGTAGCCGTCGCGGCGGTCGCGAATTAGCTTCATGGACTTGTTGACCTCTTCCAGAAGCTGAAGCTGGTGCCGGTCTTCGAGGCGGCGGACGAAAACCTGGATGATGGCGAAAGCCATCTGACTCAGGGCGAGCAGGCTCTGGTTGCGATGGATGCGCCGCAGCAGGTCCACCTGCGCGATCGACCGCAGGCCGAACCGGTCGTAGATGTCGATGAGCAGGCCCGTCTCCACGCCATAGCCGGTCAAGAAAGGCACGCGCTCGAGCATCTCTCGCCTGCCCGCGTACTCGCCCGATAGCGGCTGGATGAGGCCGGAAAGCTCGGGAAAGAAAAGGTTGAACAGCGGCCGCGCGGTAAGCTCGGTGACGCGGCCACCACCCGCCGCCGTGAGCTTGTCGCCGAGCGCCAATGGCCGGCGATAGAAGCCTTTCACGTACATTATCCCTGGCTCGTGAAGCAGCGGGCCGAGGACGCCGTAGACGAAGCCCGGGTGGATGTTGCTGATGTCGGTGTCAATCCACGCGATGATGTCGCCTTTGAGCACGTGCAGGCTCTTCCAGAGCGCCTCGCCCTTGCCTCGGTAACTCCCCATCGCGGGAAGGATCTCTTGATGCGTATAGACGGGAATGCCCAGGCTGGTGGCGATGCGCACGGTATCGTCCGTCGAGCCCGAGTCTATGAGGACGATCTCGTCGAGCAGGGGACGCTTCTCCATGAGGCCGGTCTTCATCGTCTCGATAATGCGGCCGATGGTCTTCTCCTCGTTCAGGGCCGGCAGTCCCAGGCTGATGGTCAGACCTTGCTTTTGCTTGAGCTTGACCAGACGGTCGATGTTCCTGAACTCGCGGCTGTGGAAGGTATTCTCGCCGAACCACTTGTCGACCGTGATCGAGAGATTCCTGGCGGATAGCGGCCTGGAGGCGCTTTCTGGGGCGGGCTGGGCGTAGGCGGTGAGATCGACCGGCTCGCGGGTCTTGACGATGACGATGGACTTATCGATCTGGCGCGCCACCCCTTCGACGACCGGTCCGAGGGGCGAGGGGGCGCCGTCCAGACGCGCGGTTGCGCCCATGATGACCACGTCGTGATCGGCTGCCTCCTGCAGGATCGCTGGCTCCGCGTCGGCGTACACTGTAACGAGACGGCTGACGTTCTGGTTGCCGTCGAGCAGACACTGGAAGGCCGCGTATGGCTCGTCGCCATGGCTGATGCCCTCGGGCATACAGTGCATGACCGTGATCGACGCTGGCAGCTCCTGGGCCAGGCTGGTGGCGACCTGGAGCGCGAGCTCGGCGTATTGGCCACCGCGAACAGGCAGGAGTATGCGGCGACAGCATTGCAGGGCCGCCGGCTTGACTACGACGACGTCACAGGGCGGATTCTTCATTATCTCGTCGATCGTCGTGCCATAGGACCTGTCGGGGGTGGTCGTGAATCCCTTCCAGCCCAGGATGAGGATGTCGGCGTTCTGCTCCTCCGCGGCCTCCATGATGCCCTGCCAGATCTGGCGCGAGACGCGCACCATGCTCTGAACCTCGATGATGTCCGCTTCCTGAGGACCCGCGATATCGCCGAGCTTGAGGCGCAGCCTTTGCGCCTTACTCGCGCCTTCGCTGAGGGATCGCTCCTCGGGCACCTCGACGATGGCCAGGAGGATGATCTTCCCCTCGCCGGGCGACGCAGGCGCTGCGCCAGCGCTGAATGCATCGGGGCGCAGCATAGCCCTGGCGACCTTGATTAGGTCGGCGGCGATGCTGTGGTCGGCTACGGGCACGATGATCTTACGTTCCTTCAGTTCCATAGCAGCGGCTCTATCCTGTCCTGGAAAACCTTGTCCCAGGTGAACTCGCGCAACACGCGCTTGTTGAGACGGAACGATGGATTGTCGTTTTGCAGGGCGATGAGACGCCGGGCGATGGCATCGGGGTCTTCGTCCCGCGAGAAATAGTTGACGTCCCCCCCTTCGACCTCAAGGAAAGGCGGGATGCGCGAGCAGAAAACTGGCAGGCGCATCAGGCCCGCCTCCAGCAGCGGAATGCCGAATCCCTCCTGGCTGCTGGGGAAGAAAAGCGCGTCGCTGACGGCGTAGAGGTCGCTGACCACGCGGTCGGGCACCCCGCCTGCGTCGACCTCCTGGTAGAGGAAGGCGACGTTGTCGCGCACGCCTAACTGGTCGCGCAAATCACAGAGCACGTCGACGTAGTCGACGGAGTGGACGTTGTGCGGGCCTGGCGGACCGGTGACGAGCAGCTTGGTCTTCACCCTTCGCTCCTTGAGGGCGGCGACCACGCGGATGGCCAGCTCGACGTTCTTGCGCGCGGTGAGGCGAGCGGGCAGGAGAAGGACGAGGTCCTGGTCGAACAGGCCGTGACGCTCGACGATGCGCAGCGCCGCCGGCGAGAGCTTGAGGAAGCGCGGCGCATCGACGCCGTTGGGCACGAAATGGAGGCGCGACCTGTCGAGGCCGAACAGCTCGGCCATTTCTCGCTGCCGCTCCTGGGAAACGACCACGTATCTTACTCCCTCCAGCGGTTGTTTGAGCAGCGTCCACGGGAACGCTTCGCGCATCTTAGGGATATACAGAGGGTTGCCCCACGAAAGGTCGTGACACCACGCGACGAACCGCGTAGTGCCCTCGGCGACGAGTTGGTGCAGCGCGACCGTGAGCGGCAGGTTGAAATGCAAGGTGAAAGCGTTGTGTACGATGCAAACGTCGAAACGGGCCAGTTGCTGCCTCAGCGAAAGGACCAGGGCCTGGGTGTAGCGCTGGAAATCAGGGCTGACCTCTCCCTGTTCTAGCCCCCGGTTTATGTCGAGCAGGGCCTTGTGTTTGGAGTCTAGCCAGGGGAGGATAGTTACCGGAATGCGCTTATCGAACTGCCTGCCGCGGCCGGCCAGGATGCCAACGTGATAGCCGTGGTTGGCGAAGAGGCGAGCCGTCGCGGCGATCACGGACTCCACACCGCCCACGACCGGCGGGCAGGTGAAATGCATGATGCTGATCGAAGGCTTGAATGCCTTTTTCTCCTCCACAGCCCTGTCCTCCCCTCACGACCCGGCAGCCGGGCATCCTCGGTCCGGCTTCATTCAGCGCCTGACCACGTTGCGTGGTCAGGGGGAGTATAGCGACAAGGGCGCACCTTGTCAATCGAGAGAACGGGCGCCCAGGCGTGGTTCAGTCTAACTAGTTCTTTCGAGGATAACCCCTTGACCGTGAGCTTCTCGTGTACTATGATAGGCGCAGTTCGGCGTGTGAACTTCTCAGGTTTATCTGTGCCCAAGCAGCTTTGATTAGTGGAGGAGGATCTATGAGCAAAGTTTGCTCTTGGCGATGGAGCGTTGCGCTTGTTGCGGTCCTGGCGTTCTTAGGGCTCAACGGCGTCGTGCAAGCTGCGGGCGCCGATGCAGGCAAAGCAGTGTATGAGAGGAATGCCTGCTCCGCGTGCCACGGAACTAATGGCGAGGGAGGAGCGGGCCCTGCGTTAAAGGGCGCCGCTTTCGCCGAGCAGTATTCCAACGTGGACAAGCTCGTGGCTTTCATCCGCAAGGGTGGCGGGGGGATGCCCGGTTTTACCGAGGAGCGTATAGATCAGGCGCAGATAGATGATCTGGTATATTACATCCAGAGCCTGTCCAAATCCTCCGGCAAGAAGGGTGAAGGAGAATCGGCGAAGGCCGCAAGAGTTGGGTCTCTGACCATCGAGCAGTTATACGGCCTCGGCGTGATGGGCGTTGGGGTGCTTCTCCTGCTAGTGTTCGCCGCCGTCCTGAACGGGCCATTGAAGGTGCGGCGAATGTCATAACCGTAGGATTCGTTCAATGGGGCCGAGGCGGAAATGAGCCCGTCGAGATGATCGTACCCGAACGAAATCGTTTCACCGTTCCGCCCATCACCTAACGAGGTCACGTTGCCCTTGGGATCGTAATCGTAAGTCAGGTCTTGAAGCGAGCCCGCGACGATGCTGTACAGCAGCCCATGGTTTCGCTTCACGTTGTACGGGTCGACATAGTCGATGCCCCAGTAGCGATACGACGTGAGCAAGCCGTTGCCGAGCGTGACATCGTAAGGCTTGCTCAGGGCATTGTAGGCCGCACTGCTCACAACCGAGCCCTTTTGCCAGCTATTGCCGTTATAGGGATCGGACGAGTTGGCATACATCTCGACGTTGTTCAGGACAGATGTCTCGTACTCGTTGACGCCGCTGCCCACTGGATCTTGGCGTCCCTCGGTGCGGTTGAACACGATTTTCCACCGGGGCTGGCTGTTGCGGTCGTTCCATATGATCTCCAAGAGCGAATTGCGGTGCCTGGGTCAAGCGGATACGGGCGCTGCCTCGTTGCCGTTCTGTCCGCCCAGGATGATTTAGTTCTTGCCAGGCAAGGTGAACCTGAAGGTGCTGCCTCGACCCAGGTCGCTCTCGACCCAGATGCGGCCGCCGTGCATCTCTACCAGCTTCTTGGTGAGCGTCAAGCCCAGCCCTGTGCCGCCATATTTGCGGGATACGGAGCTTTCCAACTGCTGGAACTCCTGGAAGATGCGCTCGTGGTCCTCTGCTTTGATGCCGATGCCTGTGTCGGCTACGGCCACCTGCAGTTCTCCGTCGGCGCCGCTAGCGCCGATGTCTACCCGCCCTCCGTCGGGCGTGAATTTCACGGCGTTGCTCAACAGGTTGTACAGGATCTGATTGAACATCCGCACGTCTGCTTTCGCCGTCGATAGGTTCTTATCGACCTTGAGCTCCACCGTGAGCTGCCGCCCGGCGGCGAGATTGCGCGCCATCTGCGCGGCGGCGTCCAGCACGTCCCTGATAGAGAACTCCTCGATGTGCATTTCCATCTTGCCGGCCTCGATCTTTGAAAGATCGAGTATGTCGTTTACGAGCTGCAGCAGATGCGTGCCACTGATGTGGATGTTGCTCGCGTGCTTGAGCTGCTTTTCATTAAGGTTGCCGTATACCTGATCCAGGAGCAACTCCGAGAAGCCGATGATGGAGTTCAGCGGCGTTCGCAACTCGTGCGAAACGGTGGAGATGAAGGCCGACTTCATGCGGTTGAGTTCCCGAAGGGCGTCGATCTGGGCCTGCAGGCGCTCCTGGCGCGCCTTCTCGAGCTGCGCGCGGTGTTCCACCTCGAAGATCTGAAGGACGCGGACGACGAAGACCGCGATGATGAGAGCCATGGCCGCCCTGAAGACCTGGGGTGGGATGCCCACGGTTGCCAGGAAGGTATTGTAATTCAGGAGGTCGGCTGGAAAGTATGGCGCGGGCGCGACGATCATGCCCGCGAAAATGGTATTGAGGCCGAAAGCGATCGCCGCGTAGGTCGTGTCCCTGGCGATGCGCGGCAGGTTCGTGGCCTTGAAGATGCGCGCCTGCTGAAGCAATCCAATGGTCGTCAGAATGAGACCTGGCAGATACAGGAGATAACGCGCCCACACCTCCGCAACCGCGGCGGTTAGATGCCAGGCTCCCAGTGGATTGGCTATCAGCGCGGTCGCCGAATGGCAGGAGGAGCAGAGTTGGCCGCTTCGCAACAGCTCTGGTGCGGCAAAAGACTCCATATGCGGCACTGTGAGGCTGCTGCCAATCCACAGCGCGAAGAGAACCGCGGGCGCCCATTTGAGCCAGCGATACCTGTGGGTGGTGATAGTAATGAGCTTCGCGCCGAACTGAACCAGGAAGACGGTGGAAATTCCGAGCAGGAGCACCTTCGCCGCCCGAAGGAACACGCCGCCGCTGATGCTGGACATCCCCGTGGGGACTAGCAGGAACATGTCGCTCCACTCCACCATTGCGTGAAGGAAGCCGAAGGCGGCCAGATACCAGAGGGAGTTGCCAAAGTCTAGCCCTGTGGACTTTCTGGCCTCGATGGCGATGGCCAGGCCGACGATGAACCAGGCCAGGCCGTAGACGAAGAAAACCAGAACCATATTGGCAGAGAAGAACTCGGCTAGCGGACTCACGGTATTACCTTTCTGGAATGGAACCTCTGGATGGACTCCCGCTGTTGCGTATAATAACATTGGTATGTTCGGTTGACAATGCTCTCCTTGCCGGAACGAGAAGCCTTGTGCTATCATGGCGGCGGTTGAGGATACCAAGAGGCCGAGCACATTCTCTTTGGGACGCCCTTTGCACCGGCGCTGGGCACCTGCTAGAACGGAAATCTTGATTAAGTTCAGCCGCGTTCACCTTCTCTTCCTGGCGACCCTCTTGCTGGGGGGTGCATTGGGGTATGTGACGAATGCCTCCCCTGGCCCCTTGAACGTGAGTCCCGCGTCTCCCAGCCCGAGCGCAACTGTCGCGACCGCTATCGCCAGCGCTCGCATTATCGTGCCGACTGCTATGCCGAGCCCGACGGCTACACCTCAACCCACGTCGACCCTGGTGCCAACAGCTACGCCGACGCGGGTGCCGACGATGACTTCGACGCCAATGCCCACGCCGACGCCCAGGATCAAGCCCCCGCCCTCGGCCTACAGGCGATTGCAGGACTACCCTCGTCCTGTGAACGACAGCGGCTATGGCTTTCACATCAACGTCTCGCCCTATCCCCCCGACCGCGATGTGATGGTGAACCAGGTGATCCCCCTGCTCAAGGAGCTTGGCGCCACGTGGGTGACCGTCTGGGCGGCGGATGAGAATCAGGTAGACAAGATCAAGCCCCTCGTCGACAATGGCATCGAAGTGGTGCTGCGCTTCCATCCCGTTAACGCCAAGCCGCATCCCAATTACGTGCCTCCTAAGGAGTACATCGCCAAGTTCGTGGCGGCAGGGATTCACTATTTCGTCGCGGGCAACGAGCCGAACCTCAACCAGGAGAACGAGGGTGGTGGGCCAGAGGTCATCGCCAGGCAGTGGATGATGGCTTCCGACAACATCAAGGCGGCCGGGGGCATTCCCCTGCTGTATCCGATGAGTCCCGGCGGCGATCAATATCACCGCGACATGCTCGAAGGGATCATGAAGTGGCTGAAGGCGAACGATGCGCTGGATACGCTCGACGGTGCGGGCGTGGCCATTCACAATCGCCCGCACAACAAGCCGCTGGACTTCCGCGACGATACGTCGTTTCTCGAATACGAGTGGATAGACGACCTCGTAGTGCGCTACTTCGGCCGCAGCATTCCGATTATCGGCACAGAGGCCGGTTACACCGTAGGTGAGGACCGCGACCGACGTTTTCCGAAGATCGATCCGGCGATGCACAAAGCTTACAATATGGGCATCATCGAGGGCTTTCGCGATGGTCGGTGGCGAGACAGCCTCTTCGCCGAGAACTTCTGGGTGCTGGGCGAGTTCGGCTATCGCGCCGGACAATTCATCGCCGATCCGTGGATCTTCAATCCCTTGAATAACGGCAAGGACCTGCCCATCGTGGCGGCATTGAAGGCGATGCCGAAGTTTGTGCGCAAGTTCCAGGGGGAAGGATTTCAGACGAGAACTTCAGGACCTTAGGCAGACCTCGTCCAGCGCCTCGCGCACGGCTCCTTCAGGGACCTCGCTCGTGACGATTACCTCGCCGATGTCTTTGGGCAACACGAAGCGCAGTTGTCCGTGGCGCTTCTTCTTATCGGTGGACATAGCCGAAAAGACCGCGTCGGGGGAGCACACGTATTCGGTCGGCAGTTCGAGCCTGCGCAGCAAGTTGGCCATCCTTGCCTCGACCTCGGGGGCGCACAGGCCGGCCTTGACGGCGATCTTGGCTGCAGCGATCATGCCTACGCTAACCGCCTCGCCGTGGCGGACCCGATATTGGCTCACCGTTTCGATAGCGTGGCCGACGGTGTGGCCGTAGTTAAGGATGGCGCGCACTCCCCGCTCGAAGGGGTCTTCTCTAACCACGTCGACCTTGATTTGGACAGCCTCGCGGATGATGGAAATGAGTTTGTCCCAGCCCCCAGCCCCATTGCACCACGGAGACACGGAGGCACGGAGAGGAGAAGAAGTTTCCCTCTCCCTTTGGGAGAGGGCTAGGGTGAGGGCCGCCTCCTCTTGGCCACCCAGCGGGGGACTACATTCTCCTCCCCCCTCCGTGTCTCCGTGCCTCCGTGGTGAAGAATACCGTTCCAGCGCCTCGAACAAACCTCGCGATCTGATCACACCTGCCTTCACCACCTCTGCCAGGCCCGTGCGAAACTCTTCGTCGGGCAGCGTGCGCAGCGTCAGTGGATCGGTAATGACGAGTCTGGGTGGGTAAAATGCGCCGACGAGGTTTTTCCCGCGAGCGAGGTCGACGCCGACTTTCCCTCCGATGCTCGAGTCGGTCTGCGCCAGCAGCGTGGTGGGCACCTGAACCAGCGGCAGGCCGCGCATATACGTGGCGGCGGCGAAGCCCACGATGTCGCCGCCGACGCCCCCTCCCAGCGCGACGATCGTCGACGTGCGGTCCAGCTTCAGGTCGACAAACCTGTCGTAGAGGCGCTGCACAGTCCGCAGCGTCTTGTGTTGCTCGCCGTCGGGGATCTTGATCTTATGTGTGACGAAGCCGGCACTCTCCAGACTTCTCAGGAGGGTGCGACCGTGGAGCCTGAAGACGTTCTGGCTCGTGACGACGGCGACGACCCCTGAGAGGCCGTTCTGGCGCAGAATCCCCCCCGCTTGCGACAGCGCGCTTTCGCCAAACCAGACGTCGTAGGAGCCCAGGGGGAAGGAAACACGGAACACTTCAGGCTGCTGTGTTGACGGCCTGGGGATCAGCAATCCAGATGCACGTTGCTGTTCGCGACATATCTCCAGGATATGCTCGGCTACTTCGTCTACCGACAGGGGGGTCGTATCGACGTGAAAGGGGATGCTCGCATAGGCTGCCTGCCGCGCTACGAGCAGCTCTTCGATCCTGGCCAGGCGGTCGCTGCCCTGGAGCAGCGGCCTGTCGGTCAGATGCTGCAGTCGCCTCACGATCTCTTCGGGATCGCAGGTCAAGTTGAAGACGAGGCCAGTCGCCGACAGAGCCTCCAGGTTCGCGGCTGACACCAGCGTGCCGCCGCCAGTGGCGATGACGCGCCCGGTCGTCTTCGCTAGCTCAGAGGCCAGCAAACATTCCTTCTCGCGGAAGAAATTCTCGCCGTACTTGGAGAACATCTCGCCGACAGACATGCCCAGCCGCTGCTCGATCAACTGATCGGTATCGACGAACGGCCATCCCAGCCTTTCGGCGAGCACCCTGCCAACAGTGGACTTGCCCGTGCCCATGAAGCCGGAAATGATGATGTTTTTGTCGCTGGTTAAGGTGTGTTTTGCCATTAACTTAACTGAATTGGGACAAGCCCCGCACTACATTACCTTGGAAGGCGTGAGTTGGCGCTCTGGTGGTCATTGTAACTGAAAGAGGACAGTTGGCGCAAGGTTGCGCCGGCGGATTTGCCTTGCTATAATATAGGCGCTTCGTCCCGAAGGGGAGTAACTGCCGGCCACAGAGCCGGGGGCGCGGTCAACATGCTGGGGATGACCCTGGCCGCGCCGGCTAGATTCCTCTAGCGCAGCCAGACCTTCGGCCTGAATTCAGCGGTGCAATTCGCGCCGTTTACGGGCCGAGGTCATCCACAGAACCAGGCGGCCCGCGACGCAAATCCTGAGTTTCGGAGATCGCCGATGGGTGCGTTCTGGTATTCGCTCTTCTTCATCACCGCCGCCGAGATTGGCGACAAGACTCAGCTCGTTTCCCTTGCCTTTGCTGCGCGCTACAGCGCACGCATCGTCCTCGCGGGCGTGTTCATCGCCACGCTGGTGGTCCACCTCTTCTCGGTCGCCGTGGGCGAGTTACTTGGCCTGTCGCTGCCGACGTTTTGGATCAACGCTGCCGCGGGCGCGGCGTTCGTCGGGTTCGGAGTCTGGACGCTGCGGGGCGATAAGCTCGACGCTGAGGATTCGGGCAGCCGGTTTGCGAACCTGGGGCCGTTTTTCACCGTGGCCGCCACTTTCTTTATGGCCGAGCTGGGCGACAAAACCCAGTTGGCGACGGTGACTATCGCCAGCCGCGAGCTGGATTTCGTGGGGGTGTGGCTTGGCTCGACGCTGGGCATGGTGCTGGCCGATGGGCTGGCCATTCTGCTTGGCGTTTGCTTCGGCAGATGCCTTCCGCAGCGGGCGATCAGGCTCGGGGCCGCGGCTATCTTTCTTGTCTTCGGTGTCTGGACGCTGGTGCAAATGGTAGCACCGGGCATGGCGATCGAGACGGCGTTGGCGTCCTTCAAATAGCCTCTCTGTTAGCTCAGCGCCCCGCGAAATAGCTCTCGAGGAACTTGCGGCCGATGGGGGCGGCCACTTCCCCGCCCATACGGCCACCCTCCACCATGGCGATGACGACGACCTCGGGGTTATCTGCCGGCGCGTAGCCCGCAAACCAGGCGTGCGCGTCGGGGTTCTGGTTTTCCGCCGAGCCGGTCTTGGCCGCCGTAGGAATTCTGAATCCTTTGAAGGCATAGTTCGCTGTGCCCTTTGGATCGGCAGTCGTTCGCTTCATGGCTTGGCGAATGGTGCTGAGCGTGGCCGGCGAGGCTGGCAGTTTGTTTTTCGGCTCGCTGGCGAAATCCTTTGCCTCTGGGCCATCGCCTATGCGCTTCACCAGCAGCGGCGTGCGCAGGTTTCCATTGTCGGCCAGCGCCGCGTAAAGGTTGGCCATCTGCAGCGGGGTAGCCTCGAGGTATCCCTGTCCGATGGCCAGGTTGACCGCGTCACCTGGGTACCAGCTCTCCTTGCGGGTGCGCTGCTTCCATTCGGGACTGGGCAGCGTGCCAGTGGCCTCGGGAAGGCCGACGATGCCAGTGGGCTGGCCAAGGCCAAAGTCCTTGGCGAAGCTGGGCAACAAGTTCGGGTCGATGGTGTTGAGCTTGTAACCTATCTCGTAGAAGACAGTGTTGCAGGATTGGGCGAGTCCGTCGATGAGGTTCAGATGGCCCTGTCCACCTGGCACCCAGTCGCGAAATACTTGATTCGTACCAGGCAGCGTCCACGTCCCGGTGGAGTTGAACTCCGATTCGGGACGGAATCCTCCCTTCTCCAGGCCAGCCGCCATCGTGATAACTTTGAAGATGGACCCGGTAGGGTAGGTGCTCAAGGTCGGCCTGTTCTGGAAGGGCAACCTCTTGTCGTCGCTGAGCTTCTGCCAATCTGTCTGGGACAAGCCCAAAATGAAAGCGTTGGGGTCGTAGGCAGGATGGCTCACCAGAGCCAGGACCGAGTGGTCGCGGGGGTCCATCACGACCATACTGCCGACTTTATCTCCGAGGGCTTCCTCTGCTTTGCGCTGCACGTCGATATCGATGGTAAGCTGGATGTTGGCGCCCGGCTTTCCTTTTCGTTCGGCGACCGTCCTGACCACCGAGCCGTCAGGGCCGACGATGGCCAGGGCCCCGCCTTTCTCGCCGGCCAGGGCCTTCTCCATCGAGGCTTCGACACCGGCTCGGCCAACCACGTCGCCCTCTTCGTAGCCTTTCGCAGCGAGAGACTTCAAATCGTCGGCGTTCACCGAGCTCACGTAGCCGACGACATGCGCGCCGATGGCGCCGTTAGGGTAGACGCGCGCGTCTTTCTCGCGCACTTCGATGCCCGAGATGTTGGCGAGCTTCGACTTCGCCTCGTCGCGTTTGTCCAGGGGAAGGTCTTTCAAAGGCACCCACCAGTCCGCGTGAGCGTTGGCATAACGCGCCTTTATCGATTCAGGCTTCATACCAAGGTAGCCGCTGAGCGCAGCGAGGGCTTTATTCTCTTCCTTTATCGCTCCTGGAATCACACCTATGGTCAACACTTTGCCGAGCACCGCCAGTGGCCTGCCCTTGCGGTCCAGGATGTTGCCTCGAACCGGGTCGTCAGGAGATACGCGCACGCTGTTATCGGCAGTCAGCCCTTTGAAGATCAGCGATGGTGACCAGTCGATCCGCCACTGATCGCCTTCCAGCACTAGCGGCAACTCGTTGTCTTCGCCAAACTTGCCTAACCTGCCAGACTGCATTGTGATCGCGTAGGGCACTGTCACGGGGGTTTGCGTAGCCCCTGGCCGCGGCGACTTCAAGTCCGCTTTAATTGATGTTATGCCGACGCCAGAAGTGATGTTGCGGTAGCGGGTCACGAAGCGATCCTGGGGTATTTGAGCCCGAGAGGCTTCGGAAAGCAAGCCGTACATCTGCTCGTACTGTCCCTGGTCCCACATCTGGAAGTACTGCCTGGCAACATCCTGTGGGCTCGGGCGAGCCGGGGTAGGCGTCGCGGAGCTAACCAACTTGGACAATGGCTCGACGCCGGATTCGCTGCCGAGCAAGGTGCGACTGGCGATGAACAGCGCGCCGCTGAGGAGTAACAATACGATAAGGACGGGAACGGCTTTGGAGGAGCGTTTTCGTCTCATTTGTGATCCTCTCCAGGAGCCTGCGATGACGTGTCTCTGGAAAATTGTGGCATCAGCAAATCGACATCTGGTGGGTGTGCAAGCTCAGTTGTGATTATAGCACGCTACGCCACGATAAGCACAGGGAAGATTGGCGTTGCGGCCATATGTGTGGTAGACTGCGCTTGCTGGAGGATTGAAGCTATGAAGGTTCGGCTCTTGGATCTCGGCATGGTGCCGTATCTACGATCGCAGACTATCTTTCACGGGATCGCTCACGCTTTGGATGCGAGCGCTCCCAATACCATCACTTTGATGAGCCCGATCGAGCCCTACGTGTGCATAGGCTACCACCAGGAGCTCGATAAAGAGATCGACGTCGACTACTGTCGCGCGAACGGCATATCGATGATGCGACGTGAGATCGGCGGCGGAGCGGTCTACCTGGACTCCGGGCAGGTCTTCTATCACTGGATCTTTCATCCTGAGCACCTTCCCCGGCAGGTGGAGGATACGTTTCGCCCTTACTGCCAGACGCTGGTGGAGACCTATCGGAGCATAGGAATCGACGCCGAATATCGGCCAGTCAACGACATTCTCGTGCGGGGACGGAAGATCGGTGGGACTGGCGCGGCATCCATTGGCGAGGCCACGGTGATGGCTGGCAGCCTTATGTTCGACTTCAACTTCGAGCTGATGGCGCGCGTGTTGAAGGTGCCATCGGAGAAGTTCCGCGACAAGGTCTATCAGAGCCTGCGGGAGTATATGACCACCATCAAGCGCGAGCTGGGCGAGGAGCGCGATCGGCAGGCGGTGAAGGACGCCTTGATCGAACAATGCCGCCAGGCGCTGGGAGTGGAGATAGAGCCAGGGCAATTGTCCGAGAAGGAGCAGAAAGCCATCGCCGACCTCGACGCGCGCTTCGAGTCCGTCGAATGGCTGTACGAGAGAGGTGGCCTGCCCAAGGAAGGCGTCAAAATTCGGGAAGGCGTGCGCGTGGTCGAGGCGGCGCACAAAGCCGCTGGTGGGCTGATCAGGGTCACGGCGCGACTCTGCGAGGGGCGCATCGACGACCTCACGCTGTCTGGCGATTTCTTCTTCTATCCGCGGCAACTGCTGGCGTCGTTGGAGCAGTCGCTGCGGGGCGCACCGCTCGAGGAAGATGCGCTGCGACGCAAGGTCGCCGATTTCTACGCGAGCTTCGACGTCCAGTCCCCAGGAGTGGATGTCGAAGCCTGGGTTAAGGCGATCATGCTGGTGCAGGGTGGGAGCTAGAGGCGTTTCGTGCAAATCAGGAACTAAAGCCTGCGGCTACATCACGTCGGTCGCCCTAATGCTTGGCGGCGATGTCCTGTCCGAGGATGACGGTGATATCTGCTGTGGCGCCGGGGTCTGGTTGAGCTTCGATCCTGTCGGAAGTCACTCCGAGGCGGTCGGACAGTAGCATAACCGTGTAGGGCTTCCGCGAGTGGTAAATGAGCTTGCTTTGGCTGTAATCTTTGCGATCGGCATCGTCCACCTTGGCGATGTGATAGCCGTGGTCCTCCAGTTCCTTGGCGAGAGCGTTACCTGCGCCCTGCTTGTTCACCCCGCTGAGGATAGCTATCCTGGCCCCTTCGCGCCGCACAAGGGCGCCGTAATAGACTTCGTGGATCACGTTGGCTATGTCCTTTTGATTGGGAAGCAGCACATCGGCGCCTCCTGGCGTGATCGTCTCTGTGACCATCGTGGGATCGATAGACCTGGTAACTATGTCTTCTGTCGCGATGTCTTTGACCAGGGCGCTGAGCCTGATCATCTCGGCCACGGGCATATCGGTCTTGAACGAGCTTCCCAGGGAACCTACCACGGAGGGCAGTTTGGGCAAGGCGTCGATGCGCAGCGCCTGTTGGCGAACGGCGAGAAGGACCTGCTGCTGCCGCTTGCTGCGCCCGAAGTCGCTGTCTGGATGGCGCGTTCTGGCGTATTGCAGGGCGCGTACGCCGTTCATCCTTTGAACGCCTGCAGAGAAGGAGACGACCATGGTCTCGTAATCCTCGGTCGGGTACTCGTAATCGATCATGGGCCTCTCCACGTTGATGGTCACACCCCCAAGGGCGTCGATGGCCTTCTCGAAGCCCCGGAAGTCGATGCGCGCGAAATAGTCCACCTGCACGCCGAAATTGTAGGCTAACGTCTTCTTCGCCAGAGCCGGTCCACCACCTGGATACTTCAGGTAATCGCCCCAGAAATGGGCAGTATTGATGCGATCGATTTGCTGGCCTCTCCCCTGGCCTGGAATCTGGACATCAGGAATGACCATGTAAAGGTCTCGGGGAATGGAGAGCAGGCCGGCGGCCTTGTTCGTGGTGTCGATGGTGGCGAGGAGCATGGAATCCGTTCGGGCGGGGTCGCCTCTTGCGCGCTCGTCGTTGCGCTGATCGATGCCCATAAGGAGCACGTTGATCCGCTTCTCTTTTCCCATCGAGTGGGCATCTTTGCCGTTCTGATCGACCTGGGTGGTCTTTGCGATCTGGCTGCTATCCCCTCGGATAAAGGCAGCATCCCGATCGTTGGATTGGCCGCCGAAGGCCGGAAGCAAGGTCTGTAGGCGGCTGACGAAGATGCAGCCGAACAAGACTCCTCCTAGAAGGTAAAGCGAAGAGGCTATCAGAAAAATGAGGCGGCCGTGGTGACGAACTGCCGCGCTTATCATCTCATCTCAACCGTAAACCTGCTTTTGATCTCGCTGAGGCTATCGCCGCCGAGCTTTTCGAGGAACGCGTCGGCGATAGTCCAGGCGGCCATCGCCTCGGCGACGACGCCGGCAGCCGGCACAGCGCAAACGTCGGATCGCTGGTACTGGCTGCGGGCGGGCTGAAGGGTGGTGACGTCGACCGAGCGCTGAGGAGTGGCCGTCGTGGGAATGGGCTTCATCGCGGCGCGGATCACTATCGGCTCGCCGTTGCTAACCCCGCCCTCGACGCCGCCAGCGTGGTTGGTCTTGCGGACTAACCGGCCGTTTTCGACGAAAAGCTCGTCGTTAGCCTCGGTGCCGCGCTTGCTGGCGAGGGAAAAGCCATCGCCGATCTCCACGCCTTTGATGGCCTGAATACTCATTATCGCCTGCGCTAATCGCCCATCGAGGTGGCGTTCCCACTGTACGTAGCTGCCCAGGCCTGCGGGGACGCCGATGCATCTCACCTCGAACACGCCGCCAAGGGAATCGCCATTTCCCTTGGCGCCGTCGATGGCCTGCCGCATGGCCTCCTCGGCCGCCGCGTCGGTGCAGCGCAGCGAAGATGCCTCCAGCCGCTCGATCAGCTCGGCCAGGGGCAGCTCGACCGGATTTGCCTTGATGCCGCCGATCTCGATCACCTGGCTGAAGATGGTCACGTCGAAACTCGCCAGGAACTTCCGCGCTACTGCCCCTACGGCAACGATGGTCGCCGTGTTGCGAGCGCTGGCTCGCTCCGCGATGATGCGCATGTCCTCGTGGCCGTACTTCACAGAGCCGGCAAGCTCGGCGTGACCCGGCCGCGGCACGCGTATCGGCGCGACTTCTCGTTCCTTCCAGTTCGCCCAATCCTTGTTTTCGATAAGCAGGGCGATTGGCGAGCCAGTGGTCTTGCCTTTATGGACGCCCGAGAGAATCTGTGCCCTATCGCGCTCGATGTTCATGCGGGCGCCACGGCCGTAACCCATCTGGCGTCGGCGCAGATCGCGCGCAATATCGTCTTCGCTAAGCTCCAGGCCCGCCGGCACGCCTTCGATTATCGCTGCCAGCCCTGGCCCGTGGGACTCGCCAGCGGTGAGAAACCGTAACATCTAGACTCCTCTCCGAACGCTCTCCAACAAATCGAAGAAACCAGGGAACGAGATATCGACGCACTCGGCATCGTCGACGACGGTGTCACCTTTGGCGACGAGGCCAGCAACGGCGAGGGACATGGCGATGCGGTGGTCGCGATAGCTCTGGCAGCCTGCGCCCCGAAGCGGCGTCGGTCCTTCCACGACGAAGCCGTCTGGCGTCGCCTCTATCTTCGCCCCCAGCCGCGAAAGCTCGGTGACGATGGCATCGATGCGGTCGCTCTCCTTGACTCGCAACTCCGCGGCGTTTCTTACGATCATCGCACCATTTGCCTGCGTCGCCGCAACCGCTATTATCGGCAGCTCGTCGACAAGGCTGGGTATGATATCCCCTTCAAGCGTGATGCCGCGAAGCGAGCTGGTGCGGCAGGTGATGTCGGCCACTGGCTCGCCGTTCTCCAGCCGCTCGTTTTCCATTTGCAGCTCTGCACCCATCTCCTTGAGCGTGGAGATGAAGCCTATCCTGGTCGGATTGATGCCGACATTGGTCACGGTTACAGCGGAATTCGGGACGGTAGCTGCGGCCACGAGGAAGAAAGCGGCGCTGGAGGCATCACCCGGAACGACGATGTTGGCAGCTTGCGGCGCCCACCCTCCGCGAACTGTGATATGCTTCCCTTTCTGTTTGAGCGGGACGTCCATGGCCTTGAGCATGCGCTCGGTGTGGTCCCGCGTCGGCTCCAGCTCCTCGACGACTGTATCGCCCTCGGCGTACATGCCCGCCAGCAGGATGCACGACTTCACCTGGGCGCTGGCGACGGGCAGCGAGTAGCGAATGGGCTTCAGGTTCCCGCCACGGATGGCCAGAGGGAGGAAACGGCCCTCTCGCCTGCCGAGAATCGTCGCTCCCATCTGCGCCAGAGGCTTCACGATCCTGTCCACGGGTCGACTTCTCAAGGAATCGTCACCAGTGATAACCGTGAAGAAAGGTTGGCCGGCGAGGAGGCCCGCGAGGAGGCGCGTGGTGGTGCCTGAATTGCCCGCGTCCAGGACATCGGCAGATTCGGCCAGTCCGCGCAGGCCCTTGCCATTCACGACCGCCGTGTTTTTCTCGGGCAGGGCGATTTCCAGTCCGAGGGCTTGCAGCGAGCGAATCGTCGAGGCGCAATCGGCAGCGGGGGAGAGTCCGTGTACTACCGTGCGGCCTTCGGCCACGGCTCCGAGGATCAGCGCCCTATGGGAAATCGACTTATCGCCGGGAACCGCGATTTCGCCCCGGAGTTGCCGCGCCTGTTGTATCCTTGCTTGCACGTCGTCTATTCTGTCCCGAAGTAACTTGTCTGCTCTATGCGGGATTATAGCATCGACGATTGTTGCCTAGCAAGGAGCGATTTCGCTGATGGTTGTGCATGTTATCAATGGCACGAGGGGGCGGCCGCTGGAACTTAAGAAGCGGCATTGCGCACTCGCGCAATGCCGCTTCTTACGCCGATCCCTTGTCAGGAATAAACCCGATTAGCGCTCCTCTTGCTAGCTGGTCGCTAGCTCAGGTGCTCCTGCCGGCGTAACCTTCGGCGCTGGTCCTATTGACAAGGAAACGAAATCCCAGACGAACAGAACTACACCAGGCGCCAGGAGCGCTCCTCCGAACAGCAGACGCCAGAACAGCCAAAAGGCGAGATACTGATCGCGTACCACCATGAAGTCCATGCCGAGAACCCGCCACAGGTAGGTCTGCAAGACCCCTGCGACTGTGAGAGACATCACCATCCCAACCATGCCGATGTTCATGAGCCAGAAGGCCCACATTCCTCGCCTTTGGCCGAATAACCTGAGGCCCCTGATCTGCGGCAAGGTGAGGTAGACGGCGGCGATTATCAGGGCTCCGTAGGCAGCAAAGAAAGCGAAATGCCCGTGGGAAGCGGTCACCTGCGTGCCATGCGTCCACTCGTTGATCTGCGGCAGGGTTTGCGCGAATCCCCAAACGCCTGCTCCAACGAAATGGCCGATCGCCGAGGCCAAAACCCAGTACCAGGCCACCCGATGGATCGCCGATAGTTGGCGGTTCGGCGTGTGCCGTAGAGTATCCCAAACCATCAGGGCGATGGGTACAGGCTCGAGGCCGCTAAATATCGCTCCCAGAGGTAACCAGTAATCTGGCGTGCCAATCCAGTAATAGTGGTGGCCAGTCCCGACGATGCCCGTGACAAGTGTTAGCCCTACCTCAATGTACAGCCACTTATAGAGGACATTGCGATCTACCCCAGTGATCTTGAACAAGACGAATGCCATGACCGCAGCAGCAACCATCTCCCACGTGCCCTCGACCCAGAGATGGATGATCCACCACCAGAAGAAATAATCCACAGACAGGTTCTTGAACGAAACTAGATCGATAAGATACAAGAGCGACAAGCCGGCAAGCCCGGTGAATAGCACGAAAAGCAGCGGTGTCCATCGACTCCTCAATATCGTGAGCCCGATGTTTATCAGGAATATCACCGCGCCAATCGCGATCAAGACGTCGAGATAAAAAGGAGCCTCGACAAAGGGCTTGCCTTCGCTCTGTTTAAAGACCATAAAAACGAGCATGGCCGCGACGCCAGTAACCGCAAAAACCGCGAACTGGATCCAGGCCAATCGCTTACTGAATATCTCGGTTTCCGCCTCTTCAGGAACCAGGTAATACGTTGCGCCCATTAGTCCAAGCAGCAACCAGAAGATGAGCAGGTTCAGATGAGCTTCTCGTGCAATGCTAAAGTTCAACGTATCCAGGAAAAGGGTGGGCCAGATATATTGAGCCGCGCCGATGATTCCGAAGACAATCATCAACGGGAAGAGCAACGTCGAGAGGAGCAAGTACGGAAAAGCCAGCTTTTGAGATTCGTACTTGACCTCTGGCAACGGCAGCGCGATGGATCGCTTTGCCGGGATTCTATCAAATGATGTGCTGGTAGCTGTCATCTCTTGCCTCCTTTCACTTCAATGTGGACAGATATTCAACGATACTATCGCGCTCACTGTCAGTAAGCGGGGTAGCAGGCATCGTAGAGGAAGGATTAACGTCGCGCGGGTTGATTAAGCGGCGCGTCAGAAGGTCATTCCCGATCCTTTTCCCAACCTTACTGAGGTCTGGCCCGGGGCCAGTTGCTCCCTGCCCGTCAATACGGTGACAGCTCAAGCATCCCTTCTGCCGTACCAGCATCTGCCCCGCCGATGCGGCACCTGAACTTGCGGTAGCGCTGGTCGAAACGAGAGGTTTTGGTGGCCAACCATTGGTGTCGATCTTGCTCACCCACTGAAAGAAGGCGACGAGATCATCTGCCTCTTTCGCTGATACCCCCAAGTTGGGCATCGTCGTTCCTGGCTTGGTTTTCTGCGGGTTGGTCATGAAGCCCTTGAGCCAATCTGCATCGCGGCGTTCCGCTACCTTTGTCAATTCTGGAGCGAAGTATCCTCCTATGCCCAATATGGTGTGACAATCGTTGCAGTTTTTGGCCTGCCATACGGCCTTGCCTGCTGCTACCTGTTCTGTAACTGGCGGCGTCCTCTCTGCGGAGACTTTGCGCACGGAGTCGATGCTCATAACTGCGAAGGCCACGATGCAGACGACTATCAGCAGGATGAACAAGTTCCGAGTTTGACTAATAGTCACAATGGACTCCTCCTTTCGTCAGATTGATTTTCGATATCGTGATCTCGCGCACTATGCACTGTTATTGGGCAGATCCAGAGCAGTGCGAATCCTTAGCAACAGCGGCAAACCGTTGGTGCGCAGAGAAGCGCAGGCTATCTCGCTTCCAACATGGCCCCAGAAGCACGGGCCTTGTCAGCAGTTTACTCATCGAGCGGGGATGAAACAGTGACTTTTGTCACATAGTTGGGGAACCTCTTGAACGACGAGGGCTTATCTCTCTAGCTGTGCCCGTGTTGACGCACCAATGTCCTGCCTATCCACCTGGTTTGCCCTCTTGTGTTTACAAGCAGATGAGCCAGCAGCGATTTCTGCTTGCAAGCTCGCTGCTTAGGTGCTATACTGTTGCCTCTCGAAGGATATTCTACAGAAGAGACGGCTGGATGAAACTGGGGCAGATAAGGCTGACGTCAGGATTCCTGAGCATCTCCTTCGGAGTGTTCATATTAATGCTTTCGGGCCTCGCCGGCTTCTACGTTCCTGGCGCGCCTTCTCCGCAGACCACAGGAGGCACGCTGAAGGCCACGGTCACGCCAACGAGTAGCGCCGTGTCCACCCCTGCTCCCCAGGCGTCGCCTTCGTCAAGAACAACTCAGACAGCGCCCTCGCCGGCATCATCGCCGACGTCGACCCCGGGTCCTTCGGCTACACCCACGCCGACCATCTACGTTGTAAAAGCAGGCGATTCGGCGTCGGAGATAGCCGATAAGTTCGGCATTTCGACGAATGCGCTGCTGAAGGCTAATAACATGACCGACCCCGATAAGCTGGCGGTGGGAGACAAGCTGGTGATACCGCAGCGGTAATCTCGTGGGGCGGCTGGTAGCCCTATGTTTTCGCGAAGCGCTCTACGTTTGCTCGCCACGCCCTTTTACCACACTCTTCACGGGCGGTGTCGGACGTAGTAGCCGAGATAAGAGCCGGACTCGCTGCATCTTCGTCCATGCCTCGACGAGACCCCCAGGGAGCAGGAGCACGACGCAAATGAAAATGGCCCCGAAGACAAAGAGGTGGGCGTCGACAATGGAGACTGCCAGCCATTCTCTGACTGTGACATAGAAGAAGGCGCCGACGACAGGGCCGATGAGCGTGCCCACCCCTCCAATGTAGGTGATCATCAGCGCGTCGAAGGTCCAGTTAGGGGCGAAGGGGAACTGGTAATAGTAGCTAACGTGATAGAAGGCAAAGAGGCCGCCGGCAACGCCGGCGAAGAAACTGCTCACGGCCAGGGCTATGAGTTTATGCTTGAGCGCGCTCACGCCTGATGCCTCCCCGGCATCCTCGTCCTCTCGCACGGCCACGATGCCCAGCCCTGTCCTGGAATTGACCAGCCAGTAAGTCACGAGCACGGTCAAGACTGCCAACACTAGAGCTGCGTAATATCTCAGATTGAGATCGTAGTTGACGATGAAGTTGCTGGGAAGCGCGGTGACGATGGGCAGGACGTTGCCGACGGTGATGCGGACCGTTTCGGCGACTCCCAACGTGCCGATAGCGAAGTACGCGCCGCGAAGGCGGAATGTCGGCATACCAATGATGAGGGCGAAGATCACGGCCACCAGCCCCGCGACGAGCATTGCTACATATATCGGCGTGCCGGAGAACCAGAGATATCGCGCCACAAGCGTGCCTACGCCAAAGAAGGCGGCGTGGCCAAGATTCACCTGTCCAGCGTACCCGCCAAGAATGTTCCAGCTCTGCGCCAGCGTAACGGAGAGAAACATCATAAACATCAAGTTGATGATGTCGTCCCTGCCCACGACGAGCGGCAAGATGGCCAGAATTACTATTAGCGCGGCTGTCGCGAGCAGTTTGCGGTTGAACGACATGTCTACACCCCAACTGCATAAACAATGCCTCGGCCGACTATCTGCAGGGGCGACCGGCCGTTCGCCCCATGGTTAGCTTTCGGTGCGAAATGCCCTCTCTGTGGTGGTCCTTCCTCTGAAAGGAAAACTACTAGTTTCCGAACAGACCTTTCGGCCGCAGCAGCAAGACGAGCAAGAACATCACCAGCCCGACCACCTCGCGGTATGCGCCGCCAATGAAGTACACGCTAACGGATTCGACGGCTCCCAACAGCAGGCCCCCGGCGAGGGTGCCGCCCACGCTCCCCATGCCAGCCAGGACGATGACGATCAGGGCTTTCAGCGTCCATTCTAACCCGATGCCTGGATTTATCGAATAGCCTACGCTGACGAGCGCGCCTGCAGCTCCAGCCAGAGCCGTGCCGATGGCGAAGGCCAGCAGGTAAGTACGGTCGACGTTTATGCCCACAATGGCGGCTGCCTCCCAGTCTTCCGCTGTTGCCCTGATCGATCTGCCGATGTAGGTTCTGGTGAGAAACAAATGCAGCGCGAGAATTGCCACGAGGGCGAAGAGTAGGCTGCCTACTCTCACGTAGGGCAGCGATACTCCCATCAAGCTGGCGGCCGCGCCTGAGTAGACTGTCGTGATCGACCTCTCATCGGCCGTCCACAGACGTATGGCCAGATTGTCCAGTATCAGAGCCAGGCCAAAGCCCATGAGCAAAGAGTTCTTGATTCTATCTTCTTCACGCAGCTTGGTAACGTGCACGAATAGTCCTCGGTGTAGCACAATGCCGATGACGAAGAGCGTGGGGATAGTGGCCGCTAACGAAACGAACGGGTCAATGCCATAAAGGGAGAAGAACCAGAAGCTGGCGTAGCCGCCGATCATCAGCAACTCGCCGTGGGCGACGTTGAGCACTCGCATGACGCCGAAGACGAGCGAAAGGCCGACCGCGGCAAGTCCATAAAGCGCGCCGACGAGGATGCCGAACACGAGCCCCTGGGTTAGCGCGTCGATGGGCATGTTGTTTCTACACTCCTCCCAAATAGGCGCTCTTTACGTGCTCGTGCCGCAGCATGTTTTGTCCAGTGTCGTGGCCGACGACGCGACCGTTTTCGACGACGTAAGCTCTGGCGGCGCGCTCGAGGGCAGCGTGGGCGTTCTGTTCGACGAGAAGGACCGAGACGCCCCGCTGGTTGATTTGCTCGATCACGTCGAAGATCATCTGCACGACCAGCGGAGCCAGCCCCAGGGATGGCTCGTCGAGCAGCAGCAGCTTAGGCTGCGACATCAGCGCCCTGCCGATGGCCAGCATCTGCTGCTGTCCGCCGCTCAAAGTCACGGCGGTTTGATTCCTCCTTTCCTCGAGGAGGGGGAAAACCTCGTAGACCCACTTCATCGTGGCGTTCTTTTCTCCTCTGGCCCGACCAGTGAACGCGCCGAGCTCGAGGTTCTCCAGAACGGTCATGCTGCCGAAAAGCTTGCGGCCTTCGGGCACCAGCGCGATGCCGAGATCGACGATGTCGTAGGCTGGTTTCTTCGACAAGGAAACACCGTCGAACTTTATGTCACCTTTAGCAGGCTTGGAGAGTCCAGCTATAGTTCGCAAGATGGTCGTCTTGCCAGCCCCGTTGGAGCCGATCAGCGCCACGATCTCGCCCGCTTCGACGGAAAGGCTTACACCCCAAAGCGCCTGGAGATCGTCGTAGAAGACGTCGATTCCCTCGCACTCAAGCATAGCGTGGTTTCCCCAGGTAAGCTTCGATGACTTTCTGGTTGTTCACCACTTCTTGCGCTGAGCCCTCGGCGATCTTCTCCCCGGCGCTGATGACGACTACCCGGTCGCACATGCCTAAGACAGCTTTGATAATGTGTTCGACCATTATCACAGTTATTCCTGAGTCTCTGATCGACCTGACTAATCGCATCGCGGCGTCTGTCTCTGTCGGGTTAAGACCGGCCATGAGCTCGTCCAGCAGCAGCAGTTTGGGTTTGGCGGCTAATGCCCGCGCGAGTTCGAGCCGCTTGCGGTCGACGAGGGTCAGGTTTCTGGCAAGAATTTGGTGCTTCCCGGCGAGGCCGACGAAATCGAGGATACGATAGCACTCCTCGCGCGCCTCAGCCTGGGTCTTTGCTGGTGAGCAACCATATAGCCTGCCCACCAGCACGTTCTGAAGCGCGGTCAGGTGCGAAAAAGGCTTAACCATCTGGAAGGTTCTGGCGATGCCGCTGGCGCAAATCTTCGGCGGGCTGAGCCTCGTGATGTCCTTCCCCTGAAGCTTTATCCCCCCCGAATCGGGCTTGAGGAAACCGCTTATCAGGTTGAAGGCGGTGGTCTTGCCCGAGCCATTAGGCCCGATGAGGCCAAGGATCTCTCCCTGTTCGACGGCCAGGCTCAGTTGCCTGACGGCCATCAATCCGCCAAAGGACTTAGACACGTCGTCCAGCGTCAGCAGCATCAACCGCTACCGCTCGTTCCAGGGCTTGGCAGGATAGGCGAACGGCTTGGTGGCCATTTCCTTGGGCCAGATCAACTCCTGCTTGCCGTTCTGCCACTGGACGCCGAAGAACTGCACGACGCCAGTGCCGTCAGGACGGAAGCTGATCGGTCCCTCGACCGTGTTCATATTCGTCTCGGCGATCGCGTTCCTGATGGCCTCGCGGTCTAGCCTGCCAGCCTTCTTGATCGCCTCGGAGGCGATCTGAACGCAGGCGTAGGCAGGTCCAGTGATGACATCGGCTGGTCGATTGAACTTCGCCTGGTGCTCGGCGTTAAGCTCCTTCACCAGTGGGAAATTGACGCCGTGGTGCCATCCTGGAGCCAGGACCACGTAATCGCCATCCTTACCAAGGCTCTGGCTCCAGGAGACCGCGTCGGGGGCACGGACGAAGAAGTAGAACTTGGCGTTGAATCCAAGCTCCTTCATCTGCTTGAAAATAGCTATGCCATCAGGTGGCGAAGGCAGAGCCAGAACGGCGTCGACGCCGGCAGCCTTGGCTTTGAGGATCAAATCCGAAAAGTCCTTGGTGGCGGGTGCGTACTCTTCCTGTACCGTGATGTTGTACCCGAAGCCAGCGGCGTTCTTCTTCCACTCGTTGGCCATCTCGACGCCCCAGTCCGTTTTCTCCTGGAAGATGGCGAACTTGGTGGGACGTTGCTCCTTGGGCAGAGAGTTGACTATTTCGAAGGTGCCCCGAGCGACATCAGTCGATTTGTTGAAGGGAGAGAAGAGATACTTGTAGCCCTTTTGGTGGATAGCCCCCAGGGCGAAGGCAACCCCCAGATAGGGAATCTTGTTCTTATCTGCCAGGGCCGCGCCCGCAGCGTGCAGGTCGCTGCCGAATCCGCCCAGATAGACCGAGACTTTGTCGGTGGAATTGAGCGTCTCGAGTCTGCTCACGGTCTTCGCCGGATCGGATTCGTCGTCGAGTAGCTTCAGTTCGAGGGGGATGTTCTTGCCATACTCTTTGATGTAGACGCCGCCGGCCTTATTGATGTCTGCCACGGCGAGCTCGTATCCGGCCTTGACCTGCGCTCCACCGGCCGCGTACCTGCCAGTGAGAGGAACGACCGCGCCGAGCTTGATGGAGTCGGGGGCGGCTGGCTTGGAGGCCGTGCAACCTAGCGGACCAGTTGCCAGAAGGAGTGCCAGAACCAGGATACCTGTCGAAATCAGCCACTTGCTCATCGGGATCCTCCAAAACTAGAGTCTTCTAATCCGGACTATCGCATATCGATCGTCGCGAGGACCTATTCAAGCTTTGTAATAGTTGGCTGATTGCGGCTTTGCAATAGTGTGAAGGTGGCAAAAGCGACATCGCTTCACCTGCCCTATCATAAATTATGGTTTTCCCTTTGTCAACAGCACAAACACACCATGAATATGGACGATTGATAGGGATCCTACAGTGTTCACAGGACAGGTGATAATCGCGCTGTGACATCATAATGACTTCCCTTCCAAAACATGATATATTGCACTGTACAATTTCGCCCGAGAATCGCACGAAAGCTTTCTGACACGGACAGGTTCGACTGGGTTGAACAGTGTGAAGCCCTGCGCCAAACACTTCGGCGAGCACGTCACCATGCCTGGTTTTGTGAGCGTGCCTGGTGGTAACGGGCGAAAAGCGAAAGGAGGAATCTGGGAGCGAATTGTTCACTACTGTTGGACCGTTTAGTCGGCGAACGAAAACCAATGAATATGGAAAGGAGTTCTGGCATTAGATGAAAAGATGGACCTTAACCATTTGGGTGCTTGCCTTGATTGCCAGCCTGACTGTAGGGCTGATCGGTTGCAGCAGCCAAACCGCTACCCCGAGTCCCACCGCAGCTTCCACCAAGAAAGAATCGGCTCCCACCGAGAAACCCGCGTCTCCGGCCACTCCTAAAGCAGGCGAGCCGAAGACATCGGACACGGCCAGCAAGCCATCAGGACAGCCCATCGTGTTAGGCGTGCCCACGGCGTTGGGAACCATCGAGGGCGCCGATTCCTTGAGGGCAGTGCAACTGGCTGTCGAAGAGATCAACGCCAAGGGCGGGGTGTCCGTCGGTGGCGTCAAGCGTCCCTTTGAAGTCGTCTCCATCGACACCAGAGAGGCCGAGGCGGGAACTCCCACCAACGATGCCCTGGCCGCCACGGAAAAACTCATCACCGAGAAGAAGCCCAACGCTATCGTCGTCGGCGCTTTCCGCTCCGAGGTTTTCCTGGCTTCTATGGATCTCATCGCCAAGTACAAGCTTCCCTACATCACCAGCATCGCTATGACGCCGGAATTCGAGAAGAAGATGCAGGCCGAGCCCGAGAAGTACAAGTATTTCTTCCGCACCGGCCTCAATGCCCCCTACCTGGTGGGCAACCTTATCAAGGTTATGGAATTCACCGGCAAGAAGTTCAGCTTCAAAAAGGTCTATTTCATCAACCAGGACGTGGCCTGGGCCAAAGGCACATCCGACGCTCTGGAAAAATGGGCCAAGGCTAATGGCTGGGAGGTCGTCGGCCACGACGCCTATCCGACCGGCTCTTCCGACTTCTCCTCTTCTCTTAACAAAGCCAAGAGCGGAGGAGCGCAACTCGTCGTGCCGATCTTCGACATGCCGCAATCAGGCGTACTCGTGAAGCAGGCTAAATCGGTCAAACTGCAGGCGCTCATCGCCGGATTCATTAGCCCAGCCGCCCCAGGCACCGCCTGGAAAGCCTTTGACGGCGAAGTGGCTGGACTGGTGAACTTCCTGTTCGAAAACGGCTCAATGCCAGTTAAGGCCGTTCCCAAGTCCGTGGCCTTCGTCGAGAACTATGGCAAGAAGTACGGCGAAGAGCAAAAGCAGAAACTCAGCGGCCACGGCCCCGGCCCTGCCTATGATTCCGTGTACGTTCTCGCCGCCGCCATCGAGAAGGCTGGCAGCGTGGATGCTGACGCGGTGGTCTCGGCCCTGGAAAAGACGGACACAGATGGCGTCATCGGCAAGATCAAGTTCAACAAAGATCACCAGGTGATCTACGGTACCAATCCCAAGGAAACCGCCATCAGCACCGCCTTCCAGTGGAAAGCGCCAGGCGTGAGGGTGCCGGTCTTCCCAGAGGCGGCAGCCGAAGCCGAGATCGAACTGACGAAATAGGGTTTACCGTCTGTCACAGCAAGGAGTCACGGGGGAGCGGTCCAATTAACCGGGCCGGCTCCCCCGTCATAGAGTGGAGAGTGTATCAAGAATGGAAGCAAGCGTGCTGCTCTACGGGCTCGTAAACAGCGCTGTATTGATGCTCACTGCTTTGGGTTTCAGCCTCACCTTTGGACTGAGCGGCGTCGCGAATTTCGCCCACGGAAGCCTTTACCTGGCTGCTGGCTTCATAGCCTGGATGATTTTGCATTACCTGGGATTGCCCTTCATGCTCTCCGTCGTGCTTACGATAATAATCGTGGGCATACTGGGCGCAGCCATGTATCGATACATTCTGATGCCCGTCCGTGGAATCGCGCTATCGGAGGTCATAGCCACCTTCGCCGTTGGGGTCGCCATATTGGAGTTCTTCAGATGGGCGGGTTTCGTTACCTATGACTTCAATCTGCCGTCTTTCGTTAAAGGCGGGGTGGAGATAGCTGGAGTCGACGTCGACTACCAGCGGGTGATTATTATCGGCATTGGTGCCGGCCTGGCAGCCTTGCTCTGGTACTTTTCCCACAAGACCAAGATTGGCCTGGCGCTGCGCGGCATGGCGCAGGATGAATACACTGCCCTGTCCCTGGGCATAGACTCCGACTGGGCAGCGGCGATCAGTGTTGGTCTGGGTGCGGCGCTGGCGGCAGTGGCCGGTCTGGCCATCCTGCCACTGGGGCTTATCTCGATCAACATCGGTTACGATGTGCTCCTAATCGCCCTGGCCGTGACCGTTCTAGGCGGGCTGGAAAGCACCACCGGGTTGATGGTCGGCAGCCTCATCCTTGGCTTCGCCAGCGTCATCACTGCCAACTACCTTGGCCCGCAGTGGAGCGAGGTCGTTTACCTGGTGGCCATCGTCGTCGTTCTGGCAATCAAACCGTCTGGTCTGTTCGGCAAGTTCAAGGAGCTGGAGGAGAGGGTCTGATGGCCAACGTCAGCTATCGCAAAGAGAGGATAGATCGGGGCATCAAGGCTCGGACCGACGATATTTTCGCCATCGCCTCGCTCCAGGAGACGTTGTATCTGTTGTTCCCGCGCCTGCTGTTGATCGTTCCCCTGGTGGTCTTTCCTTTGCTGCAGGGCATCATCGGCGCCTACTGGGAGACGGTGTTTCTTATCGCCCTGGTGGTCACGCTCCTGGCTCTCAGTTGGGACCTGCTGGCCTCGGTCGGCCTGGTTTCTCTGGGCCAGGCGCTGTTTTACGGCGTCGGAGGTTATTTCACGGCCTTTCTCAGCAACTACCTGGGTCTGCCGCCCCTGATCTCCATCCCCCTGGCCACCGTGTCAGGCGCGTCAGTCTGCACGTTGCTGTTGTACCCCGTCCTGCGCCTGAGGGGCGTCTATTTCGGACTCATTACCTTCGCCATTCCGCTGCTGTTGATGAGAACGATTGAGGCCACCAAGATCCTGGGTGGCACTGAGGGCATCAGTGGTCTGGCTCCATTGCCCGGCCTGACCGTGGAGCTCTACGTCATGGTAGCCATCGCCTTTGTCGGCGTTTTCGGTTTGCGCAGGCTCATCGACACCGACTATGGACTGGTGCTCAGAGCCATCAGAGACAACGATCGCTCTGTGGAGGCGGGAGGCATCAACGTCCCCTGGTACAAGGCCCAGGCGGTCTTCATCGCCGCCCTGCCAGCCACCTTCGCTGGCGCCTTTATCGCGCATCACTACCAGGTGGTGGGAATGTCTGCTTTCGCCCTGGATTATTCCGTTCTGCCTTTGACCGCCGTGGTGATTGGGGGGCCTGGCTCTTTCGCCGGCGCCTTGCTAGGAGCCTTTGTGCTCGTTCCTCTGTCGGAGACGCTGCGGCAGTTTGGCACCTTGCGGGTGGTTATCTATTCTGTGATTCTTCTCATCTTCGTCGTCGGTTTGCCAGAGGGCATTTTCCGCTTCGCTCAGAGAAAATACCAGCAGTTTGAAAGGTTGGTGCCTATGGAGGAGGTTGCGAAGGAATGAAACAGCAACCGATTCTAAAGGTCGCCGATCTCTCCAAGAGCTTCGGCGGCGTACACGCCGTTAACGGCGTCGGTTTCGAGTTACAACCAGGCGAAACGCTCGGCATCATCGGTCCCAACGGCTCAGGTAAGAGCACCTTGATCAACCTGATAACTGGCTTCGTCAAGCCCGATTCCGGCAAAGTGATCTTTCGCGGCCAGGACATCACTGGCGCGCCACCCTTTAAAATCGTCACCTCTGGCATCGCCCGCAGCTTCCAGATGGCCCGTTCTTTCAGCAGCATGCCTGTCTATAAAAACTTGATCGTTCCCCTTTACTCGGCACGGGCTCGCAAGCTAAAGGGCGGCCAGTACGGCGACCGGGACGAAACGGCCATCCACCTGCTGGAGGAAGTGGGATTCGAGCGCGATTCCTCCGTGCCCTATAAGCTCGCTGGCTCGCTGCCGCACGGTTACGTCAAGCGTTTGGAGTTGGCCCGTTGTCTGGCGCTGGATCCCGAGATCATCATCCTGGATGAATTGTTCTCAGGCATGAGCATGTCCGAGGTGGCCAGCATCCTCCCCCTGTTGGAAAGGATCAATGAAGAAGGCAAGACCCTCATTATGGTCGAGCACCGGCTGCGAGAACTGTTTCGGGTGGTCAACAGGGCCATCGTGTTAAACTTTGGCACCAAGATCGCCGAGGGAACGCCGGAGGAGGTCGTGGCTGTGCAGGAAGTCAGGGACGCCTACCTGGGAAGCGAGACAGAAGATGCTTGAGATTAACAGCGTATCGGTTTTCTATGAAAACGCTCTGGCGCTGAACGACTTGAACATCGACGTTCAACAAGGGGAGATCGTGGGCGTATTCGGCTCCAACAGCGCCGGCAAGACCACGTTGTTTAACACCATCGCCGGCCTGACCCTGCATCTCAAGCGCCGAGAGCAGCGCAAGGGTGGCGAAAGGATCACCATCACAGGCAGCATCAGGTTTCAGGGTGAAGAGATCTCCCTCAGCAAGCCCAGCGACCGAGTCGAAAAGGGTATCATCCTCTGCCGCGAAAGACATCCAGTCTTCCGTGACAATACTGTGGAAGAGAATCTGCGATTAGGCGGCTACATGCGCAGCGGTAGCGAGATCAAAGAGAGCCTGCAGTTCGTCTATGACCTTTTTCCGCCGCTGTTGCGCCTGAAGAACAAGAAGGCTGGGATGTTGAGTGGCGGCGAACAGGAGATGGTGGCGGTGGGCATGGCCCTGATGGCGCGACCGAAACTGTTGCTGATGGACGAGCCTCTTCTGGGCCTCAGTCCGCTAATGCAAAAAGAAGTGGTTCGAGCCGTCAAAAAGATCAGGCAACAGGGCGTCACCATTCTGCTTTCCGAACAATACGCCCGGCCCGTCATGCCCATAATCGATCGAGGCTACGTAATCGAGAACGGCACCCTGGTGGTAAGCGGCACGGGACAGGAACTGATGGACAACCCCGAAGCCAAAGCCGCCTATTTTGGGATGTGAACTATGATTATAGATGAAACCTTCAAAGCAGCGGTTCGAAAGTACCCCAATAAACCAGTGCTGATTTTCCTGGGGGAAAAGTACACCTACGCTCACTTAGACGACGTCGTCGAGAAGCTGTCCAGAGCGCTGCACAAGCACGGGGTCCGGCCGAAGGACAAGGCCATAATCTTTCTACCTCACTGTCCGCAGTGGATCGTCGTCTGGCTGGCCCTGCAAAGGATGGGCGCCGTGGCCGTGCCGGTCACCCATTTCTACGGTCCCAAAGATCTCCAGTACATCGCCAACGATAGCGGCGCCGAGACAATCTTCTGCATGGACACCAACTTCGGCTACGTCAGCAAGGTGCTGGCCGAGACCAGTCTGAAAAGAGTCGTCGTTACCAGCATCGCTGATGCCCTGCCCTGGTGGAAAAAGACGGTTGGCAAGCTTTACAACAGAATACCCGAGGGCAAATTCAGCCTGGGCGAGAATGTCTACGCCTTTCCCAGTCTACTGAAGGAGAGCGCCCCTGCTCTTCCGCCCGTCCACGCCGCGCCCGAAGATATGGCCGAAATGCTTTACACAGGAGGCACTACCGGCTTCCCCAAGGGCGTGCCCATTTCCAGCGTGCTGCTTCTGGAAAGCGTTCTGGAGCAGCGGCGTTCCAGTTCCAAACTTATACCGCCGGGAACTGACGTCGTGATCCAGGGAGCGCCACTGTACCATATCCTGGGACAGGCCGTGGGCTTTGGCGCCTTGTTCACCGGCGATACGCTGATACTGCTGCCCAAGATGAACCTCGACGCCATCTTCGAACATATCCAGAGGTACAAGGCCAAGAGCTTCTTCGGCACTCCCACGCTTTACAGGATGATACTGGAGCACGACCGTCTGGATCAGTACAACCTTAGATCTTTAGAGTACAACTTCTCCGGCGGCGATGCGCTGCCGGGAGAGGTCGCCAACCGCTGGCTCAAGAAGTTCGGCAAGCCCATCAGCCAGGGTTATGGCGCCACGGAGACCTGTGGCGGCGTAGCGCTGACGCCACCCGGCGAGCAGTCCCCAGAGGGCACTGGCGGCAAGATTCTTTCCATTCGCAGAGCGCTGCTGGTCGATCCTGATACCCTGGAGCCTGTGGCCGAAGGAGGATCAGGCGAGTTGCTAGTATCCTCCGATCACATGGTCACCGCCTATTGGAACAAACCAGAGGAGACGGCCAGGCATTTCGTGGATATTGACGGCCAGCGCTGGTACCGAACCGGCGACATAGTGCGCATCGACAAAGAGGGTTGGCTGTATTTCATGGATCGCTCCGTGGACATCATCAAGCATAAAGGTTATCGCGTGGCCGCATCGAAGATAGAGGCCGTGTTGCAGGAGCATCCCGCCGTCATTGCCGCCTGCGCCGTGGGCATCGCCGATCCAGCGGTGGGAGAGAGAATCAAAGCCTTCGTGGTGCTCAAGGAGGATGTCAAAGGCGTCACCGCCTACGACCTCGCCACCTGGTGTCGCCAGCGCCTGGCCTCATACGAGGTCCCCCAGTACATCGAGTTCCGCGACATGCTGCCCAAGTCCAAAGTCGGCAAGCTGCTGCGCCGGGAACTGCGCGCCGAAGAGCGCCGCAAGTTCGCGCCAGTCTAGTACGAGAATACGCTTAACCGCAAAGAGCGCAAAGAGGATTATGAAGAGTTCTTTGCGACCAACCTGGGCTCGGATAGTTACTTTTTCAACGCCTTCTCTGCAAAGCTCATATCGTAGATCGAGGCAGGATCGATCTTCGCGTCTGCCGGGATCGTGTTGACCTCCTGCAACGACTTGATGACCGTCTCGATGGCTTTTGGATTTACCTTGCCGTCAGGTGACAACGCTTCCTTAGTATGTTCAAGGGAAGCTATGTATACCTGCTCATCCGGCTTGAACTCCGGCGGCATCTTGTCGGCGATTTCCTTTGCACTGTGCTCGGCGATCCACTTGTTCGTTTTCACAATCGCGCTGGTCATCTTTTGCACCAGTTGAGGCTTGTTCTTCACAACCTCGGCACGGGTTGCCAGGCCAGTGAAAGGATAATCGGAGCCATATACGGCCTCAGTGTCCTTCTTGGTCGTCAAATCAACTAGCACGTAGGCTTTCTTGGCCAGGAGCAACTTTGTGACGAATGGATCAGCATTCATCGCGGCCACGATCGAGCCTTGTTCAAGCGCAGGGGGCATGGTGGTCGAACCTACGCCGACCAGTTCCACCGCGTTCGTCGGCAACCCATTCTTGGCGAGTATTGCGTTCAGAGCCATGTGCGTGCCTGATCCCAGACTGGTGACGCCCACCTTCTTGCCCTTCAGGTCGGCGACGCCCTTGATCTGGTCCTTGTATTTATCACCGACTATCAAGGTCATAGCTGGATAGCGCGTGTAGAGTGCCAACAGGGTAAGATCGACGCCCTTCGGCTTTGCTTTGATGATGTGCTCCACGGACATCGAAGCGAACTCGGACGAGCCTCCGATCAATGCCTGGGCCGACTCGGCCCCACCTTTAAAGTCCGAGACCTCGACATCGAGTCCCTCCTGATCGAAGTAGCCCAACTGCTTTGCCAGCGTCGCTTGGATGTACAACAGGGCGCCAACACCACCCACAGCCATTGTCGTCTTCTCCTTCGCACCTTGACCTGTCGGTTGAGCGGCAGGAGTGCAGCCAGAGGCCAGGAGGGCGAAAACCAGCACTGCAATGACGATAGTCCCAAGAAACTTCATTTCAAACCTCCTTGAAGCTTATCTAGTGATTGCCCAGTCCGTCTTTCGTTCCGATTCACTCGCTGTCTTAGCCCATTCGCCAGGCGGTGAAATGGTTCTCTACACGCTCCATGCACCAGTTGATAGCGATGACGACGAAGGAGAGAATAAACAGACCGGCGAAAACCCCGGTTGCGTCGAACATACCCTCGGCGAATGCGATAATGTGTCCAAGTCCGTTCGCCGAGCCCATATACTCGCCGACGATTGCCCCGACGAGGGCGAAGCCTACACTGGTTTTGAGACTGCTGAAGAGCCACGAAAGGGCCGACGGTATGAGAACCTCGAGAAGCACGTCTTTCTCACTCCCACCCATAAGCCGAACCTTGTTGATTAGATTCTGATCGACCTCCTTCAATCCAGTATAGATGCTGAAGAACACGATAAAGATCACGATACTGATGCCCAGTACGACCTTCGAGGTTAGACCCAGGCCGAACCAGAGGATGAAAATGGGCGCGAAGATGATCCGCGGCATGGCATTCAAGATCATCAAGTATGGCATCAATGCCTGATCGACAATGCTGCTGCGATAGAGAAGGAAAGCCAGGATAGCGCCTAGCAGCGCCCCCAAGACGAAGGCGAAGAACGTCTCGACAATGGTGATAGCTGTGTGGGAGAGGACATAGCCCGAAGATAGCCAGGTGTAGGCGCGAAAAATGATATCGGAGGGTCGGCTGACAAAGAAGGGATTGATCCACTTGAGAGATGAAGCCGTCTCCCACGATCCTACAAAAACGATGAGAGCGCCAATGCGCAGGGCCATCACAAGCAATGGACTCGGGCTATTCTTCAGCCTGTTCGCCGCCTTCGGCGATCCCGCGCTACTGTCTTGACGCAGCATAAGCTACGGTAACCTCAGTCTTCAGATCTTGCCAGATTTGCTCGATGAGCTCGCGAAACCTGACATTGAATCGCACCTCGGTGACATTCCTTGGTCTCGGCAAATCGATGATGTAGGATGCCTTCACGCGCCCCGGGCGGGCAGTCAAAAGGATGATACGGTCGGATAGCGACACGGCCTCCTCCAGATCGTGTGTGACGAACAAAACGGTCTTGCGGAGCCCGGACCATAGATCGAGAAGCTCGTTTTCCATCATATTGCGCGTCTGAACATCCAGAGCAGAGAAGGGCTCATCCATAAGGATGAGCTCAGGGTTATAGACGAGGGTTTGAGCCAAAGCTACACGCTTACGCATACCCCCGGAGAGCTGATGCGGATAATGGTTGCGAAAACCGGCTAGACCTACTCGTGTCAGCCAGTCTTCGACAGCCGGCCCCATCTTCTCCGTCCGATAACCACGGAGTTTCAGGGCGAGGGCGACGTTGTCGAAAACGGTACGCCAGGGCAGGAGGAGATCACTTTGAAAGACGTAGCCAATATCCTTTGGGATACCGTTCGTGGCCTTGCCCTTTATCGATACCCTTCCGCTGAGCGTATCCGCCAGCCCTGCAATGACGTTTAGGATGGTCGATTTCCCGCAGCCGCTTGGCCCGACGATTGAGACGAACTCTCCCTCCTGAACGGCGAAGGATACATTCTCCAATGCCAGGGTTTCGCCCGCCTTTGAGGCGAACGCCACGCTGACTTCTTCGAGGTCGATGTGCGTGTCGGGCAAGATATCAACCCCCAATCTCCTCATTGAACGAGGCTCTATGGGAAATACCTGCGGCCGGAACCCCAATATCTTACCGGTTCGCGCTCAGGTGTGATGTTGGAAGTTAAGCAGGCGCTTCCAATCCAAGCGGCTATCATCTTAGGCGTTTTCGTCGGCAAAGTCAAGTCGTTGGGCTGCTGCGCTGGGCTGCGGGAATGCCGCGCCTGCCGACGAAGCATCGCTGCCAGGCGCGGCGGCTTTGCTACAGGTTTGTCAGCATCTTCAGGGCGTTGCCGCTGAAGATCTTCTCCTTGTCCTCGTCGGGAATGTCGAGTTCCTCGATGCTCGTTACCGCTCTATCGATATGTCCGATGATGTGCGGGTAGTCGCTGCCCATGACGATGCGGTCAACTCCGACGGTGTGATAGGCGCACATCAAGGCCGGCGCGTGGAACGATACGGTGTCATAGTAAACGTTCTTCAGATACTCGCTGGGCAGCCTGGAAATCCTCTCGCGGCAGTCGGGTATGGCGCGGAAGCCATTGTCGAGCCTCTCGACGATGTATGGGATGGCGCCGCCGAGGTGGGGCAGCACCAGCTTCATATCAGGATAGCGCTCGAAGATGCCGTCGTAAGCCATGCGGGCCGCGGCCAGCGTGCTGTCGAAGATAAAGCCGACCATCGGCGCCAGGCCGTACTCGAACATTAGCTCCGAGCCAAGCGGCGGCATCGGGTGCATCGTGACCGTGAGCTTCATCCTGTTGCACGCGGCCCAGAAGGGCTCGAACTCCGGCGAGTTCAGGGGCCTTCCGTCGATGTTCGAGCCGACGATCACCCCGTTCATGCCGAGCTGGTTGATCGCGCGGTCCAGCTCTCGCAGCGCGTGCTCCACGTTGCCCAAAGGCACGCTCGCCAGACACCAGAATCGCTTCGGATACCTGTCGCGCAGCGCCGCCAGGTAATCGTTGGTTTCCCGCGCCAGGTACAGGTTGTTGTCGTCGTCGGAGAAATAGACGTTTGGGACGGAGAGAGAAAGCACCTGTACGTCGACGCCGACCTCATCCATCTGCTTTAGGCGATTCTCAGGACTGGTCATTTCCGGCGTGATGGTCAGAAAACGGGCGCCCTTGTGCTTGAGGATCTTCTTCCCCGTGGCGTCCTTCGTCATCTCGTATTTTGTGTTGTGCTCCTCCAGGAACTCGAAGTACTTCGGCGGATAGAAATGTGTGTGCAGATCGATCTTCATCTAGTCTTTCCTTCCAGGCAGATTCGTAGTTATGTCAAAATAATCGGCGCGAAAGGTGTCCCGGGGGTAGCTACGTGTCGAGCGTGCAGTTTTATCGTGCAATAGAAATACTAAGATCGAGTGGGGGTGCTCCACGTTGCGAACAATAGCATAGGGCGAGTGAGAAGTCAATGCTGGCAGCCTGCCATTGCAGGCCCTATGGTTGTTCCAAACCGACAAATATGGAGCAATGTGTGGGGCCTAGGCTATGTCGTGGGCGCGCCCTCGGCGGGAGCCATCTCACTTTCCCCTCTGCCTCTCAGCCACCACCAGAGCGGCGCTGCCACCGCGAGCACGACCAGCGCCGTCAGTTGAGCATTCTTTAGCCCCCAGAACAGCACCTCGTTGTCGCGCAAGAAGAAGATGGCGAACTGGCCAATCGAATAGATGATGAGATATGTGGCGAAGAGCATGCCGGGACGGCGGAAGCGGAAGCGCAGCGACCACAGGATAGCGAAGAAGCATATGTTGAAAAGCAGCTCGTAGAAGGCCGCCGGCTGATAGGCCACCGTGTGGTCGGCCACAAACGAGCGAGGATGAAGATAGACTACCCCCCAGGGCAAATCGGTCGGATACCCCACGATATCGCCATTGACGATGTTGCCTATACGGCCAAAGCCCTGGCCGACGACGGCGAAAAGAGCGGCGGCATCGACTAGCGTCCAGAATGAAATCTTTTGACGCTGGCAACCCACCGCGAGCGCAGCCGCGGCACCCACAACCGCGCCGTAGAAGGCCATGCCGCCTTCCCAGAAGGCAAAGATGCGCCACGGCTGGGCAAGGTAGGCCCCAAAATCGGACTGCACGACGTAGTAAAGCCGAGCGCCGACCAGCGCGGCGATCGCAGCCGGCCAGAACAACGACCAGACCTTCTCTTCGTCCAGCCCCCTCTGCCTGGCATAGGGCAAGGCTACAAACAGACCTGCAAGGATGCCCACGACGTACATCAAGCCGTACCAGCGCACGGCAAATGGGCCGAGTTGTAATAGAATTGGATCGATGTTAATGGCTATGCTGAGCAGCAGTCCGCCAGTCATAATTGCCGTCCTCTCAGTTTAATCGACGTACCCGTAAACTTTAGCGCAACACGTGCTGCTTCGTCAAGGTCAATGCTATCGATGATCATACCTGCTCGCCTACCTGTGGCACAGGAATTGCAGTCGTACAGCAACAGGGAGATCTGCGTTCATCTGCTCAAATGCTCACTTTGCCCCATTTCTGAAACTGGAGAGTGACCCTCTTGGAGGATATCCTTCGATCGGTGCTGAGCATCGAGGAACAGGCACAGGGCATCGTCGCCGAAGCCGAGCGGAAATCCAAGGAGATAATTCCGCGGGCGCAAGCAGAGGCGGCAGAACTACAGGCGCAGGCGGAGCAGGAAGCGGCAAGAGAAGCGGAGCAGACCAGGGCGACCGCTCGCAAGGCTGCTGAGGAGGTGAGGCAACGAATCCTCGCCGATGCCAATGAAAAAGCTAGGAGGCTTGAAGAGCTGACTGCGTCCAGGATGGTGGAAGCCTCCGCACTCGTCGTCAAACGCGTTCTCGATTCTTGACGTGCAGCATGAATATCAACGCGATACGCTATGCCAAACCACACGCCAGGGTCAGGGCCATGATCTCGGAGCTAGTGACACCCGGGCAGAAACGCGGCCTCGTAGTTTCGCCCGGCCTCGAAGATGCGCTTCGGCAGCTCTATTCGACGACTTACGGGACAGAACTCGCTGGCGTGCCTACTGACGGGATCAGACTCTTGCCTGTGGAAAAGGCATTCGAACGCAACCTGGTGAATGCTTATGACCGCGTGATCAGAAGCCTCGACGGCCCACCCCGCGTCCTGGTCGTGGAGATGCTGCGCCGTTGCGAGGTAGACAACCTGAAGGCCATCCTGGGTGGCGTCGTCACTGGTGTTGGCGCCGAGGAAGTCGGACCCAATCTCCTTCCGCTCGGCCGTCTCTCCCGCCTGCGCCTGGATGACCTGCTAGCGGCACGAAGTGTCACAGACGTGATCGATAGCCTTGGCAATCTCCACTACGCCAGGGTCCTGCGAGGCGCCCTGGACCGTTATGAGCACGAGCAATCGCTTTTCCCTCTGGAGGTGGCCCTGGACCTCTACTACTATCGCCACCTATGGTCCGTAGTGGAGGCGCTGCCCTCGTCGGACCGAGCAATCGCCACGCGTATGATGGGCATGCGATACGACGTCATCAACGTGGACTGGATGTTGCGTTACAAGGCGATCTACCATCTTTCGGCCGAGGAGATATTCAACTACACGCTCCCCTATGGCTACAAGATTGACGACGAGGTGATCCATCGGGCCGGAAGCGCGCCTGATCTCTCCAGCCTGATAGCGGAACTTCCCGACCCATATCGCCAGTTGCTGCAGCCGCTGACGAAGGAATCAGGGAACATCTGGCAACTTGAAGTGGGCTTGAATCGATACTTGTGGCACGGGGCGAAGGCGACGCTGGCGGGTTACCCTTTCCAGATCGGGGTGATCCTCGCTTTCCTGTTCTTGAAAGAAGCCGAGATCCACGATCTCAAGGCTATTCTCGAGGGTAAGCGCTACGGGCGCTCACCAGACGAAATCGTGGCATTCCTGTGGGGCGAATTGTAGCGATGTTTACACCCGCGCAAATGAAGCGAATCTCGATGGCCATACTCGACAGCGACCTGTCCAGGGCGACGGAGGAAATGGGCCGCTATGGGGCCGTGCACCTCATCGACTTCCAAGAGTTGGGAGACTGGGCAGGGAAGCTCGACTGGCGGGAGGCAGACGAGATCTCGGCGACTTACGAAGCCTATCGCCGCCGGGTGCAGCTTCTCTTGCAGACCCTGGCCATCCAGGGTGTCCATGGTCCTGAGGAAGGAGTGCAAGTCGCACCGCGGAAGGTGGCATCTGAAACGGCTGAGCGATTGCCGATCATTGAGGCAGACGTCGGGCGCGTGGTCGACCAGCAGCGACGGCTCCAGGATGAACTGGGGAGATCGCAGCTCTTAATCGAGCAACTGCAACTGCTTGCCCATCTGGCCATCAACCTCGCCGACCTAAGGAAGCTGAGCTTCCTCTATTTCGCGCCCGCTCTTGTGCCCGCGGAGAACCTGGACCGGCTGCGCGGGAGCCTGGCCAGCGTTCCAAATGTGATTCTCTCCGTCGTGTATCAGGACGGGGCAGTTCTCGTTTTCGCCTTCTCGGCGAAAGACAACTCGGAGGCGCTGGAACGGGCACTCAAGAGCGCATATGCTCAGCGCCGAGACATTCCGGAGGAGCTTACTGGCACTCCGTCGGAAGCTTTGGGTCAGGTCCGTACGAGACAGATGACGCTCGTCAAGCAGAACGAGGAGATGGACAAAGCAAAGGAAGCCCTGGCAATCGAATACCGGGACGAGTTGTGGCGAATGCGTTGGCGGCTCTCGATCAACGGCGTAGTCGTGGATGCGTGGAGACATTTCGGTACGACCCAGAAAACACGCCTGGTATCTGGTTGGATGCCAGCCAGGTCTGAGCGTGATTTCTTGTCTCGCCTATCCGAAGCGGTGGGAGGGCGAGTTGTGGTTCATACCGAGGAGCCCCTTACTCCGTCATCCCACGCCTCTGACCCTCCTGTCCCCACTCACCTCGAGAATCCAGCCATCTTCAAGCCGTTCGAGGCGTTGGTGAACACGTACGGCATCCCCAACTATCGAGAGATTGACCCAACTCCTGTGGCCGGGCTCTTGTTCGTGCTAATGTTTGGAATTATGTTCGGGGATGTAGGCCAGGGGGCAGTGCTGGCCGCCGGGGGTTTTCTGCTGGGGAAAGAGATCGTGGTCAAAGGGCACAGGGCATTGGGGTGGATACTCTTCGGTTGTGGTCTGATGGCCACGATCTTCGGCTTGCTCTACGGAAGCGTGTTCCTCTTAGATCAGATGATCCCGGCTCTCTGGTTCCGACCGATACGCAATTCCGCGTTCTTCATCTCGATTGCGATCGTTTTTGGCATAGCGGTAGTGAGCCTCGGCCTGTTCATCAACGTGGTGGACGCTTTTCTGACAAGGGATTATTTGCGACTGTTCCTCGATCGATACGGCCTGGCTGGCATCTGGTTTTACTGGGGCGCAATTTTCGTGGCAACTCAATATCTTACGGGCAGAAGTGTAGACTCGCCTGCTATTGCGGCTCTCCTGGGCATTCCCCTGCTTTTGATCTTCTCGCGGGATCCGTTGCTGGAGTTGCTGGAAAGCAACAGATCCAAGAGGGCGCTGGTCAATCCACTGCTGCTTTTCCAGTCAGGGATCGAGGTTTTCGATGCGGCGATGAGATATATGACTAACACGCTCTCCTATATTCGACTGGCCGCGTTCGCCATCAGCCACGCCGGGATGGGCTTGATGGTAATTGCTTTCGTTGCGATGGTGCGGCAAATACCGCTGGGCGAGCCAACGGTATATGTAATAGGCAACGTCTTTGTAATTGCGCTCGAAGGCCTGGTAGTGGCTATACAGGCTTTGCGTCTGGATTACTACGAGTTCTTCACGAAGTTCTTCAAAGGCGATGGGATTGCCTTCCACCCATTTGTGATACCTGGCATCCCTCTATCGATCAAGAAGTAGGGAGGCGAGACAAAATGCTGGAATTATCGCCATCGGGCGCGGTCCTGGTGCTGTGCACCATCATCGCTGTACTCTTCGCGGTCAAAGTAAGAAGGCGAGGTAGTCCTTCAGGTCGAGCGGTCTACGGAATGCTTGTCCTGAACATCCTGGGGCTGGTCCTGCTAGCAATCCTCTCATTGTCTCTCGTCTCCCGCGTTCTCGCGCAAGAGGCCGCTGCGCCTGCTTTGCAGGCGGTTTCGACGGAAGTCGGAATGGGCTTGCTTGCCGCCGGACTGGCCACGGGACTGGCAGTCATCGGTGCCGGCATTGCCGTGGGAATGACCGGATCGGCAGCCATCGGTGCGGTTGCGGAGAAGCCTGAACTCTTAGGCCGCTCCCTGGTCTTCGTCGGCCTGGCGGAAGGCATCGCGATCTACGGTCTGATCGTATCCATACTGATCTTAGGCAAGATCTGAGGCTTCGTACCTTATGGAATTGAAGGTATTCGTGATAGGGGAAAGGGATACCGTCCTGGGGTTCTCCCTTATTGGGGTCGATGGAATGGCAACCGACGACGCGGATGTGGCTGTGCAGAAGCTCGACGATTTGCTGGCTGATCCCAGCGTCGGAATCGTCCTCGTTACATCCGAGATTGCCAACAGAATAATGCCTGTGATCGAGAACCGGAAGGCTTTGGCCACTCTCCCGCTGATCCTGGAAATACCTGACCGGCTGAGCCGCCCCGCAAAAGCGCCGCTAAGGGACCTGGTCCGACGGGCGTTGGGCGTGAGCATCTGAGGAAGAGCAATTATGGCATCGCAGGAAAACTTAAGGATGTTGTCGTCGGCGATACTGGACGATGCCAGACGACGCGGGCAAGAGATCGTTGGAAAGGCCCAGGAAAGTGCAGAATCCATCCTGCGCCAGGCGCACGAAGCAGCAGTGGCAAAACGCCAGGCTGTTTTGGCAGCGGCGCAAAGGGATGCGAAGGGCTACAAGCGTGAGATCGTCTCAGCGGCCAGGCTCGAAGCGAAGAGCCTTCTTCTCGCTAAGCGGGAGGAACTCATATCGCGAGCGCTTGAGACGGCCCGCGACCACTTGCGAGCTTCCCTGAAGCCAGAAGACCGCCGGGCCGCACTTGAAAAGCTCACTCTTGAGGCGGTGACCATCCTCGGAGGAGGAAAACTAACGGTGAGGTCGAACGAGCCGGATGCCAGGCTTCTCACCCTCAAATTCTTGACGGACGTCGAGAGGCGTCTGGCGGCGACCGGTGTCACTGCCGATCTCGAACCTGGCCCGGCGGTGGACATCGCCGGTGGGGTCATCGTGCAAAAGGACCAGGGTAGAGTGGTTTGTGACAACTCTTTCGAAGCGCGGCTGGAACGACAGAAATGGACGCTTCGCAACGAGATCTGGCAGTTTCTTGTTCGCGAAGAAACCCTGCTTGAGGATTTCGGAAGAACGGAGTAAGGATTTGTCTACAAGAGCTGGATCGGTCGAAGCGGTAGACGGTCCTGTCGTGACTGTTGCCGACGCGGAAGGTATAAGCATGGCCGATCTGGTCGAGGTGGGCGATGACCGTCTGCTTGGCGAGGTGATCCGCCTGGAAGGAAACAGGGCTACTGTCCAGGTCTACGAGAACACGGGCGGTCTCCAGCCAGGGCAACTGATTCACAGCATCGGCGGGCCTCTCTCCGCGGAGTTGGGTCCAGGCATCATCGGCAACATTTTCGATGGCCTTCAGCGTCCCCTCGAAATGATCGAGGCCAAGTCGGGCGCTTTCATTAGTCGTGGCGTGGCCGTTGCTTCGCTCGACAGGAAAAGGAAATGGCTGTTCAGGCCCTCCGTCCGGCAAGGAGATCAGGTCCACGAGGGCAGCGTGCTTGGGGCCGTGCAGGAGTCGGAGTTGATCGAACAAAGGCTTCTGGTCCCGGCGCGCCTGAATAATGTGTCGTCGACTGGACTTGCGGCACAGATTGCCACTGTTGCTCCAGGAGAGCACGGCGTCGCCGACGCGGTGGCCGGCCTGGCCGTGGATCGCAAGGAAACTGCGCTTCTGATGATGCAGCGCTGGCCTGTCCGCCGCCCTCGCCCGTATCGAAAGCCCCTTCTGCCAGACGTTCCGCTCATCACCGGCCAGCGCGTGATCGATACCTTTTTCCCCATCGCCAAAGGGGGGACGGCGGCGATACCCGGTGGGTTTGGCACAGGGAAAACCGTGACGCAGCATCAGCTCGCCAAATGGTCCGACGCCGACGTCGTGGTTTACATTGGCTGCGGTGAACGTGGCAACGAGATGACGGAGGTGCTAGTAGGCTTCCCGAAGCTCGTGGACCCGCGCAGTGGCAAGCCGTTGATGGAGCGTACGGTGCTCATCGCCAACACGTCCAATATGCCGGTAGCAGCAAGAGAGGCAAGCATTTACACCGGTGTCACTTTAGCCGAATACTATCGCGATATGGGCTACGACGTCGCCCTGATGGCAGATTCGACGTCACGCTGGGCGGAGGCGCTGAGAGAGATCGCCGGCCGCCTGGAAGAACTGCCGGCAGAGGAAGGATTTCCCGCCTATCTACCATCTCGACTTGCAGAATTCTACGAGAGAGCAGGGAGGGTGGTGACCCTCGGAGGGATGAATGGCTCGGTAACGATCGTCGGAGCTGTTTCGCCGCCAGGCGGCGACTTCTCTGAGCCAGTCACGCAAAACACGATGCGGTTCGTGCGCTGTTTTTGGGCGCTGGATAAAGCGCTGGCCGCCGCGAGGCACTTCCCGGCGATCAACTGGATCGAAAGCTACAGCGAGTATCTGGACTACGTCGAGGAATGGTGGAGCCAGAACGTAGCGAAGGATTGGCGGAGACTGCGTGACGCGGCGATGAGCGTGCTTCAGCAGGAGAATCGCCTCCAGCAAATCGTGAAACTCGTGGGCCCGGACGCGCTCCCCGACGAGCAACGCCACGTCCTGGAGACGGCGCGAATCCTCAGGGAAGGGTTCCTGCAGCAGAATGCGATGCATCCGATAGACACTTACACGACGCCGCAGAAGCAGGTTGCGATGCTGAGAGTGATCATACGTTTTCACGAGCGCGGGAAGGACATCGTAGCGCGCGGCGCCCCGGTCATCCGTATCCGCGAGTTGCCGATCATCGTGCTCCTTATGAGGATGAAAACCGATGTGCCCAACGACCAGTTGGCAAAGATCGACGAGATCGGTCTGGCTCTCGATCGGCAGATGAACGAGCTGGAGAGGGAGTACATTTAGGATGGACACAACCAGGGTTTCGAGGGAATACGTCGGCGTGGCAAGCATTCGAGGGCCGTTGATGGTCGTAGAAGGCACCACCGACGTCGGTTTCGACGAAATGGTGGAGGTCCTCGGCCCGCAGGGCGACAGGCGCATCGGACGGGTTCTCAGCGTGAGCAGAGATGCTGCTGTTGTCGAGGTGTTCGAAGGAACTTCAGGTCTGTCCATACCGAGCACCGCGATTCGTTTCCTCGGTCGCCCTCTGACAGTACCCGTGTCGCTGGAGATGCTTGGGCGGATCTTCGACGGCCTGGGCCGCCCCATCGACGGCGGGCCAGAGCCGCTAGCCAGGGAATGGAGGGACATCAATGGCTCGCCAATCAATCCGAGCGCGCGAGCCTATCCTTCGGAGTTCATTCAGACGGGCATCTCGACCATCGACGGGATGAACACATTGGTGCGGGGGCAGAAGCTGCCGATATTCTCAGCTAGCGGCTTGCAGCATAATACTCTGGCAGCACAGATCGCCAGCCAGGCCAGGATTGCCAGGCGTGAGGAGTTCTGCATCGTCTTCGCCGCGATGGGCATCGTTCGCGACGTGGCCACCTTCTTCCAGCGTCGATTCGAGGAGAGCGGTGCCCTGGAGAATTCCGCGCTCTTCCTCAACCTGGCCGAAGACCCTTCTACCGAAAGGGTTGCCACGCCGCGGATGGCCCTCACCGTAGCAGAATACCTGGCCTTCCAGGAGGGCAAGCACGTTCTGGTCATTCTGACCGATATGACCAATTACTGTGAGGCCCTGCGTGAAATCTCCAGCGCGCGTGAGGAGGTGCCAGCTCGAAGGGGTTATCCGGGCTATCTGTACAGCGATCTGGCCGCGATCTATGAGCGAACTGGTCGCATCAAGGGTGTCGAGGGCTCTATTACCCAGATGCCCATCCTGACCATGCCCAACGACGACATTACGCATCCGGTGCCTGACCTCACGGGTTACATCACCGAGGGCCAGATCGTGTTGAGCCGTGAGCTCGGCCTCAAGAACATCTATCCGCCCGTCGACGTCCTGCCATCTCTATCGCGGCTGATGAAAGACGGCATCGGCGAGGGCCATACACGCTCCGACCATCCCGATATCGCCAGCCAGTTGTACGCGGCCTACGCCAGGGTAAAGGAGGTCCGTTCGCTCGCATCCATAATCGGCGAGGAAGAGCTAACAGGCGTCGACCGGAGCTATCTCCGCTTTGGCGAGGAATTCGAGACCAGATTCGTCAGGCAGGGGACTTCCGAGGATCGCGATATCAATGCCACCCTCGACCTCGCGTGGGACATCGTCTCTTTATTGCCCAGGAGTGAGCTGTTCCGCGTAACCGAAGAGGAGATCCGCCAACGCTACCGAGTGCGCAAGCCAGGGGACTAAGCGTGCCGCAAGGAAGTGTTCCGCCGACGAGAGCCGTCCTTCTGCAGGCGAGAAGAGACCTGGCCTTTGCCAGAGAAGCGCACGATCTGCTCGACCGCAAGAGGCAGGCGCTCATAGCGCACGTGCTGAGCATGCTGGAAGATGCCGAGGATCTGGAGCGGCGCCTCGAACGGCAGTTCACGACGGCTTACGAAGCGCTTGGCCGTGCCAGGATGTCGATGGGCGTTGAGCGAGTGGGATGGGTGGCCCTTAGCACGGCAAAAGAAACCCGAGTGAATGTTACCGAGCGAAGTATTATGGGAGTGCCCTTGCCTGTAGTGGAGGTCGAGCCCAGAGAGCTGCGCCTGCAGTATAGCCTCAGTGGCACTACGGCCAGCGTCGATCGCGCGGTAAGGGCTTTCGGCGAAGTGCTATCGCTCGCTTGTCGGGTAGCCGAGACGGAGACAACCGTCTGGCGTCTGGCGAGGGAGATCAGGAAAACGCAGCGAAGGGTCAACGCTCTCGCTAACGTTCTCATTCCGGAATATGCTTCCATCGTGGCTCAGGTGGAGGGGGCGCTGGAAGAGAGGGAGAGGGAAGACTTCTACCGGGTCAAGGCGGTGAAGCGAATGCGGCGAAAGGAGGGGCGATGAGCAACATCTTCGAGTGTCTTCTGGTGCCCGTGAATGGATCCAAAGCTTCTGTGGCCGCTGTCAATCTTGCCATTCAGCTCGCGAAGGAACACAGCGCCCGCCTTGTTCTCATACACGTGGTGGACACAACCGTTCGTGATCAGTTGGCCAGGCGTTCGGGCAGAGCGCGTGACGTGGTTCAACGGGAGTTGGAAGAGAGTGGCAAGCGCTGCCTCAACTATGCTGCACAGCTTGCCGAACGGGCCGGGACGGACTTCGATAAAGTGCTGCGCGTAGGGCTCACAGATGCCGAAATCATCAACGAGGCCGAGGCGAGGGAAGTAAGTCTCATCGTAATCGGTAGGCCTGTTTATCGATGGCCCCAGGGAGAGTTCTTTGGAAGGGTCGCGCGGCACATAATCGAATCGGCCCAGTGTCCAGTGCTTGTGGCAAGAACGAAAGCTGATTAGAAAGGTTGGTGGCAAGAAGAAGACAAGGGGCTCCAAAGCATTGACCTGACCAGGCTGTGCGTGCTAAACTAAGCGTGTTGCAACTTAGGGCGATGGAGTCCGGCCGAGCAGACGTGCTCGAACCGCTTTTGAGCTGATGGCTCCTGGCTTTGAACCGGCAGGTGCAGAGTTGGGAGCTAACTTTTTGCCCTCGCCCGACCTCACCCTACTTCACAGGCTGATCGATGCCGCAACGCATTCCTTTCTGGGAGGATCGACTTGGAAGACCAGTGGATCGCAATGATCGGCGGCACTCAGCTTGCTTTTTGCCAGGCCTTCTATCTGGACGCTGGCCTTCCTCGCGGTTTCGGTGGCGCTTATCGTGGCCATGCCGAGGCTGCACCCCTGGTTTTTCCAGCGGTATGGCAATCGCATGATCGAGCCAGAGATCAAGGGGGCCTTCGCCGCGTTATTCGCGCTGATGTTCTTCGCCGGTCTGGCGCAGAGCCTGGCAATTCTGCCGGCGCTGCTGCTCGGACTGGCCGTGGCCGGCGTATTCGCGAAACATCCGGGGGAGCACGCGAGGTTCCGTGTCGTGGCCTTCACGCTGCTCACTCCCTTCTTTTTCATCAAATCGGGAATGAGCGTGTCGCTGCCGGCCGTGTGGGCTAACTTCGGCCTTCTCATTGCCCTGTTCGGGGTGAAGGTGATGACGAAGATCGGCGGCGTGTTGCCACACGCCAGGAGGTACGTCCCGCGCGAGGCGACGTATACCACGCTTCTGATGAGCACGGGGCTCACCTTCGGCAACATAGCGGCGCTGTGGGGACTGAATGCCGGGATAATCGACAGAACGCAGTTCTCGCTGCTGGTCGCGGCCATTATCTTGAGCGCCGTCATCCCCACGCTGATCGCGCAGCGGTACTTCGAGCCAGAGCCGCACCTGGACCTGCCTGTGGGCGCTCAGGCTCCTGCGCTCCCAAACAGCGGGGGAAACGTCATCGCTTCCTCGACGTAGGTGTTGCCTATCCAAATCTGCCTGTGACGTAGTCCTCCGTGCGCTTATCACTTGGGTTAGTGAAGATGCGCCTTGTTTCCCCGTACTCAATCACCTCACCAACTCGGTCTTCATCACAGAGGAAAAACGCGGTGTAATCGGAAACACGGGCAGCTTGCTGCATGTTATGCGTCACGATGACTATCGTATAGTCTTTCCTCAACTCTCGCATCAGATCCTCGATCTTCAGCGTCGAGATCGGATCCAGCGCGCTCGCTGGCTCATCCATCAGGATCACCTCTGGCTCTACGGCCAAAGCCCTGGCGATACACAATCGTTGCTGTTGGCCACCTGAGAGAGCCATGCCTGATTGCTTGAGCTTGTCCTTCACCTCGTCCCATAGGGCTGCACGGCGCAGGCTACGCTCGACGATTTCCTCCAAGCTGCGCTTGCCTCCACCGCCCAAACGGATGCCCGCTATGACGTTATCGAAGATGGACATCGTTGGGAAGGGATTCGGCTTCTGGAAGACCATTCCCACGCGACGGCGTATCAGCACAGGGTCAACGCCAGAAGCATAAATGTCCTGTCCGTTCAGCAGCACCCGACCCGAGACGTGCGCTCCGGGCACCACTTCGTGAATACGATTGACGCAGCGGATGAAGGTCGATTTGCCACAGCCCGAAGGGCCGATGATTGCGACCACCTGTCTGGGCTTGACGCGCAAAGTGATGTTCCGCAATGCCTGGGTGTGGCCGTACCAGGCGTTGAGGCTATCCACGAGCAGGCCTTGGTCATCGTGGAGCGCATCAGTACCCGTTATCATCGCGCTAGACCGTGTACTTTCAGACTTCTCCAAGGTACTCACCTGTATATTCATCAGCATTCTTCCTACCTTGCATAACGATTGCGAGAGGCAACCCGAGCGGCAACGCTCAGTAGTAGCACGAGCGCAAGAAGGACAAGGGCACCTGCCCAAGCTTGAGCGTGCCAGTCGTCGTAGGGCGCAATTGCGTAGGCAAAGACCTGCAGCGGCAACGCGGCGATAGGATGCCACAGGTCTGTTTGCCAGTAGCGGTTCCCCAGCGCCGTGAAAAGCAATGGGGCGGTCTCTCCCGCTGCCCTGGCAATCGCCAGCATTGCCCCTGTGGTAATTCCAGCGCCCGCCGTTGGCACTACCACGCGTAGAATCATCCGCCACTCGGGAATCCCCAGCGCTAGGGATGCCTCGCGTAAAGAATTGGGCACCATCATCAACATCTCTTCAGTGGTCCGTGTCACGATCGGCATCATTATGATCCCCAGCGCAACCCCGCCGGCGATGGCCGAAAAGCTCCGCATCGGCAGCACGATCAATGCATAGGCGAAAATGCCAATCGCAATTGACGGAATTCCAGTGAGAACATCGGTGACGAAGCGGATCGCGGTTCCTTTTCTGTTTCGTCCAAACTCCGCCAGGTACACTCCAGCCAGGATGCCAGTAGGTAAGGCGATGGCGCAGGCGATTGCGACGAGGATTAGCGTGCCGACGATAGCATTAACCATTCCACCGCCAGGCTCACCCACTGGCTTAGGGAGCTGCGTTAAGAAATCCAGGTTTACTGCCGTGATGCCCTGAAGCAGCACGTATCCGAGGATGGCGAACAACAGACCTATTGCCAGCAATGTGGATAGGATTACCATGCCAGTCATGACCGTATCGGTGGCCTTTCGGCGCCAGTAATTCCAGCCTCTCAATCGTGAATTCTGTTCCCTCATTCCCGTCTTCCCTCCCCAGGGTTACCGCCAACTCGCCAAACGAGCAGTCTGGCAGCAGCATTGAGTAGGATCGTGACCCCTAGCAATATTAAGGCCAGCTCGATAAGCGCTGACGTGTACAGGTCGTACGTTGCCTCGCTAAACTCGTTAGCGATCGCGCTCGCCATAGTCTGGGCCAGGCCGAACAACGAACCAGTTATCTCGGACCGATTGCCGATGACCATCGTCACTGCCATCGTCTCTCCCAACGCCCTTCCAAGCCCAAGGATGACCGCTCCGACGATGCCAGAGCGGGCGTAAGGGATAACTGCACGGCTTATGACCTCCCATTTCGTCGCCCCTAACGCGAGCATCGCCTCTCGCTGGCTATCGGGCACTGCTCGCATCACGTCGCGGGAGACAGCGGTGATGATCGGCAAGATCATTATGGCCAGGATCAGGCCGGCTGCAAGCAGACCCAAACCGTAAGGCGGCCCTTGGAAAAGTGGGAGGAAGCCCAGATGCTCTTGCAGCCAGGCTTCGATGGAGCTGCGCACATAGGGGACCAATACGAATACACCCCACAGGCCGTAGACGATGCTGGGAATGGCTGCCAGAAGCTCGACAAGAAACGAGACCGGGGTGCGCAGCCAGCTTGGAGCATACTCAGAGAGATATATCGCTGCTCCGAGGCTCACTGGCACGGCAAATATCAGGGCCAGAAGCGAAGATGCGACCGTCCCATAGATTAGCGGCAGCGCCCCAAACTCCTTGGCGACCGGATCCCAGGTGGATTCGACGAGGAAGCTTGCGCCGAAGGTAGTGATGGAAACCCAGGCTCCTGTGGTCAACTCGTAAAGCATAAAGAGCAAGAGCCCTACGATAGCGAAGCCGAAGATGAAAGCGATCAGGCGGAACGCGGCGTCGCCGGCGTTCACCGGCCGATCTGCAAAGAGTTTCCAAATTGCGGCGCCGCGCCCAAGTTCCGCACGAGCGGCTTTACTCACGCTCACTCATATTACCCCTTATCGCACCGAATCTCCGACCTTTACCTTTTTCTATCATGCGGAGTATACTAGATGTCGATTAACGCGCAGTTAGGCCAGTGTTAAGCTGTGTAAACTTCACGTAAATTGTCTGTAAATTTCGTTGGCCTGGCAAAACGCGAGGCGTGTTAACAGAGAATTTACAGGCATTAACCTGGGGCTAACGATTTGTTCAAGGAACGATAACGCAAAAGTGTTATAAGTGACCTGAGGCAATTCAAGGGAGGAAGAAGATGACCAGGGAAGGTTTTGACAAGAAACTCGGCGATCTGCAGGACGAGGTGCTTGTCCTGGGAAGCATGGTCGACAAGGCCATCGACCGCTCCATCGAGGCGCTGAAGAAACGGGATATGGAGGAGGCTCGAAGCATAATTGCCGACGACGTAGCAATCAATCATAAGCGCTTCGACATCGAGGAACAGGCGCTCTTGCTGATCGCTACGCAGCAGCCCATGGCGCGTGACCTGCGTTTCATCGCGGCTGTGCTGAGCATCATCACCGACCTGGAGCGCATGGCCGACCACGCCGAGGGCAACGCCAAGATAACCTTGATGTTGGGTGATGAGCCTCCTTTGAAGCCGTTAATCGATATCCCAAGGATGGCGCTGAAAGCCAGAGAGATGCTGCGCCGAGCATTGGATGCGTTGGTCGACAGGGACGCTGAGGCGGCAAAGCAAATCGCTTGCGAGGATGACGAGATCGATGGGCTCTACGATCAGGTATACCGTGAGCTATTGACGTTTATGATTCAGGACCCGCACACCATCACTCGTGCGACACATCTGCTGTGGGCTGCGCATAACCTCGAGCGAATAGGCGACAGGGTCACGAACATTTGCGAGCGAGTCGTATTTACAGTGACTGGCAGGATGGAGGAGATGAACGTCTCAACCTACTAGCCCGAGGGGCAGAAGAAAGAGATTTGGTAAAAACTTACATCTCTTTGATGCTCAAGCGGGCCTTCCGCCCCGCTCTAACTGCTCAGCGAAATGATCGGGAAGGTCGCTCTCGCGAATTGCCGAAGCAACTGCAGCCACGTCATAAGGAATCCGGCGGAAGACTACATCCATGTCCTTGTCGCCCACTCGCAAGAGGGCATAGCATGCCCTTGGATCACCGTCCTTAGATTTGCCCGCTGATCCCACATTCACGAAGAGGACTCTTTCCACAGTTTTTTTGTATGGACGATGCGTATGGCCGAATAACACCACGTCAGACTGCGCGGACTGTCCAAGCTGTATAAAGCTGGATAGAGGGTGATCTTCAAAGAGGTATTCATTATTCCTGCGAGGACTACCGTGCACCAACAGGAAGCGTTTCCCGTTGGCTTCAAACCGGAGCTCATTTGGAAGGCCTTGTAGGAATGCCTTGTTCTCGGCAGTGACGTGGGCCTCGGTCCATTTTAAGGACAGAGCGCCCAGCCGGCTATCTTCTAGCTCACAGTAAGCGCATCCACAGTCGTCACGTTCAAAGCCGATCCCATCATCGTAGTTGCCCATTACCGTGGGGATGCCGCTTCGGCGGATGAGGTCGATCACTTCATTCGGGAACGGAGCGTAGCCCACAAGATCCCCAAGGCAGTAGACTCGATCCGCTCTTTGAGCCTTGATGTCGTGCAGCACGGCTTGTAAGGCAGGAAGGTTGCTATGTACATCACTGAATACGGCTATCTGCATTTCACATCACCCCTTTTGATACGAGAAACGAGTAGTAGATTCGCTATTTGGCCCATATCATCTCTCCTCGCTGCCGCCAGGTCTTGTTGGGCAGGGCGGCAATGCGCCCTGCCCCATCGGCAAGAATCACGTCGATGCCTGCCGGACGTTCGGCCTCTCTTGCTGCCAATTGCCGCAGCAAACGTGCGACATCGTCGTCGATCATGATACCTCGCTGTCTCTGGATACCTCGGCCGTCAAGCTGAGTAACTGCGGAGGATTTGCTGTTTTCTAAAGCGACACATGCAGGCTTACACCCCGCAGCTAATGGCTGTTCAGTAACATCAAGTGCAGCCACGAAGCGGCCCGCCAGTAGCATCATTGCCCCTTTGCGCGAAGCGGGTGCTGTACTTGCAGAAACAGCCCAGACATCAAGCCAATCGAGCGGATGGCCTGCAATTACGTAATCAGCGTGGTGTACAGGTGCAGGTCGACATCCTGTATTGACAGCTAAGTAACGCGAGAGCCCCTCCAAGTTCTCTCCCAGCACAGCGAAGGTCCGTTGCCCTTTCAGAAGCATAGACGCAACCTGAACGAGAGCGACGGGCCAGGATGCTGGCGTCTCTGTCGCTGCTGGAGGCAGGACGTTCACCTTACCAGGCCAGGTGATGGCGTCGAGCAGGAGGCGGAATGCCTCTTGCGCATCACGGGCCTCGTCAACTCCTGAATTGTGGAGCATCGTCATGTTCGAATGACCTCCATTCATAGTGTTACCGTCGTTAATACGTCTGGAAACGTGCGGCTGTCATCGCCACATTCCTTGCCTATCTTAGCAGCAGTTTGTTAAGGGCACGTCATCCGTCGGTGAAGTTTGATGAAGGTTCGGTAAATGTTGTGTTAAATCCACCGATCGTAGATCACTCTACTGTCCGGGTAAGGCAGGCTTGCCCTGCACTGTGATGGACTTAACCTTCTCTTCAGCCTTCTTCACGATACCTTCGGGTAGAGGCGCGTAACCTAGGCTGGCGTTGAGCTTCTGGCCGTCGTGAATGGCCCACCAGAGCAGTCGTGTCACGGCGACGGCCTTGGCCTTGTCGTTCATGTTCCTGTATACCAACATCCAGGTGAAACCGGATATAGGATAGGCTTTATCCCCCGGGCCGTTAACTATGGATGCACGTAAGTCCGGGGCGATAGCGCTGGAAATCCCAGCCGCCGCCTCAGTCACGCTCTCCAGCGATGGCTCGATGTAATTGCCCGACTTGTTCTTGACCAAGCCGTACCCAAGCTTGTTCTGCAAAGCGTAGATAAGCTCGACGTAGCCGATAGAATAGGGTACCAGCTTGACCTGGACAGCAACGCCAGGATTGCCTTGTCCACCCAGGCCGACTGGCCAACTCACGGAAGTGCTGTGGCCAACCTCCTTTTGCCATTTCTCACTGACACTGCTGAGGTAATCGGTAAAGATGTTGGTCGTGCCGCTACCATCCGAACGATGGACCACCACGATATCCCTATCCGGCAGCCTCACGCCAGGGTTTTCGGCTGTCAGTTTTGGATCGTTCCATGTCCTAATCTCCCCTAGAAAGATACCTGGCAGAGTCTCGGGGCTGAACTTAAGTGGTGTGCTGACTTCGGGGATGTTATAGGTAGCTACGACAGCTCCCAGGGCCATTGGGACATGATAAATCTCCCCACCCTTGGCTGCCGTAAGCTGTTCATCGGTCATGCTAGCATCGGAGGCACCAAGATCCACCGACATTTCGGAAATCGACGTTATTCCCCCACCACTTCCGATGCCTTGGTAGTTGATTTCCACGCCGGTGAGTCTGGCGTACTCCTCGAACCACCGAGCATACAGTGGTTGCGGGAAGGTTGCCCCCGCTCCATTTAGCTTCTTGGCCTCACCCTCAAACGGTCCTCGGATTGAGCCGCCACTAGCCGCGGTCGACGATGCCGGTCCCGCAACCCTGGCCGCAGGAGTAGCTGCCCCATTCTGTGATGTCGGAGCCACCACCCGGCCACATCCCGAGGCTGCGGCGAAGAACGAGAGAGCCAACAGGGTCACGGCAATCCTGTATCCCCTGCTCATTTCTTTCCCCCGCATTCCTTTCTCCTATCCTAGTCTCTCCAACTCTTGCAGAATTAAGGTCATATGTCGTTTCAACTCACGCGCCTTGATACGCGGTTACTGCACGATGAAGTTCTCGATTCCCGTGCAGAGGACCTTCACCCACGGGTGAATGCCCCCCACCAAAGCGCGTCAGAGAACTCCGTCCAAACTCAAACGCGATCCGTTTAGGAGCACACGGACGCAGACGCGCCCTGCATCCGTTTCTCCGAATTAACTTGTTCGCGCTGCAGCCAATTCACAAACGCCTGAACAACCTCTGGATCAAATTGCGAACCGGCCCCCTTAAGTAGCTGAGCCATCGCCTGATCAGTCGTAAGCGCCTTGCGATAAGGCCGGTCAGTGACCATGGCCGAGTAGGCATCGGCTACGGCCAACAGGCGTGCTAGTAGCGGAATACCTTTTGCGGCCAAGCGGTTAGGATACCCGCGACCATCGTAGCGCTCGTGATGGTGACGAATCCCGTCCAGGACATCCTCAAGATGGGGTATCTGCTGAACCATCAACGCTCCCAGAAGCGGGTGCTGCTCCACTACCTGCCGCTCCTCATCGGTGAGCGGTCCGGGTTTGCGCAAGATGGAATCGGGCATGCAGATTTTGCCTACATCGTGCAGGGGGCCAGCAATGCGCATCTGTTCCTCAATAGCCGGCGGCAGTCGCATCTCCCGCGCCAACGCGAGTGAGTATTCGGTCACCATATCCGAGTGGCGCCGGGTATAGCGGTCTTTATTGTCGACTGCAGTGATCAAGTAATCGAGCATGCCCCACGATGAGCATTCAACGCTGGGGGTGTCTTCCGCTCTGGCACGCGCAAGGCAGATCGAACCATCCTTCGTGCGCTTGGCGTCGTACATTGCGGCGTCGGCAGCACGGATCAGGCCCTCGGGATCTTCACTATCGAGTGGGTAGCTGGCCACCCCAATGCTACAGCTAATTGGGATGTCGTACTTTTCCCCGGTCACGACGTGCTCAGCGGCCAGTTGCTCGATAAACCTTAGCGCCACGCGCCCGGCTTCGTCGGTAGTCGTCTCTGGGAGTATTACCATAAACTCATCACCACCGTAACGACCAATGATGTCTGAACTGCGACAAGACCCTTCTAATGCCCTGGCGATCTGCCTGAGTACCTCATCCCCGCTCGGATGGCCGTATGTGTCGTTCAAGAGCTTGAAGTTGTCCAGGTCGACCATCATGAGCGAAAGCTGTAGGTCGTACCGCCGCGACATGTCCAGCATGCGCTTCAGAATCAGCTCTATCGTTCCGTGATTATATAGCTGGGTCAGGCTGTCGACCTCTCCCAGCCGCTTCACCTCATGGTATAGCCGAGCGTTCTTTATCGCCGACGCGGCGTGGTTGCAGAAAAGCATCATCGTCGCCCGTTCGAGGGGCTTGAACTCCTCAGCCCTATCCTTGGCCAGGGCAACAACGCCGGCCGGTTCACCGCCGAGAAAAAGCGGAATTACTGCTACAGCCCCCGAAACTGTCTGACCACGCGGTTTTCGCCCGAACACTCCGCTAGCCTCCTCTTCGGTGAGCCGAGCTACGTCGGTAATAAACCTGGGCTGCGCGCCTAAGGCCACTTGAGCTAATAGATTGGAATCAGCCTTCAGCGGGACTGCAGCCGACATTTCACCGGTGGAGAAGAGTTCAGGTAGATGCACGAAGTTGGTGCCTTGGCGTGTGATGAAGGATTTCCCTTCGAGTCTCTCTCGATTGGGACTAATGGTGAGTATCCACGCGCAACTGCCGTCGAAGATATCCAGGATAGCTTTGCCCAGACGGGCGAGCACGTCCTCAAGGTCCAGGTTAGCAGTGAGCGTCGTGCCGAATTCTTGCAGCCGCCGCAACTGATTGTGAGACTCCTCTAATTCGAGGTAGCCTTGCTCCATATGCTGCAGAGCAGATGACAAGCCCTTATCGCGCTCCTCGATCTGCGCAGCCATGGCGTTGAAAGCTCGACCGAGGTCGCCAATCTCGTCACGTGAGGTGACGGTTGCCCGAGCTGTGAGATTGCCTGAGGCAAGCATCCCCGCTACCTGGGTCAAGGCTTCCAAAGGACGAGCGACTGCGCGCGCCACGATAGCGCCAATAATTGCCGTAATCAGAATCGCCAGCAGAAGAAAGCCACCCAGTCTCGTCCATAACACTCGTTTTGCTTCATCTAACGGCGTGACCGAGCTGAGCACCACCAGCGATAGTCCTGTCCTTGCCTGCTGCAGGCTGAGGGCAACGCTCTGTCCAATGTAGTCCTGGCCGTTGATCGTCAAGCGTACGGGCGGCGATTCCGGCGACGGCCGCTCCCAAAATGCAATTCGCGCATCTGGCAAGGTTGTGCCAATGATCTGGCCTCGATTCAGTGCCACCAGGTGCATGCGCGTGCCAGCGCCAATCTTGTCCAGCAGATTGTTCCCAAAAATAGTGCCAACAATCACCCCGCCGATTAGACCATCGGCAGACTTGACAGGCGCAAATCCCACTAGCAGCGCCCTCGACTGTCCTTCCACAGCCGCCAGATCGGCTAGTTGCATACCGGCGATTACCCTCTTCACTGCCGTGTCGTCACCTAGCATGTTACCGCTTAGTGACTGGTCTCGCAGATCCACTAGCGCCGTACCATCCTTGTCTACTACCTTCAGTAGATCGAGGCCCGTGGCCGCTTTCATAGGCATTAGCTGTTGGTTCAGGGCATCCTCATCGCGCCTGGCCAACGCGAGGCGAAGGGCATCGCTGTCCGCGATGAGCGTGGCTTCCAGGCGCAGATAATCGGCCTCGTCCTGGACATTGCGACGTAGCAGATACGACACGCTCTCGAGTTCTCCTCGCGCGCCATCCTCAAGGCTCCGCGAAAACCACAAACCGAAGCCAAAAGTGCCGATCAGGGACATACACACTAACAGCAGGCAAAAAGGGATAGCAATCTTTGTGCTCAGGCGATTTAAGAGGTAATGAAATGGCAATGGTCGTCTCCTCTTTACTCGTTCCCAGCCAGAGGCACGAAGCCAGACCGCATCAGCTCCGCGGCCCCCTCTTTGCTGAAAGCGAACTCGATAAACTGCTTTGTGTCTGCTGAAGCATCGTCTCTCCAGACGATGCCCAGGTCACGCACCATCGGATACCGGCCAGCAAGCACATTCTGAACGGTGGGCGCAACGCCGTTCAAGCTCAGGTGACTTACGGGCTGATTCTTATCAACCGCCTGCGCCCTTGACCCTAGCCTTGTAGCTCGACGCCAGCACCTCAAGAGCCGGGTAAGCCGCGGCCGAGCCAGTGATCTTGACTGCAGCTAGCTGCGGTTGTGAGCCCAGCACGTTGTTGGCGCTGGCGCCCGAGGCGCAACCACCGATGCCCAACGCCGCGATAGCCAGGATTGTGACGATAAGCATAACCGCTATGCGCATTGCCTCCACCTTGTCCCCTCTTGAGTGCCCACAGTTGTAGGCAAGCTCCTATGATCTGCCGCTACCTGACACGTTCGAACAGAGCTATTTGCTCTTTGGTAAGCTCATACACTTCCTTCCACTGGTTCTCAGTGGCCAACGGGATAGCTGGTAGGAGCGACTGCAAGAATAACCTGATTCGTATCGATATCGTACTGAATATCAACTACTTGCGCGTTCAGACTGGCTCTAATAGCCTCTCCGAAAACGTTTTCCCCCAGCATTTCCCCTGCGCACACAGCCTCGCCCAGGCGAAACAGCCGAGTGCTAGAGGCATCGATGTAGAGCCATTCTGTGCCATCAATACGCGCCATCTTACCCTCCTGCGGACTCGTCCTGATTGCCGACAATGAAGACATCATCGGTTCGCTACGTTGGCAATATACCAAAGCTTGGTTAACGCTCGGTTAGGCCAGGGTAAGGCTCTTGTAAACATCCCGTAAAGACTCCGTGAAGCTCCTGGCCCCTGCAAGGCAGGCAGCTAATTTGGCTTAGCAAATAGCGTGTCCAGAAAATGCATCGAGGAAACTAAGTAAAGGGCGGGAAGAGGTGCTCGACCCTTCCCGCCCTTACAGGTGGCTCTATTATGCAGCCAGCAGCGGCTTGCTCTGAAAGGTCACAAGCCTGTCTTAGGGACGACCAGCACCTCTAATCTTGCCAAGCTGCTGCTCATTCAACTTGACTACCGGTGCAGGCAGAGGGGCGTAACCCAGGTCGGGACCGAACTTCTGTCCGTCGGTCACCAGCCAGCGGAAGAGATCTACCATCGCCTGGCCGTGCGCGGGGTTCTTCTGGTCCTGGTAAAGAACGACCCAGCTAAACCCTGAGATCGGATAGACCCCCGAGCCCGAGCAGCCAGCGATCCGAACCTTGAGATCGGCCGGCATTTGCCCAGCGGCCTTGTCTGCACACGCGGAGGCCCCGTCTGTGCTGGGCATAGCAAACTTGCCCGCTCCGTCCGCTATCGCCGCCTCGGTCAGCTTGTTCTGCTTGGCGTAAGCCATCTCGAAATAGCCGACACCCCCCGCAATCTGCTTAACCTGTCCCGAGACGCCCTCCGATCCTTTGGCGCCGACACCAACTGGCCAGTTGACCGATAGACCAGCGCCAGCCTTTTCTTTCCACGCCGGACTCACCGAGCTAAGATATGTCGTGAAGATGTCCGTCGTGCCCGAGCCATCCGATCGATGGACTACCACAATGTCGGTGGCCGGCAGCTTCAGATCGGGATTCAACTGGGCAATAGCCTGGTCATTCCACTTCTTGATCTTCCCCAGATAGATGTCTGCCAGGACCTGCCCGTCCAGCTTCAGTCCGGCCTGGACGCCGGGCAGATTATAGGCGACAGAAACCGCACCTAGAGTGACAGGAATATGGACTACAGGGCCGCCAGCGGCCTTCGTTTGCTCGTCGTTCATAGGCGCATCCGTAGCCCCGAAATCGACAGTCCTCTGGATCAGTTGCTGTATTCCAGCCCCTGAGCCAATAGATTGATAGTTTACCTTAACATTCGGATGGAGCTTGGTGTACGCGTCGAATGCCTTCGTAAACAGGGGATTGTCGAAGGACGAACCTGCACCGGTGAGTGTAACTGCCTGTCCAGACGCGGCGGCGCCTGCCGCCGGTGGCTGTGCCTGCGTCGTTGCTGGTGCTGAGGCGGGCGCCGTCGGCGTCGGCGCTGCCACGCCCGCACAACTGATGGCGCTGAGGATCATACCACTTACGATCAAGCCGAAGATCGTAGACCTCAGCCAGTTGGGCTTCCTTGAGTGAAACATCATTTCCTCCCATTTTTCTTGTTGCTCTTTAGGACGCACATAGAGGATACCGAACGCTCGTTAAGACTCGGTTAGCCCAACGTAAATCTGTGTTAACATCTCGTTAATTCTCTGTGAACTCACGGACAGGCGCAAGATGAGGACCGTTCTCATAAAGAATTTACACTTCATAACATAAAGCTAACAATCTGCTCAAACTACGATAATCTGCAACTGCTATGCTTTGCGAGTAGTTGCGAAGCCTTGCCAACGGAGGAGAGCAGTGAGCAGAATCCTTATCGTCGACGACGAGCGAACCCTGGTTGATACCATCAAATACAACCTGCTCAAAGAGGGTTTTCAAATTTGTGTAGCGTTCGATGGGATGGAGGCATTGGATAAAGCCCGGCAAGAGCAGCCAGACCTCATCTTGCTGGACGTCATGTTGCCCAAGCTCGACGGACTCGAAGTCTGCCGGGTACTCCGGAAGGATATGACGGTGCCTATCCTGATGCTCACAGCCAAGGGCGAGGAGTTTGATCGAGTTTTGGGCCTGGAACTCGGCGCCGATGACTACATGACTAAACCTTTTAGCATGCGCGAGCTTGTAACTCGCATTAAGGCGATGCTGCGGCGCGTGCGCATGGCGCGGGATGAGGCGGCGGCCGCGCAACTCCCTCCCTCGAAGGTGCTGACCATCAGAGATTTGGAGATCGATCTTGCTCAACACACTATCCTTCAAAAGGGGAAGCCACTGAACCTTACACCGAAAGAGTATGACCTTCTTGCTTTCCTCGTCACGAATCGTGGTCAGGTTTTCGCGCGCGAGGCGCTAATCGAGCGCGTGTGGGATTATAGTTACGCCGGAGATAGTCGAACTGTCGATGTTCACATCAAAGGGTTACGGGAGAAGATCGAGCCAAACCCGAAAGATCCTCAGTATATTGAGACCGTGCGCGGCGTCGGCTACAGGTTTAGAGCGTAGGCCGGCACAGATATTGCTTGCCGGTTGAAAGACGACAATTATGGCTGCTTTGAGGCAAAGGGCAGCGGATGATGGGAGGATATTTATTCATGGCTACAAGGCTTTACGTGGGCAATCTGCCATATAGCGCAACAGAGGAAGGATTGCGGCAGCTATTCGGTCAGGTTGGAACCGTGGTTTCGGTTGACTTGCCGGCAGATAAATATACGGGCCGACCGCGGGGGTTTGGTTTCGTGGAGATGGACAGCACCGCCGAGGCCGAGGAAGCAGTTAGGAAGTTCGACGGGTACACGCTCGATAACCGCTCGGTACGCGTTCAGATAGCGAAGGAACGCCCGGCACGCGCTCCGGGCTACCGTCCACCCGTGGAGCGCAGGTACGGGTTAGGTGGGCGCCGCGAGGGGCGCAGGCCACCGGGTCGAGGAAGGGGCATGGCGGCGTAGCTAAGCGGTCAGCCGCGGCCCTATTCCCTTCAAGGCGGATCGTCTCGCTTTGCCAGAATAACGGCGTTCCAGGAAAGGGCTGCACACCGCGTGCCAAGGTGGTGGGCACGTATTTTGCACTATTGAGACAACGTGAAGCACTTGGCTGTCACAATCATCAGAATCAATTAGGAGGTCCATACAGATGCAGAGGGCAGCTAGAGAAACCGTCAGATGTACAGTGAGCAACTGCAAGCACTGGGGGAAAGACAACTATTGCTCGGCAGACCAAATTCTGATCACCGCTCCCGCCTCGCCACTGTTAAAGGCCGAGAAACACGGGGTTGGAGCAGAGAAACTGCACGAAACGCCCATAAAGAAGACGGAAGACTCGCTCTGCTATACTTTCGAGTCTAAGCAGTAGCACAGATTCGACGAGTCGATCTTCACGCCTCCAAGAATCAGTAGATGTTGTTGCTTGACTCAGGCACTTGCGGCTTTCGGAAAATCCTGTGACCGCCTATCCGTCGCCAGCGAATCACTGGCTCGCCATCCTCGTCGGACACGATCTCGAAGGTTGCTCGCCCATCGGGCCCGGCAAATGACCAAGCCATCTCGCATATGCCTGGATGATTGGTCAAGAGGCTGATCCGCAGTGCGGCGGGCCATTGGGGAATCTGGCTGGGCTCTCGCTTGCAGGTGGCGATCATCTTGCGAACTGCCTCTGTGAAAAGGCGCTGCTCATGGGCGCTGAGTCGCTTGAAGTCGGCGTCGAATTCCGGCGCGGTATCGTACTTCACAAGTCCTGGCATCTAGTCCTGGCGTTCAGTCTCGGAATCGCCGGCCAGCTTCTTCAGGTGAGCCAAGAGACCCTCTCCCGATTGGTGCCGCTGGAAGCGGCCTCGATCGTAGGACTCCTGAACCTCGCGCTCCATAGCCTGCCATCGGTCGCTCCAGAACCAGGCTTTGGAGGCATCCACGGCGACCTGAGGGTGCAGCTCGATCACGCCATCCTCTCGGCGCACCACGCTAAAGAACACCTCACCCTCCTGCTTCGGGCGGACCTCCTTGGGCAGCGTCACCGTCCCACGTTCGGTCATCTTGACAACCATGATCTACCTCCCTGCGCTACTGAGCCATTATGGCAATTCCTGGGCCAGATGTACAGGTTTTCTGTTGGACAGAATTTCTGCAACACCCCAACTCGCACGATGGGATGGGCGCAGGTGATGCAGATGAGATGGGGGCGGGCGAAGACTGCGCGGGGTGGGGCCATGCTTGCCCTTGCCCTTCTCGTCTCCCTGTATGTCTTTCACGTTGATGGCCTTCAAGTGCAGGCCGACCTCACATCCGATCTGCACTTGAAGGCCAAAAGGTACAGGCTGGGATAGACCACATTGTCCTACGGTTCGAGGACCCGCAAAACGTTTTCCCTGCTCAAGATATCCAGGTTGGTTCCCTGGTCGATAAAGGGACGCACGTCGGCCACCACCCTGTTCCAGTCGAACCCTCTTATTCTACCACGAACGACCTCGCGCCAGTTGTCGCTCGTGGGATAAGCCTCTTTCCACCCCGTCTGCTGAAGAGCGTTACCCAGCAATGTCAAGTTGGGCTCGGGCCAGCTAGGCATTTGGAGATAAGCCCAAGCACACTGACCTAGCAGGCCAAAATGTCGCTCAGCGACGCTATCAGCAACATGCCATTCGGGCAATTTCCGGTCCGAGGCACTCAAAATCATGAGGGCAACACCAAATCGTCACCACGCAAGCACTTTGCCAGCCGGCATTTGTGGCCCTCCAAGCTGCTTATCCGAGTGGCGAGCGCTTGATTCCCGGCGAAGGCTAGGATGCCATGTTGCCCTTATCTCCAAATGTCTGCTCACCTACACCTTCCGAAACACCATAATATACTCGTGCTTGAAGATATAAAACCCCTGCTTCAGCGCGCGGTAGCGCCAGAGGTTCTCGTTCTTGCCCTTGCCCTTCTCGTTTCCCTGGATGTCTTTCACGTTGATCGCCTTGAGCTGCAGCCCGGCCTCGCGGCAGACTTGCATGCACTCGAAACCTAACGGTATCCATTCGGAGCTGGCGTACTTGTCCCCGATCACCAGCGCCAGGAATCGCCCCCCGGCCAGCATGTCGCGGGCGTTCGCCACGACCCTGCGGAATCCTCGCAGGAAATCCTCCAGGCTCCGCGCGTTGCTGAGATCCCTGGGGTCCGCCGAGAACTTGATGATGTCGTGATACGGCGGATGCAGGATGACGCAGTCGGCGCTCTCTTGGCCCCAGCGCCGAAGCTGCTCGCGTATCTGCTCCCTGACGCACTCGCTGGCGGCGTCGGCCACGAGCACGGCGGTCTCGACCCCACGCGGGTTAGCCGCCTCCTCGATGCGCTCGAGCGACCTCTGCGCCACGTCGGGATTCAGCTCGACGCCGATGCCGTGGCGGCCCAGATGGCGACATTCTATCAGCGTCGTGCCCATGCCGCTGAACAGGTCCAGCACGACCTCCCCCGGCCTGGTGAAGCGGCGCAGCACCTGGTTCGGTATCTGTGGCACGAAGTTGCCCCAGTAGTCGCCTACGTGCGGCCCTGTCTTGTCCCGCGAGCCCAATAGCCACAGCGTCCCGGTGATCAGGTCGTCGTAGCTCTTCCAGTGTCTCAGATCGATGTCCGAAAAGGCGGCGTATTCCGGGTCGTCCAAGTCGGCTGTCCTCTTGTTTGCTGAGGGGCACGGGGAGGCACCACGGAGACACGGAGGAGATGGGGGTTGCCCTCTCCCAGAGGGAGAGGGCTAGGGTCAATACGGTTTAGTTAAGATCGAGGGTCATCTGCATCTGTGTTTCCCCCGCCTCGCCCCCTGGGCGGGCAGAGACGCCCGCCCCTACGTAGTGGCGGCCCTCTGTGGCCGCCTGGGGTTGGGTGGGGCGATCCTGCCACTGGTAGCTCTTGTTGTTAACTAAACCGTATTGGGGCTAGGGTGAGGGCCGATCCCTCGATCATACAGTCAGACAATATCTGTGTTTGGATACCTTTTCCGTCCCAAACTCGGCACAACCTTGCCCCCGTCCGTGACTCCGTGTCTCCGTGGTGCCTCCCCGTGCCCCTTGACCGGCTTAGTGTAGTACAAGCAGGCGGGTATGTAAATAGTGTTTGGCGGACCTTGCCTGGCAGGGCACGATGTGTTAGAAAGTATCTAGGGAGGCAACATGGCACGAATGTATCCTGACCTGCCGGTCGTGGGGGTGGGCACGATTGTGCTCAAGGACGGGCAGGTGTTGCTGATAAGAAGGGGCGTCGAGCCTGCCTACGGCAAATGGAGCGTTCCGGGAGGCCTGGTCGAGCTTGGCGAGGGGCTGCGCGACGCCGCCGCCCGGGAGGTGAAAGAGGAGACAGGACTGGATGTGGACGTGGGGCCGGTCGTGGACATCGTCGAAAGGGTCATCCGCGACGCCGATGGCCGCATTCAGTACCATTATATCATCGTGGATTTCGTCGCCAGATGGCTGGCCGGCGAGGCGCACGCGGACAGCGACGCCCTCGAGGCGCGCTGGGTCGCACCCGAGGATATCGACGGTTTTGAGACCACCGAGGGGTTGGTTCCAGTGATCAAGAAAGCGGTGGTGGCATAACATTTGCCGGTGCTAAGATCGGGTGCGTCGGGATTGGCGCAGTGGGTGAACGCAAGGTTTGCCCCTACAGGTCTCCCGACGAATGGGTCTGATACATGCGGAACAGACGCCTGATCGTTATCGGCTTTGCCGTTATCATCTTGCTTGCCTCGTGGCAACTGGTTAGCAGGTCGAGCAACAGTCAGCCGAAACAGGAACCGGTGATCGGCGACGTGCCGGCCAGCAAGGCCAAAGAGTATTCGTTCGACCTCACGGAAGCCGTCCAACTGGAGTTCGCCGAAGTGGCAGGCAACATCACAGTCTACACCGCGCCTGCTGGCCCCGTGAAGGCCATCGTCACCAAACGCTCCTTCGGCACCGACAAGGAATCGGCGCAGCGCGAGGTCGCGTCCTTCAGCGTCGAGCCGCAGCAGAAGGGACAGACCATCTCCTTCGGCATGGGCAGCGCCGCCAGACCCAGACGGACGGTCGATTACAAGATCACGACCCCTCCCGACGCCTCAGTGAAGGTCAAAACAGGCAGTGGCAGCATCACCATCAGCGGCCTGAAAGGGACCATCGACATCAATGGCCAGAACGTCAATGTGACGCTCTCGGACATTCGCGGCCCAATCACCATCGTCAACGAGACGGGGAACCTGAAGATCGCGGACACCATCGGCGAGACGAACATCAAGTCGAAGACCTCTTCGATCCAGATTGACCGCCTCACCGCGGCGGCGCTCGCCATCGCCACCGGCGCCAACACTGTCCTCAAAGACTCGGGCTCCGACGGCAAAGCTACCTTCAACATCCAGAACGGCGATCTCACGCTGACGCGCTTTCGCGCCGGGTCTCTGACGGCCGACGTCCCCAAAGGCCAGCTCACCATCAACGAGAGCGGCGCGCAGACGATGAACCTCAAGACGCAGGCGGGCAGGATGAACCTGTTCCGCGTCAGCGCCGACGAGTTGCACGCGACGACCACGACCGGCGGCATATCGATGGATCAGACGCAAGGGGCGTTCGATATCAAAACGCAGGGCACGGTGGACCTGACCGAGGCGCGGGCCACGACGCTGAACGTGGCGGCGGGCAGCGGCAACGTCACCTTCTACGGCGCCCTGCCTACCGAGGGCGAGCACAGCATCAAGACCTCGTCGGGCAACATCTCCGTCTTCGTCGTCAAAGAGAGCGCCTTCCGGCTCGATGCCTCCACCAAGGGCACGTTCACGCTCGATCCGCCGTTCGTGCTGGATTCGGCCGAGAATTCCGCCGGCCGCTGGCGCGGCGTGGTCAACCAGGGGACGATACTGCTTGTGCTCGGCAGCACGTCAGGCAATATCCTCATCAGCTCCCAGCAGTACTAGAATTCTGCCATAACGCCAGGGAATACTTACCATATGGCGCTGCCCGAATTAGTCGCCTAGGCGACTCAAGAGCGCCTCTTCAGCTTCGTATACGCGGCGCTGATCTCGGCGCCGAAGAGCAGGATGACGCTGGAGATCCACGCCCAGAGAAGCAGGACAATGGCTGCGGTCAGCGAGCCGTAAACTAGCTGGTAATTGGCGACGACGGTCGCGTAGAAGACGTAGGCGGACTTGGCGATCTCAAAGAGCACCCCTGCCACCACTGCGCCGCGCCAGACGTCGCCCAGGCGAACCTCGCAGCACGGCAGGAAGCGGTAGAGGAGCAGGAACGTGGCGATGCTGAGGGCCAGCGAGAATGGCTCGGTCGCCAGCGTCCAGAACGGCTCATCCCCCAGCCGCGATCCCAGGCCGGGCACCGAGAGGTTAGAGATCAGTGCCACGGTGGTGGTGATGGCCAGCGACAGCGCCAGGAAGAAGCCACTGCCAACGACCAGCGCCATCTGTATCCCCGTCAGCTTCCAGAAGGGGCGCTTCTCAGACACTTCCCAGGCCAGGTTCAACGACGTGGTGATCGCGCTGAAGATTCCCTTCGCCGACCAGAGGAGCATGACGGCGGCCAGGATGCTGATGGTGCCCCGCGCCGCGAGCACCTGATCGATGTTCTGCTGCACCAGGGCTGTGGATCCTGGTAACCCCTTGGAGGCAGCGCGGATGACTGCATCCCTGGCATCCGCGGACTGCAGCAGCAAGCTGGCGATGGCGATGAGGCCCAGGAGGAGAGGGAACAGAGAGAAGATGCCGTAGTAGGCTATGCCGGCGGCGAGATGCTGGCAGTTGTCTCGGTTGAAGGCCCTGGCTGCGGTCAGGAGGACGTCGAGGCTGAAGCTGCGGCCAGCCGCAACCGACGGAAGGCCGTTGAGCCACTTCTTGAATTCTCGAAGAAGACCCATGCGCTTCTCAATCTTTAGGAGCCGGACGCTATCGACAAACTGGTAGTGCAAGATGGGTGCCGCGGGTAGAGTAGCAAAACCTCTCTAAACGTTGTATAATGGAAATCAGGTCGAGACTGCCAACGGTACCTCGTGCCGGACTTCTCTCCAGTTGCCCTGCTTTTGGCCGCGTAGGGCGTCGCTGCCAGTGTGCGACCGATACCGACTGAAGGAGGTCGCCGCAATGTCCTACGCGGATAAGACACTCACGTGTCGCGACTGTGGGTCCCGTTTTGTCTTCACCGCTCAAGAACAGGAGTTCTTTGCTTCGCGCGGCTACGAGAACGAGCCGTCGCGCTGCCAAAGCTGTCGGGCAGAACGTAGGCGTGGGGCTGGCAGGTTCAACGGTGGCAGTCGGCCGCCGGCAAAGATGTACAGTGCCACGTGCTCGGCGTGTGGCGCGCAAACTCAGCTTCCTTTCCAGCCGCGCGCCGATAAGCCTGTGTACTGTTCAGACTGCTTCCGCAAGCAGCGCTCTGCCCGCCGCTAGCGGCCAGGCAGGGCTAATTCTACGAATCAGTCCCGGGTCTGCGGACCGGAGCTTGCCCGCGCCAACAGGCCTGAGTCGCGCCAGGCGCGCACGGGGCTGAAGACGAACGAAAGAGGGATGCAGACTTTGAATGTAACTATACGTGATGGCGAGAGTCAGGAAAGCCTGCTAGGACGCTTTCAGAAGCTCGTGCAACGCTCGGGATTGATGCAAGAGATCCGGGCGCGGCGACATTTTATCTCGAAGGCGGAGAAGTCGCGCATCGCCGCTCGCAAGGCGGCACGCCGACACAGCAGACGCAGATCGCGTTAGGTACGACCACGGCGAAGCACGGCTGGAGGGCATCGCCAATCTAGACCTCATCTACCAACTTGTATATCGAAACGACTCCCGCTCTATCCTCCAAGAGGGTTCAAGAGAAAGTACCTGTGGGCGCGATGCATCGCGCCCAGGTTCCGGATTGGCAACTATTGGCAATTAACGCGGGCGACTCGTCGAGCCGCCCGCGGTCTGGCATCCATATAATTACTTCTACCTCGAAAACACCCAGCCACCGTCGCGGTGCGCGGGCCAGCCTCCCCGGACCGCTTCACTTCGCCGCGCCGTTGTCGCTATCGGGAATGCGAGCATCCGTCGCCTTGGCATAGCGCGGGTTGTTGTGCAGCCTGGCTGCCCACTGGTAATCCTTGTCCCAGATGGAATCGTAAATGCTCTTCACACCAGCGGAGTAATTGTCCATCGCTCCGGCCAGGTCGGTGATGATCGAGTCTGCGCCTTCGTGCGTTGGCTTGGCGCCAAATTTCGGTACCAGCTTGCGCAGCACCTGCGGATGGTCGATTATCGGACAAGGGCGGAGCAGATTGGTGCCGAACGGGGCGGCCTTTCTGAACGCCCTGAAGAAATCTGATGCAAGCGCCTCTTTAAGAGGTTTCTCTTTGATATTATCGACGGAGAAGTGCACGAACACGCATGGCTCCACGTCGCCCTTGTTGTTGATATGAAGATAGCGGCGACCGCCAGAGAGGCAGCCTTCGGAAAGCGCGCCGTCGTTCCAGAAATCGCCGATGAGCAGGCCCTTGGTCTTGCGGATGCGGTTGATGCCTTCGCGCAGCTTGTTGCGCTGCTCCGGGGTCGGCATCAAACTGAGGTCGGGTTCACGCCCGATGGGCACGTAGGTGAAGTACCAGCCGTAGCCTACGCCCTTCTGAATCATCAAGTCGATGAACTCATCGCTGATGACAACGTCAGTATTGTGCCTTGTCACCGTCACCGAGAAAGCGAAGAGAGCACGGGCCTCGCGCAAGATGTCCATGGCCCGCATGACGCGGTCAAAGCCGCCCTCGCCGCGCCTGAATTCGGTCTCTTCCTTAAATCCTTCGATGCTGATGGCTGGGACGACGTTGCCCAGCTCGACGATGCGTCGCGCGATCCTTTCGTTCATAAGATGTCCGCTGGTATAGAACTGGAAGGCGCAATCATCGAACTTCTTGATGGAATCAAACAGGGGATGGTAAACTAAGGGCTCGCCTCCAGTGATGATGAAGAACTTTGTGCCGAGCTCTCGGGCTTCCTGGATAACCCGCTCAAACACTTCCACGGGTAGATCGTCGGCCTGGGTGTAGTTGCCGGCGTAGCATCCGAGACAGCGCAGATTGCAGCGCATCGTGGGGCTGATGACGATGCACGCAGGGGATGGGAACTCTCGTCCGTCGGGTAGTTGGTAAATAGCGGGATCGTGAAACGCGATGTTCGTGATGAATCGGGCGAGATAGTTGCGGCGAACGTTGGCGTCGATGCTTGTCAGGACGCGTTTGATGTTTTCGGCGCCTGGGCCGCCGGGTCTGAGGTAACCTCCGACCCAATCGGCCACCATCTTGCTTGTCTCGTCTTTAGCCTGAGCTCTGAAGAGCTGAGCGATCCGAGTCAAGTTCTGTTCCGAGGAATGTCCAAGAACGTTGAGAGCTTCGCCAAGAGCATACTCGAACATACGGAGCTTGGTTCGGTCGATCAGGGTCTTCCCTCGCTCCAATAGTTCTGATTTCTTGCGGGGTGCCGCATCAGGTACATCAGTGGCCATTTTGTCCTCCTAGTGAATGCCGTCACCGAAACTGCAAGGGTGGTCCAAATCCACCAAAGAGGTTGTTCGAGGACAACCGAATGTTGCTACATAGGCTTCCTCCTTAAATTGTTCTGCTAAGGAATGTATCGAAGCGGGGGAAGGCCCCGCATTGCGTCTGTTCCAGCGGAAACAGAAAATGCATCTCCTCCCCAGGGGAGAAGATGTTTGACTGGTATTGCACGACCTTGAGCAGGCCCTGGGCTTCGTCGCGCAATACGACGAAGCCATAACCGACTTTTCAAGTTTTCTAAGCACTCGAACACCATGTTAGCGCTCGTTACTTCTCTTGTCAACTGACGAGCGAGCGAGCGATATAGGTTGTAGAACGGGTTTACGCCCTTGTCATTTCTTGACAACACGCTTCCGATTGAGTACCCTTGCGTCAGCAATCTGGCTAAGGAGGATTGAGGTGTACAAGAGGATACTCGTGACGTTGGATGGTTCTGAACTGTCTGAGGAGGTGCTTCCATACGCCGAAGACATGGCAGAGAAAATGAAGTCGGAGGTCGTTCTCTTGCGGGTGTCCCCTCCGCCACAGGCGCTGGAGGAAAACGGAAGGATAATCGCTCCCGTCGACGAAGAGATGGATAGGATCGCAATTGAGCTAGGCGAGTATTTAAACAGGATTGCCTATCGCTTGAGGGCGAAGGCGATACCTGTGCGGACAGCGGTGAAGTTCGGCGATGCGGCCGAAGTGATCGTCGACTATGCCAGGGAAAGCGAAAATGGGATCAGTCTGGTTGCCATGTGCACCCACGGCCGCAGCGGGATTAAGCGCTGGGTTTATGGCAGCGTCGCGGAACGCGTGCTCAGAGGATCCTCCGTGCCGGTTCTGCTGATTCGGTCGTCAGGCGCAAAGACGGAGTAGGAAGAAGGAACGGCCCTCGCCGCTCTGCGGAGCACCCTGATCCTCTCCCGCAGAAGGTACTGTATGGAATACTGCGGAAATTGGTCGAGAGCATCGGAGCACGAGGGCTGATGCGTTGTCCCCTCTCCCTCGCGGCCGATGGAGAGGGGAATTGCCACATCTCGTCCGCTATTTCCGCACCGATCTTGCGTACACTTCCCCGCAGAACAGGTTCAGGGGGCGGACAGGCAGGATCACTGGCCGCTCTTCGCCGCCAGGGCGATGTTCAAGACATCCTGCTCGGTGAGCCCCAGGCGGGCAACGGCGGCCTCGATCTCGTCCACTATCTTCTCGGCGTGGTCGCCCTCGGCCATCTTCTCCCTGAGGACCTTGACCTGCTCAGTAACCTTGTGTACTAGGTCCTCGGTGATCTCGATGCCGTGTCTATCCAACTCATCCTTGTTCTTCTGCAGCGCGAACTTGACGATCAGCGTGCCGCTGTGCTTGCCATAGAGGTAGCCTGTTTCCGCGCCCACCGCCTCGCTCGGCACGCTTTCGTAGATGCGCGGATCGATGAGCACGCCAGCGGTGTGGACGCCTGATTCGTGGGTAAACACTCCCCCGCCGATGATAGGATCGTTAAGCGCAATGGGAACGCCGGAGTGCCGTTCGACCAGGCGGCTGATGGCGCGCAACTGATCGTAGCGGAAGCCTGGAATCTCGATGCCATAAAGCCAGCGCAGGGCGGCGACGAACTCCTGGAGAGAGGCATTGCCCGCGCGCTCGCCAAGGCCATTGAGCGAGCCGTTGAAAACCTCCATCCCCTGGGCGAAGGCAGCGATGTTGTTGATGGTGGCAAGGCCGTAGTCGTTGTGGAAGTGAGTGTAGACCTCGGATTCGGCGCCCAGCGACTCGATCAAGCGGCGGGCATAGTAGCCCGCGTATTCGGGGATGAGGCAGCCAACAGTATCGGCGAAGCAGGGACGAGTTCCGCCCGCGGCGATGCCAGCTTGATACAACTGGATGATGTAGTCGACGTTGGCGCGCGAAACGTCCTCGGCGACGATCTGAACCTTCTTAACGCCCTTGCTTCGTATATACTTGACGGCGTCGACCAGGAGACGGATGTTGGCCTGGCGGAAGAACTCCACGGGAGTATCGAAGTAGTCCGCCTCGTCTCTACCTTCCTGGCGCATGAGCACGCGTCCGATCTTGTATTTAATGTGCAAATCCGAGCCCGAGGTGAAGGTGCTGAAGTAGACCTCGGCGGGGTCGACGTCTGCGTCTTCCAGCCCTTTGACCGTAGCATCTACGTCAGCCTTGGCCGTGCGGCAGACCAGGACGATATCGAAATCAGGCCGCAGTTCCCCTCTTCGCTTGCCCTCCACGGCGAGCTTCACCGTCTGTCGCTCCGATTCCGAGACCGCCGGGAAGCCGATCTCGGCGCCGTGAATGCCGATGTCGCTCATAGCCTTGACGATCTCGTATTTGGTCTCGGGGCTGAAGGCTACGCCCGGCATCTGCTCGCCATCTCGCAGCGTGCAGTCGATGAGCTTGATGCGCGCCGGGTCGGGAAAGCTGAAATTCTCGATGAAGTGGCGAGGTGACGTGACGAGGTCCTGATAGCTCTCCTTGAACTCCATTGCATTCTCCTGTGCTACCAAGTAACGGGTTATGTCGAGAATTGTCCCAATTCTAGTAAGATGCAGAAGGGATGTCAACACGTACTCCTGGGACAACCAGTCGGTTGCCCCAGGAGTACGTTGCTGATTTGCGTTTAGGCTTTTGCCGCGGCTTTGGCCTTCAGCTCTTCGAGGCCCTTGAGGATCTTCTCGGGTGTAATTGGAAGCTCTTTGATGCGCACGCCGGTCGCGTTGTAGACCGCATTGGTAATACACGCGGCGGTGGGAATTATCGTGCCTTCGCCTGCTTCCTTAGCGCCGAACGGTCCGTAGGGATCGTTCGTGATCACTTCGATGTTCTCCACGTCGGGCATCTCGAGAGAGGTGAGCATCTTGTAGTCCAGGAAGTTCGTGTTCCTGATGCGGCCCTCGTCCCAATCGATGTCCTCGTAGATTGCCTGCCCTGCGCCGCCGGCCACTGAACCTTCCAACTGGCCTTCGACCGAAATCGGGTTGAGGGCGAAGCCGCAGTCGTGCCCGGCGGTGACCTTCAGCACTTTCACCTGACCAGTCTCCAGGTCGACCTTGACCTCAGCGCCCTGGGCCATGAAGCTGTAAGCGGGTGAGAAGTTACCCTCCTGGGTAAGGAGCGTAGTCGGCTCGACGGCGTCGACGTGGTAGAAGCCGCGACCGACGATGGGCATGGGTTTGTCGGCGTACTGCACGGCCTTGATAGCTTCGTTCCAGGACATACCCTTGTCTGAACTGCCCTGGACGAAGACGCGCTTGTCGCGGAAGACCAGGTCGTCGGGGCTGACTTCGAGCTTGTCGGCGACCACGTCGGCGATCTGCTTCCGTGCGTCGAGGGCGGCCAGCCTCGCAGCGTTGCCGGCGCGGAAGGTCACGCCACTGCCAAAGGTGCCGGAATCCAGCGGGGTCAGCTCGGTGTCGGCCGCGAGCACGCGCATCTCCTGGAGCGTAACGCCCAACACCTCAGCGGCGATCTGCGCCAGCATGCTCTCTGCGCCCTGGCCGATGTCAGCCGCACCCGAAAGAAGCGTGACCGAGCCATCGTCCTGCTGTATCTTGACGATAGCGCCTGCGCCGATGTGGCTCATGTTGTTGAGGCCGGAGGGATAAGCGGAGGCGGCGATGCCGATGCCGTGGCCCTTGGGCAGCTTGCCGTATCTGTCCTTCCACTGCATCGACTCAGCGGTCTTCTCGATGGCCTCGCTCAGGCCGCAAGTGTAGATCTTGTACTGGGCCGGGTGCGGCTCGTTGGCGCGGAGCGCGTTCTTCAACCTGAGCGCGACGGGGTCGATGCCGGCCTCCTCGGCGAGCATATCCAGGCTGGACTCGCAGCCAAAACGCACCTGAGGGATGCCGTGGCCGCGCATGGCGCCGCCCACCGGCTTGTTGGTGTAGACGTGGTGCCCCTCAAATCGCAGATTGCGAATCATATACGGAATCATCATGAAGTAGGCGGACAGCGTGATGATGAGGGGCGCGGTGCTATTATAGGCGCCACCGTCGGCATAGATGCGGCAGTGCTGGGCAACGATAGTGCCGTCTTTCTTGATGCCGGTCTTCACGTAGATGACCATGGGGTGGCGCTGTCGCGTGCAGGTGAACACCTCCTCGCGATTGTAGATGATCTTCACTGGCCGGCCAGTCTGTCGGGCGAGCCAGGCTGCGCCAAAATCCTTGGCGAACAGATCCAGCTTTTGGCCGAAGCCACCACCCACCGTCGGCTTGATGACCCTGACGTCGCTCTCGGGCACGTCGAGGGTCTTGGCGAGGTTGCGGCGCATGAAGAATGGAATCTGGGTGCTCGACCACACAGTGAACTTGCCTCTGGCGTCGTAAAGGGCGATTGCGCCGTGCGGCTCGAGGGGGGCGTGGTTTACGGCCTGGTGGTAGAACCTGTCCTCGCGCACGTAATCCGCTTCGGCAAAGCCCTTATCGATGTCGCCGAAGTTCTTCAGTATCTTGGCGCTGATGTTGCTGCCATACTCCTCGTGAATCAGAGGCGCTCCTGGCTTGATCGCCTCTTCAGGATCGAAGACGGCGGGAAGGGGCTCGTAATCGACTTTGATGAGGCTCAGGGCTTCCTCAGCCGTGTCCTCGTCCACGGCGGCCACAGCGGCCACGTCGTCGCCGATGTAGCGCACTTTATCGATGGCCAGGGCGTACTCGTCGTGCGCCTTGGGAACGATACCATAGGTTTTCCTGGGAATCCCCTTACCGGTCACGATGCCCTTTACGCCGGGCAGTCGCTCCGCCTTGCTGGTGTCTATGTTGAGGATTTTGGCGTGAGGAAGCGGGCTGCGCAGTATCTTCCCACAGAGCATACGGGGTAGCACAATATCCTCGATGTATTGCATCTGGCCGAGGGCCTTGCCGTGCGCATCTATGCGCGGCAAGCGTTTGCCGACTACCGAGTACTCGTTTCCCATGACAACAATATCCTCCTGTGCCTGCTAGACGTTGGATTCAGCCGCAACCTTGATGGCCTCGACGATCTTGATGTATCCAGTGCAGCGGCACAAGTTGCCCGAGATTGCCTCCTTGATCTCTCTTTCAGTTGGCTTAGGATTCTCACGCAGCAGTGCCTTGGCTGACAGTATCATTCCCGGTGAGCAGAAGCCACATTGAATGGCTCCATAATCGACGAATGCCTTCTGTAAGGGGGATGGCTTGCCAGTGATTGCCTGCCCTTCGATCGTCTCGATCTCCGCGCCGATGGCGTCGGTGGCCAGCATTAGGCAGGACAGAATTGGCTTGCCATTGACGAGAACAGTGCACGCGCCGCAAGTTCCCTCGTCGCAGCCCCGCTTGGTGCCGACGAAGCCCAGGCTCTCGCGGAGCACCTCTAGTAAAGTGCGGTGGGACTCGATAGCCACCTCGTAGACCTCGCCGTTGACCTTGAGTTCTATCAATTGTTTCATTCTTCGTACTCCCATTCCCTATTCCCTGCTCCCTATTCCCTGTTCCCTGTTCGCTGCCCCCACAGCCCGCTTGAGCAGAACTTCGACCATTTTCCTCTTGTAGGCGACGGGCGCGAAGATGTGGACGATGGGAGTTACCTCCTTCGTCGCCACCTGTCCCGCCTCGGCCAACAGCTCGTCACTCAGAGCCTTGCCCTTGAGCACGGCCTCTGCCTTGACCGCTCTCACTGGAGCGGGCGTCGCTGCGCCGATGGCGATCCTCACGTCCTCGACGGTGTTGCCACCGTTGAGGGAGAGGGAGACGGCGACGCCGATCAGCGGGAAGTCGATGGCCCCGCGGTAGGCGTGCTTGATGTAAACGCCCTTGAGCGAGGAGGCGGGTACGAGGACGCGAGTGAGAATCTCGTCGGCCTTGATGACGTTAGGGGTCTGGCCGATGCCTGTGTAGAGCTTCTCGACGGCCACGACACGGGAGCCAGCCTTGCTGACCAACTCGACGGAAGCGTCGAGGGTGATTAAGGCGGGGACAGTGTCGGCGGAGATGAGGGAGTAGCATTGTTTGCCGCCCTTAACCACGTAGCAGCAATCGCCACCAGCCTTAAAGCAGGCCGGGCGGGTGGAGCGCCAGAACTCGGACTGATTATAGTACCAGCAGCGCGAATCGAGGGCGACGTTGCCGCCGATGGTGCCCTTGTTTCGGATTTGCGGGGCAGCGACGCGGGACGCGGCTTGCGACAGCGATGGGTATAGCTTTTTGATTTCAGGATTCCTGGCGACATCGTCGAGGGTGGCGAGGGCGCCGATCGAGAGGCCTGTCTTCTGGTCGTAGGAGATGAGCGAGAGGTCGGGGATCGATTTCAGGTTGAGGAGGTGTTGAGGCAAGGTGCGGCGTTGTTTGAGTGCGACCACGAGATCTGTGCCGCCGGCGATGATGCGAGTCTGGTCCTTGTGTTCAGCCAGGAAGGCGCAGGCCTCGTCGACGGTCTTTGGATAAAAGCACTCGAACTTTGGCAGGCGCATCAGTTTGTCCTCCTGATGTAGATTCGTGATACTTGTCTTGCTTAGCGGCGCAGCGTGCGAAGCGCGGGAACTGCTATTTTGCCAGGTAGCCCAGCTCTCGTGAAATCGCTTCGCCGGCTTTCTTGACGAGCTGCCTGACGGCGCTGTCTTCGCCCTGTGGTATCCGCTGCATCGGCCCGGCGACGGTGAGCGCGCCGGCTATTTCGCCACGATGATCGAAGATAGGGACGCTGATCGCGCAGACGCCGATGTCGATTTCTTGCCGGTCATAGGAAACCCCGGTGGCGCGAATCTGCGCCAACTCCTCCCGCAGGCGCCCGGGATCGGTAAAGGTATTCTCAGTGTATTTCTTCAGTTCCCTAGCGAGGACCTTATCGACTTCCTCCGAAGGCAGGAATGCCAGCATAGCTTTGCCGCCGGATGAGCCGTGGGCGGGCAGATGGTAACCTGCGCGGGCGATGATGTGCGTGAAGCGCGGCCCATCGACGGTGGCGACAACCAGCGTGCGTCTATCGTCCCATATCTCCAGCATAGCGGTTTCGCCGACCTCGTCGACCAAAGCGCGCATATGCGGCATGGCCTGCTTGCTCAAGTCCACGCTGTCGAGAGCGATGCGGCCCACGCGGATGAGGGATGGGCCAAGTCGATACCTATCGTTGGCCGGGTTGTGCTGGACGAAGCCTTCCTCCTTGAGCGTCACGAGGAGGCGATATACCGTGGTCTTATGCAGGCCAACGGCTCGGCTGAGCTCCGAGACGCCCAACTCGGGCCGGTTGGGTTCGAAAGCCTTGAGCAGGCTCACGGCACGGCGTACGGATTGGATGCTGCTCCGATGGCGATCGAGGTCTGTGCTGGATGTGTTCGGCTTTGGCGTCTTCCTGGTCATGTTTCGTTTGCCGCAACGTCGTTTCGTAAGCCGATTATACTATCAGGCACATGAGGAGTCAATGGGTTTCTCTGATTCGGGGTGTGCGTCAGCCTTTTGCGCGGCAATGCTGGCGTTGTGGCTCGCGGCGGTTGAAACCGCGCGCTATTTAAACGAAGTCGGCCTACGTCGACTCGACCCGGGCCCAACCCGCCGAAGGGCGGGTTTAGTTTGCGTAGCGCGCGGTTTCAACCGCCGCAAGATTGCCGAAAGGAGTGGTTTCCTCAGCAGCTCTTACGCTGCATTAAGCAGCAACATCGGCGTGGGCACAGACCTCATCACTTTGTGGGAGACGCTGCTGTGGAAAATGCGATCCAGGCCGCGTCGCTTATGCGGGACCATGGCGATGAGGTCGACTTCGTGAAGGTCGGCGCATTTGATTATCTCCTCGGCCGGGTCGCCCAATCTCACGACGTGCTTCGTTTTGATGCCGTGGAGTTCCAGCCGCCAGGACATCCCGCGCAAGTAATCCTGCGCCTTCGCCAGCGATCGCTCGACCGCCTCTTTTAATGGCGTGACGACTATTCCGCTGACATATTCAGCGCGTGGCTCGGGCAGGACGTTGAGTAAGACGACTTCTGAATTCTCAGCGCGTGCGATGTCGACGACGTGATCGATCACCGACTCGGTAGACTGCGTACCGTCTAGAGCAACCAATATCTTCTTGTACATAGTAATTCCCCCTTCAAGAAACCTGGCGGCGCACTAGCTGGCCTTGGCCAAAGTCTTGGCGCCACGAGGACGGCCACGGCGAGCCGGCGGAATTGGCTCGACAATGCGCTTGTGATAGATGCGTACATCCTCGAGGTATACCGGCCCACCACACCGTCCACAACGTAATATGTCACCCGACCGCGGCAGCGGTCTAGGATATTTGTCCACTGGATGAAAGGATTCGGGCCGAATCCTACCATTTTGCTCTCCGACGAGCTGCCCCGAGATGAACCCGCAATGGTAGCATTTGACGTCTGCTATTACCTTCATCTGGCACCTCCTTGTCTAAAGCTGCTACTCTGCCTGAATCTAGACTAGCACGACATGGCCAGTTTGTCAAGTACATACTTTGGAAAAGTTATAAAGCTATCAAGCAAATTTACTTCACAAAAGAGCGCGTTTCTGTTAGAATCGGGGTAAACATAAATGCGCCTTGGAGGACTGGCAAGTTGCGAGAGATGCAGGCCACTCGACAGGAGATACTGGACATTCTGAAGAGAAGGGGTAGCGCCTCGGTCGACGAGCTAGCCCGAGATCTCGGCCTGACTTCCATGTGTATACGCCAGCATCTTAGCGTGCTGGAACGGGATGCGCTGGTGATGTCGCACGAGGAAAGGCAGCGGTTGGGCCGCCCCCGTAACATCTATGCGCTCACCGAGCGCGCCGAGGAGCTTTTCCCCAGAAGCTACCACCTGCTATTGGATTGGGTCCTCGAAGAAATCGAGGCCATGGACGGTGAGGACAAGATAAAGCAGCTCGTCGAGCGGCTTGCCAATAGACTGTACCGCCAGCACGCCATTGAAATGAATGGCAAGAACCTTGAAGAGAAGGTCGCCAGCCTGGCGGGGTTGCTGAGCAACGCGGGTTCATTGGCCGACTGGGAGAAGACGGCCGATGGTTACCTGCTGCACGAGCACAACTGCCGTTACCATCGCGTGGCGCTGCGCCACCGCCAGATTTGCCGCCTGGAATTGCTCTTCCTGGGCAAGCTGTTCGGGACCGAGGTAGAGATGAGCGAGTGCCTTCTCGACGAAGGCCCGCGGTGCACGTACAAGATTATGTCTCCAGCCTGAATCTTCATCACCTCCTCAAGCCATCTTCACAAGTAATTCACATTTGCCTGCTATGATTTCCACAGAATCAAGAGTGGAAAGGAGGTGTGAACGATGAACATCTCGAAATTCAAGCTTCTGGGCAGTCTCGTGGTGGTGATCTTAGTCTCGGCCGTGCTGGCGACGACAATCTTCGCCGCGCCCGCAACGCCAACGCCCCGCAACGCTCCGTATGGGTACGGCTGGGGCATGATGGGCGGCTACCACCTCGATCTCGTGGCCAAGCTCATCGGCACGACCCGAGAGGATATCGTCAACCAGCTTCAGCAGGGCAAGTCGCTGGTGCAGATCGCTCAGGGCAAGGCTACCGAGCAGCAGCTAATCGATACTCTGCTGGCCCCTGAGAAAGACATGATTCAGCTTCGCGTCAAGTACGGGTATATCACGCAGGATGAGGCTGACGCGTGGCTGCAGCAGGCGGCGGACCGAATTAAGACGGCCATCAACGCCACTGGAACTGGTCAGGGCTTTGGCGGCTATGGCTATGGCTGTGGTGGCTTCGGGGGCATGATGGGCGGTTATGGCGGTATGATGGGCGGCTTCCGCTCTGGCCGCACTGGAGGCTTTGGCGGCTGGGGTGGCATGATGGGTCGCGTGTGGTAAGCCCGGGCTGTCAAACCTAGAGATGGGCGTGCAGTTGCCCAATACAGATTAACGGCGTTCTGATGCGTATCGGAGCGCCGTTAGTCTCTTTTTTCGGCAGGAGGTCGGCCCTCGCCAAAGGGGCCTCAGTTATTTCTTCTGTTCCTTGGAGCCGATCTCGACGAGCTGCACCTGTGCCTGATAGCGCTTGCCGTCGATCTCGATCTTGCCCTGGCCGAAAAAGCCTCGCGATCCGCTGGCGAATGTCTTCTCGTTAGCCACCAACTTCCCCAGCGTCTGTCCATCTTCATTCTTGAGCAAAGCGTCGATTATCATCCGTTCATCTCCTGTCGGTGAACCTAGGTTCACCATAGTAGAGAGGCAAATATCAGAGACGGCCGCCACTACGGGATAGAACACGTCGTAGGGGAGGCCGTCTCTGGCCTCCCGCGGGACCGGTTGCTTTAAGACCGCATTATCTTGTTAATCGTCATCAGCGCCGCGACCAGCGACACCTTCATGAGCTCGGATTTCTCAGTTCGCGGCGCAGTATCTTTCCTGTGGCGCTCTTGGGCAGGGAGGGCAAGAACTCCACGTATTTGGGACATTTATATGCTGACAGCAGTTTGCGACAGTGGTCGACGATCCCCTCTTCCGACGCCGCGACGTCGGCTTTGAGCGCTACGTAAGCCTTGACCTCTTCACCCTTGGCAACGTCGGGCACGCCGACCACAGCCGCCTCCGCAACCGCCGGGTGGCGGTAGAGAATCTCCTCCACCTCTCGTGGATAGACATTATAGCCGGACTTGAGGATCATATCCTTCTTGCGATCGACAATGTAGAAGTAGCCGTCCTCGTCGTGATATCCGAGGTCGCCCGAGTGGAACCAGTCGTCGCGCATTGCCTCCGCTGTGGCCTCGGGCTCGTTCAAGTAGCCTTTCATGATGAGCGGTCCTCTAATGACCACCTCTCCAACCTCGTTCGCCGGCAGCTCGCGGCCCCGATCGTCGAAGATGCGCATCTCGGCTCCAGGAATAGGAATGCCGATGGAGCCGGGCTTGCGGGCTCTATCGGGCCTGTTGGAGCAGGCCACCGGCGACGTCTCGGAAAGACCGTAGCCTTCGAGGATCACCGCGCCGAACCGCTTCTCGAACTCGTGCAACACGGGGACTGGCAGCGGGGCGCCTCCCGAGATGCAGAGGCGAAGGCTGTTGGCCGCGATGCCCTCGGTGCTGGCTGCCTGCAGCAAATAGAAGTACATAGTGGGCACGCCAGCGAACAGCGTGGCGCCGTCGCGCTGGAAGGACTCGAGCACTCGGCTGGCCTCGAAGCGTGGGTGAAGGATGATAGACCCGCCACGTGCGAAAGTGGCGTTCATCACGTGGGTCTGGCCGAACGAGTGAAAGAGAGGTAAGGTGGCGACAAACCTATCGCTGTCCTGGATGTCGATCATATCGGCCACGGTGGTGGCGTTGCTATGCATGTTGAAGTGAGTGAGTTCCGCGCCTTTGGAGCGGCCCGTCGTGCCTGAAGTGTACAGGATCACCGCGGTATCTGTTTCTCGCGTTTGGCAGGTTGCCAGGTCCGATGGCGACGATTCCGTGATCGCTTGCAGAGCCAGCGTGCCTGGAGGTGGATTGTCGCCGACGGCGATGCAGTGGCGACAGGAAGGGCAAAGGGGCAACGCCTTCAGCGCTTCGGCGATGACAGGCTCCCAAACGATCATCGCCTTGGCCTGCGAGTCTTCCAGAATATACCGAATCTCGATCTGCCTGAACATCGTGTTCATAGGCACGACGGTGCCGCCAAGCTTGAGGACGGCGAAGTAGGCGATGACGAACTCAGGGATATTGGGCAGCATAACAGCAACCCTGTCGCCCTCGCCAACGCCCAGGTTCCGTAAGCCATTGGCAAAGCGATTGGCCGCCGTATTGGTCTCGGCGTAAGTAAGTTGCGATCCGAGACAGATCGTGGCAATGGCCTGGGGCCTTGCCCTGGCGTTGTTTTCCAGGACCTCGGCCAGGTTGAGTGTTGCGTCGGTGTTGCCATAATGGAACTTCATAGCTGCGTGACCCCGATGCTCATCCTTCGCTCGCAGAATACGTCAAAGTATACTCTTGTCTGCTTTTCTGTCAAGGGTGTTGATTTGCGCCCAGGATACGTGCAATAATCAGTCCAGGTAAATGGAGGTGATAGCCGCTATGATAAAGGCAATTGAAGAACGAAGGACGGTTCGCAAGTATACTGACCAGCCTGTCGAGGAAGAGAAGCTGCGGGAGGTGCTCGCCTCGGCGCGGCTGGCGCCCACCTGGGCCAACAAGCAGTGCTGGAAGCTGATCGTGGTGCGCGATCAGGCGACTAGAGAGAAACTCGCGCAACTGAGCAACGTCGAAGCCTCGGAACATTATCCGAACCCGGGGGCCAAGGGATTGGCGATGGCGCCAGTCGTCTTGGTGGCCTGCGCCGACCCCGCCAGGTCGGGGCATATGTATGGCCAAGACTACTACCTGGTGGACGTGGGCATAGTGATGGATCACATCTTGCTGGCGGCCACGGAAGTCGGGTTAGGCACCTGTTTCGTGGGTGTATTCGACGAGCAGGGCGTAAAGGACTTGCTGGGCATTCCATCTCACATCAGAGTGGTGGCAATGACGCCGCTGGGCTACGCCGAGCGCTGGCCCAATCCCCGGCCACGCAACGACATTGGCGAGATGGTGTTTGAGGGAAGCTGGAGACAGCAAGTCTCGTAATCGCGCTGCACGATGGGCTCGTATCGCTCGCCCTGCAAGGCATTTTGCGTGATCCACCAGTGTAATTTGGTGGCAAACTGCTGAAGATCGTCCGCGCGAATAGTGGCTATTGCCTTGAACTCGGTCTCGGTGAGTTCGAAAGCGTCTATCGCGCTGGAGGGGTCCTCCAGGAGCCCGTTGCGGAAGCTTTGGTCGACAACTGCCCTGCCGATAACCGCTTGCAGTCCTTCGAAAGACATCGGTTCCTCCCGTTGAGAATTCTGCCAGATGTTGATGATCCTGCGGCTACTTGAGCGCAAACGCGAGGTTCGCGCCACCTGCACATAACCAGCCTTGACGCGTTCAGCAACCTGCAAGCCCGCAGGTTCAGGCGCCACCACACCAATCACCCGTGCAAAGTTTAGGCAGGGCATTGCTGCCCTGCCTCAAGCGGGGGAGAGAAGTCGGACGGAACTGTAACACATTACTGGCAAGGCAATGTATTACGGGGACTGTAAGCTGCGCCTTTTCAGACGAAGCTGGCCTCCGTCCTGTTCAACTAGTGAAAGGCGTAACCAACGCGGCGCCTCTGTCCACTCAGTCCTGTCTGTATCAGCAGGAATGTCCCGATTGCGATGAGAACGTCGCCAGGGCTGAAGACGCTGGCGATTGGCTTGGGTAGCGGCAACACGAAGATATCGCCCAGCGCGTAGAGCTGTATCTCGTCACGCGGGATCAAAACATCCTTGGTCAGGAACACGCGGCTTCCTGGCTCGAGGACCGAAACCAGGTTCTGGTATCCCGACTGCGTTAGCGACTCCGGTGCTACTGGCATATACCCTCCGTTTGCGAGGATGGCGACAAAATTGAGGATCAAGCCAGGTCCCAGGAGCCGCATCGCCGCTAGATGCCAGTTCAGGCAGACGGCCATCAGCAGCAGAAGGTAAGAGGAGACGAGGAGCCCACGTCCGATGTCAAAGGCTGCCGTGTCTTTTCCTGCCGGGAAATAGACCACGTAGGCCTGCAGGAAGAAGGCTAGCAAGAACATCCATCCGAAGCGCAAACGCAAATCGGCTAGATGGCGCAGGCTCCCGCCTCGCACTGCGGCTGTGATCAGCGCAATTACGATCGCCGCCGGTAGAATCACCCAGGTCGCCTCCTAATGGATAGTTGTCAAAGAGTTGGGCCAGGACTAGAAGCCGCTGCCGCCGACGGGCGCGCCGCTGGCGATCGCCAGAGCTGCGATGGCCAGAGCTGCGTAGACGATCTTCCAGGAGAGATTGCGGATCCCTTTCATCTTGCGAGCCTCCTCTTGTTTTTCGGGCTTTGCCCTGCTTATACTGAGGAGTATAGAGATCGACTCTCACAAAACACTGACAAGGGATGCATTTTTCGGAGATTTTCCATCGAAAATGATAAATAGTTGGCAAGAAAGTCCGCGGGGGCTGAAGGTAGCTGGTCTGAGATTCAGCGGGAGGGCTGTGGCCTGGAGGGGACCACATCTCGAAGAACCTCTTGATAGACCGCCTTTATCTTTGGTGACGGATTGACGCCGAGATCTCGTTCGAGGGAGTCCCGATATCGGCGATAGTGCTTGATGGCTGCTGATTGCTGACCCATCAGCATGAGACAGCGCATTTTCTCGCAGTGGGCCTCCTCGCTGAAGCTATCCCTGGCGATGATGCGATCTAGAAAACTGAGGCCAGTCTGATAATCGCCGCGATCGATGTGGAAGCGTGACAGCGCGTAGAGGGCGCGCAGATAAGCATCCTCCAGACTCTGGCGCTGGTCCTCGCACCAGTTTACGTAGAGGTCGTCGATAAAGGTTCCCCGATACAGCTCGATCGCCTGGCGGTAGAGGTCGACCTGTGCGGGGTCCGGATTCAGCCTATCGGCCTGAGCGATCAGGTTCTCGAACTCTTCCGCGTCGCAGTAGAAGTTGCCGGCGACGTTGAGACGGTACTGTCCATTGTCATAGATGATGCAGTCGTTGTAAAGGGCGCGACGCAGACGATACATGGTCGAGTGGAAGCAACCGTCTCCTTTGCCAGGGGGCTGGTCGGGCCACAAACCGTCCACGACTTGCTCCCGCCTCAGGCCATCGGGATGGGATAGGAAGTAGAAGAACATTTCCTTGGTTTTCTCGGTGGCCCAGTCGGCTGTGGTGATCACCCTGCCGTCGCACACCACGCGCGAGTGGCCCAGCGCAAAGACCTCGACGCTGTGAGGCCTGTCGAGCTGAACTTCCACGAGGGGCGTGAACGCAGATTGCTCAGCCGGCAAGGGAGAGGCATCCCCTACACGCCGCAACACGCTTTGCAACTGGGTGGCGCCGAGACCGCGCGCCACGGCAAACTCGATCAGTGGCCTGGCGCTCCGGCCCTCGACGACGAGGAACTGGTCATATCCCAGCCTGGCGGCCATTTCCAAGACGTCCGCGAGGTGCTTCATTGCCTGATCTGTCTGCCCCCGCAAGAAGCTCGCGTTCGCGAGGTGAATCTTGGCTCGCGCCAGCTCGCGCTGGGCGTTGCTGCGCCTCAGACACCGGCAGGCGTGTCGCAGGTAGCGCTGGCCGTGCAGCGCTTCTCCCCGGTCGTTGCAAAGGATGCCCAGCAAAGTCTCGAAAAGGCCGATCTCGAAATGCGACTTGCGCGCGGTGGCCAGTTGGAGGGCTCGCTTGACGAACTTCTCGGCCGTCACCATCTCGCCGGCCAGGCGATGAACCATGCCGATTGCGCCCAGGCAGTAGGCGATGAGGAAAGCTTCGTCGACCCTGCGGGCGATCTCCAGGCTCATTTCGTACGCTTCCAGCGCTTCTTTATGCCGTCGAAGATCCAGGTGCACATCGCCTACGCTGGCCAGGGCATAAGCCTCCACTCTCAGGTATCCGACTTCTCTCGCCTTGGCGAGCGCCTCTTCCAGTGTTTGCAGCGCCTCATCGTATTGGCCACGGTAGTACAAGAGGACGGCTATCCCATTAAGTGTTTGGCCCAGGTAACCAGCGTTGCCGAGACGCTGCCAGTAGCGAATTGCTTCGCGGTAATGGTAGTGTGAGTTATCCAGTTCCCCCGTCGTCACACACAGGTCGCCATGGTCCAGGTGAAGCATGGCCAGGTTGTAGACGTCGTCGTTAGCTTCCGCGATGTCCAGCGCGCGCTCCAGTTCGGCGGCTCCCCTGGCGCTGTCGCCTAGCATCCAGCAACAGAGGCCGAGGTTCTTGTGTGCCTGGGCGGCGATAGGCGAGCGCTCGAAGGGAACCAGTTCGAGCGCCTGTTGCGAGTCCTCGATGGCCTCATAATGCCTGCCCTTCAATCGCCTGGCTGTGCTCCTGAGGATGAAGCATCTAGCTGCTGCCTCTCTGTCACCGCTCTGAAGAAGCCTGTCACAAGCCAGATTCAAATAGTCGATGGCTTTGTCCAATTCGCCAATCTGGCCGAGAATGGTAGCCTTGTGTATGAGAACAGAAGGGTAGCGGAGCATCTCCATCTCGGGTAGCATATCGATCCAGCGGGCGACGGTTCGCCATTGCCCAGCGTTGAGCATTCGCTCTGCCACAGCGTCGATGATCCTCACAACTTGCCGATAATCAGCTATCTTGAGGTAGTGATTGATTGCCTGGTTCCAGTCCCTCGCGCTTTCGGCGAGTCGAGCAGCGCGAAGGTTTTGCTCGTGGAATTGCGCCGGAAACTCCGTCTTGAGCTTGGCTTCCAGGAACTCCTGGAAGAGGTTGTGGTAGCGATACCATTCGCCCTCCTCGTCGAGACGGACGATGAACAGGTTGATGTCTTCGAGGTACGTGAGTATCTCTCGTGAGTTGGCGATACCTAGCAACTCATCGCACTGGCCGTGGTTAAGGCGTGGGAGAATAGAGGTCGAAAGCAGGAACCGCTGCACCTCTTCGCTTTGCTGCTGATAGACCTCCATGGCCAGGTAGTCGAAGATTTCTCCCCCCGACTTGCGGGCGCGCACTATCGTTTCGAACAGGCCCTGCCACAGGGTGTGCGTCGTGAGCAGTATCCCCGTGATCCAGCCTTCGGATTCCACGGCCATCTCTTCGGCGCGATTCTCAGGCAGGATGAGCTTGAAGTTCTTGCTCATCAGCTCCCTGATCTCCTGCGCCGTGAACATGAGATCGCGCATGCCGAGGCCTGCTACCTGGCGGTGGGCGGCAAGGCGCGAGAGGGTAAGCCGCGGCAGGGTGCGGGTGGCGAGGATGATGTGGCAGTGCTCTGGCAGATAGTAAAGTAGCAGGTCGATAGCCTCGTTGACGTCATCGCTATCGTCGACGCAGTGATAGTCGTCGAGGACGACCGCGAAATACTGCGGGATAGTGGACTGAATCTCGTTGACTATCACGCCGACGATGGATTTCATTTCTTTGCCGACATCTCCAATAGCGCGCAGCAGGGATTGCGCCTGGTGCCCAAACTCTGGAAATCGCTGCTGAATGGTGGCGATAAGATACTGGAAGAAAACCCTGGGATCGCCATCGGAGTCGTCGAGCGAGTACCAGCAGGCGGGAAAGCTTAAGTCGTGGGCGAAATCGATCAAGAGCGTAGTCTTGCCGTAGCCCGCGGGCGCGGAAACGAGCAATAAGCGATGATCGATGTGCTGGTGTAGGAACTCCATCAGTCTGGGACGACGCAGCACGTCGGGTCGTCGCTGGGGCAAAAGTATCTTAGTGACGATGCCGGGCATTTCTTCCGCCATAAGCCTGTCGTCCAGAGTGCGGGTAACTAGTTCTCCCCCTGGTAGTCTCTATCCTAATCCGCCGCAACCCTGAAGTCAATAGGCCGATTGACAGCTCCATACAAGCTTCCCTCAGGGAATGTTTGCTAAGTTAGCCAATGTGCTATAATGATCGAGCATCCTCGATCCTTCAGCCCCCGTCCTCTGATTCCTGCGGATGGCGTCGTTATTGAGGAGGCTCTTCCCGGCAGCTTTGCCTTGACCTTGACGATGGGAGTTCTCGATGTCGCTATTCAAGAACAAACTGTTGTGGTCGGTGGCCATCGGCCATTTCGCCACAGACCTGAACGCCAACATCATCCCGATTGCCTTCCCTTTGCTAATGGCCTCGTTGAACCTGTCATACGTCGGCGTGGCGTTTATCGCCACGATGTATACGGTGACGTCCTCGCTATCGCAGCCACTCTTTGGTTACCTGGCCGATCGATTCGGCACCAGATTGCTGGCGCCTGGCGGACTGCTTTGGGGGGCTATCTTCATAAGCGGCTTTGGATTTGCTCCCGATTATGTCTGGTTAATCATCATCGCCACGTTAGCGGGCCTCGGCGCGGGAGCTTTCCATCCGCAGGGCGCCATGAACGCGTCGCTGCTAAGCGAGGAGCGGAAGGGGACAGCCGTTTCGGTCTACATGCTCGGCGGTAACTTCGGCTATTCCCTCGGCCCTGTCATCGGCGCGGCGCTGTTCGCGACTTTTGGGCTGCGTGGCTCAGTCTTTATGCTGGTGCCTGGCATTATCAGCGCCCTCTGGCTCTACCAGGCGATGTTTGCCGTCGAGCAACATCGCAAGAAGGCAGTAAAGACCGCGGCCAAATCGTCGACCAAGCTGGACGTGCCCATCGTAGGCATCGCATCGCTCATCTTGCTGATTATGCTCCGCTCCTGGACCCAGGGTGGCATAAACAACTTCCTGCCGTTGTTGTACGAGAGCAAAGGCGTTTCGATAGAGACATCGAGCCAGATCCTCTTTGTGGTACTGATAGCGCTGGCCGTGGGCGCGTTGATCGGTGGGGTGCTATCAGATATGATCGGCCGAAAGAAGGTTGTGTTTTTCTCGTCAGTGCTCCTGTCGCCGGTAGTGTACCTTTTCCTGCAAACTATGCCGCCCCTCTCGTTCCTGGTGGCGGTTCCCATGGGACTTCTTTTTGGCTCGACCTTCAGCATCACGCTGGTGATGGTGCAGGAGATGATGCCGAAGAACCTGGGGCTGGCCTCGGGTCTGGCGCTGGGGCTGGCCTTTGTTACGAGCGGCGTCGGCGTGTCGATCACCGGCTTCTTAGCTGACAACTGGGGCCTTCCCACGGCTATGACGCTCCTTTCAGCCATGCCGTTCATCGCCGGGTTCCTGGTGCTCAACTACAGACCAACGGTTAGAGAACTGGTGGCGCAAGAGATCGGTTGAGCCGTCGATATGATTTCGCCCGGCGGGGCAAGATTCTCTCGACGACGGATGCCCTCATCGCCGCCGTAGCTCAGGAAAAAGAAGCGGCCATCGTGACCAACAACGTAAAGGACTATATGTTCTTTCGCCACAAACGCTCCAAGGCGCACCACGTAATCCTCTACACGAAACAAGGCTGCACGCTCTGTCGAGGCGTGCGGAACAGCCTCGACGAGCTGCAACACGATTACGATCTGACCGTAGAAGAGATAGATATAAGCACGGATGATGACCTCTACCGGCGCTATAAGGGGGTTATCCCTGTGGTGATCGTCGACAGCCAGGTTACCCTCGAGGGCAGGATAAGGGAAAAAGACCTGCGCGAGGCGCTCTCTAGGAAAAGCCCAGCAAGGTTAACATAATTGACCCCGACACTGCCGTGCCGAACACGCCGGCGATGTTGGGTCCCATCGCGTGCATCACGAGCAGGTTGCGCGGGTTCTCCTTGAAGGCGACCATGTGCGATACCCTGGCAGCCATCGGCACCGCGGCGATGCCAGCAGAGCCGATGAGCGGGTTTATTTTCCCCTTGGTTAACCAGTAGGCCACGTTGCCGGCCAGCACACCCCCTGCCGTGCCTGTGGCGAAGGCGATCATTCCCAGCACGACTATCTCGGCCGTCCTGAAGTTGAAGAAGTTCTCGGCGCTCATCGTCGCGCCGATGGCGGTCACCAGGAAGATGGTGACGATGTCTAACATCGTTCCGGCGGCTGTATTCGAAAGCCGCTCGACGACGCCGCTCTCTCGCAGCAGGTTACCCAGCATGAACATTGAAACGAGAGGAGCGATGGGTGGCAGGAGAGCGTTGACGACGACGAGCATTACGATAGGGAAGATGATCCGCTCTCTACGTGTCACGGGACGCAGTTGCTTCATAATCGTCGTGCGCGCTTTCTTGGTCGTCAGCAGGCGCATTATGGGCGGCTGAATGATTGGCAGCAGCGCCATATAGGAGTACGCGGCCACCGCTACCTGCCCCAGGAGGTGAGGCGCGAGCTTGGAGGAAACGTAGATGGCCATCGGCCCGTCAGCGCCACCGATTATGCCGATGGCGCCGGCCTCGTAGATCGAGAAGCCGAGCATCTTGGCTCCGACCAGGGCGATGAAGATGCCAATGTGAGCGGCGGCTCCGAAGAGAATCACGCTGGGATTGGCGATGAGCGGACCGAAATCGGTCATCGCGCCCACTCCGAGAAAGATAAGTGGGGGCAGGATGGTCAGCTCGACGCCGCTATAGAAGTAGCGCAGCAGTCCCCCTTGCTCCATCAGCCCGGTGTTGGGAATGTTCGCCAGGATGGCGCCGACGCCGATGGGCACGAGCAGGAACGGCTCGTGTCGCTTCGTTATGCCAAGATATATCAACAGAAACCCCACGGCAATCATCACGAAATTGCCGATGGAGAAATGCACGATGCCGGTGGCCCCAATCCACCTTTCCGTCATGCTGAAAAGGGCCGTAATCCAGTCGCCAGGAACGATGGGCACGCTAAACCTCCTTAACGCTGCTAGCCTTTATGGCAGGCGCGGGTTTTTCCTCGCCGTTGGTGTGCTTGCTGCTTCTAACCTTCACGTCCGGCTCGGCTTTCCCGCGGTCGATGATCTCGATATACTTGAGACCTCTAATGAGTAGCCCCATGCAGAAAAGAACGACGAACCCCATAAGAAAATCGAAGACGCTGAGGATGATCGCATCCCCCAGCGTGTCTTTCAGAATCAAACGTCTTTTCCCCCTCTCGGCCGAGATTGAGACCTTATTGTGGCACACCCAGGGAACCGGAGTCAATGTAATATGAGTAAATCCTTATTCCGCGCACTAATCCTGAATTTTTGTCTTGACAGCCTCCTTGCCTCGCGCTATAATAATGCCATGTTAGCAAACAATTGTTTGTATTTCTGATCGGAGGCGAGGCGGAAATGGGCGCGAGCAAGGCAGGGACGGCGAAGCTGCAGTCGACGAAGCTCACGAGGCGGCAGCAAGATACTCTGGAGTTTGTCCGTGGCTTCGTCGCCGAGAACGGTTATCCGCCCACCGTGCGCGAGGTCTGTGCGGCGCTTGGGCTGTCGTCGAGCCAGACAGCCTACGCTCACCTCTGCAAACTGGAGCAGAAAGGATACCTCAGCATCGGGCGCGACGAATCGCTGCCTAATATTAATCGCGCTCATCGCGCCATAAAACTGATCGATCGTTTCGATGGTCGCTCCCAGAGACGGATCCCATTCATCGGCCGCGTGGCCGCCGGGCAGCCGCTGTTGGCCACAGAGAACGTCGAGGGCTACATCGACCTGAGAAAAATCGGCAGCGACGCGCCCGTCTTCGCGCTGCGCGTGCAGGGGGACAGCATGGTCGAGGCTGGCATTTTCGACGGAGATTACATAATCGTGCGCCAGCAGGAGATAGCGGAGGATGGCGATATCGTGGTCGCGCTGCTCCACGACGAGGCCACGGTCAAGTTCTTCTTTCGCCAACACGGCCGGGTTCGCCTTCAGCCGGCGAACCGCAAAATGAAGCCCATACTGGCCAGGGATGTCAAAATAGTCGGCAAGGTGATCGCCAGCTGCCGTGGCTATGGCTCAACGGCGCTGATCAAATGACAGGTGGAAGTGATAATGATGAACGAATGCGTCGAAGATACTCAACTCGGTACTTTGCTGGCCCGTGCCCAGGAGGGCGAGGCCGGGGCTATCGAGTCTCTGCTCCTGCGCTACCGGCCAGCGCTTCTCGACAACGCGCTGCGGCTTCGGCAGTACGCTAACGGCGCAATGCTGGACGTCGACGACCTTCAGCAGGAGGGCATGATCGCGCTGATCGAAGCGGCGATGGATCGGAGTCGCGAGCCAGCCGATAACCTCGACGCTTACCTGAAGCAGAAGGTCCGATGGCGATTGATAAACTACATTCGGCGCGAGCGTCGAAAGATGAGCCGTAAAGCGGAACTGAACGAGGATATCGTCGATGGCGTGCCGAATGGCTCGATCCCCTGTTCAAGCCAGAAGTCTCCGAGCCCTCGTCTCAAGGAAGCGATGAAGCAACTCTCACCAAAACAGAAGAGCATTCTGTTCAAGCTCTACTGGCAGGACAGCACGCCAGAGGAAATCGCCTCAGAGCTTAGAATCAGCCAGCAGAGTGTGCGGGCATTGAGAAAGAGGGCGGAGACCAGGATAAAGAAGCATTATTGACTCACAGTTTGCGCGATTGGCAGCAATCCCTATACAATTGCCTTGGATGGGAGAGGACATGTCGAAGATACTTATCGTGGACGACGAGCCCACATTGGTGGAGACTATCAAGTATAACCTCCAGAAAGAAGGCCACGAGATCGCGGTTGCCTTCGACGGCGTCCAGGCGCTGGAGATGTTCGGACAGGAACACCCTGATCTGATCGTGCTGGACGTGATGCTGCCCAAGCTTGACGGCTTCGAGGTCTGCCGTGTGCTGCGCAAGGATGCGAACGTGCCGATTCTGATGCTCACGGCAAAGGACGAGGAAATCGATAAGATCGTGGGCCTCGAGTTGGGCGCCGACGACTACATGACCAAGCCTTTCAGCATGCGGGAGCTGCTGGCACGCGTCAAGGCGATGCTGCGCCGGGTGAGGATGGTTCAGGAGGAGACCGCCAAAGCGGTCCAGGGTGACGTGGCTCAGGTGCTTTTCGTGGGAGAGTTCGAGGTGGACCTGGCACAGCACCTGATTCGGCGCCAGGGCATTGCCCTCGGTCTCAAGCCCAAGGAGTTCGATCTCCTGGCTTTCCTGATCGCCAATCGGGGTCAGGTGTTCACGCGCGAGGCTTTGCTGGAGCGTGTCTGGGGCTACAGCTACTCTGGCGACACGCGGACGGTAGACGTGCACGTGCGCGGGCTGCGGGAGAAGATCGAGGAAGACCCCGCGTCCCCGCAGCACCTCGAGACGGTTCGCGGCGTAGGCTACAGATTCCGAGGCTGACACTGGCAAAGCTGGTGCAATCTATGCGGCACGCTTTGCGGGAACTCTGAGTCGCGAGCAGGAGTGTAGAGGCGAACACAAGGTTCGCCCTTCTGAGACCGCGGCAGGCTAGACGGTCGAGGGTATTTTATGTTCAAGAGCATTCGATGGCGCATCGGCCTGAGCTACGTCGTTCTGATCGTCGTGTGCATGTCCTTCCTCGCTGCCTACATCCTGCATCTGGTGCGCGAGTACTATCTGGTTACGGTCGCGCCCCAACTTCTGATGGCGGTGCTGCTGGCCGTCTTAGTTGCGGCCGTCCTGGCCATCGTCCTGGCATTCGTCATCGCCGGGGCCACGGTGTGGCCAGTGAGGGAGTTGACGCATATGGCACGGCGACTTGCCGCCGGCGATCTAGACCAGAAAATTCGCGTCGTCTCCGAAGACGAGATCGGCGAACTGGCCCGCGCCTTCAACCAGATGAGCGGAGTTCTCAAGGGAACCATTGAGACCATGTCCAACGAGCACAGTCGGATGGCTGCGATTCTGGCCAACATGGCCGATGGCATCATCATTACCGATGGTGATGCAAACGTGACCCTCGTCAACAAGGCTGCGGAGAAAATGCTGCATCTCCCCAAGCAGGATTACCTCGGTCGATCCATCGTCGGGGTGGTTCGCGACCACCAACTTGCGCAACTGGTGGGGGATTGCCTTGCGGGAACCGGAAAGCAGGAAGACAGCGCTCGGTTGATCGAACTTGGCACGCCGAAGCGATTCCTGCGGGCAGTGGTCACCACTGTCAGGGAAGGGGGCACCCTGCAGGCGCTGCTGGTGCTTCAGGACCTCACGGAGGTCCGGCGCGCCGAAGCCGTGCGCCGCGAGTTCATCGCCAACGTCTCCCACGAGTTGCGAACCCCGCTGGCCTCTGTCAAGGCGCTGGTGGAGACGCTGCGAGACGGCGCGCTCCACGATCCTGCGGTGGCCGAGGATTTCCTGACCAGGATGGATGTGGAGGTGGACGGCCTGACGCAACTGGTTCGCGAGCTGCTGGAGCTATCGCGCATCGAGTCCGGGCAGGTTGCGCTGAAGCTGGAGCCGGCGGAGGTGAACTGGCTGATAGAAACCTCGGTTGAGCGACTGCGCGCGCAGGCCGAGCGGTCCGGCGTGTCGCTCGAAGCTGAGATTGCCCCTGGTCTGGCGAAGGTTATGGCCGACGGCGAGCGAGTGCAGCAGGTGCTGATCAATCTGATCCACAACGCGATCAAGTTCACGCCGGCAGGAGGCAATGTGACGGTTCGCGCGGCGGGCCGAAACGCTGGAGTGTGCGTGTCTGTTGCCGATACTGGCATTGGCATCCCCGCGGAAAACTTGTCGCGCGTCTTCGAGCGCTTCTACAAGGCCGACAAATCGCGGTCGTCGGGCGGAACTGGCCTTGGGCTCGCCGTGGCGAAGCACATCGTCCAGGCTCACGGCGGCGAGATCTGGGTCGAGAGCGTTGAGGGCCAGGGCGCCACGTTCTCGTTCACATTGCCGTTGGCGTGAGCGTTCTCAGCGTCAAACTTGCCTTTCCGGCCGGTGCCATGTCGTTCCTGTGTAGCTTCAGAAACTTGCCGATCACGAGAACCTCGTCCTCGATGACCAGCACGCCTGTCAAGCCTTCCATCACGCCGACACTGCTGCCGAAAAAAGCGTTTACCTTAAATGAAGAATTTACATGCCTTAACCTGAAGCTAACAGGACGTTCAATTGGCGGTAACGTGAATAGAGTATACTTTGTCGTCGAGAGGTTGGCGACCGAGCAGGGAAACTGATAGAATATTCTTGATAGCTCGATATTCGCCAGGACGCAAAGGAAGAGCGCAAATCGTGCTTGAACCGTGACAGGCAAGATGGAAGAGATGAACGTTTCGACACGCTAGATGGAAGAATTGGAGAGCACAAAACGTGCCCATAAACGTACCAACAAAGCATAATAAGAAACTCGAACAGTTAGTCGAGAGAATAAACCAGGACGTCGAGCTGCATCAGTTGTGGAAGTGCGTCAACATCAACGCCGTCGATCGCTCCGGTATCAGCGATCACGGCGAGGTGCACATCCGCATCGTCGCGAACGTAGCGCTCAAGCTGCTGCGCTTGCTCGTCGACGCGGGAATCGAGCCCAACGTCGTGAAAAACTATGGCCTGACAAACGACGATGCCGAGGTCGTCGTCGTGTTAGCAGAATGCCTTCACGACCTGGGAATCGCCATCCACAGGGAAGAACACGAGCACCACAGCCTGATCCTGGCTGCGCCGAAGCTCAAAGAGCTTCTCGACGGCGTTTACGGCGTTGAGGAGCGGACGATCGTTACCTGCGAGGTGCTGCACGCGATCATCGCGCATCGCTGGGACGTGCCGTGTCTGACGATTGAGGCCGGGGTGGTCAAGGTGGCCGACGCGCTGGATATCACCGAGGGGCGTTCGCGGATACCTTTCGAGACGGGCCAGGTGAACATCCACTCTGTCTCGGCAGCCGCGATCGACAGCGTGACGCTCAAGCGCGGCGAGGTGAAGCCGATCAGCCTCGAGATAGCGATGAGCAACTCCGCGGGCATCTTCCAGTTGGACGAACTGCTGAAGCGCAAGCTGAGGAACTCCAGCATCGCCGACTACGTGGAGCTTGTGGCCAGGATCGAGGCCGAGACGGAGAAGCGGCTGGTCAAGATCTACACCTACTAGAGCGGCCCTCACAGGATTTCAACTCGACAGGGGAGGGACATCTACGGATGCCCTCCCCTGTCGATTGTTTTTCAACTACGTATGTGATCGTCAGGCTTTGAACGACGTGGCACGGCGTTTGCAGCGCTGTTTACCAGCAAATTGGTTGCGGAGGCTTTGGGTGGGTTGCGATGAATAGACTCCTGATTTATATGGCGATGGACGTAGCCTTTGCCCTATTGGTGGCGATCGGCGCTATAGTGGGCCCCCTGCTGTTATGGCCGCAGTGGGCTTCTTCTTTCGAAGGCAGGTTGAGCGCGGCCGGAACGGCGCTGTTCGCACTTCTGTTGTTGATGTCTTCCGTGGCCTACTTCACGAGTGTCGTCAGGCCAGAAATCCTGCTGCGCAGGAGATGGACCTCGCTGATTTCGCTCGCGATGCCAGCGTTCAGCTTAATGTTAATAAGCTCGTATCTGATACTGGGAGCGACGTTGCCTGCGCCCGATCCAACCAGCAAGCCCCTCCTCGTTTTTGGCCCTACGGATCTCGTCCAGACGTTCCTTTGGAGCACATTCACCTTCCTGGTGTTCCTGCCGATCGGGCTGACGTTGCTCTTCTGGCATCTGTTCACCATGTATTACCTGAGGAAAGATAACCAGGCGAATTAGAATATCTAGGGACCGAAGCCCTCTGCAACGCGGCGGCCATCGTCCTTGCTCCCACTGTTGTGTAAGACGTTCGGCATGAATATTGCGGTCGTACCGGTCATAACGAAGGTTTTGTGAGGACGATCTGCAGTCCCCGTCGAATTGTTGATCTCAGGATTGAGAAATGACGAGGAAAACGAGCGTGGGTCGCTCCAGAGAAGCAAGGCACCTCCCCAGCGGTGATAGCGCGAGCCAATCGGGGGCTCAAGGCCGGACCGACGTCGCGGCCGAACGGGCGTTGCGGGAGCGGGTGGCGCGAGCCGAGGCTGAGGCCAGGAGTAAACAGCTAGAAACCTTGATAGAGGCCGTGCCTGACGGCATTGCAGTCGTGGACCCTCAGGGCAACGTGGTTGCCGCCAACAGCGCAATGGTAGAGCTTCTGGGGTTTTCCGACCGGCGAGAGGCGCTCAGGCCAATGGCCGAATACCGTCAGTTCGTTCAGATCTTCACTCCAGATGGGCGCCCGCTTTCGCCAGAGGATTGGGGCATATTTCGACCGCTGCGCGGGGAGAAGTTAACGCTGGCTGATGCCCGACTTCGACTGCGCGATGGCCGGGAACGCCTGGTACAGGTCAGCGCGGCGCCAATGCTGGACGAGCGGGGAGAAGTCGTGCAGGCAGTCGCAATGGTGCGGGACGTGACCGAGCAGCGGCGCTGGGAGAAACGCCGTCAGGTGCTCTCTCAAGTGGGCCAGGCACTTAGCCAGGCCCTGGACCTGGAAGCGGTGTTGCAAACAGTGGCGGACCAGACGCTGTGGGCGCTGGGCGCGGATACGGTGACGATCCATCTGGCTGACATGGAGGCGCAGGAACTGGTGCTGGTAGCTTACCGCAACCTCCTCTCTGCGACAGTAGAGGTCCTCCGCCGTATCCCCTTCGGCATCACTCTCCTCACCACGCGTGCCTTCAATACGCGCAAGATTCAGGTGGTAGAAGACATCTCCAAAGTTGGACCCGAGCTCGCGACTTCTCGGGCAATCGCCGAGATGGAGGGCCACCGGTCTGTACTGAGCGTGCCTCTGCTGGCGGCTGGCCGGCCCGTCGGAGCCATCAACTTCGCCACCTACGACGCCCGCCATTTCACGCAAGACGACCTGGAGACGGTTTCCCAGGTGGCCGATATGTTCGCGATGGCTATCGAGAACGCACGTCTTTACAAGGAGAGCCAGCGGCGGGCGGAGGAGCTGGAGGAGCAGCGGAAGCGGCGGGAAGAGTTCGTCTCGGTAATAGGACACGAATTGCGTGGGCCGCTCACCGTCCTGAGCGGCTACTCGCAGATACTGCCCCGGTGGGAGAGCCTGGAGCCAGAGCAGCGTACGCGCTCGCTGGGGGCGATGGGAGAGCAGGTCCGCAAGCTGAACCGTCTGGTGTCCGACCTGGTGGATTTCTCGCGCATCGAGACAGGGCGCCTACTCCTAGAGCGAGAGCTCACAGAACTTGTGGCCATAGCTCGGCAAGTTGTGGAAGAGCAGCAGGCTACCACCACTATCCATCATCTCGTTTTGGAGACGCCGGATGGGCCTATCGAGGGGCGCTGGGACCGGGACCGCGTCGCCGAAGCCATCACAAACCTTGTCAGCAACGCCATCAAGTATTCCCCGAAAGGTGGCGAGGTGCGGATAGTGATAAGCCGGGTAGATGGGGAGGCCAAGGTGAGCGTGTACGACCAGGGTATTGGCATCGACGAGGAAGATATCCCCCTGCTGTTTCAGCCTTATTCCCGCCTCTATCGCGAGAGGCGGGCGCGGGGAGTGGGGCTCGGCCTGTTCATCACGAAAGGGATCGTGGAGGCGCACGGCGGGCGCATCTGGGTCGAGAGCGAACTCGGCAAGGGCAGCGCGTTCCACTTCACGCTGCCGCTTGCCTAGAGCCATCTTCAACGGAATGTAAGATCTTGGAATCTAAGCAAAAGTTTGCTTGACTTGGCCGCTCCGTCAGTGCTATACTGCGAAGCAACTTAAAAGGTGTATAGACTGGGAACAGGACTAGTAGGCATCCAGCGAGGATCAGAGAGTCGGAGGTTGGTGTGATCCGATGCCCGCGCAGATGACTGAATGGGCCTGGGAGTCGCAAACCGAAAGCGGCGAAACGTTGTAGTTCCAGTACCACCAACTGCGAACCTTCGCCAGTCCAGTAGGCTTTGCCGGAGCTGCCACCGTTATCAGGGCAAAGGGTATCGGACGTCCGGCTCATCGTAGAGCCGAGCAGTTCCCGTACTCGCACGAGAGAGGATGTCGCGAGAGTAGCGTTCGATGACGCGCGCGAGATTGTGGTATCCTGAACAGGGTGGCACCACGGGTTGGTCTTGGCCTCTCGTCCCTAGGGACGAGAGGCTTTCTTATTTTGTGTGAGGCGAGGTCGGATGATCAGAGAGGCGATTGCGAAGCTGGTGTCTCGAAAAGACCTCACAGCGGCTGAGGCCGAGGAAGTGATGCAGGAGATCATGCATGGGGACGCGACGCTTGCTCAAATAGGTGCGTTTCTCGTCGCTTTTTCGATGAAGGGGGAGACAGTAGGGGAGATCGCCGGCTTCGCCCGGGCTGTGCGCGCTAACGCCATCTACGTCAATCCCAAGCAGCGGGCATTGCTGGATACCTGCGGCACAGGTGGCGATGGCGCCAGGACGTTTAACATCTCGACTACCATTGCCTTCGTGGCCGCCGGGGCAGGGCAAGCTGTGGCGAAGCACGGAAACCGCTCGGCGTCCAGCCAGTGTGGCAGCGCCGACCTGCTGCAAGCCCTGGGGGTGAAACTGGATTTGATGCCCGAGCAGGTGGCTCAATGCATCGACGAAGTCGGCTTGGGCTTCCTGTTCGCGCCAACGCTTCATCCCGCTTTCAAGCCGGCTGTCGGCCCCAGAAAGGAAGTGGGGGTGCGCACTGTCTTCAACATCCTCGGCCCGCTGTGCAATCCCGCCTCGGCCGAGATACAGATCATCGGCGTGTACGATCCGCAGCTTGTCGAGCCCGTGGGCGGCGTCTTGCGCGAGCTGGGCACAGGCCACTCCTTCGTCGTGCACGGCGCCGGCGGCCTGGACGAGTTCTCGACGCTCGGGCCCACGAAAGTGGCGGAGATCATCGGCGAAGAGATGCGCGGCTATACGCTGGATGCCCAGGAGCTGGGTTTGCCTCTCGCTTCGATAGAAGACATCCGTGGCGGCACGCCTCAAGAGAACGCCGTGATAACCTTGCGGATTTTGCAGGGGGAAACGGGCCCCAGGCGCGACATCGTGCTTCTCAACGCGGCGGCAGCGCTGGTGGCCGGCGAAAAGGCCAGGGACTTCAAAGAAGGCATCGCTCTAGCGGCGGAGTCTATCGACACTGGCCGTGCGCTCGCGAAAATGAAGGCATTCGTCGAGTTCACCAATTCCTTCGACGAGGCTTTAACCGCGTCTGGTAGCCGGTAGCGTCGATGATGGCAACCATTCTTGATCGTCTGGTCGAATCGACGCTCGAAATACTGGCCCAGCGGCAGAATAGCACGCCCCTGGCGCATCTGAAAGACATGGCGGCCGCTCAAAGGCCGGCGCGCGATTTCGCCGTGGCGTTATCAGGTCCCCAAATCAGGCTGATCGCGGAAGTCAAGCGCGCTTCGCCCTCGAAAGGCGTATTGAACGCCAGCATCGACGCCCAATCTCAGGCCCGCAGCTATGAACAGGCCGGCGCCGCCGCGATATCGGTGCTCACCGAGCCCAGGTACTTTCAGGGCTCTCTGGCCGACCTTGCGGCTGTATCCTCTGCCGTGAATGTGCCGGCGCTCAGGAAGGATTTCATCCTGGACCCTTACCAGGTCTACGAGGCCCGCGCCTTTGGCGCCGATGCCATCTTGCTCATCGCGGCTATCCTGTCGGATCGACAGCTCGCTGCCCTCCTCGACATAACCCGTGAACTGGGCATGGCGGCGCTGGTCGAGGTGCACGATCGGATAGAACTGGAGAGAACGCTGCGCCTAGACGCCGTGAACGTCGTCGGCGTCAACAACCGCAACCTGAACGATTTCACGGTGGAGTTGCAGACGACGCTCGTGCTGCGCCCGCTCGTGCGAGAGGGCATCGTGGTGGTGAGCGAGAGCGGCATTCACACGCGCGACGACGTGCTCAGATTGGCAGCGGCGAGGGTCAACGCCATCCTCGTGGGGGAGGCCCTGGTGACCAGCCCCGATCCCTTGACCAAGATCGAGGAGTTGTTGGCATGATCAAAGTCAAAATCTGTGGCATCACGAGCCTCGACGATGCCCTCGTCGCCGTCGACGCCGGTGCCGACGCCCTCGGGTTCGTCTTCTACGCGAGCAGCTCGCGTACGATCGCGCCAGAGGTTGCGGCGGACATCGTCGCCAACCTGCCGCCGTTCGTGTCGAAGGTTGGCGTCTTCGTGGACAGCGACCTCGAAACGGTCCGGCAGATAGAATCCTTCTGTCACCTGGATATGGTGCAGCTTCACGGCGACGAGAGCCCAGGGTTCTGTGCAGCCCTTTTCCCGAAGGTGATCAAAGCCTTCGGAATGAGAGGAAGGTCCACCCTCGACGCGCTTGCCAGCTATCGCGTGCCGGCCTACCTTCTCGATGCCTACAGTCCCGAGATGGTCGGCGGCACGGGCAAGGCATTCGACTGGGAGCTGGCCAGGGAGGCCACTGGTCTGGGGCGGGTGATCCTGGCCGGAGGATTGACGCCGCTCAACGTGCGGCAGGCCATCGAGAGCGTCGGTCCCTACGGCGTCGACGTTTCGACGGGCGTGGAGAGTAGCCCTGGCAAGAAGGACGCGGCGTTAGTCCACGCGTTCGTTAGAGCGGTCAAAGGTACGACCTGGCAGAAAGAGAATGAACAGGATATTCCTCAAGCGGGAGGACCTGGCGCACGCAGGCGCGCACAGGATCAACAACACCTTGGGCCAGGGCCTGCTGGCATTGAAAATGGGAAAGCGGCGGATAATCGCCGAGACCGGCGCGAGGCAGCACGGCGTGGCCACGGCGACCTGAGCAAGCTAGAGGCATTCGTCGCCAGCGTGAGAGCGCGGGTGTGAAAACCAGCCGGCTCCGCGCTCCGCAAGAGAAGAACGCCTGCATCATACCACTTGCTATTATTCCTTGATGGCGTGACCTCGTTAGGTGATGGGCGGAACGGTGAAACGATTTCGTTCGGGTACGATCATCTCGACCGGCTCATTTCCGCCTCGGCCCCATTGAACGAATCCTACGGTTATGACAACATCGGAAGGATG
>JAMCWX010000035.1 GCA_023480885.1 Chloroflexota bacterium | reverse complement strand
CAAGGAAAGTCGTCCGCCGCTCCAATTACAACAGGGTTTCGTCAGGAGCGATGTCGCCGTACATATAATAGTGAGATAATCCGTTGGCCGTCTGCGCGCAGCAAAGGCGATACAGAATCAACTCGTTTCCTGACCGCTCGAGGATGCTGTGGTCGTCTACGTGAATTGCAGTTGGATCGACGGTTCTCGTGTCCACTGGCGTCATAAATCTCGTCTCCTTTCATTTCGCGTGAGGATGTCGACTTTTCACGCGTGGTTTTGTTCTGCACAGGGTTGATGGTCTGGCGGCTAGCCGGTCGTAGCCCATCACCTCCGCTGCGGCCCAAGAGGGGCCGAGAATAAGAAACCCCTCGACCAGCTCGCGAGCCAGTCGAGGGGTGTGCAGACGCATATGCAGTTGCGGACCCTACGCGTGACCTCGAGCGTGCGGCTGAGAGGCTCTAGGCAGGTCTCCTGACTCGTGGATCATCGCTCCTCTGCGCCTTCCCATCCTTCTTGCGTAAGGACAGTGGCCTCTAGCAGACTTGCTTCCCACTCACAGTGGCGGGCCCGTGCCGGATTCGCACCGGCTTCCCTATTCTCCCTTAAGGGCACCTAGAACATATTCTGTTTCCAAATGGGATGTTAGCATCAATGCGTTGGAAAGTCAATTGTTTCACTTGAATTGCCGCAAGAATGTGTAAGAGCAGGAAGGCTCCAGTCGCACAGGGCGCTTTGGCGCAAATCTTGCTCATAGGAAACGATGGTGTGGAAGAGGCTAACGTATGAACGGCAGCACAGAAGCGCGGTGGCATCAACTCGAGGTCGATGAGGTTCTGGCGCGGCTGGAGACAGGGATGGAGGGTCTCTCTGTCGAGGAGGCGGCACGTCGCCTGGAGGAGTCTGGTCCCAACGTGCTGGCAGTGGAGGAGCCTGCCTTGCCCCTCCTCATTTTCCTCCGCCAAATGCGAAGCCCGCTCATCTACGTCCTTATGGGCGCAGGTATAGTCACCGCGCTCCTCGGCAAATACGCCGACACTGGTGTCATCGTCTCTGTGGTCATCCTCAACTCCATAGTTGGCTTCCTCCAGGAGTACAAGGCCGAACAATCACTGCGCGCCCTGGCGCGATTGACGGCGCCCAGGGCTCGTGTTCTGCGACGCGGCGAGGAGCGGGAAATCGACGCGCGCGAGGTGGTGACAGGCGACGTGGTCCTCCTGGAATCCGGCGTCAAAGTGCCCGCCGACCTACGCCTCTTCCGTGCCACTGAGCTACAGGCCGACGAGGCGGTCCTCACGGGCGAGTCCTTGCCGGTGGTTAAGGCAACAGAGCCTATCGGCGACCCCAACGCGCCTCTTGGCGATCGAGTCAACATGGCCTTTATGGGTACGATCGTCGTGCGTGGTCGCGGGGCGGGCGTCGTGGTGGCCACAGGTATGCAGACCGTGTTCGGGGAGGTATCTGCCCAGGTGCGCAGCATCGGCGAGGTCAAGTCGCCTCTGCAAGTACGGCTCGAACGATTTGCCCAACTCATCGCCCTCCTCGTGCTGGGCGTGACGGCTATCGTCTTCTCCCTGGGATTCCTCACTGGAGAGCGACTTGCCGACATCTTCCTCACTGCCGTTGCAACGGCGGTAGCTACTGTTCCCGAAGGGCTACCGGTTACAATTACCGTTGCCCTGGCGGTAGGGGGCTGGCGGATGGCCCAACATAATGCCATCATTCGCAAGATCCCCGTCGTCGAGACCCTCGGCAGTTGTACTACCATCTGTTCGGACAAGACTGGCACTCTCACCAGGAATGAAATGACGGTGGCGAAGATCTACGCCGGCGAACGAGTTTTCGAGGTCACCGGGGCTGGCTACGAGCCTAGTGGAGCGATTCTTCTCGATGGCCAACAGGTGCAACTCGCCGAACATCCGACGCTGGAGCTTGCCCTCCGCGTCGGCCTGCTCTGCAACGAGTCGTCCGTCTACGAAGAGGACGGGCGCTACAGGCCCGACGGGGACCCCACGGAGGCAGCGCTCATCGTGGCGGCCATGAAGGGTGGCCTGCTCAAGGAGCGCGAACTGGAAGCCCTCCCCATTCTAGACGAGATTCCCTTCGAGTCGGAGCGGAAGTATATGGCTACCCTGCATAGCCACGATGGGGAAAGGCTCATCTTCGTGAAGGGCGCCCCGGAACGGATCGTCGAGATGTGTGAGGCCACGTTCATCAATAGTATCGCACCCCTGGATCGGCAGTCTGCGCTGCAGGAGAGCCACAGGCTTGCACGCGAGGGGCTGCGAGTGCTGGCGATGGCCTATCGTGCGGCGCCGCCGGGCGTCGACAAGGTCGACCACCGCGATGTCGAGGCAGGGCTGGTCTTTGTCGGCCTTCAGGGGATGATCGATCCCCCTCGGCCAGAGGCTCTCACGGCTGTGGCGCAATGCAAGCGCGCTGGCATCAGGGTGGTCATGATTACAGGCGACCACGTGGTGACGGCCGAAGATATCGCTCGCCGGATGGATATCTCGGGTCCTGGCGCTGAGGCTATCGACGGCCGCGACCTGGAGCGGATGGACGACGAGGAGCTATTCGCCAGGGTGAGGCACGTTGTGGTCTTCGCCCGCGCCTCCCCTGAACACAAGCTGCGCATCGTGCAGCAGCTTCGCCGACACCGAGAGGTGGTGGCTGTGACCGGAGACGGCGTCAACGACGCCCCGGCCCTTAAGCAGGCAGATATCGGAGTAGCTATGGGTATTGTCGGCACTGACGTAGCCAGGGAGGCTGCGGATATGGTGCTGGCCGACGACAACTTCGCCACCATTTACGCTGCCGTCGAGGAGGGAAGGGTCGTCTTCGACAACATTCGCAAAGTGATTATGTTCCTGATCCCCACAGGCCTCGGTCTGATACTGACAGTCATCGCCAGCATCGCCCTGCGCCTACCCCTGCCCTTCTTGCCGGCTCAGGCCGTATGGATCAATCTGGTGACCAACGGCCTGCAAGATGTGGCCATGGCTTTCGAGCCCGCCGAGGAGGACGTGGGGCGCCGGCCGCCGCGGGACCCGCGAGAGAGGGTGATGACACGACCGATGATCGAGCGCACGATTCTGGTCGGCTTCGTCCTTCTGGCCGGCACTCTCGCCTCCTTTGTCTGGCAGTTAGGGGCTGGCGCAGGTCTCGATTACGCGCGGACGGTGTCGATGACCACCATGGTTCTCTTTCAGAACTTCCATATCTTCAACAGCCGTTCGTTCGCCAAATCTTTCTTCCAGATCAATCCGTTGTCCAACCGCTTTCTTTTCGTTTCCATCGTGGCTGCGCTGGGGCTGCATGTCCTGGCGCTGTACTGGGGGCCGATGCAGTCTGTCCTGCGCACGGAACCATTGCGCCTTGAAACCTGGCTGGTTATGGTACCCATCGCGGCGACAGTGCTCCTTGCCGTCGAGGTGGACAAGGGCATCAGACGGTTATCGAGTTGCCTTTGAAGAATGCCCCACAAGATCGTCACGCCTCTCATCAATCATGCTGATTTATCATACGGATTGACCTTAAAATGCTGGATTGATATTCTGCGATCGCGTTCTAGTTCGGCATGTGGGTCCCAACGTGCCGCAGTCCAAACAAATGCGCGCTGGCTGGGATCCGTTCCCTATCAACAACTAAACGAATACAGATGTGTCCCTATCCCAAGTACGCCCTGGAGCCGGTTCTGGCGAAAATAGACGCCCCTTGCCGTCTGGTTTTCCTGGTGGACTGCCCATCGGCTGTCGTCGACCTCCCTAAGTTGGCCCGCGCGAGCGGCCATCAAACGTCCGAGACAAAGCAGATTGCCGATGGGGAGTGGCAGATCACCCTTGAGATTTGCTAATGTTACCATTTGCGAATGGTTGCATTTAGCGCGTACGCATGGTAGAATGGCAGCATAAGAGCGACAAGAGAGAGGACAAGACCTGGGAGGAAAAGGTCATGCACATCCCTGACGGTTATCTCAGCCCTGAGACCTGCGTTGTTTTTTACGGAGCGGCAGTGCCAATCTGGTACAAAGCCAGCCAGCGTATGAAGAAGCTATTGAATACCCGATCCTTGCCCCTCGTGTCCATTTTCGCGGCCTTCGCCTTCACGATCCAAATGCTCAACATACCGATACCGGGAGGGACCACGGCCCACGCCGTAGGGGGCACGTTGATGGCCATCGTGCTCGGTCCCTGGCCAGCCGTGATCGGAATGTCGGTAGCCCTGGCGATCCAGGCCATCTTCTTCGGCGATGGTGGCATCACCGCGCTTGGTGCCAACAGCTTCAACATGGCCATAGCGCTGCCACTCACGGGCTATCTGGTGTACCGGCTTCTGTCGGGGAACGCACCTTCGCCAAGGCGACGCGCTGTGGCGGCAGCTATCGGTGGGTATGTGGGAATCAACGTTGCCGGTCTGCTCACCGGGATCGAGCTTGGCGTCCAGCCACTGCTTTGGAGTGAGGGTGGCCGCGCTCTCTACAACCCGTACGGCCTGGAAACGACCGTCCCAGCCATGATGCTGGTTCACTTGACGCTGGCTGGATTTGCCGAGGCAGCGTTGACCGGTCTCGCCACAGCGTATCTGCTGCGCGCCCATCCGACGCTGTTCGTCGTAGAGGCAGCAACAGTGCTCAAGACTGGCCGTCATCTCGGCAGGATGGGTTGGGCGCTGGTGGGGGCGCTGGGCGTGCTGGTCGTGCTCACGCCGCTCGGGCTTCTAGCCCCGGGCGGAGCCGACTTCGAATGGGGGACCGAGGAATTGCGGCAAATGGTAGGCTACGTCCCAGGGGGATTGGCCAGACTGCGGGAGTTCTGGCGCCTGGCGCCGCTGCCAGATTACGGGCTGCCAGGATTCGGCGCGGAGGCCGGCTTCCTGGGGCAGGCATTCGGCTACATCCTGTCGGCGATCGTCGGAGTTGGGCTCATCTTCGTGTCGATGATGGCGATTCGTATTCTGCTGGTCCGCCGCGGGCAGGCGATCGAGGAACGTTCGTAGCTACACCACTAGGCCCCAACATGCGTTAGGAAAGCTTCAGTCGGAGAAGGCGCTTTGGCACAAATCTTGCTCCTCCGGACGGCGTAGTACTATGCATCTGACCAATACATTGGAATGGTTCGAGCAGCGTAAGAGCCGAAATATGCCCCAAAATATGTGATTAAGGAGGGCAACGTGCACGCGCAGGTAACGTTCTTCAAGATAAAACCAGGGACGATAGAAGAGATGCGCACGCTAACCGAGGAGCGTATTGCCCCGTGGTTACGTGGACGCCGAGGCTTCCACGGGTTACATGTAATGTCGATAGGAGCCACAGACGTCTATGCGTTCGGTGTCTGGCTCAGCAAAGCAGATGCTGATGCCAGCAAGCCCGAATACGATAGGCTCATGCAACAAATTCTCGGCCATCTGCTCACTGCCACACCCGAACACAAAGAGGGCAACGTCATTTTGCACGTCGCCAGCCACGAGCCTCACCTGCATCGCTGATTCGCCGGTGCTGCAGAAGCGCAATGCATCGGGGCTGGTTCGCCGGCGACGGCGAGAATCGTAGGCAGGCCATTCGCCGGATGAGGAACGATGAGCGTCTCTATTCCGAATACGGCCCGCACATCCTCGGTTGTGATCACATCCCGAGGGGCTCCTTGCCGGTGGATGCGCCCACGGCACAGCATGACTAGCCGATCACAGTATTGGGCAGCAAGGTTGAGATCGTGCAGGATAACCAGCACGCCAAGCCCTTGCTGCCTGCTGAGCCTGGAGATCAGTTCCAGAATGCTGAGCTGGTGTGCCAGGTCTAGATGAGCCGTCGGTTCGTCCAGGAGAAGGAGCTCAGGCTCTTGAGCCAGGGCGCGGGCGATAACTACCCTCTGGCGCTCGCCGCCAGAGAGCTCGCCAACTGGCCGATCCACCAATTCCCAGGTGCTTGTCAGATCCATTGCCCAACGCACAATCGCCAGGTCACGGTATCCCTCCGTCTTCAAGAGACCAAGGTAGGGCGTTCGTCCGAGCATGACAACCTCGCCAGAGGTAAAGCTTCCCGGCAAGACAGGGTTTTGAGGCACCACGGCCACGCTTCGCGCCAGTTCCTGTCGCGAGTGTCGGGCTATGTTCTTGCCTGCGATGCTGATGTGCCCTTGCGCAGGATGAAGCAATCCACAAATCGCCTTGATGAGGCTGGACTTTCCCGCGCCGTTAGGGCCGACTACGCCAACTATCTCGCCTACCTCTAGCGTTAGGTCGACATCCACGAGGATCGGTCGTGTCCCGTAGGACAGGCCGAGTTCGCTCACTTTGAGCATTGCTGGCTCCAAGCTAAAACACCATCCTTTTCCTCTGTCGCAAGAGATACAGGAAGAACGGCGCGCCACAAAAGGCCGTGACGACGCCGACAGGGATCTCGGACGGCGCAAAGGCTGTCCGAGCCAGAGTGTCGGCCCAAATCAGGAACGTGGCCCCGACCAGCGCAGAGATGGGCAGCAACAGGCGATGATCGGGACCCCAAATAAGGCGCGTTACGTGAGGTGCTACTAAACCGACGAAGCCGACAAGCCCGCTGGCGGAGACAGCAGTAGCGGTGAGCAGCGTCGCCGCTCCCACCAGAACGACCTTCACGCGTTCCACGTCGATCCCTAGCTGTGCAGCCTGCTCCTCGTCAAGCTGCAAAGCGTTGAGAGGACGGGCGTGAATGTAGACGATGACCAGTCCGACGAGGCTGTAGGGGACGCCGATCAGCACCTGCTGCCAATCGCCTAGGGCGAAGCCGCCCAGAAGCCAGGAATAGACCATTTCCAGCTTGTCGCCGTGCACGTACATCAAGAAAGACGTGATAGAGGAGGCAAAGGCGCCAAGAGCCGTGCCAGCCAGCAGCAGAGTGGTCGTGGGAGTAGAACTGCCCACCTTGGCCAGCAGATATACGACGGCGGCTGTCAGCATTCCACCGAGGAAGGCCATCCATTGCACTGCCCCAAGATTATAGAGAAGTGGAGCAAGTGGCAGCACCAGCGCCAACACGGCTCCAAGTCCGGCGCCAGAGGCAACGCCAATGAGATACGGATCGGCAAGGGGATTGCGAAAGAGGCCCTGATAGGTTGCTCCAGCGCTAGCCAGGGAGGCACCGACCAGTCCTGCCAGGATGACGCGAGGAACGCGAATTTGCAGCACCACGGCTTCATAGGTTGGTGGCCAGCTAGGAGCAGCACCGAACAGGCCAGTGGGCTGGGGAATCTTCGCCAGGACCATTTGCACGATGGTGGTCGCAGGAATGGCGACCGCGCCCTGTGCAACAGCAACTAAAGCGCTTGCTAGTAACACGAGCGAGACCATCCCGATTAGAGTACCTGTTCGCCTGGCGCTATAACGGTGCAGTCGCTTTCCCGCCGCCTCCGCCGGATTAAGCCTGACAATGCTCTCCAACGTCTTTACATCCCTCATTTGAACGACTCAGGATGAAGTGCCCTAGCCATTAGATCGAGACCGTCGACTGCCCTTGGGCCCGGGCGGTTGACAAGGTCGGGATCCAGGGGGATGACGCGATCGTTTCTGACCGCCGTTATCTTTTCCCAACCAGGGCGACCTTTCACCTTGTCTACAGTTTCGCCAAACCCGTGGTCGGCAAGGAAGACTATGTCCGGATCCTTGAGAACGATGGCTTCCAAGCTGAGCTGTGGCCATTCGGTCTTGGCATCGGCAGCGATGTTTGCACCCCCTGCCTTGTCGATCATATCATCCGCAAAGGTGCCTGGACCCACAGTATAAAGCTTTGCATCCAGTTCAAAGAACACTCTGGGCCTCGAGGACGCAGTTTTCGTCTTGTTGGCGATGTCTTCCACCCGCCTTTGAAGGCCGTCTGCTAGAGTTTCCGCTTCCCTTGCCTTGCCAGCTAACGTGCCAACGGTGCGGATGTTGTCCAGCAATCGTGCCAGGTTCTTTGGCTGAACTACGACGGTGGGAAGGCCACGCGTCTCGAGCTTCGGCACAACTGTCTTCACGTGGATATTGGTGGCCAGGACCAAATCCGGTTCGAGCGCAACTACCTTCTCGATACTTGTATCGGCAAAGCTGCCAACCTTCTCTTTTGACTTGGCTTCATTTGGGTAGTTGGAGTAATCATCTACGCCGACAACGCTGTCGCCCAGGCCCAGGGCGAAAAGGATTTCGGTGTTGCTTGGCGCGAGCGAGACTATCCTTTTCGCTGGCTTCTCGATCTTCACGGTCCGACCGGCGTCATCGGTGATACTCAGTGGGAACTCAGAGCCTGCGGTCTTGACCGGCTGGCCCACGGCAGGAACCGCTTGGCCAGGCGCGCAACCGCCAACAAGAGCCAGGATAAGGGCTAGACTGAGCGCTAACAGTTTTTGCATCTAGCTTCAACCTCTTTCGTTTATTGCGGCGCGTTCGCTCACCAGGTCAGTAATGCGAAAGGAATGGCAAAGTCTTGACCTGATAAGCGCTAGCAGGGCGCTTTTGGTTCGTGGCAGCAGAGCGTTTGGCGGGAGATAGCCGTTGTCTCTGAGCTCACGCCACACGTCCACTATCCACGGTTGCGTCAGATCGACTCTCTCCAGCATAGCTTCATCGAGAAAGATCTCTTGAGGCGTTCCCGCGTCGGCAACCCTCCCGCTTTCCAGGACATACACGCGGTCCGCCCAGGAATAGGCGATGTCTACATCGTGAGTGGAGATGACGACGGTCTTGCCATCTCGACTGATGTCATCCAGCAGGATCAGCAGTTGCTTTGCTGTCTTGGGGTCAAGGCTCGAAGTCGGCTCGTCGAAGATGATTACCTGCGGCTCCATCGCCAGCACGCCGGCGATTGCCACCCTTTTCTTCTGTCCCAGGCTCAAGAAATGGGTTGGGCGATCGGCAATGCTCTCGATGCCGACTGCCGCCAGCGCACCCTGCACTCGTCCTCGCACCTCTTCCTCAGACATCCCCAGGTTGAACGGTCCGAAAGAGATATCCTGAAGCACGCTGGCGGAGAATATCTGCGAGTCGGGGTCCTGGAAGACTATGCCAACGTTCTTGCGGAGCTCCATTAGCGATCTCCTGTCGTATCGGAGGTCATTTCCGTCAAAGCGGACTACGCCCTGGCTCGGGCGCAATATGCCGTTGAGCTGGAGAAAAAGGGTCGTTTTGCCAGCGCCATTCGGCCCCAGAAAGACAACCTTGCTTCCCCGCTCAATGGTGAGCGACATCCCCGCGAGCGCCTGCGTCCCGTCGGGATAAGCAAAGTGCACATCCACAACTTCTAAGATCGGGCCTACCATCTTTGCCAACCTCTGGTGGCGAGCGCTACCGCTAACAGAACCGCATCGATGCCACCGATGAGAAGGCCGCGTCTCAACGACAGTCTACGTCTCGGCTCCAGGACGCGAATTTCCCCGCTGTAGCAGCGCGACGACAGCGTGACGAATAGCATCTGCGATTTCAGCATCGATCGATGGAAGAGGCACGAGGTCAACTGCCCCAGGTCGCGGTAGGAGGCGGATAGGCTGTGATAGCCGAGGCGTGAAACTTGAGCTGTGTGGATCTGTCGCGTGGTCTCCATCAGGACGAAGATGAAGCGGTAGATGATCGTCATTAGCTCTACCAGGACTGCCGGCACGCGGCATCTCTTGAGCACGCCGATGATCTCTACCATCGGCGTGCTCAGAGACAGGAAATACAGGCACGAGACGGTGCCCAGCGATCTGGCAACGAGGCTGCTGGCCACCACAAAGTCGCGATCTCTGATGCCCACGGCAAATCCCCACAGATCGATGCCGTGCAGGCCGGGATCTGGTTGTGACGAGAAGGAGACGGCTACGGTCACGATGCCAGCCAGCAGGAAGGCGGCGGGGACGAGCATCAGCTTAAGATAGAAGCGCCAGGGGATGCCAACTATCGCGACGGTGGCTGCGGCCATCGTCATCAGGATGGCCAGTTGGCCGATGAGCGATGGCGAGGCGAGGCAGATGCCAGCCGTGATTGCCGCGAAGGCAAGTTTCTCTCCTGGATGAACGGCACGCAGCCGATTCGCATAGGCGTACTGGTCGATGTGAATCATCTCTCGCCTACCCCCGCCTGGCGTCGCCGTCCGCGCACATAGCCGAAGTAATAGCCAACGAAACCAGCGCCCAGCGCTGCTTGCACAGCGAAAAGAAGACTCGCTATTTCCTCGCTTGGCGGCTCCCAAATTGGTGAGAACCACGGCTCGTAGTCTGGGTGCAGAACGGCCACCAGCTTCTTGGCCTGATCATCCGCCCCGCCGAAGAGCTCCCGCGTCTGACCTTCCGGTCTTGGGGCCTGGGACACCCCTGCGGAAGTGCCTGTATCATTCGTGGGCATCGTCCCTTCGTCTCTCGCTTGCATAGTCTCTGATGCGGTCTCTGGTCCGTTCTGCTGGTCAGTGGCCCCGTGATACAACACCAGAGGCAACACGCTAAGCAACACGGCTGCTGCCAATAGCATAATATTCTTGGTCGTCACGCTCACGCCCGCACCTCCCGCACTGGAATCGACAGATCTCGCAGCTCGCCTCTGCTGTAAACGGAGAGGAGATTGAAGACTACCACTGTCAGAAGCCCCTCGCCGATGGCCAGAGGGACTTGCGTAACGGCAAAGATGGCGTTGAACTTCACGAAGGATTCCCAGAAGCCACCTGTCTGCGCCGGAAACGCCAGGGCTAGCTGGGCGGACGTTGTCACGTAAGTCGCCAGGTCGCCAAGCGCAGCCGCCAGGAAGACGGCAACCGCTAATGGAGCGCCGAGGCGGCAAGAGCCCTTGTATAGGCCATAGGATACGAAAGGCCCAACCACCGCCATAGAAAAGGTGTTCGCCCCGAGCGTGGTCAGGCCGCCGTGGGCAAGGAGGACCGCCTGGAAAAAGAGCACGATGATGCCCAGGACGCTCATGGCCGCTGGTCTAAACAATATCGTGCCCAGGCCGACACCCGTCGGGTGAGAGCAGCTACCGGTGACGGACGGCAGCTTGAGCGCCGAGAGGACGAACACGAAGGCACCGGCCAGGCCGAGCAACATCTTCAAGTGCGGGGCCTCTTTCACGGTGTTTTGGATCGAGCGTAGCCCAGCCACGAGGAAGGGAAGCGTCACGATAGCCCAAAGAATGGCGTGCGGCGCGGGCAGGAAGCCCTCCATAATGTGCATCGCGTATGCCTGACCGGGGCTGAGCAAAGCTACCAGACCGAACCAACCGAGGGCGCCTAAGAGTTTGCGAGACATAGACACCTTGAACCTCCTTTACGATGTTCGATTTCGACGCGCCAGAACGAACGAATGTCTCCGCTGACGAGCACTTTGGCGATCCTGCCGTACAAAAAGAATCCCCTTGCCTGCGAGAAAGGCAAGGGGGTAACGGAGCAGCGTCTTCCGCTGGGAGGCAAAAAAGAACCCCCGCCTGGGGAAGCAGACAGGGGGTCAAAGATGTCTTCCTGCTACATCTGCCCACGCCTTTCCTCGAAGGCCAATGGCAGACGACAACGGCAGGCGGTCTGGCTTGTCAGTCAACTTCGATCCATAGGACCGAGCGCTGAATCACAGTTGCGGGACAGCGGCGGATTCTCACCGCCCTTCCCCTTTTGAGCCCGAAAATGCGGGCACCATTGTCGTCCAATATTCTATTGTACCCGCATAATACTCCAAGAAGAGCAGTTTGTCAACTTGCAAGTAGTTTGTGTGTCAAGTAGTTTGTTGAGTCCGACCTGCGGCTTCGGCCCGGGGCGGGGCTTTATCGAACAGCGAGCCAGTTCTCAGGACGCCGGCTCAGTAGGCGCCGGCTGCGTCTTCAGCCGCTCATCGATCTGCTCTAGCGTCGGCACTCCTCTGGGGCCGACTGCCTCGACGACGAAGCTGGCGACGCAGTTGGCGAAGTGGGTCGCCTGAAAGGGGTCACCGGTGTGGCGCAGCTTGACGAAGAAGGCGGCGGCGAAGGTGTCGCCAGCGCCTGTGGGGTCCACTTCCCTGGCGGCGAACGCGGGGAAATGGCATACTTTGCCCTGAAGGTAAAGATCGGCGCCAGCGGCTCCTCGGGTAACGACCAGAACCTGGGCGAGATCGGCAAGACGGCGGATAGCTCGTTTGCCGCCGAGCACGTCTTCTTGGCTCAGCACGACGGCCTGCGCTCGCCGCAGGATATCCTCGGCGTCTCTCCACGGGGCTTTCGATATCCGGCCCGCGTCGTTCCAACGGCGCATCCATCCCTGCGGGGTGACGCCGACGAAGGATCGAGGAAAGCAACTCACGATAGCTGGCGAAACTTCCTGGGCGATTGGAGCGAGATGGACAATGTCGGCGGCGCGCCAGGCTTCCGGGACTTGTTCCGGACCGATGTTGCTGGCGACCGCGCGAAGCAGCAACCGGCGTCGCTTACCTGCGTAGGTGATCTGGAAAGTGGTGGTGATCGTCGATGGCATGTGGATAACGTCGACGCCGGGAAGCGTCTCGGCCAGATCGACGTCCGGCCCTGCGCTGGTGATGCCGCCGACCCGCTCGCCCAGGTTCCTGGCAGTCATCGCCGCGTAGGTGAAAGACCCGCCGATCTGATAATCGGCGGCCAGGTCCATCGAAACGTGCCCGATAACTAGATAGCTTGGGCAAGACATAAGGCTCCTCGCGGAGGAAGGGCCATCTCGAACCGACAACGAGGCTTTTTCAGGCGACTGACCGTGGCAGGCCAGCACTTGCTCCGGATCCTACTTCCTGGGCACGATGACCACTTTGCGATCTTCGCCCTCTCCGATGCTTTGCGTGGTCGCGCCGGGATGTTGCGATAGGGCGATGTGGATGATCCGCCGTTCATAGGCGGGCATGGCCTCCAGCGCGATGGGCTGGCGCGTCGTCTGGACACGCTCGGCCATGCGCAAAGCCAGACCCTTGAGCATCTCTTGCCGCCTCACACGATAGCCGGACACGTCCACCGTCACTCGCGTACGCTTATGCAACTGCTTGCTGACGATGAGGTTGAGGATGAACTGGAGCGAGGAGAGGTTCTCGCCGCGTCGACCAATAAGCACGCCCAGATCGCCCCCCTCGATGTCGAGGGTGATGTCGGAGCCGTCGCTGGCTGGAGAGGCTGAGGAAGTTATGACGTTGACGCGCCCCTGAATCCTCAGCGAAGCCATTAGTTTCTCTAATACTTCCTTGGCCACCGAAGCGACATCTCTTGCGACTGGAGCGGCCTTGCCTGTTTCGGCCTGCTCTTCGGCAGGAGCGCGCACGGAGACGAGAATACGGGCGTCTTCGCTGCCGATACCGAGGATACCTCTGCTGCCCTCCGAAAGTATTGAGATGTCGACCTCCTCTCGGTTCTTGCCAAGAGTAGCTAGCGCTTGCTGTATAGCCTCGTTCACCGTCTTTGCGCTAACTTCCAGACTTTCCACGGTGTCCTCCTTGTTTATCTAACGAGCGCGGCCAGCTACTGAGCCAAGCATCTGTCGCGCCGAGATCTCTTGGTGCAGAAAACAATTATGGGGGTTATCTACGTTTGCCCTTCTTTTTCTTGCTCCCCTGCGCCTTGGCTCGCGCTATGGCATCTTCCTCGCCGTTCGCGTTCGCGTCGGCGCTGTCATTTCTTCCGTTGCGCGAAGGGGGTTCTATGGCCAGTGCACCAGCCTTGTCTTTGGACAGCTTAGCCTGAGGCAGTTTTGCCTGCGGTTGCGAAGCGTCCTCTACCTCGAAAAGCGAAGACAAGGGACTGGGCAGCGACCTGGCCAGCGATTGAGACACGGACTTCGGAAGGGCTAGCGAGCCCCAGCCTGTAGCGAAATACTGCTGGACGAAAGTGAAGAGGTTGGAAGTCACCCAGTAAAGGACTAGCCCCGCAGGCACGCTGAAAGCGAAGAAGACGAACATAATGGGCATGAACTGCATCATCTGGTTCATCGTCTGCTGCTGCGGGTCGGTGGAGCGCGGCGTCATCATTCGCTGCGTCACCCATTGCGTGATGCCGGTCAGGATGGCAAACACCCACGGCATACCTTCTGGGTGGGCCAGGTTGGGAATCCAGAGGAATCCCTGCTGCGCTGGCTCGAATCCCGTCTGTGCCAGATGATAGAGCCCCTGATAGAGGCCGATCCAGATGGGCATTTGAATCAGGAGAGGCAGACAGCCGGCTGCCGGATTGACTTTGTTCTCCTTGTACAGCCGCATCTGCTCCTGCATCAGCTTCTCGCGGTCCTTGCCGTACTTCTTTTGCAATGCCTGAAGCTCGGGCTGGATTTGCATCATCGCTCTGGACGAGCGAATCTGCTGCATCGTAAGCGGCAGAAGAATCAGCTTAACGGTTATTGTGAATAAGATGATAGCTAGGCCGTAGTTTCCCCCTAGCAAGGTGGTCAGGAATGCCAGGGCATCGGCCATTGGCGTGACCACGCCAGTGGTCCAGATCTCTCCGAATCCACCCAAAATCGATTCCTCCTTATCGCTCAAAGCGCTAGCCAATAGCGGGCTAGCGCCTGGAAATAGTCGAGCACTCGGTTATGGCACGGGGTCGTATCCGCCAGGATGGAACGGATGGCAGCGCAGAATGCGCCTGGCGCCGAGCCATCCTCCACGCATCAGCCCGAACTTTTCGATGGCGTCTATGGTGTATTGCGAGCAGGAAGGGTAATAGCGACAAGAAGGCGGCAATACCTTTGAAACGGTGAGCTGATAAAGCCTGATAAAACTAAGCGCCACTATCTTCATCCAAATCCGATCCTGCATTACTTAACGTGCCTGACACGTCTCTCACCAGCCCCTGCGCGAGACCGCTGCCCTGCCCCTTTCCTGCCCCCGTGGGCTGCAGCAGACCTGCTCGGCGCAGCAAATGGTCGACGGCCGCGCGAACCTGCTCGAAGTCGGCGTCCACGATAGGTTTCCGCGCAATGAATAACAGGTCCCAACCCTGTTTGACGTCCGAGTGCCGCAGACGGACAGCCTCTCTGATAAGACGCCTCGCTCGGTTGCGCCGAACTGCTTTGCCGATCCTCTTGCTGACGGAGAAACCGACGCGTGTGACGGACAAGCTGTTGGGAAGGGCGTAGAGGACGATCAACGGGTGGGCCCAGGACCGGCCTTTTCCACGTACCTGCTTGAACTCGACTTCTTTTCTCAGACGGTACTGTTTCTGCAAAGACGGCGCCTCTTAACTTGAATGGCGGAGGCGCGAGAAGGTTCTCTCCTGCCTCATCATCTCGAACGGCGAACGCCAAAGCGCAGCACAAGCAGGTTTTTTCTCCTAGACGACCGTCAGCCTCTTTCGCCCCTTCAGCCTGCGCATCTTGAGCACCGTGCGCCCCTGGCGCGTGCTCATTCGCTTGAGAAAGCCATGCTCTCGCTTTCTCGGTATCCTCTTGGGTTGATAAGTCCTCTTTGGCAAAACCAACACCCTTTCAGTGATTAAGCGATAATCACAAGTGCTCTCCGCGCATCTTGCTGGCACTGATGGCCCGCGGGGCGAACGAAACATGCCAGCTATCGACCAGGCGCCAACGAAAGGACGCCTGCTAATCTCGACGCGTACTTTGCGATTATAGCTGTTTTTCTCAATCCTTGTCAACTTAGTTCGCCTGGCTGCATGGCTGGCCAATCGGGCTGCTGTGACTCGCCGACGCATGCGCCGGCATGGAAATTGCAAGGGAAAGTTGCTTAGAGGGGATGTCTGACTCCGCGGACAATGACCCCTTCGCTGAGTTTTGTTTCGCGAAACGAGGATTTCCGAGTTCCAAAAGGGAGGTAGCTACCATGCTAGAGCGTGATCATCCCAGGGCGATGGGTGCGCCAGGGGGGCCTCAGAACCGCCACGACCACGAGGCCTGGGTCGGAAACTGCAACGTGATGGACTGCGAGTACAACGATGCGACCCACTGCCACGCGCCCAATATTCGCGTGGTCAAGCATGAGACGCACGCTGACTGCGGCACGTACGAGCCAAAGAGCTAAAGGCATCGCTAGAAACTTCGGCGATGCGAGGAGAGGCAACCCGGGTTACTAATGTTGATTCTTCGACCGGCTATGTTGCCGCGGCGTCTGGCTGGTGCCGAAGATCGAGAGGGGCGATCCGCCAGGTCGCCCCTTGGACCCAGCGAGCACGCTAGTAGTGTGCCTAGCCCAGCCTCGCGCCACACTGGCCGCAGAAGCTATTCGTGGACAGGTTCTCGGTGTGGCAGCTCCCGCATATTCTGTTCGCCGAAGCAGGCTTTGGCTCGGCAGTGATGGTCACCACGTTCTGCTTCGACTCAGTTTCGTCTGAAGTGCTCCTCTTGAACTCGCGTATGCCCTTGCCCAGCGCGCCCCCGATCTCAGGCAGCTTACCTGGGCCGAATACCACGAGCACGATGATCAGAATCACTATCAAGTGCATCGGTTGAAATAACCCCTCAAACATGGTCGGCATCACCCCCAAGCTGTGTTAATTCTGCACCGCAATTGCCACAGAACTTGTTGGACTGGGAATTGGGCGACGAGCACTTCGGGCAAACCGTGGTGTTGGATACAGGGGTATGGTCGGCGATCTCGGTCGTATGGTCGCCGACCGCGACAGGAGCGCGGTCGGCGGCCGCCGGCGCAGGCTCGGCGGGCGCGCTCGTCTGCCATGCCACAGGAAGCTGCTTCATCTCCTCGATGGGCTGCCTGACCTCGTTCATAGAGTCCGTCAGCTCCTTCGTCATTTCGGAGGTGGCCTTGCGGAATTCTCGAATGCTTTTGCCCAGCGCGCTGCCGATCTCTGGCAGCCTGCCTGGGCCGAAAACGATGAGAGCAACAACTAAGACTAAGATTAGTTCTGCGGGTCCGATACCAAAAAAGTTCACATTAAGCCCCTTTCTATCTCTGTTGATGCGTCAAGCGCTTCTCAGCGGCTCTCGTTCTATTTGTTGCTGTGGCTCTTGCCGCGACAAATGCCAAACGCCCAAGACAAAGAACACGTACGCTAACATCTTGTAGCCTTGCGCAACCCAAAAGAACGAGTCGTAAAATGATTTGTGAACGGTCAGGGCGATTCCCGTGAAGCCCAGGCAAGTGGTGCCCAATGAAAAGAAAAGCAAGATATCCTGGCGTAGGCGCAGATATCGCTGCACGTACGCCAGGGCCACCCCTATTTGGAAGAACACGGCGATCCATTCGGAGGTCGTCTTAAGGAAAGTAAGGCCGCCGACTTCATCCCAAAGACCGGGCAGATAAGGCCAAGAGAAGCGCAGGAGAGCGGCGTAAAGGACCGCTCCCGAGAGTATCGCCGCTGGCCAGGCTATGGCGTAGCGCATTCGCTTCCAACCAGTTTCTACGATGAGGTGTGTCGTCTCGGGGACTAAGACGCTGGCTAACAGCAAACTGGAGCCGAGCAATCTCCCCGCTTCCCAGAACCAGAGAGCAACGTTTTCGTCCTCGGGCAGGATGAAGCTGAGTCCCCCTGGCGAGCTAATGACGTACGGGATGTCCAGCACGGCGAAGCTGAAGAAGGCGAGCCCCATTAGAAGAAGCCGCTTGCTTCCGCTTTCCAGATAGCCTCTGATGCCGACGTAGACCACGCCAAGCCCCAGGATCGAGCCCAGGACTTCGAGCAAGAAGTAAAGCGAGGCCCCACCGTAGTTGCCATTTGACAGCGTCAGTCTCGCGGCCAGGAGTATCGCCGCGAGGACAACTAGCGTCGCGTTGAAAAGCGAAAGCTTTCGAGACCCATGGTTGGACACTAGCCGAACGCCTCCAGCGCCCTCTGCGAGATGCTTCGGTAAGGACTGCCGGAAAGCAACCCCGCGTGGCCTTTAAATCGACTCTGTATGTGCATCCCTCGCGGGCCGATCTCGAGCTGACGGATATCTTTATCGTGGTCGCTTCCACGGACCTTGAGGGTGAGAATCGCGCGGCGCATTCCACCTTCGATCTCGACGTAGCGCAGGAGCACGATCGTGTCCACCAGGAAGGCCAGTCCGTGGGCCTCTTCCTGACGCAATCCCAACAAGTGGTAATCTTCTGCTGTATACAGGGCTGTCATTCCCTCACGCTTAAAGGCGCCGATAATGCTCCGAAAAATGTGGCGTAAGGCAATGGGATCGCTCGTGAGCTCCTTGAAATGGCTCGCGCTGTCGACCACCACGCGCTTTGTTCTGAGACGCTTGATGTCGTCGGAAAGCTGGCTATCCGGCGATTCGAGTTCCGCGAGCAGGGTCTCAGGGGAAGTGAACATTACTCGCAGTTTTCCTGCCTGCTCAAGGGAACGCAGGTCCCAGCCGAAGCTTCCCGCGTCTCGATAAAGCTGTTGCGGGAATTCCTCAAAGGTTATGAACAACCCCGGCTCTCCGAACTGGATAGCGCCGCTACAAATGAATTGCAGACCGAGCGTCGTCTTGCCCGTGCCCGGGGCGCCTTGCACGAGCACGGCTGACTCGCGAAGGAATCCTCCTCTGAGCATATCGTCAAGGCCTGAGGTGCCTGTCTTAACGAAGTTCACGACCTTCTCCCATCCCTCCACCCGCAATTCGATTCTCGTCCACCCACGCTCTATTCATGGGTTCGCCGGTCTCGTGTAGGCAACTGGCAGATTATCCGGTCTCCCTGTCGCACCTTTTCGACAGCGCGCTCCTCGGCGAGTTCGTCCAGGGCCATGCTCACCAGGTCGATGGCGCGACCCAGCCGGGTCGCAATCCTGCTGGCCGTGTCGCGAGTGTAAGGATTCTGCGCCAGGAGATCGACCACCTCTAGCTTAGTCACGGCCAGCCTCCTCTCGCGATCTCGCCCGTTGTGGTCGAGCGTTTGAATCTGCTGCCTGAGCTTGTCAGCCAGCTTATCCAGATCACCGAGCCTGGACATAAGGTAGCTAGCAGTGCTGCCGTGGTTCAGGCGTCCCAACTGGCTGTGATCCTCCCGCCGCTGGCGGAGGCGCTCTTCAGCCTCATCCACGGCCTCTGCCAGGCTGAGCCCGTCGTCTAAGCCTCGTTTAATCAGGAGCGCCTTCTCCACCGCCGCGTAGCCATAGATTCTCTTCTTCGGATTCGTCGCCGAAATGATGCCCTTGCTGGTCCAGTAGGATATCTGCCGGACCGACAAGCCTGTCATGGCAGCTACCTGCCCCACGGTCAAGTTGACTTTTCGCAGTAACTCACCCGCATCTACGGGATTGACAATATTGCTCACGTTAGCATCCCTCGACACTGACTGAGGGTCCCGGACCGCAATGTATGATCGGCGAGACAATAATACAAGTCCGGCACGTTGTTGTCAAATCACTTGTCGTGTCCAAACAACAAGAGGCGGGCAGGTTATCTCTACAACGGCATTTGTCTGTAGCGTATGGCAATTGATCAAATCGACGCCCGCATGCCCTCTCCCTTCCGCGGAGGGAGAGGCAGGGTGGGGGTTCGCCTGTTCGATGTGCTGGACACCCTCACCCTTTCCCTCTCCCTCGTGCGCGAAGGAGAGGGGACACAAGGCATGCGCTTGCCTGGCAACCAGTAGCCATCGAAAACCGACGTAGAAGATGAGTTGTAATGTGTAGCTGCGGCATCGGGAGCTGGGCTTCGAGCCAGCGCAGGATCGGGGTCTACAGGGTTTCCAGAGCCGTGTTGGCTTCGTCGATTGCGCTCCCTGTCTCTTCTTTCGCCAACACTTCTCGGGACTTGCCGCCCTCGGAGGGGCCGACGATGCCTTCTTCCTCCATCTTGTCGATGAGGCGTGCAGCACGAGAGTAGCCGATTCGCAGCCGCCGCTGCAACAGCGAGGTCGATACGTGATTATGCTGGTGCGCGAGGTCAACCGCCTTCTCGTAAAGGTCGTCCCTTCCGTCCGCCGCTCCGTCGGGCGACCAACTCTCGACGTTCATCAGCGTATCGACGTACTTTGCTGGACCCTGGCCCGTCCAGAAAGAAACGATAGCCTCGATCTCTTTGTCGGAAACGTACGCGCCTTGCAGGCGCATCGGCTTTGCCGCGTCGGAGGGCATGTAGAGCATGTCGCCCCTGCCTAGCAGCTTCTCGGCGCCAGCCATGTCTAGGATGGTGCGCGAATCGACCTGGGTGGTCATTGTAAAGCTGATGCGCGTGGGGAAGTTGGCCTTGATGAGGCCCGTGATGACGTCGACGGAAGGGCGTTGCGTGGCGATGACCAGGTGAATGCCAGTGGCGCGCGCGAGCTGCGCCAGGCGGCAAATCGTGTGCTCCACTTCCTCAGGCGCCTTCATCATCAGGTCGGCCAATTCGTCGACGATCACGACGATGTAGTGCATTTGCGGCTCGTCGCGCTTGGCGGCGGCTTTATTGAATTCGTCGATGTTTCGGACGCGCTCCTTCTCGAACCGCTTGAGGCGCTCGTCCATCTCGAAGGTGACCCATTTCAGCACGTTGACGGCCTTCTCGACCTCGACCACCACTGGCCTCAGCAGGTGCGGCGCATCGTTGAACTGGGTCAACTCCACGCGCTTGGGATCGATCATCAAGAGACGCAGCTCATCGGGGGTAGTGTGCAACAGGAGACAGGCAATGAGGGCATTGAGGCAAACGCTCTTGCCAGAGCCGGTGGCGCCGGCGATGAGCAGGTGGGGCATCTTCGCCAGGTCGCCAACTACGGCCTGGCCAGAAACATCCTCACCCAGCGCGATAGCCAGCTTGGACTTGGCCTTCAGCTTCTGAAATCTATCGGATTCGACCCCGGCCCGCAGGGAAACCAACGCCGTGCTGCTGTTAGGAACTTCTATGCCGACGACGCCTCGGCCGGGCACAGGAGCTTCGATACGAAGGCTCGGAGCAGAGAGCGCTAGCGCGAGATCGTTGGACAAGGACGTGATCTCGCTGACCTTCACCTTCTCCCGCCTCACGACGTTCCCGTATCTGTCTCGGGTCTCGTGAAAACCAGGCTCCACACCAAACTGCGTGACCGCCGGCCCGTGGTTGACCGTGACCACGCGGGCCTGGACGTTGAAATCTGTCAGCGTATCTTCGATGATTTTCGCCTTTTGGTGAGCGTCCGCGATGCTAAGCTCTCCCCTTGCCGGGGCTTCGAGGAGAGTTATTGGCGGAAGCTGCCAATCGCCTCTGACTACTGGCGCTGTGCTAGCCACTGGCGATTCCTGCTTGGGCTTCTGGGTAGTGGCTGAGATGGGCAGGGATTGGACTGGCGGACTGGGCTTGGATATCTTAGGAAGAGACGGAGGCAAATGCTCTATCTCTCGCTCTCGGACATCCGCTTCACGCCCTCGATCGCCCTTGACGGGCGCGAAGAGGACATCCCTGTAAAACGAGATCACGCTTCGTCCTGCCGAGTACGCCATCGCCAGAAGCTGATTGGGGGAAACGCTAAAGGTGAGACACAGCCCGACCGCTATGGCAGCGATCAGCGCAGCCAGGGTGCCCAGCTCGCCGACGGCGCCGGCGAGGCCCTGGTATATTACACGCCCGGCGTAACCGCCGCCCGAGAGCGCGGCGCTGCCAGGGTCGGGGTTCGGGGCTACAACCTGGAGAAGGGCCAGAAGGACGACGAAGAGCAACAGCCAGCCGCTGGCTTCTTGCCAGCGCAAACTGTAGTTGCTGTCAAGATGCTGCCAGACGAGGCCGAGCCCAAACGACAGGAAGAGCAAAGGCGCCAGGAAAGCGCCCCAACCGAAAGATAACTTTAACAGGACGTTCCACTGGCTGCCCAGGGAGCCGCCAGGGAACAACAACGTCAGCACGGTAACGCCCGCCAAGACCAGGAGCAATCCGCCGAAGATCTGTGGTTGAAGGAACCGACTGTAATCTACGGAGAAGTCCGACTTCTTCGATTTCCTAGTGACTCGCTTGCTGCTTCTTGCCACCTCTACATCCAGTCCGTTAGCCTACATGATCGTCGACGCCAAGGATAGTAGCCTGTCATTGCCACCATTGAAGATGCCGCGGGCGAACACAAGTTCGCCCCTACGCTGGTGGTCTTCGGATGACATACATCGAATGTCCTGTGACAAGACATTAGATTTCGGTTACCACCGGGAGAATCATCGGACGGCGACGCGTCTGATCGAAGATGAACTTCCCCAGCGATTCCTTGATCTTCTGGACGGCAAAGCCATATTCTACCTGGCCGCCATTGTGGTGATCGACGGCGCGACGGACCTGCTCCTTTGCCTTCTCGATGAGCTCGTCTGACTCGCGCATATAGATAAACCCTCGCGAGACGATGTCGGGACCGGCCACCAGCCTGCCGCTCTGCCTGTCCAGAGTTACGGCCGCGATGACGACGCCATCGCGCGAGAGATGCTGTCTGTCCCTCAGGATCACCTGCGCCTCTTCGCCAAACATCACGCCGTCGACCAGTATGGAGCCGACAGAGATTCTGCGGGAAACGCGGCCCGAATCCCGGCCGAACTCGAGCACATCGCCAACCTCGGCCAGCAAAACGTTGTCCGCGGAGATTCCCACCTCCAACGCGACGTCGCGGAACAGCACCATGTGCCTGTACTCGCCGTGCAGCGGGACGCAGTACCTGGGTTGCACCAGTTGAAGCATCTCCTTCAACTCCTCGCGGCTGGCGTGCCCCGACACGTGGACGGTCATGATCGCGTCGTAGACGACGTGAGCCCCGAGCTTGAAGAGGTTGTCGATGGTTCTGGCGACGGTTTCCTCGTTGCCAGGCACGGGCGTGGCGGAAATGATAACCGTGTCGCCAGGCACGATGCGAATTTGCTTGTGATCGTTGTTGGCGATGCGGCTCAAGACCGATGTCGGCTCGCCCTGGCTTCCCGTGGTTATGTAGACGATCTCTTCGTTGCGCATATGCTTGGTATCGCCAACGCTGACGAGCGTTTCACTGGGAATGGTTAGGAAGCCAAGCTCGTGGGCAACGTTGACGTTGCTCTCCAGGCTTCGGCCGACGATGGCCACCTTACGATTGTGATTCTGAGCCGTGAAGATCGCCTGCTGAATGCGCGAGATGTTGGATGCGAAGGTGGTGATGATCACGCGCCCTTTGGCCTCGGACATCACGGCTTCGAAGGTGTCCCCGACCACGCTTTCCGAGGGAGTATGGCCTGGCAGCTCGACGCGGACGCAATCGCAGAAGAAGGCGAGCACGTTGGAGCGCCCTAGCTGCGCTAGCTTCAGGAGGTCCGTGGGAAGCGCCTCTATGGGCGTCGCGTCGAACTTGAAATCGCCGCTGTGAACTATCATCCCTACTGGGGTATGAATGATCAGCCCCACCGCGTCTGGAATGCTATGGTTAACGCGAAACAGCTCGATGTCGAACGCGCCGAGAGAAAGAAGCTCGCCCTCCTCGATGAGGCGCAGGTCCGCGTCGTGCAGCGCGCCGCGGTAAACCTCGTCGCCCGCAAAGCGCCGTGGGATGCCTCGCTCTTTCAGCTTCACTCTGATCAGGCCGTTGGTGAGCTTCGTCGAGTAAACGGGCACGTTCAGTTCAGGTAGCACGTAGGGAAGCGCGCCGATGTGATCCTCATGGCCATGCGTTATGACGATGCCGCGAATCTTATCCCTCTTTTCCAAAAGGTATGAGATGTCTGGGATGATGAAATCGATGCCGAGCATCTCCTCTTCCGGGAACTTCAGGCCGGCGTCGACGATGACGATGTCGTCCCCATATTCGAGGACGAGCATATTCTTGCCGATCTCACCGACCCCTCCCAGGGGTACAATCTTAACTTTACTTCTTGGCAAAGTGGTTCCACCTCCTCCATTGCAGGCGGCAGGGTGACGGGTCTCTCTGCTGGTGCTGTCTGATGCACCTGAGCCTGGCCGACGCAACGGACTGCAGCGCCCGATATCCTCGGTAGCTAGAAAAGGCTAAGTTGCTTTATCTCCTCCGTCTCCTGTGCTGCGGGAACGTCGGCAACTTTGGCCAGGAGCGGGGGAATCTTTAACATATCTGTCTCCAGGATCTTACGGAGGGAAGGTTGATGGAGCGCAGCAGCAGGGTGATACATAGGGAACAACAGCGTGCCGCCACGCTTACGTGCTGTGCCGTGAATCCTACTGATCGACTCGCCGGGGAAGAACTTGGCCATCGAGAAACGTCCCAAAGTGACGATTACTCTCGGCACGATCATCTCGAGTTGGCGGTCCAGAAAAGAGGCGCAAGCCTCTATTTCAGGAGGAAGGGGATCGCGATTGTTCGGAGGCCGACACTTGATGACGTTAGCTATGTAGACATCGGTCCTTTGCAGACCGATGGAGGCCAACAGTTCATCGAGGAACTGTCCAGCGGGTCCGACAAATGGACGGCCCTGCTGATTTTCGTGCCATCCAGGGGCCTCGCCGATGAACAGTATGTCGGCGTCCTCGCGCCCCTCTCCAGGGACCACCTTCAAGCGCGTCTTTGCTAGCGAGCAATCGTGACACTGCGCGATCTCATCGTACAGCTCTGTCAGCTTCGACACGCCATCCTCCCTGCCCTTCTCGCGAGATTCCAAGACAAAAATGTCTGTACCTGCTCGCTCAAGATTTTAGCTTATTTCTTTGTCCTTGTCCACAGTCACAGGCCCAGGTCGTCCGCGATGCCCTGCATGGCCGCGAGGCCGATCTCGACGAACTCAGGCAGGTCGATGCCCAGGTCGGAGCAGGTCGCGATGTTCTCACGACTGGCCCCACGGGCAAACGCCTTTTCGCCAAACCTCTTGAGCACCGATTGAGCGGTGACGGATGCTAGCTTCCTATCGGGCCGCACCAGCGCCGCGGCGGTGATGAGGCCTGTCAGCGCCTCGCCGGCGAACAAGGCTTTATCCATAGGGGTGATTCGCGGGTCGCCAAGAGCCTCGTTATGAACCTTGACGGCATAGACGATGGCCGCATCCACACCGAGGGCGGCCAGCATCTCTGCGCCAGCCAGCGCGTGCTTGGCCGGGTCGTCTCCAGTGAGCTCGTAGTCGACATCGTGTAACAGGCCAGCCAAACCCCAGGCTTCCTCATCGCCGCCCAATCGTCGGGCGAGGGCCCGCATGATGGCCTCGGTAGCCAGCATATGCTTGACGAGATTCTGGTTTCGAACATTTGCGTTGATTAGTTCTAGAGCCCGTTCTCTGTTCACAGAATTGCTCCGAATTCAGACGTCGCTATTTCTTGCTGGGCGCCGATTGCGCTCGCTTTACGGCTTCCTTGCGCTTGTTGGTCACGAAGTCGTTAGCCCATTTCGTAAGTTCCGGCGTGTCGAGCCGCTGGACCTTATTTGCCTGCGGCGCTTTCTGTTCCTGGAGCCACTTGTTGAGGACCTGCGCCTTTTCCTGGCTGAGCTGCTCCTCGCTTAGTGGCCGGTCGTCGGCGCGCTCCTCAACCTGGATAATGTGGTATCCAAACTCCGTGTGGACGGGCTCGCTTAGCTCGCCCGGCTGCATCTTGAACGCGGCGTCCTCGAACGCCTGCGTCATCACGCCGCGCGGGAACCATCCCAGGTCGCCGCCCTTGTCCTTCGTGCCGGTATCCTTCGACATCTCTTTTGCGAGCGATGCGAAGTCGGCCTTCTCGTCCTTTAGCTTTCTCAGCGCTTCCTTGGCTTGATCTTCGGTATCGACCAGGATATGGCGAGCGTGAACTTGTTCTGCCGAGGGCTTCACTTCGTCGGCAAGGGCCTTCTGCAGCTTCTCTCTGTAGAGCGCAGGCTCGACGACGAGGGAGCGGTACTCATCCACAGTGAGAAAGCCAGTTTGAGCGAGCGCCTTGCTCAGATCCTGGGTCGACTCCGCGATGGTCTTGGTCACAGGGGTGTTGGTCGTCGTCACTCCTTCCGTTGTCGTGACGGTGCCCGAAGCGTCGGCGGACGGCGCAGGCGAGGCCTGCTTGACGATATCGTCGTCGATTTCCTGGGGGGTGACGCTGAGGCCACGGCGCGCCGCCTCCTGACGAATCAGCTCGTTCCCAATCATTTGATCGAGCACCTGGCTGGGCAGAAGCCGCTTGTTGAGGTCCAATTGTTGCAACTGCTGTTGGGCAAACTGCCGTGTGAAGTCCTGGTCTTGCCCTTGAGAGCTGTTCTGGTTGCTCTGATCGATCAAGTCCTGCAACTGCGCCCGCTGGTAGTCAAGGTTGAAGTCTGCGTAGCCTAGCATTTTGGCATAGTTGCCGAGTGAGATTTCTTTGCCGTTAACCACGGCGATGGCCTGGAATGGCTTCGACACCACTTCACGGTACAAGCCGAAGGCGATGACGAAGACGATGAGGACGAGCACGGCTGCCCCGGCCCCTATGGTAATTTTCGTGAGCTTGCGCTCCCGCTCGTGTCTCGAGAGCTGCCGTTTGGTCATCTTCCTTTCCGGCTCTTTGATGGCCTTCTTTGCGCTCTTTTTCAACTCGGAAACTACTCCTTCCTGCTGACAGGCACCAGATACCAAGCAAGGGCATAGGAGTCAGAAGCCTATGCCCTCGCAGGACTTGTTACCTTTAGTGCATTAAGCCCTGGGTGAAACGAAACCGCCCATTTCGCGCACGTGTTCGGCCGTGTATGGCAAGAGCGCAAGATGTCGCGCTCGCTTGAGGGCGATAGTGAGAGTGCGCTGGTGCTTGGCACAAGTTCCAGTTTTGCGGCGTGGCTCGATCTTGCCTCGGTCCGAGAGGAACCGACGCAGGCGAGGCACGTCCTTGTAGTCGATATCATCCATCTTGTCGACGCAGAAAGCGCAGACTTTCCGCTTCGGCATGTATTTCGGTCTTCCAAATTCTTTCTTGCCAGCGGGCCTTCTCCTTGGCCCTCTCTCTCCTGGATTCTCAGTAACCAATATTTCCTCCTAGAACGGTATCTCTTCGGGCTCGATATCCTCGGGCACAAACACCTCGTCGGTACCGCCAGCCGACTTTTGTCGACTGTCGAGCATGATCAGGCTGTTGGCCACCACTTCTGTGCGATAGCGCTTTTGCCCGTCCTGTCCTTCCCACGAACGCGTCTGCAGACGGCCTTCGATGTATACTTTAGAGCCCTTAGCGACGTACCTGTTTGCAGTTTCGGCGAGCTTGTTCCACGTCACAACGTTAAACCATTCGGTCTCTTCGCGCTGCTCTCCTTCTGGGGTTGTCCATCGGCGACTTGCCGCTACACTAAACGAAGTGACGGGAGCACCGCTTTGAGTGTAGCGCATCTCGGGATCTCGGCCTACGTTGCCAATAATCATCACCTTGTTCAATGAACCTGCCATCTCTCCAAAAATCTCCTTTCGCTCTCAAAAACAGCCGATATACTCGTAACAACCTTATTCGCCAATCTTCACTAGCAGGTACCGAATGATCTCTTCTGTCAGCTTGAGGCTTCTTTCGACCTCTGCCGTGGCTGCTGGTCGCATTCTCAGCTTCGTAACTACGTAGTATCCTTCCCGAAAGCTGTTTATTGGATAGGCCAGCCGTCTCCTTCCCCAGGGATTGACTTCGGTGATCTCACCGCCGTTACTGGTTATCAGTTGAGATACCTTCTGGACAACGCCGTCGACATCCTCGTCACCAACCTGAGGGTTGATGATCACCACCAGTTCGTAGTCTCGCATTGCACACCTCCTTTCCTCGGGATTGCCTCAAGACGATATCCAGCCCGGTGTGTGGCGTCTGGAAAGCTTGAAGCAGAAAGGTTTACTGGGCGTGAATATTCTGTTTATTCCGCCTACCTTGCCGTGCGAAATTATAACACCATTAGGACAGGCGTGCAATAGAGAATGGAAGCTAGCGTGGAAAGGGTAGAGCGGCATGCCTGGAGCTGGCCGAGTCAACTGGCACGAACTTTGCTCAAATTGGTGGGTAGGGATTCACATCCAGAGCGCGTGGACAAGGGACTTTACCGGTCTTCCAGGGTTAGAAAGGAGACGTCGAACACAGAGGTTCGTTTCCCGATCGATGTACTCTCGGGCGAACGAGCTACGTCCAACAGAATCCCCCAAGAGATGTTGGCGGGATAGCAAGAGCGAACAGAAGCACGGTTAGATAGTACAGAAGCGTGGTACAACAGGAGGTATTTGCAATGCCAAATTACTATGGGTTCAACCCCATGACCGCGGGCGCGTTGACTTGCCCAACGTGCGGCTACATGCCCACGGGCGGCCCTATGATGGGGATGATGGGCGGACCTTGCGCGCAACCAATGGCAATGGGCGGCCCGATGATGGGTGGACCGATGATGGGTGGCCCCGCAATGGGAATGGGAATGGGCTTCCCGTACCCTACGCCGCAAATGGGACCGTGGTTTGGAGGCCCAACGACCTGGGGCGGCACATTCCCAGGCATGTACCCAGGCGCAGGCTGGACGTATGCCGAGGGCTTGCCCAACGACGATCAGATTCGAGAGATGATCTACGATGCTATCGATGCCGATCCAGTCATCCCCTTCGAGTCTGATATCAACGTCGAAGTGACCGGCGGAGTCGTAACGCTCACCGGCACGGTGCCCAATAAGAGGATCAAGCACGCCATCGGCGATGACGCCTGGTGGGTACCGGGTGTTTGGGACGTCAACAACGGATTGGAAATAGTTGGTCGCCGCGCGAGAGCGGCCGCTCCGGGGCGCAGGCCGACGGCTATGCCAACACCTACTAAGGAAACCAAGAAGACTAAGTAGGCAAAGGTCGCGGGGGCGGGCTGCGAACCCGCCCCTCGGGCCAGCTTTGTCGGTAGACCTAGGCGGAAAAATGGAAGACCGAAGGGATGCTCCAATCGTGAGGTGAATCATGTTCGAAGTGGCCTTCTGCCAAACCTGCAGCCACTGGCACGGATACGATTACTGGCACGCAGGGCACCGTCACTACGATTATTACGGCCCTTACCGGCCTGAGGTTCAATTCCCGAAAAGACGTGACGACGAGATCGAACGAGATATCCGCGACTCGCTTTTCTGGGATGCCTGGGTCGATTCCCGCAAGGTAACCGTGCAGGTGGAAGATGGCGTGGTGACCCTTAGCGGCGCTGTGCGCGCGCCCTTGGAGAAGAAGGCCGCGGAGGACGATGCCTGGGATGCTTCCGGCGTCGTGGATGTGAAGAACAGACTTAGAATCAAACGTTAGGAGGAATCTGTCACTATGGCTATGAGCCGTTGGGAGCCGTTAAGAGAAATGATGACACTGCGACACACTATGGACAAGCTTCTTGAGGAAGCGTTCATTCCCACCTTCTTCGCCACTAGACTTGCGGGAAGGTTCGTGCCCATCAATGTGTACGAAACTGCCGACGAGATCGTGGTGCAGACGCCGGTGGTGGGCATTAAGCCTGAGGAAATCGACATCAGCATCACTGGCAACTCGGTGATCATCCAGGGTGAAAGGAAGGTGCCAGAGATCGAAGAAGAGAGCTACTTGATACACGAGCTCCCTGTAGGCCGCTTCTACCGCGAGGTTACTCTGCCGATATCTGTTCAGGCGGAGAAGGCTCAAGCTGTCTTCGAGAATGGCTTGCTCACCTTGCACTTGCCTAAGATAGAGGCTGCCAAGGCCAAGAGAATCAAGGTCCAAGCCAAGCAGGCGTTACCAGCCGGAACCAGGGGCGGCAAGTAGCAGCAGTATGGCCGAGCGGACAAGGCGTATGGCCGCAAGGCGCGATGACGAAGTTCAGCGAGATGTCGCCGATACTCTGTTGGGCGACGTGCGCCTTGACATCTCTGACCTCAACGTGGCTGTGCAGCACGGGGACGTTCATCTGCGGGGAACGGTTGCCAACCTGTTCCAGCATCATCTGGCAGAACGTGTCACGGGGCGCATCAAGGGCGTGTCCAGGGTTGTCAACGAGCTAAACGTCGCCCCGACAGCGGTCAGAAGTGACGCGGATATCGCTGCGGATGTGGTGGCAACCCTGTTGCGTGACCCGTGGATAGATGGGCACAAGATTAGCGTCAAGGTAAAGCAAGGGGTGGTATTCCTCGATGGACTCGTGGACTCCTACGTCGAGAGGGCATCGGCCGAAGACGATGTCCGAACAGTGCGCGGCATCAAAAAGATCGACAACGGCATCGACGTCGCGCCAGGGCCTGTACGCCACGACGAGGAATTGGCCAGCGACATCAGGTTTGCCCTGCTCCGTGGCCTGAACCTGGGCCGCTCGGAAATCGACGTTTCCGTGAGGGACGGCGTTGTTCGCGTCAAAGGAAGCGTGTTCTCGATCGAGACGCGTCGTGCCATAGAGGACATTGTGCGTCGAACCCCGGGAGTGAATAAGATAATCGACGAAGTGAGCGTTGTCACATAGTTCAACCGACACAATCTAACTAGAGCAGAAACAGGAGGTCTGAAAGAGATGACAAACGGATTCGGTACACCGGGCATGTGGGGGCCAACCCCTGGGCCCTGGTTCGGCGGCGTGACCAGCGCGCCTGGCGGCTTCCATTGCCCTGTTTGCGGCTACAGTGGTCCAGTCTGGCACCCCGGTCCATCGCCTTCGCTGGGCTTTGCCGGGATGGGATTTGGCGGCTTTGGCCCTGCCAGCTATGCAATGGCAGGCGGATGGGGCCTCGGTGGCTTGAGAAAATGGGGTGGAGCTTATTCTCCACAGTATGCGGCCACAGGGCTGCCGACAGATGAGGAGATCACCGAAATGGTTTACGATGCTATCGACGCCGATCCCCTCATCCCTTACGACGCCGACATTAACGTAGATGTCGATACTGGCTCGGTCACGCTTTCCGGCACAGTGCCAAATAAGACAATTAAACACGCGGCCGGCGATGACTCGTGGTGGGTGCCAGGGGTCACGGACGTCAACAATAAACTGACGGTCTCAGGGCGCAGGAGAGCCAAGGGCGCACCGTCGGAGGCCGAGCGCATACCCAGGAGGCCATCTGGAGCGCCGCGTCGCCATCACTAGTGGCTCCGCGCTGTCGCTCAGATCGAACCTCGCAACTCGCTGAGCGTAATAGAGCGGCTCGGGTAAACTCGCCCGAGCCGCTCTGCTGTGCACAATCGGATCACGAGGCCAGATCGAGGCATCAGATCGAAGAATCGGACAGGGACCTCGGTCGTGGCGCGAAGAGGATGGCAGTTCATCTCGTGAGGCTGCCGCGGAGGTTCAGGCAGCCCGCCGCTTGCGCCTCAACGCCTCCCGCCCCTTTCTCCAGCCAGCCTCTACCGCCTCTCGAACGTAGTCCCACGCCGACTCTTCCGTAGCCAGTTGTGGGTTATACCAGTGCTGAGCCAGATCAGATTCCGCCTGTTCCCAGGAGAATTCTGCGAACTCCGGCTGCTGGCTGGCGCTCCAACCAAACAGATATGCATCCCTTATCTCTTCCCATTGCAACCCCATATGGCCGTACCTGCGTTTCCAGTCTCGGCGGAAATGGGGCTCTTGCTCTGCCCAGGTCTTGCTTAGCTCCTCCACACAAATCACCTCCTCCCAAATCACCTGCGACGAGAGCTGCTCTATTGGATCGACATTTCCTTTCTTGCAAGACTCGTGCCCTTTCACTGGCACGCGTCTTGCATACTCTTTACCGGCAGGAAGCCAGGCAAGAGCTGTGCTCAACGTGCGAGAACGAAGGAACGTGCCAATGCTCGCAGAAGAACCCGTCTTCGACGACCGACTCCAATCGGGCAAGAAACTCGCCAGGAAGCTGATCAGTTACCGAGGAAAGAGCGACGTCATCGTGCTTGCCGTCTCGAAGGAAGGGGTAGAGGTGGCCTTCCCCATCGCCCAGGCTTTGAAGGTGCCGCTCGACGTGGTCATCTCCCGCCTCTTACACGTTCCACAGGAGCCTGAAACCGCCTTTGGAGCGACGACGCAGGGCATGGTCGTCCTCAACGATGGCCTGGTTGCTCAATGGGGCATTACAAGGGATGTCGTCCGTGATTTGGCCCGTGACGCGCTGGAGGAGGCGCGTCACGAGATGATGGCCTACAGGGGTGATAGGCCGGCGCCGGATCCAAGCAAGAAGACCGTCATTATCGTGGACGACGGTATGGCAATCGGGTTCCCCTTGCTTAGCGCCATCGTTTGGGCGAAGCGGCACGGCGCCAGTCGTATCGTCGTCGCTTTGCCGGTTAGCCCGAATTTCGAGGTACAACAGATGCGGAAACTGGCGGATGATGTCGTTTGCCCCGTCACGCCCGACACCTGGAGCCTACGTATCGCCACGTATTACCGAAAGTGGGAAGAGCCAACGGATAGAGAGATCAAGAGCTTGCTGGTGGCAGCGCAACCACAGGGGGCGAAAGGCGCGAGACGGAAGGAGATTGCGTAGAGCGTGCAGTTGACGTGTCCAGCTTTTCTGCTACAATAAGCCCGATCTACCTCGGTGAGTGATAGCTGGAGTCGTGGGGGCGCATGGAGAAGCTCGTATTGATTGAAGACCAGGTCTTCCTGGTCAGCGATGAGTTGGGAGACATTCCCTTCGGGAACAGCCTGGGCCTTGGCCTGTACTACCTCGATACTCGCTTCCTCAGCATTTTCGAGCTTACGGTAAACGGCGCTTCCCCTGTCCTTCTCAGCAGTTCTGGCGAGCAAAACTTCATGGGCCATCTGCAAATGGCCAATCCCACGTGGCTGACCTGCGATGGCAAAACGGTGCGCCCCAATTCCGTCAGCATTCGCCGCAATCGGTTCATCGACTGCGGGCTCGAAGAACGCATTGGCTTCTTCAACTACAATTCCTTCCCTGTGGATGTGGAGCTGGTGCTGACGCTGGCCGCGGATTTCAAGGATATGTTTCAGGTGCGCGGACTGACGAAAGAGCCAGCGGGCGTGATTCTCCCGCCGAGTCAGGGTAAGGTGCTCGATCCGGATTACCAGGATTCGACCATCTCCTTGAACTACCTGGGGCTCGACAACATCAGCAGGCGCACCGATATTCTGTTCGAAGTGCTGCCGGCCGTGTTGGAGATGATTCCTGGAGGTGTGCGAGAGACGGCGGTGGTCGTGCCTTCGGCGTCCTGCACGGTGCCGACCACCACCAAGGAGATCAGCCCTCCAGGCGTAAGGGCTACTTTCCGTCTGATCCTTGAACCGAACAAGCCCTACTCGATAACGATGTACGTCACGCCTGCTGTGGCAGATCAGAAGCCTCGCCGCTCGTTTTTTGACGTGGAGGTGAAGGAGCTGCGAAAATCATACGATAAATGGGCCGCTGAGTGTACCTCGCTCACGACCGACAACGAGTTCTTCGATCGTATGCTGGCGCGGGGCAGAACAGATCTTCGTGCGCTCGTCACCAACCGGCCAACTGGCCTCTTTCCGGCCGCGGGCGTGCCCTGGTTTGCGGCGCCGTTCGGCCGCGATGCCCTCATCGCCTCGCTTCAGACTATCGCGCTGAATCCCGACATCGCCATCGGCACCCTGCGTTTTCTTGCCTTGCATCAGGGGAAGGAAGTCAACGACTGGCAAGACGAACAGCCAGGGAAGATCTTGCACGAAGTCCGCGTCGGAGAGATGTCGATCAGAGGAACTATGCCTCACACGCCGTACTATGGCAGCGTGGATGCGACGCCGCTTTTCCTCATACTCTTCGCCGAGGTCATGTGCTGGCTCGACGACGACGACCTGTACCGAGAGCTGCTACCCGCCGTGGAGGCGGCGCTGAACTGGATCGACGAGTTCGGGGATATGGATGGCGACGGATACGTGGAGTACAGAAGCCTGTCGGCGCGGGGCCTGCGCAACCATACCTGGAAAGACTCGCGCGATTCGTACGCTTTCCCGACCGGCGATCTGGCGGAGCCCCCAATTGCGCCCGTCGAGGTGCAAGGATACGTCTACGATGCCAAAGTGCGGCTGGCGGAGCTGTTTGAGCGCAAGGGCGAGGGCGAGCTTGCCCGCCGGCTGCTGGAGGACGCGGAGAGGCTGCGCGACCGCTTTCATCGCGACTTCTGGATGGAAGACGAGCGGTTTCTAGCTCAGGGGCTCGATGGGAGCAAACGGCGGATTCCTTCGGTGACTTCAAACGCCGGCCATTGCCTCTGGTCGGGCATCGTCAGTAACGAGTTCGCGCGCACGATTGCCGATCGCCTGCTTGGGGAAGATATGTTTAGCGGTTGGGGGATCAGGACGCTGAGCAGCCAATCGCCACACTTCAACCCGATGAGCTACCACAACGGCTCGGTCTGGCCGCACGACAACTCCATCGTCACGGCGGGGCTGAAGCGGTACGGGTTTGACGAGCACGCCAATCAGGCGATTTCGGCCATTTTTCTGGCTGGCCTGCGGTTTCGTTATGGGCGGCTGCCCGAGCTATTCTGCGGATTCCCTCGCGACACCCGCTATTTCTCGATGCCGGCCCAATATCCCGTCTCGTGTTCGCCCCAGGCCTGGGCCGCGGGGTCGCCTATCTTCTTCTTGCATTCCATTCTTGGCGCTCGCGCCAATGCTGCAGAGGGCAAGCTCTATCTCCGTCCCACCTTGCCCGAATGGCTCAACGAGGTCACCGTGCGCAACCTGCGCGTTGGCAAGTCCAGGGTCGACTTCCTGGTGAATCGCCAGGGCGTCCAGGTTTCGAAGCAGCTAGGAGAGCTCGAAGTCGTAGTGGAAGAGATGGGCGCCGGCAAACCGGATGAGCCAGCCGGCGTCACGATGGGCTAAATGCAGGCGATGCCCTTCTTGAAGATGCTCTCCCAGAGGGGGATGGGACGCTTGCCTGGACTATTCCTTCATCGTGGGGGCTTGCTGCGACATGGTGTGTTGGGCGTCAAACGCCAAGGTAAGCGCGACGCATGAGGTCGTTGGACAGAAGGTTGGCCGCAGTGTCGCTCAGGATTATCTGGCCACTCTGCAGCACATAGGCGCGGTCTGCGACCGATAAGGCCATCTCGGCGTTCTGCTCTACTATCAGAATTGTGGTTCCCTCGCGGCGGATCCCGTGGATGATTTCGAACACGGCTTCGACGAGGATAGGAGACAGGCCCATCGATGGCTCGTCGAGGCAAAGAAGGGTCGGACGGGACATTAGCGCCCTGCCAATCGCCAGCATCTGCTGTTCACCCCCGCTGAGCGTCCCCCCCTTTTGGTCGCGGCGCTCTGCCAGTCTCGGGAACAGCCCGTAGATTCTGGCCAGATCCTGCTCGACAGCATTGCGATCGGAGCGGACGAAAGCTCCCAGCCTTAGATTCTCTTGCACCGTCAAGCGCGTGAAGATTCGTCGCCCTTCGGGAACGAGTCCTACGCCGGCGGCTACGATTTGCGTCGTGGATAGGGAGCTGATGGTGCGGCCGCAAAACTCGATCGCGCCGCAACTGACGCGCACCGAGCCCATGATGCATTTTAGCGTGGTCGACTTACCCGCGGCATTGGCCCCCAGAAGGGCGACGATCTCCCCGGTTCCTACCTCCAGGCTAACGTTCTGAAGGACCTTTACTGGTCCGTATGAGGCGTCGACTTCTGTGAGCCGCAACAAAGGCTGTTCTAGTTGGCCGCTTTTCCCCAACTTCGTCTCCTGCCTAGATAAGCTTCTATGACCCTTTCGTCGTTTTGAACCATCTCTGGCGTGCCCTCGGATATTATTGCTCCCTGATCGAGGACGATAATGCGGTCGGAGATGCCCATCACGACGTTCATATGGTGCTCGATGAGCAGAACCGTGTAGCCAGCGTCACGAAGCAAACGGATTTGGCTCGTCATTTCCTGAGCTTCCGCGCTGGTCATGCCTGCAACAGGCTCGTCGAGCAACAACAAACGAGGGCCGCAAGCCAGCGCTCTGCAGATCTCGACACGCCTCCTATCGGCATAGGTTAGCGTGAGCACGATGTCGTCGCGTCTGTCAATCAAGCTATGTCCGAGCGCGCCCAGCAAAGCCACAGCTTTGGCCCTTGCCATTTCCTCATCTCTGCGAAAACTGGCTGTCTTCAAGACGATGGAAAGCAAACCTGCTTTAAGCATGCAGTGCAAGCCAACCATGACGTTTTCCAGGACAGTCATGTCGGCGAACAGGCGCAGGTTCTGAAACGTCCTGACGATGCCCATCTCCGCCAGCTTATGCGGAGGCACACCTACAATGGGTCTTCCGAGGTACTTAATCGAGCCCGCGGAGGGACGATATAGACCAGAGATGAGATTAAACACCGTGGTCTTGCCTGCGCCGTTGGGGCCGATGATGCTCACAATCTCACCCTGCCTGACGGTGAAGGTGAGCCCTTGAACCGCCTGAAGGCCGCCGAACGCCTTAGACAGATTGTCCACCTCCAGCATTGGCACGTCGTCTGGGGTGCAACCAGGAGGCCCCTCGATCTTTGTGCTGGACGTAATCTTTGAGATTGATGAGGCGGGAGTGACTTGCCTTTTCTTTGCCGACCATCGTGCCCCCCTGCCCAGGAGCCCCTGAGGGCGATAACGCATGATGAGTACCAGGACAGCTCCGTAGATGACCATGCGGTAGATGCTGTATTCGCGCAGGAACTCCGGCAGCACGACGAGCACGATGGCGCCCACGACGACGCCGCGCAAGCGGCCAGCGCCGCCGAGCACGATCATGCAGAAAATCGTGATTAACTCCCCGATCGTGAAGGTTTCCGGCGAGACGAACTGCTGCCAGGAGGCGAAAATCACGCCCGCTACGCCTGCAAGAAACGCGCCTGTGGCGAAGGCAAGTAGCTTCAAATTGGACTTGTGAACGCCCATACACTGAGCGGCTATCTCATCATCTCGAATTGCCTGCCAGGCGCGCCCGATTTTGGAATCGTTGAGTCGGCTCACCGCGAGGAGACAGCCAGCGGCGAAGAGCATGGTCAGATAATAGTAATTGACTACAGAGTCTACCCGGAGAGCGCCCAAATCGACAGCCTGGCTGAGGTTAAGGCCAAAGATGTTTGCCGGGTCAATTAGGCGGATGCCGTTTGGGCCGCCGGTGACAGGCGCGAGGTTGACAAGCAAGATGCGTATTATCTCGCCGAAGCCCATAGTGACAATTGCCAGGTAATCCCCTCTAAGTCGTAGGACTGGATAGCCCAGCAGCATGCCGAACAGCGCGGCAATTAACGCCCCAATCGGCAGAACGAGAAGGAATGGCAGGTGCAGGCCATACTGTGGAGAGGCGAGAAAAGCATACATGTAGGCTCCGACGGCGTAGAAGGCGACGTAGCCCAGGTCGAGCAGGCCGGCGTATCCGACGACGACGTTGAGGCCGATGGCCAGCATTATATAAATGCCAATCGTTCCTGCCAGACGAACCAGGTAGGCGTTTTGCAGGACAAAGGGGACTGCCAGCACGGCGATCGCCAGCAAGGCCAGGCGGTAGCGAGGATCTATGCTATCTAACCGATCTCTCAGGCGGTCTAAGCCGGCGTGCGCAGCCCCACGAAACCCACGGCCAGACCCAAGCGCTTCTGATCTTTGCATTCTCAGTGGCTGCCTACACCTTCTCTGGAAGATTCTCGCCCAGGATGCCTGAGGGCTTGACCAGGAGAACCAGAATGAGCACTGAGAAGGCGATAATATCCTTATAGGCTGGCGAGATAAACGCCGCGCCGAGGCCTTCCACCAATCCCAGTACCAGACCGCCCAGCATAGCCCCCTGCACGTTGCCAATGCCTCCTAGGACAGTTGCCGTGAATCCCTTGAGCCCCGCTGAGTATCCCATCATAAAATCGACTTGAGTGTAATAGAGGCCAACCAAAACGCCTGCTGCCCCAGCCAGCATGGAACCGATGAGGAATGTTAGGGAAATTACCCTGTTCGCATCAATGCCCAGGTAGCTTGCCTCCTCCCGGTCCTGCGCCGTGGCGCGCATTGCCGTGCCCCACTTTGTCCTTTGCACGAAAAAATGTAAGGCAAACATCAGGAGAATCGAAACGACGATGATGAGAATGCGTGTACCTGCTATGGTAACATCGCCTGCAGAAACCGACATGTCCCGCGGTATCAAGGCCATTGTTTGGTAGGTCTTGCTCCGCGTTCCGAGACCTAGCATCACCGCGTTCTGTAGGAAAATCGACACGCCAAGGGCGCTGATCAGAGGCGCCAGGCGCGATGCGCCGCGCAGGGGGCGATAGGCGAACCATTCGATGCCGACGCCAAGAGCACCAGCGCCCGCCATTGCGACGAGGAGCATGATCACCAGTATCAGCACAGCGTTGGTCCTGGGCGTAACTCCCAGAACCAGATTGGAGATAATTGCCCATCCCAGGTATCCCCCGACCATGAATACCTCACCGTGGGCAAAATTCAGCATTTCCAGTACGCCATAAACCATGCAGTAACCCAGGGCGATTAGCGCATAAAGGCATCCCAGGGTAATGCCGTTGACGAACTGCTGGGGCAGTTGAGCTAGAGCCAGGTTCAGATCCATTTCCTCATCCAAACTCACGGGAAGTGCCTGCTGCGACACGACCCTTATGCAGCAGGCACTTCCTAACATTGGTTTGATGTCCCGCGCTTGGCACGCTGTCAGACGACGCGATTATCTGCCTCGGGCGCTCACGCTCTTCAACTGGGTGAAGTCGCCGTTCTTAACTTGATAAACGAAAATCGTGCCGCTGACCAGATCGCCTTTGTCGTTGAACCCTATGGGAGCTCCGAGAATTCCCTTGTAGTCCTTCGTATTGTGGACTGCGCTCAGTACGTCCTCGCGACTGACTTTGCCATTCTTGATAGACTTCTTGATGGCCTCGGCGAGGATCTTCGTCGCTTCGTAGCTCTGGCCGGCGAACACACTCATCCCCCCGTACTTGGCCGTGAAGTTCTTGATGAAGTCCTTGGCCTCGGGGATGGTGGTAAGGATGGGGCCGATATTGGTCAGATATGCCCCTTCGGCGGCGCCGCCAGACTTGTCGATGAACTCCGCCTTTTCGTAACCCGCCTCGCCAGTCATGAACTTGGCTTTTACGCCCAGGTCTGCTGCCTGCTTCAAGAACATCGCCGCGTGGGAGGGATCGGGGTCAGGCATGTAGATCATGTCGGGCTTGGCGCTCTTGATTCTGGTGAGCAGGGTTGAGAAGTCCTTGTCCTCCGGGGCGTACTGGTCGTGGCCGGCGATAGTAACTCCCAACTCCTTGAGCTTCTTCTCTACCTCGCCCGCAAGTCCCGCAGAGTAGGTGTCTTTGCCGTCCAGGAGATAGACGCTTTTCAATTTGAGGTCTTGGGCAATGAACATCGCTGCCGCGGGGCCCTGGTCATCATCACGAGGACAGATGCGGTGCATAACCTTAAAGCCCTGCTCTGTCAGGTTCGGATTGGTGGCCGACTGCGAGATGATCACCAGATTGTATTTCTGGTACACTGGCAGGGACGCGTTGACAGCGCCACTGGTCATGGGGCCGATGACGCCGACAATAGAGCTATCGGTTCCGAATTTCTCAGCCACTGTAGCTGCCTTGGCTGGGTCAGCTCCATCGTCGCCCTCGACGACCTCGATCTTCATACCGCCCACGCCGCCCGCGGCGTTGATCTCGTCGACGGCAAACTTGACTGCGTTGAGAGAGTCCTGGCCGATCTTGGAAAGCTGCCCTGAGAAAGGCCCGGCAGCACCGATCTTGACGGTACCCGCGGGCTGGGCCTGGGCCGCAGGTGTAGCGGCAGGTGCCTTTGTCGGCTGAGGCGCGCCAGCGGGCGTTGCGGCAGGCGTTGTCGCCGGTTTAGCCGGCGGTGCGCTCGTCGGGGTAGGTGCGGGTGCGCCCGCGCAACCTGAAATGATAACCGTAGAAACGATGAGCAACAGGGAGACCGCCAAAAACAACCTCTTTGAGGTTCGCATAAGCATTTGCCCTCCTTAGTCTTTGTTCCATACTTGCCTGGTGCGTGAACGCACGTTTAGCGGTTGAACGTTCACCTCCTCTCGACCCGGGTGGCAGCTAGGCGGAAACGATCCCGCGTGCCACCAAATCATCCGCTACGCTGCTAAGGCCCAGGCTCCTGAGCTTCTCGACGGTTGGCAACCCTGTGGAGAGGTCCCAGCCGCGAGCTTCATAATACTCGTCGAGCATCGCTTCGATCTCGACAACCTGGCCCGCGCTGGGCCCACTATCGGGGGGCAGCGGCTCCCTGAGGAATCGCTCGGGCAAAGTGTCGTCTGCCCGCCGAATCCCCTCGCGCGCGATGATGGCCCGCTCCAGATTGACGATCCGTTCACAAGCCTGCTGAACCTCGCCAGGCGACACGTCCCAGCCCACCGCAGCGTTGAGCAACTTCGCCGCGAAGTCGTAAGGCAAGACTTCCATATTCACGATGGTGTTCTTGCAAGCGTTGAGGCAGTCGGAGAGGGCACACATCTCCTCGAAGTCCTTCACAACACGGCCCTTGCCACGATAGGCGAGATGGAAGGCGCTGTCGGCTGCGCCGTAGCGGCGCACCCCTTCCTCCGCGTTCTCGCAGAACTCAAAGGAAGGCTCTGAGCGCAAATGATCGCCGCCACGACTGGCCACGGCCAATCCCAGGGCGTAGGCTTTGATGCCCCGAGGATCGGCCTGGAAGAACTCCATGCCTTTCACGTGCGATGCGTATCTTTCGCTGCCGCGGCCTATCTTCCTGGCTGCAGCAGGCGTCCCGTCGGCCAGAACGTCGCCAAAGCCTTCACGATGGGCGATCTTGTCGACGAGAGCGAGGATCGTCGTTCCATTGCCCCAGCTAAGGTCGAGGCCGTCGGCCTCGTGCCGCGTGATAATGCCTCTTTGGAACAGCTCCATCGCGAAGGAGATACAAGCCGAAACCGAGATGACGTCCATGCCATAGCGGTTGCACATATCGACGGCCTTGAGAGTTAGCGCCAGGTCGGCATTACCCACACGTGAGGAGAAACCGGCCAGGCCCTCGAACTCGGGACCTTCGGAGGCAAGGCCAGCGAAGGGGCCGTCTTCTATGGCAAAGAAGCGACTGCAAGGGATAGTACACGCGAAACAGGCTTTTGACTTGCGCTT
>JAMCWX010000004.1 GCA_023480885.1 Chloroflexota bacterium | reverse complement strand
CTTGAGAGTTAGCGCCAGGTCGGCATTACCCACACGTGAGGAGAAACCGGCCAGGCCCTCGAACTCGGGACCTTCGGAGGCAAGGCCAGCGAAGGGGCCGTCTTCTATGGCAAAGAAGCGACTGCAGGGGATAGTACACGCGAAACAGGCTTTTGACTTGCGCTTGAGTTCCTCTGCCAGTCGCTCGCCGCTTACCTCCATCGCAGCGCTGAATCGCCCGGTTTGATAGTTGCGGGTGTTGAGGCAACCAAACTCATTCATGCCCCAGAGCAGGCGAGTGGTACCAAGCTTCGTACGTGGAACATACTCTGGATGGCTGAAGATCTCCTGGTCGAGCTCCTCGATCAGGGTGAGAAATGCCTTCGGATCGGCCACCGTTACTGGCTTTGTGCCTCTGACGGCCACTGCTTTGAGGTTCTTAGCCGCCATCACTGTACCCATTCCTGTGCGAGCAGCCGCTCGCACCAGGTTGCTGAAAACGCCTGAGAACTTGACGCCGTTTTCAGCCGCCTGGCCAACGCAAGCCACCTGCACGCGTCGATCACCCAGTTCACGGCGAATCTGCTCGTGGGTCTGCCATACGTCGAGCCCCCATAGATGGTCCGCGGGCCGAATCTCGACCTGATGGTCGCGAATCAACAGATAGGCCGGGCGCTCCGCTGCACCTTCGATCACGATCTGATCGTAGCCAGCGAATTTCATCTCGGGGCCGAAGAACCCTCCCGCGTTGGAATCGCCCAGAATGCCCGTCTGAGGCGACTTGGCGCTCACGTTAAAACGGGCTGCTCCGGGGAAGAGCGTCCCGTTGAGGGGCCCTACTCCGAAGCTCAGGGGATTTGCAGGTGAAAGAGGATCGAGGCCAGGCGTGATCTCGTCGTAGAGCAGCTTCATATTGAAGCCTCGCCCGCCGATATAGCGGCGCGCCAGATCTCGATCTAGAGGATCGACGACTATCCGCCCGCGGCTGAGATCGACGCGGAGGATCTTGCCGGCATACGCACGCAGATCAGACACTGGGCTGCTCCCTTATCTGCGGCCCGATGAGTTTCCGCTTGGGTCGGTGCTGGGCTTCACCGTACCAGAGGGCGCCTGTGACACAACGCGGAACGCATTGCGGGTCCCCGCCGCAGAGATCGCAAAGAAGGGGCACCTTTGTTAGTGGATGCATTCTCACCACTTCAAAGGGACAGGCCTCAGCGCAAAGGCCGCAGCCGCTGCAGGTTGACTGGTCGACCAGCACCGCCTTAGTGGTAGGATGGCGGCGCAAGGCGTTCTTCGGGCAGACCTCCAGGCACCGCGCATTGCCGCATTGTCGACACACGAAGGGAGTATCTTTGCCAGCAGGCTCGTCTTTGGCGACCTGCACTCTCGACAGCTCGGGACTGAAGACGCTTTCGTGTGTGAAGCTGCAGATCATCTCACAGGCACGGCACCCCGAGCAAACAGCCGCGTCGACAATCATGTGGCCGATGCTGACTTTTTCAGGCTGCTTTCCAGGCGTCTCGGCCACAGGCGCTGGCGAGGTACCGCCATCGTGCTGCGGCTTTGCCCTGGGTACGGCCTCGGCACCCGGCTCGTGAGGGTCGATGGGAACGCGATCGACGCGGAAGATGACCATGCCGTTAGGGTCAGGGCAACAGATGCGCGACGTTTCGTTGATCCAATCGTTCACCTCGGCGATTTCACGCTGCTTCGCGGGCAGCAAGGGCATCAGAGCCTGCAATGCCCAGATGCACATATATTTGCCTGGTGGAACGTGGAGCCTGCCGCCTTTGACGTCAAAGTAATCGCCGGCGGCCATTGGCAGATCACAAAAGCCCTTGACTTCCTCTACTACCACTCGCAGATCGTACACACACGCTCCTGGAGCAACGCATTTCGGGCCGAGTTCGCGGGTGAAGCCGAACGGAGGTTCACGGGCGACAATGTAACACAATGTGGAAGGGCTGTCAATACGGGATTGCTTCTCCACCATCCACAGCCGGTTTGAACCCTTGCTCTAGTAGAACAAAGCCGACGAGACCAGCGAGAGCGGCGAGGGCAGCCACTAAATATATGCCAGGGAACCCAACGAATTGCACGATAAGACCGAGCGCAATCGAACCCAGGCCAATCCCCATCTCGATCGATGCCGCCAGAAACGACATTGCCGCGCCGCGACTGGCCACATCGGCGTAGTCGGCAGCCAGGGCCATAAGGGCCGAGTGTGTGCTGCCGAAGCCCACCCCGAACAAGATTGCTACGGCTACTATGGCAGTCAGACTGGCGGATGTCGACAGTATGAGCAAGCTGGCGACGACAATGCCTATTCCAGGCAGGATTACAGCACGGCGACCAAACCGGTCGGACAACCTGCCTGTGGAAACGCGTGCGAGGACGAGGAAGGCCGCGAGAAGCGTGAAAAACACGCCAGGGTTATCGACGCCCTGGTCCAGGGCATAAATGGGCAAGAAGGAGAGCAGCGCCCCGTAACCGATGGTGATACTGAGCATTATCATCGGGGAAAACAGTATTGTTCGCAAATGGCGCGGTGTGGATGCTCGAGCGGCGGTGCGCACCTTCTTGTGCTGGCCTTCAAGGGTTTCTTTCGTCACCAGGCTGATTGCCAGCGCCAGGGCAGCGAGAGCCGTGAAGCTCAAGAATAGGGTGTTGAAATCATACGCCTTGATTATCGCTATGCCAATTGCCGGTCCAATGGCTAACGCGATGTTAGAAGTTACGTTCACGTAGCCCATCGCTTCACCGCGTCTTTGCACTGGGGAAAGATCGGCGATAAGGGCAACGAGCGCCGCGATCGCGGCGGCCCATACCACCCCAAAAAAAACGCGCAGGGCGAGGAGCAACGGGAGAGTAGTGGCCAGACAGTGCAAAGGGCCTGAAAGGACGAGGCCCGACAACCCAAACAGCAGGACGAGTTTTCTACCACGGCGGTCTGATTGCCGCCCAAAGAAAGGGAGTAGGAGTACCGTCGAGATCGTCGGCAGGCCCATCACCAGCCCGATGCTCGCCGCCTGCCCGCCAAGGTGTTTCACGACGTACATCGGCAGCGTCGCCACCAGAAGATAATAGCCGGCGAATACTATCATCCAAACCGACGATACGAGCACGAAATTGCCTGTGAACAACCTGCCCTTGCCGGCCTTTGCCATCAATACATCTTGCGGCACTTCACGGCTCATCCGGCTTCACTGTGGCTTCGATAATCGCCGAATTCTCTGGCCGCGGCTACCAGGGCGTGCAGGTTATCCTCCGGGGTCGCCACAGGCACTGTGCAGTCAGCGCTGAGAATGAACCCGCCATCCTGGGCGCCGTGCTCCAGGCACCCGCGTGATTCTCGCCTGACGTCCTCGGGAGCGCCCAGCAGCATTGTGTCCACCGATCTGACGTTGCCCCCCAGGCTGACCTTTCTGCCGTATTCTGCCTTTACGGTGGCGATATCTGCCTCCGCCGGCAGGAGCAATCCAGTGGGGCCATCGGTGGCCAGGTCGAGCCTGTCGCTGCAGTCACCGCAGGGATGAAACCAGAAGGCGATGCCTCGCTGGTTGAGAGCGTCGAAGACCTTCCTGGTGTAGGGGTAATTGAGCTCGACGTAGTGTCTGCGGGACATGCTCATCCTGCTGGAGAGCGCATCGGGAACGAAAAGCATGTCTGCTCCGGCCTCAATCGCTGCCTCGGCGTACTCGATGCAAGGCTGCACGGCGAAGTCCAGGATTTTCCTCACGAATTCGGGATTGCGAATCAGGTCCTTGTAGAAAGCCTGAGTCCCGCGAAAGCAGTCGGCAACGCGGTAGGGAATTGCGCCGACGGCGACGATAGCTACCGTGGGGCCCAACGCTTTACGCATTTTGGAGATTACAGAGAGAACGTGAGGAACGCGGCCGTTGGACAAAACGCTACGGGGCACCAGTCTGTCGATATCGTCGTAGGTTCTCAGGACGGGCTCCCCAGGAACCGGCAGATCGTCCTCCAATACCCTGAGCGCTGCCCCGGCGGCCTCGGCAATAAACGCGGGAAGGCCGCAATCGAAGATGCCGTCGAACCCGAAATCGGCATAGCATTTCGCCACCGCCGCAACGTACTTGTCGGCATCGAAAAGGCACTCCGAGTATTTGAAGCCGGCCCTACGAACAGCCCCCGCGATGTACACAGGGACCACGGGGACTCGATCTGGTTTCCCATTGCGAACAGCCGTCAGTACCCGTTCCCGTGAGGTCATTTCGTCTGTCTTCACGTTCGATCTCCTCAAGCAATCTGCTTACCCATTATACAACGCTGTATCGTGGAGACAAGCCCCTTTCCTGCTTCCCGCCATTCGAGTCCTAGATTTGTAAGTTGGCGAAGCTACAGCGGCTTCTTCGCCGGCACACCGGGCCGCCGGGGATAGGACGCGGGGGTCGGAGCTACCTTCTCGGCGGTGATCGCGTAGCGCAATTCCAGTAGCCCTGGCAGCTCTACGGGTATCATTTCGCCAAACCGTCCACCTAGCAAATTGATCGCCTTCTGACCAGTGCGCAACTCTTCCTCCAGGGCGCCCTTTTTCAGCGCGATGGCGCGGCCGCCTATTTTCGCCAGGGGCAGGCAGTATTCCATCAAAGTGGCCAGTTCCGCGACGGCGCGAGACACGACGACATCGTAACGCTCTCGGTGCAGCGGGTCTCGCGCGATCTCCTCGGCCCTGCCCGTCACTACGTCAACCCATGTAAGTCCCAACTTCTGCACGACGTGTTCGAGGAACTTGGTCTTCTTGGCCACAGAATCCAACAGGGTCAGGCTGATCTCTGGACGAGCGATCTTGAGGGGAAGGCCGGGAAAGCCGCCGCCAGTGCCCACGTCGATCACCCTGATGCCCGCGAGGGGAGGGATGCTGCCGATAAGTGGTGGATGATCACGCCGCGCTACACCAGGGAAGGCCAGGAAGCAGGTCAGGGAATCGACGAAGTGCTTCGTCTGGATATCCTCGTAGCCTGTTATTGCCGTCAGGTTGACCTTGCGGTTCCAGTCGACCAGTTCTTCGGCGTAGGTCTGAAAAAGGTCGATCTGACGCTCGGCCAACGGGATGCCAAGGAGGTCGGCGCCTTTCGTCAGCAAATGCATGCGCGGCGAGTTCGCTTCCGAAGAGCTGTGCACCTCCGCAGACACTAGCTTACGCTGCCTTCCGGGTTCTCGCCCTGGCTTGCCGGACTGGGCGCAGATACTTTCTCCTGCCGCCCTCTGTGGATGATGGGGATACGCAAGAGGTCCCAGATGACCGTCGTCGCGTGTTTCGCGGTAACGCGCATGCGCGACCCTCCAGCGTTGGTCCATTCAACTGGCACTTCGGCGACGCGGTAGCCGCGCTTTTGAGCTAGATAAAGGACCTCGACGTCGAAGATGATGCTGGCGAGCACCGTCGAGGAAAACAGATCGTGGGCTGCTTCCCGCCGGAGGCATTTGAATCCCGATTGCGTGTCAGCGATGCCGCGGATGACAAAAAGCCAGGTCAAGGCGTGAAAGAGCTTGCCAAACAGGCGGCGGTATAGCGGCTGCGATGCGCGCATGTCGAAGCCATCGGGCTGGATGCGGCAACCGATGGCGATGTCGTACTCATTCTGGAGCTTGTCCAGGAGCAAATCGACTTCTTCGATCGGCGTAGACAGGTCGGCGTCGGTGAACAGGATGTATTTCCCTCGGGAAGCCAGGACGGCGTTGCGGATGCCGGCTCCCTTCCCCTGGTTCGTCGGCGAGGAGACGATCTTCAAGCGTGGCCACGCGAAAGAGCGTACGATTTCCTGCGTTCTATCCCTCGAGCCATCGTCGTTGACGACTATCTCAGCCGGATAACCCTTGTTCGTGAGAAACGCCACGATCTTCTCGATGCTTTGTCCAATCCGCTTTTCCTCGTTGTAAGCTGAAATCGCTACGGAGAGGAATATCTCATCGTGAACAGTCGCCATAATGTCCGCCATCTTTCACCTAATCCAGGGACTCCACAAGATCGCCGCGAGCGCTCCCATGCTCAACGCCGGGCCGTACGGCATCCCGGCTCTGGCGGAAGCGCGTTTGAAGACCATCAAGGCCAGACCGAATACAGCGCCGAGCAAAGTTCCTATGAGCGCAGCGGCCAGAGCTCCCTGTAGTCCAGTGATCAACCCAATAAACAGTGCCAGCTTCACGTCGCCGAGACCGAGCGCCTCGCTCTGCCTGTAGAGCATGGTGCCGATTACGTAGAGAGCGAAGAACAGCCCGCCGTAGAACAAACCTCCCAGCAGAGCCTGGCCAGCGCCAAGTCCAGGCGTGATGAACATCAACGCCAGGGCAACTGCTATGCTGGGATAGGTGACGACGTTTAGGATGCGCCGATGCTGCCAGTCTATCATGAATACTATGACGAATACACTCGCGTAAAAGCTATAGATAATCAAGGGCCACGACAGGCCAAAACGCGCGAAAAGCGCGGCAAAGAGGCCTCCGGTGGTCACCTCGACTAGCAAGTAGCGAAACTCCAGCCGGTGGCCGCAACGTCGACAACGGCCCCGTCCCCACACGTAACTCACCAGCGGCAGCAATTCAAGGAAGGAAAGCGGCTTCCGGCAATAACGGCAAGTTACGGGAAGCTCGAACGGGAACTTCCTTTTTGGCAGACGCACGATGAGGAGGTTCAACGCTGCGCCAACTACCAGCCCCAATAGAGTCCAAGCGAGCAGCAAGCGACACCTCAAGCCATAACCAACGGAACTAAAGCTTTGGAGAGCGGGGAGCGCCAGAAACGCTCTAATCCTCTGGCGATACGTCTGGCGCAAGGATAAGGCATCACAGTGGCGTTGTCAACTCAGATGCGACGCGCTTAGGATTCTTCTTCTCGACGCGTTAGCGTTGGGCCTGGAAGCCTTTGCTGGAATACTCGAGCACGCTGATGTAGACGAATTGTTTCCGCGTCGTCAGTGTGTAGTTGTCGCTTAGATAGCCTGTCAATTGGGTGAAATCGGTTTCGTCGTTGCCTCTCAGCACAAGCCAGAATGACGAGCGGCCTTCGGCGAGTGATCTGAGGCGATGGAGGTCGCTCTCAAGAATAGGCGGTTCCACATACCCTTCTGCTTCCCAGTAATTAACGGGCAGCCCCATTGCCTGTAGATTGCGCCCGTATCGTTGCAAGTAGTAGTCGAACGGTATCTGAGCTCCTGCCGGCGCGAAAAACACCAGGTCGCCATCCTGGGCTTCCTGCGTAACGTAAGCCGCTGTCTTGTGCCACTCTTCTTTGGCGACGTAATCGAAGTAACGTCGAACGGAGGCGACGTTCAATAGGGTTAGCAACGTGAGCAGGGCAATGGCGATTACTGGAAACAGGAAACCGAAGGCAGCCGGTGGCACGCGAAAGCCTGGCAGCCTCGCGAATGCTGGAATGCCATTGGTCCACTGTCGTGCCTGGCCGAGACCCAATATCCCCGCGCTGAGCAACATGAAGTAAGGTATAGTCGCGTAGACTAGCCTTTGGCCGTGATAGAAGTTCGGCGACACGGAAACACCGATGAGATAGGCAACGGCTATGGAGCCGAGGAGAAGGATCAGCAATGTGCCGAGCGTTCGGCGCCGGTTACGCAAGAACAGGCAGCCCAGTAATGCAACGGGTGCGAAGGATAGGAGCACCAACCTGGCCTGGCTATCCGACCAGTTCCAGAAAAGCGCACTGCTGAACTCGATAAATATCGCCTTCGTCGCCTGAAGAGACGGCGCTTCGACGTAATCTGGCCCTCCTAAACGAGTGCGGGTCACAAATGCGATTATCCAGGGCAAGAAAAGAAGGGTGGCGCCGGCCCGGGCGACGACGAGTCGCCGGAACCCTTTTCGGCCCGCGAATATCAGGGCGGCCAGATCTGCGGAAGCTACCAGCGGGAAGGTGCCGTAGTGAGCGTACAGCGCTATCACGCTCGTCAGAGCGTAGCCTGTCCACATCGCCGCGCTGTTTTCGTCTATCACGCGCACCAGAAAGTACAGCAGCACCACGGCGATTAGGAGCACCAGCGCATAACTGCGAACGTCCTGCGCGTCCCACAGGAGCCTTGGCGACAGCGCCCAAAAGAACGCGCTAAGCAGCGCTATGCCCGGGCCCAAGAGTCGGCGCGTGAGCACGAAATACGGCGGCAGCGCTGCCATTTCGAGGGCCACGGACAGCAGGCGCAGGGTGACCTCATCGCGTCCCAGCTTCATCCAGAAATGCAGGATCAGGTAATATAGGGGAGGATGAAACTCGTGTTGAGCCAGCCCGCCTGGGATTTCCAGCAGCGGCTTGCTGGCCCAGTATACTGAGAACGACTCGTCCATAGTCAGGCTCTTGCCGTCGAGATCGTGCAGCCGCAAGAGCAGGCCAAGCGCAGCTATCCCTGTGAGGACAACGATCTGCCAGTATGGAAGGGCAGGTCTGCGGGCAGTTGCGGATATTGGGGGGTGCTGTGACTCCATCGCCTTCGATTCCAACCCGATTTCCATCGGAAAGCTCCTCCATCGACAAAGGTCAACGCTAATGTACAGTCCCCGTGTAGCCAAAAACTTAACAGAGTGGCCTGCGGATGTGAACGATTGTTAACAAGTCCCTGGTGCTGATTGCCTCCCCGCCTGGATAACGGCGAATCTCCTTGGATAACTGTTACAAATCTGAGCATCGACAAAGGCCGCGTTTCTGTGTAGGCTAGAACTGGTTCGCCTTAACGCTCGAACTTCGCGAATCGTGACGAGATCCGATGCCCCAACCAATATCTGTTGGCTTGTTTGGAGAGGGTCTTTCGGGGAAGAGACAGAGTTGCTAAAGTACATAGCTCTCATCGTGGCCTCTCTCGCGGTGCTTTCGTACGCCACGCTGCCCTTGACGACGGATGCCACGCCGAACGATTCTGACCCTATGCCTTTCAGGGTCTATTTCCCTCTGGTGTTCCTCAACGCCGATGAACGATCGCCGCTGCCTACGGCTACCCCCACCTTCGAGCTATTGCCGACCTTGACGCCGTCGCCCACGCCTACCTCGGAGCCAACGCCGTCGCCAACTTCGTCTCCCACGCCGACTCCGTCGCCCACTTCGACGCCATCGGCGGTCGCCACGTTCGGCCCGAATGTGAAGGTCAACACCGTGGGGCACCGCGCCGGCCTGCCGAGCGTCGCGGTGGATCCCGCAGGCAACGCCTACGTGGTGTGGGTCGATGAACATAACGGCTACACCGAGGTTTATTTCTCCCGCCGCAGCCAATCGACGGGCAGTTGGAGCGCTCCACTTAAGATAGACGACGCCTCTTCGGGCACCTTTATGACTGAGCCGATCATCACCGTCGACTGCTCGGGCAACGCTTTCGCCGCCTGGCGTGATTACCGCGATGGCGTTTCCAACATCTATGCCACTCGCTACAACGCAACGACTCACATCTGGAGCACGAACGTCAAGGTCAACGACGGTGGTCATCCACCCAACCCTGATAAGCCTCCCTACTCGGACCTGGTGGACGTCAAGGCCGACTGCGCCGGCAACGCTTACGCCATATGGCGAGACAATCGCGAAGGCAGCTTGTACATTTATATGTCCCGCTACGACGTGGCAAAACTTACCTGGGAGCAGAATGTCAGGGTTAATCCAGATGATTCGCTGGACCGTGGCGCGGTACGAATTGCGGTCGACGATAGCGGCAACCTCTACGTCGTCTACGTCGTGTTCGCGTACGAAGTGCGGTTCAGAGAATACGATGCCACCTTGAAATACTGGCGCCCGGAGGTGACGCTGAGTGATACCAACTACGTCCCAGCGGGCCAGCGCTGGTATCCGGCGATCGCGGTGGATCCTTTCAGCAATGTGCACGTCGTCTGGCACGATCCGATAAGCGGCAACATGGACATCCTCTACGCCTTTCGCAGCGGTGCAACGGGCCTGTGGACACCTTATATCAAGATAAACGACGACGGTGGCACCACCAACCAGGGCGATCCCAGAATAGGTGTCGACGCGGCTGGTAACGCCTATGCCCTTTGGGTCGATTGGCGGAACGAGAACGACACTGTCTGGAATACTGACATTTACTTTGCCGTGCGAGACTGCGTCACTGGAGTGTGGAGCCCTAATCGGCGGGTAAACGACGACGCGACAGACAGGGGACAATACGACCCGGACATCGCGATAGCCTCGAATGGCGCTGCCTACGCCGTCTGGCAGGATGGGCGCAACGATCCTAATTACGATCAGCTTTTCGACGTCTACTTCGCCTATAAATTCCCGTAAATTTGCACGATTGCGCGATATCTGCTAAAATACGAGGGCAATGCGTTGAACAGGAGTAGTAGGCCGCGACCGACAGAGAGCCGCGAAACGGTGGGAGCGCGGCACCGGCTACGCTGGTGAAGGTGGCCGAACTCGCCTGGGAGCAGCGATGGTGAACGGCGATGGCCTCATAAGGGATTTGCCCTGAGTCGTGGTACTGGGCCACACTTATCGCAGTAAACCA
>JAMCWX010000002.1 GCA_023480885.1 Chloroflexota bacterium | reverse complement strand
CGCCCACGCGCTACCAGCGGCACGACCATGATAGAAGTGGGGCCAATCCCGCGCATCATGTCAAGGTGTTCAGCGTCACGGGCTACAGAACCGAGCAGCGAGTCGCTGATCTCGGGCACGATATACGACTGGCCAAAGCGCAGCACGGGCAACAGCGGATGTTCGTCTTTCAGGTCGGGCTGATAGCGGCTCATCATCTCGCGCACGATTTCTTCCGTTGCTGGATCCGCGCAGGCCACTGCTACCTGTCGAACGGTGTCCCCTTCGACGACATCGATGACGCAGACATCCGCGATTGTAGGCACTGACAGGTTTGCCAGGGCGGCGAGGGTTGCCTCGTAGTCGAGGGATGAGGCGAGCACTCTGCTGGCCTCGACCAGAAAGCGTAGCTCGACCTCTTTTCTCTTTTGCTCGGTGATGTCCTCAATCATGCCGACGAAAAAACGCGGCTCACCGCCAGGCTCCCTGACGATCGAGGTAGTGAGATGCCCCCAAATCTTCCTTCCGCCCTTGCAGAGGTATCGCTTCTCAAGCTGAAAGTGATCGATTCTTCCAGCCGCCATGTCTTCGAGAAGGTCCAAATTTGGTTTCACATCGTCGGGATGGGTGAACTCTGCGAAGGAATGGTTCCTGATCTCCTCGATGCTGTATCCGAGCATCGCTTGCATCGCGGGGTTGCACTCCAATACTCGTCCTTTTGCGTCTAAGATAAGGATGCCGATGCCAGCTCGCTCGAAGATCGCGCGGAATCGCGCCTCGCTGTCGCGCAGCGCCTGCTCTGCCTGCTCGTGTTCGGCTGTATGGGCTGCCAGGCGGTCACGCATGTCGCCAAAGACGGCCGCCAGATGCGCGATCTCGCTCACGCGGCACTGCGGCAGTGGAGACGCCATATTACCGGCGGCAAGCTTGTCCACGGTGCGAGCCAGGGTAGCGAGTGGTGCGACAAGCCAGCCCGCCGTGACGGCCCCAACCACAAGAGCCACGCCGATGACGACGAGCAGAATCCCGAAAGTCAGCTCACGACTGGCGTAAGCCCCGGCTAGCACCACGGCTTGCGGACGCTCGACGACAATGCCCCACTCCAGCGCCGGCACGCGGGCATAGCCGGCAAACCACCTGTCGCCATTTGCCGCGTAACTAAGGGAGCCTGAGACGTCACGTGCGGATAACAGCATGGCGACTGGTGGCGCGCCAGACATGTCGGCAAATGGGGCGGCAGGCTGGGCGCCCGTGTGCATGATGACACGGCCGTGGCCGTTGATCAAATAGGCGCGCCCATCCTGGCCGAGGGGCACGCGCCCGAGGGCGGCAGCAAGGCCCTCCTGCTGCAGACCTTCAACCACCAGACCAGCCAATTGGCCATCAGGGCCGGCGATCGGCACGCCAAGCACGAGCATCGGGTGGTAGCCGGAGGGCGAAGCAATCAAATCTGCCACTGGCCCATTAGTGCGACGCGCCTCCTCAAACAGCCGCAGGCCGGCCACACTCCTATGCAGCAGACCACCGCTAGCGGCGATGACATTGCCCGTGGCATCAAAGGTGGCGAAAGTGGATACATCTGGGTAGGTCGAGTTCACCGTCCGCAGCAGGTTCTGCTGCCTCTCGGGAGGCATTTCCAGCAGGCCGGGATGGGTTGCTAGCGCGGCAACGGCGGCGCGGTGGAGGTCGATGTAGTTGACGAGATGCCGGGCAGACACCGCGGCCAGGTTCTCCTGGAAGGTAAGCGCCTGCGAGGCCGCCAGGTGCTCTTCCTGGTCGGTTTGCAGCGCAGCGGTGATGATCAGCGGCACGGCGGCCACAGCAGCAAATGCCAGGGCAAGCTGCATCCGCAGGGACAGCGGGTCGAGGCGACTGAGGCGTGGCCCTACCCAGGGCAGCAACGCGAGCGCAGCGCCAAGGAAACCGTAGTAAGTGAAGGCGGTCCAGACGCGGAGTTGCAGATAGGGGGTGATGACCGCGAGGAAAGCGCCCGCCAGGACCAGGTGCGCCGCCCAGTCTGCCGCCCGCAGCGCGGGCCGCTGGACCTGGAAATAAGCGAGCGCGAGCCCGCTGCCAAGTCCTGCCGCGCCGTACCACACAATATACGGACGGGCCGTATCGTAAACGGATGCGCTGAACAGGCTGGGCACCGTGAGCACGATGAGGCACGTCAGGGCGCTGGCCAACCCGAGGAAGAAGGGCAACGCGTCGCCCTCGTCGGATGGCGAGCGCCGCTGCTGCCCGCGAGCAAGCAATGGCGCTAGGGCCGTCCCCAGCCCCAGGACGCTGTAATTCGACGTCCCCGTCCAGGCACCGGTGGTCGCGAAAAGGCATGCCAACATCAGCAGCGCGGCGCCGGCGAGGAAATGCGCGGCGACCACCAGCGATCTTCGAGGTTTCAGCGCCGCCACGCCGATGAGCGCAGCCCCAGCAATTAGGAAAACCGTCCCTAAGAACGGCGGTTGCAGTGGCAACGCATCGTAGGCAGGTGCGTGGAACTGATGTGGCACCACCAGCATCATGGCACCGCTTACGGCGCAGAATGCTCCCACTATCCACTGCAGACTGCGTATCCTTAACCCTTGCATCGGGCCCACCCTTCGTACGGACGGGACGTCGCATTATCATCTGCTATAGCTTTGAACTGTCGCAGCTCAGTTGTGACTGTTGGAGGTCAAGAAGTTGAGACACGGCGCCGCCGAATCATTGGCGGCAAGCAGATCTACAGGTGGACAGGGCATCGTCCACTGCACGCTGTGTCATTGTGCAGGATAACGCCCACGCCGTTGGATGTCAAGTATCTTACTGGAAAGAAACATCTGGATGAACTATAATAGCGGCTGCCTTCGCTCGTAGAGTCAGAAGTCAGGAGGCTGGTGCACCTGCCCGTGTGCTCAAGAAGAGCGAGTTTCATACCCTTCGCGGCCAGGAATATCATTGGATCACGTCGGATCATCGTCGTTGGTGTCGGGTTGTTCCTGGCGTGCGTGGTAGGTCTGACGGGGAACTTCTATCGGAATCCTCAGCCGCCCAACATCGTACCTGAAACGCAATGCGCTCAGTCGTCTGAAACGGTCGAGCCTTCCGTAGCCTGGCGATTTCGCACCGATCCCGATGATGTTGGGCTGACAGGCAGGTGGTTCGACCCTGCCTTCGACGATGGCAACTGGCAGGCAAATGCACCTGGTGAGGCCTGGTATCCGGAATACGTTGGAGTGGCCTGGTACCGGGCCACATTCACGCCACCAGCCGAATGGGGTTCAGCTTACCTTGGTATCGGTCAAGTGGACGATACCGCGCAGCTTTGGGTCAACGGTGTCCAACTAGATTGGGATCCCGCAACTGGCGAGGCCAGCCAGGTCGTTCAAGTGGCCGCCGGCCAGCCGCTGCAAGTATCGTTCCGGGTTGTTAACCTCGGCGGGCCAGGTGGGATAAAACAGCCTGTGCAAGTAGGCCGCAACCCGCGGTCAGTGCTTCCACCAGATAGCTATGCCAGGTGGTTGGCCGCGACCCACCCCGATTGGCCGATGCCAGGATGGGCGCGAAATGGTTACTATGCCTGGACCTTCACCGGTCTCCCCGGGCATGAAAGCAGGGCGCTCATCGGTTCCGATGGCGCCGTCGCACCCTGGCCCACCGCGGCAAGCGTGAGCTTGTGGATGTATGACCCAGCCAGTGGCAAGCTATCGACCCCCAGGCCAGCCTTCTCGTTGCTGGATGGCTCCTTACCCATTCCACAAACAGAGTGGATAGAGGCCGGTTTGACTGTCCGCACAACGCTTTTTAGAACGGCGAATGGGGAGGCCACGCGTTGGCAGGCAACTCTCAGCAACCAAACCAACGAGACCAGAAGTGGAACACTCCTGGCTGTAGTTCGGCCGTTCGCCTTCAATCCTGGCTTGCGTCCAACCTTCGCCGCTGGCTTCGATAGCCTCGGTCGGCTATGGCTGGGGGGGCAACCATTTATGGACACCTCGCCAAAAGCGGCTCATTCCGGCGTCGGGGAATTACCCGACGTGCTTGCGGCCGCGCGAACTGGCGTTGTTCCTCAGTCTCAGAATTTGCCATGCGCTCCCGCCGGCGATGCCGCGGCAGCGTCGGCTTACCCTGTGCGTCTCCAGCCCGGCGAAAGCTTCAAGCTCTCTCTGGGTTTCCCCTCCGAGCGCGGTGCTCCGTTTCCCTCCAGTGGGGCCGACGGCGGCGTGGAAGATACTCGTCGAATCTGGCAAACGGCAGTCGGCGCCGAAAGCGTCGTCGTCCCTGACCAGACGATTATGAACGCCTACCGAGCCTCTCTCGGATATCTTCTGCTAGCGCTCTCGCCCAAGGGGCCACGCCCTGGGCCCTTGGAGCACGCCAAAGTATGGGTGCGCGACGCGGCTTTCATCGGCGAGGCCCTCCTCAGCGCAGGCCAAATCGCGCGAGTGGAAGAGTATCTGCCTAAGCTCTTCGAACATCAAGCAACCGATGGGCGCATCCCGGCGATCATTGGTCCCAATGGCCCAGAGCAGGTAGACGAATGGGACGCGCAGGGGCAAGCTATTTTCCTTGTGGGGGACATCTACCAGTACCACAAAGACTTGTCCTTTTTGCAGAAGTGGGAACCCAGGGTCAAGCTCGCCGCCGAATTCCTGCGATCCCTACGCGAGCAGACGAAAGCCGATCCTCCAGCAACACGTGGGCTTTTGCCGCCCAGCAGGAGCGCCGAGGATCTGGGTCCAGAGGATTGGCATCACTACTGGGACGATTTTTGGGCCGTAGCCGGCCTGGATGAGGCAGCATTTATCGAAAGCGAACTGGGCCATCCTGAAGACGCCAACTGGATGAGGGCCGAGGCCCAAGAACTGCGCCAGGCCATACGCGCTAGCGTGGACAGCGTAATGGGGACGAACCCGGATTATATCCCGGGCGCGCCCGAAGATATGACTAGCTCTGCTATGGCAAGGGGCACATCGGTGAGTCTCTATCCTGATGAAGTGTTCCCCTGGGATGATCCGCTGATTGTGCGTTCCTTCGAGGCATATTACGCCAAATGGATTGCACCAAACGGGGGTGGCTACAGCCACCTCTGGGGCCAGTGGTGGCCTTATGGCGGATTGGGTTTGGCTCGCGATTATTTGCGGCTCGGTCGACCGGACATCGTCCATCAAATCCTCGGTTGGACGCTCAGCCATCAGACGTTGCCTGGGACTTACGCGTGGGCCGAACAGGTGAATCCGACTGACGGCGCGATATCTGGTGGCGACATGCCCCACGCCTGGGCTGCTGCCAGCTATGTGACTCTAATCCGCGAAATGCTCGCTGTGCGTCACGGGGACGAACTGGAACTGTTTTCAGGTGTGCCTGCATCGTGGCTGGACAAAGGCAAAGTCGTCGGCGTAAAATCAGCCCCGACGGAGTTCGGGTCCCTGACGGCGCTTATCGAAAGCAATCTGGACACGAGCGGCCCCGCCTGGAAAGGAACGCTTACGTTGACGATCGAGGGTTCAGCCCAACCGGCAGGTGGGTTCTCCTGGAAGTTGCCACAGTCTCCACAATGGATCGAGGGACCCCCTGGCGCCGGAATTCGTGACGGACGGCTAACGGTGCCAGGTTCCGGCGGAGTTGTGAGGCTCGGGTACTCGGCGCCGAACTGATTCGCGCCAAGCAGGCACCTGGCCTGGCGTGGTTGGATGAACGCTCGAGGTGATGATCTTGGAATGCGATCAAGCAAGGCCGACGAGTTTGCTTTCCCAGAATTCGATCACACCGAACGCTGTCGCGACGGTGGAAAACCAGCCGGCATCTAGCCAGCTTTGGCGACAACATTGGCTCTATGTGGTCGGCCTTCCGCTCATCATATTGCTCGCCTTCGGGCTGCGGGTCTACGGTTTGGGCAACCTCGCCCTGTATGGCGATTACGCCTACAGCGTATATGCCGCCCGGCAGGATTGGATCCCGATCGCCCAGGAGCGCGTGCTGGATGGCCATCCTCCCTTCTACTACTACCTGCTTCACATATGGATGCTCCTTTTCGAGCAGAACGAGCTGACTCTCCGAATGCTCTCGGCGCTGATAGGCGTGCTGGTGATACCTTTGACCTTCGCCTTCGGCGCGCGCCAACTGGGTCGGCGTGTTGGCATATTGGGAGCGCTCCTTGTGGCCGTTTCCCCTGCTCTCGTTCACTATTCTCGCCTACCTCGAATGTACATCCTGCTGGCGATGCTGGCGTTGCTATCAGCCTATACTCTGACCAGGGCGTTGGATCGTGATCGCCGCCTGGATTGGCTGGGCTATTTTTTCGCCACCTCTCTCCTGCTCTACACCCATTACTATGGCCTTGCTGTGGTTGTGGCGGAGGCGGCCTACGTCGCGTGGATTCACCGCAGGCTGGGGTGGCCATCTCGTCGATTCTTCGCCGCGATGGGGGCGTTGGCTATTGTTTACTTGCCCTGGCTATTGTTCGCCGCGGTCGGCTCGGCCAGGACCACGGCCCGCATCATCTCCAACGCCCCGTGGCCAACAGATATTCAAGGCGTCCTGGAACAATACTGGGTACCCATTAACGTTGGAGATTTCCTTGTTAGAGGTGCGGCCCTGCCTTTGTCTTTGGTGATGCTCGTCCCATGGGTATTGGGGCTCCTGCTGGAGCGACGATACCTCTGTCGGCGGTGGCAAGAACTGAAATTCTTAGTCTTCACCATCGTCGTTCCCATCGCCGGATCTCTAATAGTCTTCGTCTTTTTCCCCTACGCCGTACGACCGCGGTTTCTCATCTTCTGCATACCTCCCTACCTGCTGCTCCTTGCGACAGCGCTAAGTGGCAAACGACGGTGGTTGACGGTGGCGGGGATGGCCATAGCGCTGGTGATTTCGAGCTACGCGCTGCTGGACATGTTCAGAATCGAGCCCTATGTGGTGGAAAACGACGCAATTCGGCTGACGGAACGTGTCCAGCAGACGGCGCAGCCAGAGGATGCAATAGTATTTCAGGCTTTCTGGCAGATCGGTTACTTCACAACGCATTATCACGGTGCAGCGCCTCGCGCATACAACATGAACGATCTGTCTGTGGAGAACGTCGAGGCAACCCTTTCCAAACACCCAAAAGTCTGGCTGGCGATGTTCAGGGTACCGGCACGAACCGCGGAGTATCCCCTGGAGGAATGGCTGGACAGAAACTGGCACAAGGCCGAAGAGTTACAGATAGGAGAGACACGTCTGATTTCGTACGCTCGTCCGAGCCGAGATGCGTGGCAAAGTACCCCTTTTGAGTTCGAGGCCGCTCAGGGCGGGCCGATTCTGAAGCTCGCAGCCGTTCAATTCGGGAAAACCAGCGTCAAGCCACGCGGCATCATCCCCGTGGGATTGCGATGGCAAGCGCTGCGCTTGATATCGGAAAGGTACACCATGTTTCTGCAGTTAATAGACTCCAGTGGCCATCGCCTGGCTGGTGCTGACAGCGAGCCTCTGGGGGGGACCGAGGCAACAGCGGGATGGCAAGAGGGACGTGTCGTGGACGACCGAATGGCTGTGGTCGTACCTGCCGATATCCCGCCGGGGGATTATACGCTGCGCGCTGGGGTCTATCCCACTGGCGCTCCTCAGCCGTTAATGGCCAGGGGCGCGGCTGGCTCTGCCTCGACTCAGGGGGTAGACATCGGTCGGTTACACGTGGAGAGCTACCGCGCGGAAGAATTGCAGATACACCATCCCTTGAATCAACAATTGGGCGATAGTATCACCTTGCTCGGTTACGATTTGGATATAGATTCGTATGAAGTGGGAGCCACTCGTGCGGTGACTACATTTGCGGATGACCCCATCAGGTTGACTTTCCCGAAGCGCACGTATCGGGCTTCCGATACAATCGAGATCACTCTTTACTGGCAAGCCCTGCGTTCCGTTAATCAAGACTACACCGTGTTCACTCACCTGCAGGATAGCAGCGGCCGACTCTGGGGGCAATCGGACGGGCAACCTGTGATGGGCAACTACCCTACCAGCCGGTGGCGCGTAGGCGAAGTGGTAGTGGACAGGTACCACCTGCGAATCGATCCATCTGCGCCACCTGGAGATTATCAGATTAAAGCAGGGATGTATCTGTTTCCCCAGATGCGGCGAGTTCCCGTGACCACTGCCCCTGGTACCGGCGATGATGTAAAGCTGCAGGATGTCAGTATCGACGATGGCCGTTACAACCCTCAGACAAACTAGTTGCCCGATCCATTGGCCAGCACAGGAAACTTGTGCTATATTGGTTGTATAGGAGGTGCTGGCGATGCTTCGCGCGCTTTCGGCCCGGTGCCGCGGTCAAACCTGCTTGGAGTCGCCGTGCTCCGCTACTGGCCACCGAACAGCTTGCGGGTTCTGCTTGGCAACAAGTGACGTTTCCTAAGGCCACACCTTGACCTTCACTTGGCCCACGCATTCTTGCCTTTTCGTTCCTCGGCGGTTGCGGCAGCGCAAAGACCTTACCCGCGAATCGGCACCAGCAGCACCGGGCACGGCGCGGCGGCGACCACGCGCGGGCCCACGCTGCCAGCCAGCAGCCCGTCCAATCCAGCCCGAGCGTGCGTCGCCATCACGACGAGGTCAACTCCGTGCGCTGTGATCGCTTGCACCAACTCGCGCGCGGGGTCGCCACGACGCACGTCGGTCGTAACAGTGATCCGCGCGTCCCTCAGCGACATGGCGAGTTGTTCCAGCTTGGCGCGCGCCTGGTCCTCGGCGTAATCGAGCAGCGTTTCCGCCGTGTGCGGCAGAAAGACTGTCGCGGCTCCAGCGTTGCCAGGCATCGTTCCTGGCGTGGGGACGACCGTAACCAGAACTAGCTCGGCCTTACAGGCGGCGGCCAGACGCTGCGCCAGTGGCAACGCCGCGACCGCCTCTCCTGCCGGGTCCATCGGCAGCAGGATGCGCCGAAGCGCGGAAAGGTCGTGGTCTATCGGCGTCGGTACGATCAGCACAGGCCGCCTTGCCCGCGCAGCTACTTGCTGCGGAATGCGTCCAACGAGCCACTGGCGAATGCCACCACGCCCGTGCGCAGCCAGCACGATCATATCCGCGTTCAGCTTGGCAGCGTGCCCGGCGATGCTTGCCGCGACGTCCCGCTCGGGATTGGTGTGCGCGTGCGTCGTGATGGGCAAACCGCTGGCCCGCATCTGCTCCGCGACTCGTTTCAGATAGGCTTGCGCCTGGGCCAATGTGGTTATGTGCGGCTCGCCGTGCACGGTCGCGGGCGGCTCGTACTCAAGGACGTGGAGCAGCGTGACCTCGGCGTCCAGTGCCTTGGCCAGCGTTTGCACCAGGGGCAACACGCTCTCGGCCAGATGCGAGCCGTCTAGCGCCACCAGCAGGCGGGTCGGGGAACTCACTCTATTTTTCGGCATCAGACTCCTCCTGTGGCCGTCTGCCAGAGCAGATAGCCGTTCAAACCGATGATCAGTGCGGCCACCAGCCAGGCGACAACCGTGGTCAAATGATGATTGCGCAGGTCGCCCATGACATCGCGTCGGCTGGTGAACATAATGAGCGGCACGAGCGCAAAGGGGATGCCGAAGCTCAACACGACCTGGCTGATGACCAGCGTCTGCGTCAGATCGAAAGACAGAGCGATCACCACTAGCGCTGGCGCCATGGTCGCGATGCGCCGAATCCACACAGGAATGCTGCGGTGCGTGAAGCCCTGCATTACTACCTGTCCTGCCATAGTGCCTACGGTGGACGACGATAGCCCCGCGGCCAGCAGCGAAATGGCAAAGAGCGTGCTCGAAAGGCCCCCGAGCAATGGCGTTAGAGTCTGGTATGCCTGCGAGATAGTGGCGACGCCAGACCGTCCGGTCGCGTAGAACGTCGTCGCCGCCATGATCAGCATGGCGGCGTTGATCAGTCCGGCCAGCCCCATCGCCAGCACGACGTCGACGACTTCGAGCCGGAACAACTGGCGCGCCTGCTCCGGCGTTGGCGCGAGGATGCGGTTCTGCACAAGGGCCGAGTGCAAGAAAATCACGTGAGGCATCACCGTCGCGCCCAGGATTCCCACTGCCAGCACGACGCTCTCCGGGCCGGCGAAGCCTGGCCTCACCGCGGCCTGGAGCAGTTGTCCCCAGGGAGGACGCTCCAGCACCGTCTCCACGAGGTAGGCGAGGGCGATGACGCCGACGAGCGCAGTGATCACAGCTTCGATCGGGCGATAACCGTAGCGCTGTAAGCCGAGGATCAAAAAGGTTAGCACGCCGGTCAACAGTCCGGCGGCTAACAAAGGCAGGCCAAATAGCAGGTAAAAGCCGATAGCGGCGCCGAGAAACTCGGCGAGGTCGGTAGCCATGGCGACGACCTCGGAGACGATCCACATCAGCCAGACGACCGGGGGTGGGAAGCGGTCGCGGCAAAGCTCAGCCAGGTTGCGGCCGGTGGCAATCCCCAGCTTGGCCGATAACGATTGGATGAGCATCGCCATGAGGTTGCTGGCGAAGACGACCCAGAGCAGCGTGTAGCCGTACTTCGCACCGCCCTGGATGTTAGTGGCGTAGTTGCCCGGGTCCATATAGGCTACCGAAGCCACGAACGCGGGACCGAGGAAGGGCCAAAGGCGCGCGAACCACCAGCCCCGGGCCTTGCCAGCCAGCGCTTTGCCGGCTGATATCTCTTGAGTGGTATCCGCCGGACGCTCACGCTGCATTGGGGTACCTGCCGCCGAGCGCGGTGCCTTGTTCCCCGCCCTGCCCTTTGGCGGCTCTGGACGAGGCGTTCGGTCTGCCATTTTCTCCACCGCGCAACTGTGCTAACTACAAAAACTATAGCACCCGAGCGGTGGGTTTTCAAGCTGAGGTGTTATTGCCGAGCGCTAACGTTCAGCGTCTGGAGGGTGATAGAATTACTGGCTGATCCTGTGTCATGGTCCGCTGCAGCGAGGCGCTGCATCGTCGCCAGATTGTAGAGCCCTGCGACGAGACGGTAGTTGCCAGAGGGCGCATCTTGGGCTACGGGTATGGACCAGTCTGAGCGCAACAACCGTCCGGGCTCCCACTCCGAGGTTGGAAAGTACTCCCCTGCGGGAGGTCCGTCGCGCTGCCCCCAGATCTTGCCGTCTCTGTCCTCCAGATGGACGAAGAGGGTGTAATTGGTGTCCAGCTTATGTTCCGCTCGCCAAAACAGCGTCAGTCGCAGCGTGTCACCGCCCTGGGCATGTTGACTCACGGGTCTGTAACTCACGAGCGTAAGTTGATCTCCAAATGTAATCCCGACGGGTCGCCCCAGTTCTGGCGTCTCGCGCTTGAACAATAGGTATCCTTCGCGCTCGGCCACCAGACGGTATTCGGCATCGGCAGCGACGCGCGAGAGGGCTTTGAGATATGGATAGTCCTGCTCTTGCGGGAGCGGATAGCGCTGAGCCTTGCTGTCGGTATCGAGGAAATAGAAGTCTGGTCGCAATGCCGGGTTGGCGTAGGCGAAGAGCTGGATCGTGCGGCGGTGGCTCAATTGAGGAAGAAGGCCGGACTGGGCGATGATGCTAGCCTCGGGTGGGATCTGCGCCATCAACTGGCGCGCTGCTTCGAGGCGCGGCGTCGGCTGATATCGCTGTGGCTCGAAGTTGCGGGACATCGGCAGCGGCCCGTAGAAGTACGCGCCTAGAGCCGCCGTAGCAACCACGAACGCCGCGAGGCCGGGCGCTAGCGCAAACCAGCGGGCTTCGATGCGCTCGCGGAGCCAGCGTAGTCCCGTTACGCTTGCCATCAGGAGAGGCGGCAGCAGCGTGGCGCTGTACTGGTACCGGATGAGGACAGGAGGAAGTTGATCGGAGAGCAGGATCGACAAGAAGGGGGGCAACGAAACGACAAGAGCCGGCCACCCCAGTAATGGCAGGAGGCCCAATGGCAGGAACAGCATCTGGAGGTATGCCTGCTTATTCACGGTTATCGTTTTCCTGAGGAAACGGCTGGGGTCGCGCAGAAAGTTGGTCAGGATATCCTGTGGCGTGGAGCCAAGGTTCGCGTAGAGCGCTTTGAAGTAGTATTCGCCACTGGGGTGGAAACTCGGAATTACGTAACTCACAAGGAACAACGTCCAGAGCGTTCCGAGAGCTGCCAGACCGATGCCAATCAGCCACCGCCGCTGGGTGAGCACAATGAACACGCCTATCGCCGCGCCGATCAGCCCCATCTCCTCTTTCGTAAGGAACGTTAAGGCGAGGGCGATGGCGAAAAACGCGTAGCGCCGACGTAGCAGCAGGTACAGGGCAGCAGAGAGCAGCGGTGCGGCTATGGCGACTTCGTGGAAATCGAAAAGCGCGACCCAAGCGGTCGCAGGGTGCAGAAGATACGCAACTAACAACGCCAGCGCTAGGGACTGGCTGCCCAGCAGATCGCGTGCGAGCAAGTAGATGGGGATTCCGGCGATGGCCAGAAGCACCGCCTGAACGGCCAGGAGCGCAACCGGATCGGGGTAGACCCAGTAGAGTGGCGCAAGGGCAAGCAGAATTGGCGAGAAGTGATGGCCGAGGAAGCTTGGCGAGTCGGCCATCACCGAGTTCTCGAACAACCGACCCTGCGCAGAGTTCCAGATTACCTGATCGAAAATGCCCAGGTCGTAGGCGCTACTGTTGAAAGCCAGGTGCTGCAGGATGGCGAGCGTGCCAACCAGCCCTGTCCAGACAAGAATCAGCACCCAGGCTATACGCTGCGCCAGGACCGCGTCCAAGCGAAGCTGGAGCCGACGAGGCGCGACGAATGCTGTGGCGAGGGCGGCGGCAACTCCGCCGAGGATTATGGTCAAACCGCTGATGTCCACCCGACCTCCTGGCGATATTTTCTTAAAGGCGTCTTGCCCCGCTCCAGGCAGTTTGCGGAGAGGTTGAGCCACGTGCCGTAAGTGTAGGTGCGACTGTCAGTCGCCCAGGGGTGGAGGCGGGCAACCCTAAACGCAATCCGCTCTAATCCAAACACGGGCGCTCGCGGCGAAAATGATAGCGAACGGCGCTGCCAGAGTCAAGAAAAGTGTGGAGAATCACAGCGTCGTATCTTTATCAAGTGGTGAGTGTTATTTTATCTATAGTGGGCATTTTCGCACAGAGCAATTGCTTCAGGGGGGTGGAGTGTTGAAAGACAACGGCAAAGTCACGCAGGAATGGGCGCTCGTTCTCGGAGCTTCGAGCGGCTTCGGCGCCACTGTGTCTATCGAGCTTGCTCGCAACGGCATGAACATCGCTGGCGTGCACCTGGACCGCCGACAGACGATGCCCAACGTCGAGCGAATGGAGGGCGAGATTCGCTCGCTGGGCCGCGAGGCGCGGTTTTATAACATCAACGCGGCCGATCCAGAGAAACGCGCCGAGGTCCTGGATGACCTGGCGCAGCGCTTTCGAGATGCCGACCGCCCGCAAATGCTGCGCTGCGTGCTGCACTCCCTCGCCTTCGGCTCGCTGAAGCCGTTCATTGCCGAAGATCCCAGGGATGCCATCACCAGGGCTCAAATGGATATGACCCTGGACGTGATGGCCCATAGCTTGATCTACTGGACGCAGGACCTTTACTGGCGCAAGCTGCTCAGCCGAGGCACGAAAATCTTCGCTATGACCAGCTCTGGCTCGCACCGCGCCATACCGCTCTACGGGGCTGTTTCGGCTGCCAAGGCCGCGCTGGAGGCCAACGTCCGCCAACTGGCTGTAGAGCTGGGGCCCGCGGGCGTGCTCGTCAACGCCATTCAAGCGGGGGTCACGGACACTCCAGCGCTGCGCAAAATTCCCGGCAACGAGGCGCTTATCGGCTTTGCCGAGAACCGCAATCCTGGGGGGCGTCCGACGACGCCGCAGGACATCGCGGCCACCATCGCCGCCCTCTGCCGTCCCGAAATCATGTGGGTCACCGGCGACGTCATCCGCGTCGACGGGGGCGAGGATATAATCGCGGTCTAGCACCTACGCCAGCTTCCCCAGCGCCTCGCAAAGGTAATCGCCGACTTCCCTTGTGCCGAGGTTGCCGCCTAACTCTTGGGGTGTCTTGTCGTTCACGATCGCGTCGAGAACTGCCTTCTCGATGAGCGCTGCCTCGGCAGCATAGCTGATGTGCTCCAGCATCATCGCCGCTGTCAGAACCGCGCCGAACGGGTTGGCGATGTTCTTGCCGGCGTACTTAGGCGCCGAGCCGTGGACGGGCTCGAACATGCTCGTGGCGCCGGGCCTGATATTGCCCGATGCAGCCATGCCCAGGCCACCCTGCAACTGCGCTCCCAGATCGGTGATGATGTCGCCGAACATATTGCAGGTGACGATGACCTGGAACTGCTCCGGCTTCTTGACCATCTGCATCACCAGGGCGTCGACATACATGTGCTCGGGCTCGATCTCCGGATAGTTGGCCTGCACCTCTTTGAAGACCCGCTGCCAGAGTCCATGGCCATAGGTCAGGGCGTTAGCCTTGTCAGTCATCGTGACCTTCTTATGGCCATTCTTGCGCGCGAACTGGAAGGCGTAGTCGATGATGCGGTGCACGCCCTTGTAAGTGTTGACGTCCTCCTGGATGGCTATCTCGTCTGGCGTGCCCTTCTTGAAATTGCCGCCCATCATCGCGTAGAGGCCCTCGGTATTCTCGCGAAAGATGACGAAGTCGACGTCCTTCTCGGTTTTGTCCTTGAGCGGCGTGAGCCGCGCGTCCAGCAACTTCACTGGCCGATAGTTCACGTACAGGTCCATGCCGAAGCGCAGGCCGAAGAGGATGTCGGCGGCGTGCTGATTGGAAGGGACCCGCGGGTCGCCCAGAGCGCCCAGATAGATGGCGTCGTAGTTCTCGGAAAAGCTCCTGGCGGCGTCCTGCGGGAAGGTCTCCCCCGTTTTCAGGAAGTGATCTGCGCCATAGGGGAAGAAATCCAGCTTGATATCGATACCAGAGATCTCGGCGATCCTGCGCAGCACCTTCGTGCCCTCGGCGATGACGTCTACGCCGATGCCATCGCCAGGAATGACAGCGATCCTAGGCATAGTGCACTCCTTCGGCATTAAGTATTGTCACTTGACGGGTATCATTCTATCACAGATATCTGGCTTCTAAATAGGGGATAAGCCCGCCTTTCTCAAAGACTTCACGTGGCCCAGCGGGCACCGCGGCCGCCGGATATCTGCTGCCAGTAGTCAGGTCGCGAATCTCGCCCAGTTCCATGTCGATCTCGATCTCGTCTCCCTCGTTTATGTTGGAGATGCCTTTGGCCTCGATGACAAGCAAGCCGATATTGAAGGCGTTGCGGTAGAATATCCTGGCGAACGATTCGGCGATGACCGCGCCGACGCCGACGTATTTCAGCGAAACCGGTGCGTACTCGCGACTCGATCCGCAACCGAAGTTCCTTCCACCGACGATGATGTCACCGGGCTTAGCTTCCCTGGCGAAATTGGGGTGATCGCTGGCCTCCATCGCGTGCGACGCCACTTCTTCCTTCGTGTAGCTGACCACACAGAACTTGGTGGGATATATTTGATCGGTGTCGATATTGTCGCCGAACTTCCAGACCCTGCCTTTGATTACGCGTCCTTTTTCCAACTCTGTACCTCCAATAACGTCTAACTACAGATATTTCCTGGGATCGGCAATGCGCCCCTCCACAGCCGAGGCGGCGACAGTAGCCGGCGAAGCAAGATAGAGCCTGGCCTGCGGGCTACCCATACGGCCAGGGAAGTTGCGATTGCTGGCGGTGACGCAGACCTCGTCGGGCGCGAGAATTCCCTGGTGCAGGCCACAGCAGGGCCCACAGTTGGGATACTCGATGATCGCCCCGGCATTGAAGAATATCTCGATCAGCCCCTCATCCATCGCCTTGCGGTAAACCTCACGCGACGCCGGTATTACCAGCAGGCGCACGTCTGAATGGGCCACCCTGCCCTTCAAGACCCGTGCGGCAGCGCGCAGGTCTTCCAGACGTCCGCCGGTACACGAACCGATAAATGCCTGATCGATGCGAACGTCGTCGGCGATCCCAGATATCGGCACGCCGTTAGCGGGATTGTGGGGTACTGCCACCATTGGCTCCAGCCGGGTGGCATCTATCTCATAAATTGCCTCGTAGACCGCATCCGGATCAGCCGTGTACACTGTAAACGGTTTGTCGTTCCGCGCCTTAACGTACTGAATTGTCTTGTCGTCCGGGGGAACGATCCCGACTTTCGCGCCGAGCTCGATGGCCATGTTCGAGAGCACCATCCGTCCGTCTACGCTGAGGTTTTCGATAGCGCTTCCCGTATACTCAATGGCTTTGTAGTTAGCGCCGTCGCTGCCGATCATACGCAGCATTTCCAGCACGACGTCCTTGGCCATCACGCCGAAGCGTAGCTCGCCGGTGACCACAAACTTGATGGACTGTGGCACCTTGAACCAGAGCTTACCTTCCAGGAACACTGCCACCATCTCGGTGGAGCCGATGCCGGTGGCGAAGGTGCCGAAGGCGCCGGCCGTACAGGTATGCGAGTCGGTTCCCACCAGGATCTCCCCCGGCCGGGCCAGGCCGTGCTCCGCGATCATCTGATGGCTGGGGCCATTGTAAGGGTAGAATTGCTTGATGTCGTGCCGCTTGACGAACTCCACCGTGAGTTTGCTGTTGATCGCCTGCTTGATGTCCGCGGCTGGCACGAAGTGGTCGATGGTGATCACCACCTTATCCTTGTCCCAGATCGGCCGGCCGAAACGCTCGAACTCGGGGAAAAACATCGGCCCCAGCCCTTCGTGCGTAAGCGCAACGTCGATGCTGGCCTGGACGATGTCGCCAGGCAGCACTCTATCCACACCTGACTTGGCTGCCAGGATTTTCTCCGCAACAGTCATTCCCATAGTCTATCTTCCTTCTCCCATCTTTATTACTTCTTCGCGCACGGACTTGAGAGTCCTGGCCTCGTATAAGAGAAACTCTGAGTTCGTCCGGTCTCTAGGTTTCGGCAGATCTATTTCGATGATTTCCTTGACCCTGCCAGGGCGTGCAGTGCTCACCACAACGCGATCCGACAGGAAGACGGACTCGTCGACGCTGTGCGTCACATAGAGGATCGTTTTTCGCGTTTTCTGGGCGATAGCCAGAATCTCGTCTTGCAGCGTAATCCTCGTCTGGGCGTCCAACGCCGCTAATGGCTCGTCCATAAGGAGAATCTCCGGATCCATCACCAGCGCGCGGGCCAGCGCTGCCCGCTGCTTCATGCCGCCCGAGAGCTGTTGAGGATAGTGGTTCTCGAATCCTTGAAGCCTCACCAGTTCGATAAACCTCTGGCTCCGTTCAGCCCGTTCCTTGCGTGGCAAGCCCTTCACTCGGAGACCGAATTCGACGTTCTCCCTCAGCGTTAACCAGGGAAAAAGAGCGTACTCCTGGAAAATCATCCCCACACGCGAATCGTAGCCTTTGATGATCTGTCCCTCGATGCGAATCCTGCCTTGATTCTGTTCCATAAGCCCCGCGACAACCTTGAGAAGCGTCGACTTCCCACAGCCGCTGGGCCCGAGTATGCTCACAAATTCCCCCTCGCCGACCGTAAGCTCGAAACCATCCAGGACACGTACTCGCTGCTTTTCGGTGGCGAACTCCACTACGATGTCTTCGATAGAGAGCTTCGTTTGCGGCCCGGTAGGCGTTTTGGATCCCGCATCTGCACCTGCTTGCGGAAGCAAGGTTCACCCCCCCTTATCTCTGACTACGCCCGCTCCACCTGTCTGAGAGTTACGCAGACGCGTCTTGAAAACATTTGATAAAGTCTGTCTATTGCCAGTCCGATAAAGCCGATCACGACAATCCCTACGATAATGACGTCCAGACGCATATCTAATTGTCCGTTGAGTATCATATACCCGAGGCCTGATTTCACCGCCACTAGCTCGGCGATGACGACGAGCATCCACGCGATGCCGATGCCGACACGCACGCCCGTGAGAATGGGCGGCAACGCTGCCGGTAGAATGACATCCTTGATTACTTGTGACTGCTTGGCGCCGAGCACCACTGCTGCCGATACGTAAATCCTTTGCACGCCCCTCACACCGTCGATCGTGTTTATCAACACTGGGAAAAAGGCTCCCACGCAGATCAAGAACAGAGATGTCTTGTTCTGGATGCCCCAGACCATCACGATCAGGGGTATCCACGCTACCGGCGGAAGGGGCCGCAAGAGGCTTATTAGCTTGTTCATGTACCTGTTTGCTCGCTCGCTGAGGCCGATAAGGAAGCCCAGAGGTAAGGCAATCGCGCAAACTATCGCCATCGACTCCATCACCCGCACGAGGCTGTCGATAGCGGAAGTCGCGAGCTCGCCTGATGTTGCGAGGTCAGCGCCGGTTTGCAGCGTCGTGCCTGGGGACGGAACCAATGGCATCTGTGCCGAGTATAACTGCCAGACCCCGATTACCACGAGCAGCCAGAGCCATCGCTTAATCAGCTTATCGAATAACGCGGGCAATCCGCCACCCCCCTGAGTCAGACTGAGTCAGACGACTAAGTCGCTCTGCCATCTCAACAGATGTCCCCTGATGCGCCTTAGCGCCGCGTCGAAGACCAGCCCCAAAACGGCGATAGCCCCCATGCAGGCTATCACCACATCGTATCTGTCGGCGAACTCTCCGCGCGTGACCAGGTTGCCAATGCCACCCCTCGTCACGACGAGTTCCGACAACACAAGCATCGCCCAGGCCACCTGCCACGAAACCTGAATCCCTGTCAGGATTCCCGGCAGCGAAGCAGGAAAGACGACCGCCGTGAGCATCCTGTGAGCTTTCGTGCCGAGCACTCTTGCTGCGGCCGTGTAGATTGGATCGACGTGCTTCACGGCCGAGATGGTGTTCAGGAGCATTGGGAAGAAGGAGCCGAACCAGATCAGGAAATACGACGACGTGTCGGAGAGGCCAATCAGCACGACCAGCAGCGGTATCAGCGCCGCCGGCGGGATCGGGCGCAGCATGTTGACCGCGGTGTCGACGTATTCCTCCAAACCCTTGTTGCGGCCAATCAGCACCCCCAGCGGAATGGCTGTCGCCAGGGTAAGGCCAAAGCCGATAGCCAGGGTCGTGAGGCTGATGAGCGCCGCGTTCTGGAGCGTGAGGTAGCCGGCCTGCGCCACCCACAGCCCCTGGGTTGTAAGCTCGACCAAAGTTTCAAAGACCTCAGAGGGAGGCGGCAGGCCCCACTGTCTTTGTAGGGCCAGCCGCGATAAGACCTCCCAAATGCCCAGCAGGGCCACTGTCGCCAGCCACTCCTCGCCTTCCTGACGTACCCTTGCAAACACGGCCACAGCTACTTGCTAGGATATTTGTAGGCAGGATCCCAGGCCGGTGGGCTGAACACCGCGTGCAGATTGTCCGGGTGATTCCATTTGATCTGCTTGGCGGCTTCGTCCATGAACTTGTTCGTCACATACTTGTCCAGGTCCGGAACCTTCTTGATCACCTTCAGCTTCACCAGATACTCAGCCGTTGCCTTCAGGTCGGCCATCGCCGCCTTATCGTAGTCGGTGAGCAGGTCCGTGTTATGCAGCGCGGCCTCGGCGATGGGCTTGAAGTCAGGCTTGTGTCCCTGATACTTCATCACAGCGTCGAGAAACTCGTTGGGGTGTTCGTGATACTGCTTGACCACTTCCAGGTGCGTGGTGGCGATGGCCTGGATGACCTCAGGATTCTCCTTGACAAAGCTCTCCATGGCCGCGAAAGCGCCCTGCGCGCGCCAGCCTATCGACGTTTTATACGGATAGCTGAGGAAATGGCCGTAGCCCTCGACGACTGCCTGGGAAAGGAAGGGCTCAAGGCCAGAGATGCCAGCGATCTGTCCCTGCTTGAGGGCAGCGTTCATGTCGGGATAACGGGTCGAGAACTCCAGCTTCACGTCCTTGTCAGGGTCTAGGCCGTTCGCCTTCAGTTCCTCGATGAGCTGGATGTGCATAATGCTGTTCTTGGTGGTCATGATCGTCTTGCCCTTGAGATCCTGCCAGCTCTTGATCTCTGGGCGAACGACGATGCCCGTGCCCAGGGTTCCGTCGTTGCTGAAGAACACGATGGGCTGGCCACGGTCCATTTCCATGAGGAGCGTGGACGTCCCGCCCACGTACACATCTACGTCGCCCCTGACCAGCGCCAGGGTTCGCTCCGAAGAACTCGAGATTTCCACGATCTTCACGTTGAGGCCGTAGTCTTTCTTCAGTTTGTCGACGGCCGCGTACACGGGTAAGAATGGCGTGGCGGGCGCCGTGCCGATGCGGATAGGCTTATCAGGCGTTCCTACCTTGTAGGCAGGCTTGGCGGCAGCAGGTTGTGCTGCTGGCGTCGCAGCCGGCTGTGTTGTAGGTGCGGCGGTAGACTTCCCAGGGGGCGGCGGCGTTGGTGCCGCCGCAGGCGCGCAAGCCGTGAGAACGCCAAAGGTCAGGACAACGATCACCATAAGAAACCTTGCCATTGAGCGACTCCTCCTTTTTCTCGTTTCGTTAAGGGCTTCCAGACCAATCTTCATCGGCCGCGGTGGCGAGCCTGGTGCCGCTTGGGGACCTGGGTTTGCCCTCGAACCGCAGCGCAGATGCAAAGCCTCCTCCCGCGATAATCTGTCTCCCTTGCCGACAGCATGCGGTGGCTAAGCTTGCGCAATCAAGTTGGACAAGTAGAAATCGCGGCCCCGAATCACGTGCAGCCTAGCCAGCCGCTCGGCCTCTGCGGGGTCTCTCGCCTCAATTGCCAGGAAGATAGCCCTGTGCTCGGGAAAAGACTGGTCCTGGCGCAATAGATTGAGGCGGAGAGTGAGTATCTGCAACATATCCACCAACCGGCCGTACATCTGAAGCAGAAGAGCGTTTCGCGCCGCCTTGCAGATGGTGATGTGAAAGTCGAGGTTGGCTCTAACTAACGCGGGCACGTCGCCTTTTTCGTACAAGCTGGCCATTTGGTCAAGTAAATAGCGCAGCCTGGCTATCTCCTGCGCCTGCACTCGCTCAGCGGCAAGCCTTGCGGCCAACCCCTCCATGGCCTCGCGCACCGCGCATAATTCGTCGACTTGTTCTGCGGTGACTCGTGGGACGATGATCCCTCGGCGAGGCACAACCTTCAAATGGCCTTCCGCCTCCAGCCGCTTGATAGCTTCCCTCACAGGCGTGCGGCTAACCCCCAGTTGTGCCGCCAGCCCCTCCTCGGTTAGTCTTTGCCCAGGTGAAATGGTGCCATCCAGAATTGCGGCTTTGAGGCGGGTGAAGACCCGCTCGGCGGTCAATTCGTACTCGCCTAGCGAACCGATCAACCTGTTTGCTTGATTCTGAGGTGTATCTTCCACTTGCGCTCCAGTCAGGTGATGCCGACAGCCATTCGCCAGTTGTCCGCCTAAGCAGCCAGGTGATTGGATACGATTGTACGCTGTATACGCTTGTATACAATGCGCACTTTACCACGAGTCGGGTTACGTGTCAAGGTTCAGTGCGGACAGGTACTGTACGAGGACACCCTCACCCTAACCCTCTCCCTCGTGCGCGAGGGCGAGGGGACATCTCATCGGCCCCCGCATTCAGGCACCCTCAACCTATTTCCACAATACTCCGTACATTACCGTGTAGCGTGAGCAACATGCCAACGACGCGGCAGATCGTCTTGCCGGCGACAGTTTCAAAACGCCATCGGCATAGGCGTAAACACCAGGGCAAAGACCACCGCCAGCGCGAACACGAGCGCGCGCTCGAAGGTTCGCAGCGGAGTGATATCGTCCAGCGGCACCGCGTGGACCCTGCCGAAGACCAGCACGAGGGCTACCCAAACCGCCCAGCCGTTCCATAACAGGCTGAGGCCGACGAGAGCGGCGACGACGCCCCACGTGAGCCAGCGCGCTCGCTCGCCGAGCAGCGCGTACGCTATATGCCCCCCGTCAAGCTGGCCGGCCGGGATGAGGTTGAGCCCGGTGACCAGCAGTCCTGTCCAGCCTGCCATCGCGACTGGGTGCAAGAACACGTCCTGGCCGCCCGCGGGCAGAAAGCGTCCGAAGACAAGGAGCTTGATCGCCGCGTAGATAAGCGAGTTCCCCTCCTGGAAATACGGGCCCGTTGTTGGCAGGGCCTCAACCGTGGATAGCTTGAGTCCCAGCACGAGCACTGGCAGGGCCACGGCCAGCCCGGCCAGCGGCCCGGCGGCGGCGATGGCCAGCAGCGCCCGTCGATTGTATGGCGGCGCCTTCATCTGGATGACCGCTCCCAGGGTGCCCAGAAACGAGAGCGGCAGAGGGATGAAGTAGGGCAGGCTGGAGGGCACGCCGAGCTTGCGGCTGACGAGATAGTGGCCGAACTCGTGAGCGGCCAGTATGCCGAGAAGGCTGGCGGCAAATGGCCAGCCCGAGAGCAAACCAGTCAGGAAATCTGTTTCTGGCCCCGCCGTCGAGCCAGCCATAAGAACCGAGGCCAGCGTGGCCAGGAAGAGCAACAGGGCCAGCCACACCCGCGAGCGTGCTTTGGGCAGCTCTCCGGGCAGCGCGATCACTATCTCGCCATCGGCAGACCTGCGAAAGAGCGCCAGGTAACCGTTGACGCGGAAGCGCTCGGAGATAAGTCGGTAGGCGCGATCCGAGGGCACCCGCATCTTCCCCATCAGCTCGAGAACCGTGCCCTTGTTGCTGGACGCCAGGCCGAACTCCGCTGAGGCGAGGCGACGCCGAATGGAACGAACTTCAAACACGTCTTCGGTCAGCGCTACCAGCGAATCGGCAAGGTTATCACAACCAGATGCAGCCAGGGGTAGCGAATCGTCTCTCAGGCTCATATATGCAATTCTATATCCAACTTAGGCGCAGCGCAACACGAAGACGATGATGAAGCGCAGGGCGTGTTTTGGGTTGTCCCCCAGGATAACTTATGCTACACTAGTCTCGCGTTCGCCCCTTGCTTTTCTATTGCTGTCCACGAGAGGTGTCAAAGTGGTACAACAAGATCAGATGGTCGACCTCCCTCAGATGAGTCAGATGATCTCCTGGCTGGAAGAGCAACGCAAGCTAGACAAGGAACAGGTCACGAGGGCACTGCAGGAAGTGGATCGCCTGGCCATTCACGTCAAGGAGCTTGCCTCACAACTCCAGCAAATTGGCGATGATGCCAAGGCCGAACGCGCTCGTCTCTCCACGATTCCTTTTGCCGAGGAGGGCATCAGGCAACTGCGGGAGCAGGTCAGCGTGTTGCAGCAGCGCGTGGATGCCCGCGATCAGGCACACGATCGGGAAACCGTGCTGCGGCAGACGGAGATGGAGCGCGAGAAGAAGTTGCTGGTGGATCTCACCCAGCAACTCGTCGACCTTCAAAAAAGAGACGAGCAGCATCAGGCCAAGCTTCAGACTATGGCCGAGGACGTTAGACGCGGACGCACCGACCTGTTGCCGTTAGCAGAGCGTCTCGATGTCCTCGAGAGAAACTCGGGCGCGCTTGTCGGACGGAGCCAACTTCTTGACGAGCAGATCAGAAGGCTAGACGCGAGGACGACAGTCATCGAGCACGATCAAGAAACCGCGAAGACCGAACTGGCACGCCTCGTGCAGTGGCAGCAGGCAGCAGAGCTGCGCTGGACCCGCCAGATAAGCCATTGGCAAGAGCAAATGGACGAATGGAAAAGGGAACTCGGCGACCACGTCAAGTCCATCCAGTTGCTCGCCAAGCAAGTGAGCCAGACCAGGGATGAGCTGCAGCAGTTGCGCAGCGGCATCAGCAAAAACCATCAGCAGATAGAGAGCCAGGCTGCCGAGTTTGTGCGGATGGAGAACGTTCGGGCTCACGACCGTGAGGACGCCACCAGGATCGAACAGGGGCTGGAGCTTCAACGGCGCCGTGTCGACGAGCAATCTGGAGCGCTCAAGAAGCTGCAAGAGCAGATCTTGCAAAACGGACAGGACTTCGCCGACCTCGCTGGCCGTCTCGACAGCGAGCGTAAGCGCGTTGACGAAACCGGCATTCACTTGCGCCAGATCGAGCAAACGCAGAAGCGTGCTCTCGATGAGATGGTCGAGATGCAGAAACTGTTGAGAGAGCAGAATCACGCCATCGCGCAGCAGGCACAGGCCTGGCAACAACAGTTGGAGTTCGAACTGCGACAGTTGGAGGAACAGATCGCGGAAATCCACCACCTGTCAGAGCAGCAGAAGCTGCGTGAAGCCGCCGAGGTCGAGCGACAGGTTATGGAGATCAGAGAACACATCGCCAGGCCGAGGGCACGGGGGACATCGTGAGACGGGGGACATCGTGAGAAAGACCGGTGTAGAGCCGATAACTTCCCTGGAAGATCCCATCGACGAGCCCGAGCGGGAGCCTTACCAGGGACGTCTGGTGGCCTTCAGACTGGTCATCATCGCGCTCTTCGCCATCCTCCTCAGGCAGCTCTGGGTCTTGCAGATCGTTCAGGGCGAAGAGCACCGCCAGTTGGCAGACAATAATCGCTTCAGGGTGATGAGCGTCGAAGCGCCCAGAGGCGTTATGTACGACCGCAACCACATCCTCCTGACGAGAAACACGCCGAGCTACACCATCTCTATCATGCCTGCCGATCTTCCCAAGCAGCCCGAACCTGTCTACGAGCGGCTTGGCGTCATTCTCGGAATGCCCGCGGACAAGATAATCCAGCTTGTAGAGCTGCCCCCGAAGGGAAAGCGCACTACCGACTCCTTCACTCCCGTACCGATCAAGACCAACGTCAACTGGGAAGTCGCCTTCACCGTCGAGGAAAGGCACCTCGATCTATCTGGGGTTCTCGTCCAGGCGCAGCCCATTCGCGAGTATCTCGATGGAGCGGTGACGTCCCAGATTATCGGTTACGTTGGAGCGATTTCGAAAGAACAGTACGAAAAGCTCAAAGGTGACGCGCAAGAGAAGTACCAGATGAACGATAGAGTCGGCCAGACCGGTCTGGAGCTGATCCTCGAGCACGAGCTCCGAGGGGAACCAGGCGAGAGAGATATGGAGGTGGATGCCACAGGCCGCGAGGTGGAAACGCTCTTCGTCAAGAACCCTGTTCCAGGCCACAACGTCAGGCTGTCCATTGACATCGGATTGCAACGAGAGATCGCTCGCATCCTGCAGCAGAATATCGACCTGTATGGTGGACTGGCTTCAGTCATCGCCATGGATCCACGAAACGGCCAGATTCTAGCGATGGTGTCCGTTCCGTCTTACGACAACAACCTGTTTTCAAAAGGCATTACCACCGAGCAACTATCAGCGCTTCTGAACGATCCGAAGAAACCTCTGGTAAATCATGCCATTAGCGACGTCAATGCGCCTGGATCGACTTTCAAGATCGTCAATGCGGCCGGCTCTTTACAAGAAGGCGTTGTGACCAAGTTCACCAAAATCTTCGACCCGGGCTACATACTCATACCTAACCCGTGGGGTGGCCCTCCTGCGCGCATGGTCTGTTGGGCGGCGCACGGTACCCAGGATATGATCAGCGCCCTTGCCAACTCGTGTGACACATACTTTTATACCCTCGGTGGGGGGCCAGCAAACGGGGAATGGCAAGGGCTCGGTGCCGATCGCCTGGCCAAGTACGCCAGGCTCTTCGGTTTCGGTGCTGCGACGGGCATCGATCTGCCTGGGGAAGCCTCAGGAAACATCCCGACCGAAGACTGGAAGAAGCTGGCCATTGGCGAGCCCTGGTACAAAGGCGACACGTACAATATGGCGATCGGCCAGGGTTTCGTGACCGCGACGCCGCTCCAACTTGCCGTCGCTACCACTGCCTTGGTCAACGGCATTGTTTACAAGCCGCAACTTATCATGGAGATAACCGACAGCGAAGGCAATATCGTCAAACCCTACAAGCCAGAAATCGTCCGCCATTTGCCGGTGGAGCAAGGATATCTGGAAGTCATCAAGGATGGCCTGCGAGCAGGAATGTTGATCGGTAAGACTGACAACGGCACCGCCTACGTTGGCACGTCCTACGATTCTGAGGTGCCAGGCTTGAACATCGCTGGCAAGACGGGCACCGCCCAATACGGCGTGCCTGATCAGAAAGGCGATATGCCAACCCACGGCTGGTTCACTGCCCTGGCGCCGCGAGAGAATCCTGAAATAGTGGTGACGGCTTACATCGACAAGGGAGGCGGGAAAAACGCCGGAAACCTTGTCGCCGAGATAATGCGCTATTACTTCCGCGTGCCGCAAAAGAAAAACTGAGCGAAGCGAGAAACTGTGGGAACTAAGATCTGGCGCCATTTCGATTTCGTGATACTCTTATCAGCCCTGCTGTTGATCGGCTATGGTATGGCGATGATCTACAGCGCCACCTATCAGCCAGATAAACCATTTCTTGTGAGCGACCTGGTGATCAGGCAGGCCATATACGCCGGAGTCGGCCTTACTCTGCTCGTGGCCATGCTCACCATCGATTATCGTCTTCTGGGTAACCTGGCTCCAGTGGCCTACTTTCTGACCATCGGCCTGCTTGGCGTGGTCCTCGTGCTAGGGCGGATTACCCACGGCGCACAGCGATGGATCGATCTGGGTATCTTTCCTTTGCAGCCTTCAGAAATGGCCAAGTTGCTGCTTATCATCACGCTGGCGAAGTACATGGCCGATCACGAGGAGGAAATGACGAGCAAGATTCAATACGTCTTGATTTCCCTGGCCATCGTGGGCGTCCCCGCGGGCCTGACTTTCATCCAGCCTGACCTGGGCACGGCGGTCATACTCCTGATTATCTGGATAGGCATGGCGGTGATGGTTGGAGTTCGCCTGCTGCACTGGGCCGGGCTGTCATTAGCGGGCGTGCTCGCCGCTCCTGTTTTATGGATGGGAATGCAGGGTTATATGCGCACGCGCCTGGCAGTCTTTCTCGATCCGCAAAGCGACCCGATGGGTGCTGGCTATAATATCATTCAGGCGTTGACTGCCGTCGGCTCTGGCGGCTTGTTGGGCCGGGGCTTTACCAGCGGAACGCAGAGTCAGTTGCACTTCTTGCGCGTGCAGTACGCCGACTTCATCTTTTCGGTGCTTGCCGAAGAGCTTGGCTTCGTCGGCGCCTGCGTCCTCTTCCTCTTGATCGCGGTCTTGTTGATCCGCTTGCTGAAGGCCGCTTCCCTCTCCACGGAGACATTTGGGAGGCTATTAGCCACAGGTATCGTCACCTGGCTGGCGTTCCAAACTTTCATCAACGTGGGCATGAACATCCGCGTCCTCCCCGTCACCGGCGTCCCGCTTCCGTTCATCAGTTATGGTGGCAGTTCACTAATCATGATTCTTGTGGCGATAGGCATCATCGAGAGCATCGTCATGCGCCATAAGAAGATCGAGTTTTGAGGCCAGCACGTAGCCAAAAGTGATATAATCTACAGAAACTTACCGTGCATAGCTCCACGCGGCATTTCGAGGGGTAGAATGGGAGGAAGCCAATGGCTAAACTGATGATATTGCGCAAGATCATCCCTCAGCCAGGGAGGATTCCCGAGGCAATCAAATGGATGAAGGAAAAAGAGAAGGACCGCCAGAAGCACGGCCAGATCACGCAGTTGCTGGCGCGAAGCTCGACAGATCCCAGCGAGTATCTGTTCATTCAGGTCTGGGAAAGCAAGGACGCTTACGAGAGATGGAAAAACAGCGACGATCGCGCTGCTCTTGCCAAAGAGCGCCAGTTGCTGCTAGCTCACGACCCCGTGCTATTCTACGAGATGCTCTGACCTGGGGCCAGAGTCGAACAGACGGCGGAAGTCCCCGTCGAATGACTTCAGGAATTCGTGCATGTCCAGGACGTCGTCGTCTGTCACCTGTGATGGCAATGGGGGCGCAAACGAGGCGCTGTTCTCGCTGATGCGAGCAGTGCCTACGCCATAAGTATCACACGTCTGGCAATGGACGAGTACCTTGTAGAGCTCTCCCTTGCGACCGAGGAACTTGACCAAGGAGTAGTGGCCGCGACAGCTTGGACAACGCACACCAGTGAGAACGTGATGCTCTGAATGCTCTTTCCCCACCCTACTCTCCTCCGCAGTGCGCATCTAGCGCCTGCCTGTCCTGCGAGCAAGCAGAGTATAATTCCTGATCGGTAGCTTGTCAAGAGCTTGATCGAAGCGTGCCCACTTTGTTCAGCACCTGTTCCGCCACTTCACGCTTGGACATCAAAGGCAATTCTGTGACGTTGCCGGCGGCGTCGACGAGGGTGACTTTGTTGGTGTCGACGCCGAAGCCGCTCTCGGGGGAAGTGATGTTGTTGGCGACGATGAGCTGCAAATGCTTCTTCTCCAGCTTGGCCCTGGCGTTCTCGACGAGGTCCTGGCTCTCGGCGGCGAAGCCGACCTTCACGAGACCAGGATTGGAGACCTGCGCCAGGATGTCCGGGTTCTTCACCAGATGGAGGTCCATGCCATCCAGCTTCTCGCGCTTGATCTTCTGTTCTGCCGGTTGCTCGACGCGAAAGTCGGCCACGGCGGCGGCCATGATCAGCACGTGCGCATCGGCAACTACACCCTCCACCGCTCTCTTCATATCCAGCGCCGTCTCGACGTTGACTATTTTCACGCCCTTCGGAGGCTGCAGGTAGGTCGGCCCCAGGATCAGGGTCACCTCAGCTCCTCTGTCCCTGGCCGCTTCCGCCAGCGCAAAGCCCATCTTGCCCGACGAGCGGTTGCCGATGAAGCGCACGGGATCGATGGGCTCGTGCGTGCCTCCCGCGGTGATTACCACCTTCATTCCCGCCAGATCACCTTTTTGCGCGATGATCTTGCGAATCGCCACCATAAGATCGTCGACCTCGGCCATTCGCCCCTTGCCGATCTTTCCAGAAGCGAGGCGGCCAAACTGTGACTCCACGAAGACCATCCCGCGCTCGCGCAGGCTGGCGATGTTGGCCTGCGTGACGGTGTTGGTCAGCATGTTCTCTTCCATCGCCGGGGCGATGAGTACAGGCGCGCGCGTTGCCAGGATCGTTGTTGTGAGCATATCATCTGCCAGGCCGCAGGCCAGTTTGGCGATAACGTTGGCTGTCGCCGGAGCGACTACGATGAGGTCGGCCCTGGACGCGAGCGAGATGTGGCCGATTTCCGTTTCAGTTAGCAGGCGAAACATCTCGGTGACCACGGGGCGATGCGTCAGCGCCTGGAACGTCAGCGGCGCAATGAACTCCATCGCGCCTCGCGTCATGACGACGTCGATCAGCGCCCCTGCCTTGGTCAGTTGGCTGGCCAGCTCTGCCACTTTAAAGGCGGCGATGCCACCGGTAACGCCCAGCACTATGCTCTTATTCGCCAGCACTTTCCGCTCCTCGATTAAGCTCGTACATCAGTCGCAAGCCCTCCAAGGTGAGCCTGGGGTTGACGATGTCGATCAGTGATGTTTCTTTGGCGACGATCTCGGCCAGACCTCCTGTCGCGATCACGCGGGATTTGCCCAGCTCCTGATTGAAGCGGTTGATCAACCCTTCCACCAATCCCACATAACCGAACAGAATGCCTGATTGCATGCTGCTCACGGTGTTTTTGCCAACCGCGGTCTTCGGCCTCACCAGCTCTACGTGCGGCAGCTTTGCGGCTAACTTGAACAGCGCTTCGCTAGCGATGCCAATACCAGGCGCGATGGCGCCGCCAAGGTAGTCACCCTCCGCCGAGAGGGCGTCGAAGGTGGTTGCCGTGCCGAAATCCACGACGATCAGTTGCCCCCCATATAGACGGTATGCCGCCAGGGCGTTGACGATCCTGTCTGCCCCTACTTCTTTGGGGTTCTCGTACAGGATGCGAACGCCTGTCTTGATACCCGGCCCGATGACGAGAGGCGAGATCTTGAAGTATCTTTCACTTAGCTCCTTGAAAGCTGTGATCAGTGGCGGCACGACGCTTGAGAGAATGACGGCCTTCACCGCCGTCATAGGTATTCCCTGGTGGACCAGAAGGTTGCGCAAGAGCATCGCGTATTCGTCGGCCATTCGGTTGCTTTCGGTAGCAATCCGCCAGTCGGCTATTAGCTCGGTGCCCCTGTAAACGCCCAGGACGATGTTCGTGTTGCCTACGTCGACGACCAGAAGCATGCCTTCTCAAACCTCGAATTCGATCTGTGGGTTGCTGGCTTCTAGCATGTGGGAAACCACGTGAGATGGCCTGAAATACTTGCCGACCAGTTCGGTTATCTCACACATGATTCGCTCTACCTCGTCGCGCGACACTGGAGGGAGCCGGTCGACGTTTATCTCGATCTTCGTCGTTTCAGGCATCACCTTGGTCGCTTCGGCCTGCCGCCAGGTCCAGCGGCGAGTCAGCACCCGATGGTCGTCGGTCAGGACGATCTCGCCGCGAAGAGGATGCTCGACCTCGGCGGTTCCCAGGGGCCGAAAGGGCTCGTCTCCAGTGGCCGCACGAACGTACATGTCCCCCTCACAATCGTCGAGGGCGTGCCCTCCCACAGGCACGATGTGCTTCAACGAGATGTAGTTGCAGAAGGCCACCATGTCGTTGATGTACGGCAGATCGTCTCCTTTGCGGACGCGACGGATCAGCGCCTCGATCGACGGCGGGAACTTGCCGGGCTTGACCCCGAAAGCGACGTACGCGTTTCGCCAGTTGGCAATTCTCGGATGCGCGGTTATCTCTGCCAGGCTATCATCCTGGCGTGTCTTCTCCTCGGCCCCACGCAGCAGCGCCTGGATCTGCTCGCTGTGGCCAGAGTTATCGATGCCCAGAGCGACGACGACGCCGCGCTTGAACTCGGGGAACATCTGCACGACTTCTGGAGCTATGGAGTATTTCAAGGCGCCCTCCCAAGTGTCTCGTTCATGCTTCCGGTACGATATCCCTGCAGGTCGACAGTGACGTAGGTGAAGCCGATCTCCTTCAGTCTCCCGGCGATCTGCTCGGAGACATCGTCGGCGAGCAGCCCGGACATCAGCTCGCGCGGCACCTCGATGCGCGCGATGCTGTCGTGATGTCGCACGCGCACCTGGGTGAATCCCAGCCCGCGCAGAAACTGCTCGGCGGCGTCGATCTGCACCAGTTTGTCTCGCGTGATCTGGTGGCCGTAAGGGAAGCGCGAAGATAGGCAGGCAAACGATGGCTTGTTCCACGTTGGCAAGCCGAGCTGCTTTGAGAGGTCTCGAATCTCATCCTTGGTAAGCTGCGCTTCCAGCAAGGGGCTTCGTACGTCTAGCTCCCGGCCGGCCTGTCGCCCAGGACGATAATCGCCCAGGTCGTCGTAATTCGATCCGTCGAGGACGTAGCCCAAGCCTCGCTCTCTGGCCATCTGCTGCAGCTTGGAGAAAAGCTCGGTCTTGCAATAGTAGCACCTGTCAGGAGGATTGCTGGCGAACTTCTCGTTGGCCAGCTCCTCTGTGGTGATGATTTCGTACGTCGCGCCTAACTGGCTGGCCATCGCTTCCGCGTCCCTGATCTCTTGGGCCGGATAGGTCTCGGAAACGGCGATCACCGCCAGCACCTTATCGCCCAGCACGTCCTTGCACACCTTGAGCAAGAGGGTGCTGTCGACGCCACCAGAGTAGGCCACCAGAGCGCTGCCCATCTGGCGAATCATCGCCTTGAGGGTTTCGTATTTCTGCTGTGTACTGGAGCTTCGTTCAGATGTCTTAATCTCGATCTCCGCTTCCGAGATCACCTTATCGACGATGCGAAACGCTCGCAGTACCGGCCGTTCGGGCGAAGCCAGCGAGACGATCAGATAGTAAGAGTCAGGATAGAAGGCAAGGGCGACGTCTGTGGCCGAGGGGTAAGCCTCGGAGAACGGGTGCGAATGGTAGATGGCCAGCAGTTCCCAGCCATTATCGTCGATCTCCTGCAGGACGCGAAGCATCTCCCTCGGGTCTATCGTGTATCGGGTTCGTTTGTTCCCGTCGACGTTCTTGCCACGAAAGAGCTTGACGGCGCGCCCCTGCTGCCCGGCGATAAGGCCGCAGGCTTCGTTCGGCTTCTCGTCGCTGGCGTGAGCGATTATCTCGTCGATGTAATGGCGTTCTAATGGCAGCAAAGTTGCCTCCTTGGGTGTCAGCCCTCACCCTAGCCTCGCCTGGCCCATTCCAATGCATAAATGGGCCAGGCTCGCCGCGCTCCATCCCGTGTGCAAAAGGAGCGCGGCATCTTGGAAAGGATCTCGCAGAGGATCTCCCAGAGGGAGAGGGGACCCATTCTTCCCCTCCGTGTCTCCGTGCCTCTGTGGTGCATCGTAGCCTGGGGTAGGGAAACTACTTGGCCGACTGCATCAGGCTCATGTAGCGCTCGCCAGTGTCTGGCAGAATGGTGACGACTTTCTTGCCCTGGCCCAGTTTGTGAGCGACTTCGAGGGCAGCGAACACTGCGGCGCCAGCCGAGACCCCTGCCAGAATACCCTCCTCGCGAGCGAGCCGCTTCGTGGTCTGAAACGCATCCTCGTCGCTCACGGCAATGACGCTATCGATTATCTTGCGGTTGAGAATCCCAGGGACGAAGCCGGCGCCGATGCCTTGAATGCGATGCAAGCCAGCCCGTCCACCAGATAGCACGGCGGAACGAGCCGGCTCGACGGCGACGATCGTGACGCCAGGCGCTTTCTCCTTCAGCGCTTCAGCTACCCCGGTGATGGTCCCGCCCGAGCCCACACCGGCCACAAAAGCGTCGAGCTTGTCCTCCACTGCCTCCAGAATCTCTATCGCGGTCGTTCGGCGATGGACGTCCGGGTTGGCGGGGTTCAGGAACTGCTGCGGCATAAAATAGCCGTGCTTTTGTGCCAGTTGCTCCGCCGCGTAAACGGCGCCTGACATCGCCTCGATCGCCGGCGTCAGTATGATCTCTGCGCCGTAAGTCGACAGCAACGTCCGGCGCTCCAGGCTCATGTCCTCAGGCATAGTGAGGATGAGATGATAGCCTTTCACGGCTGCCACCATCGCCAGGCCAATGCCCGTGTTGCCGCTGGTCGGCTCGACGATCGTATCACCTGGCTTGAGGCTGCCAGTCCGCTCTGCTTCTTCGACCATCGCCAGAGCTATGCGATCCTTGACGCTGCCGCCAGGGTTGAAAGATTCCAGCTTGCCGAACAGCACGGCATCGCCAGGTTTCGGCAGGCGGCTAAGTCTGACAAGGGGCGTTTCTCCGATTAGCTCCAGCACATTATCCACTACGCGTGAGGCCATAAGTTCTCCCTCTACAATGCAAAAGTATTCTACCCTTGATGCAATTACGATGTCAACTTATGCTATGCAGACAGGGAATAGGGGACAGGGGATAGGGGATAGGGAGTGGGGAGTGGGGCGGGCTTCCTGCCGGTGTGGCATGTTTCTTGCAGATTGCGACCACAGGTTGTGGGGTGTCCATTCCTGAACGATAACCTGGGGAGCAATGTCTTATGCAGGCAAGAGAAAACGTTTCTGGGCCTAAAGATCCAGTGGCGGGAAGAGCGCTTGACCTGGCGGTGATTCATCTGACCTTCGAGGGCATACAGACTTTTGGGGGTGGGGTGGCCACCGTCACCCGTGGCCATCTGGCAGCGCTGCCTAAATTGAAAGAAGAGCTGGCCAGAGAGGGTATCAACCTCACTCCCTACTTCGCCGAGATCGCCTATGCCAGGGAGCACGAACGACGGGACCCCCAGTTTCAGAAACACGCCGAAGACGAAATCGCCAGGATGGGCGGCCAGTTCGCATACCTTGTCAACTTCACGCGGGGATACCTGCCGAGCGCGCCCTGGGGCGTGGCCGACATCGGCGATATCGAAAACTGGAAGGCCTCCTCGGCGTCCGGCGCCGCCGTCGCGTTGAACTTTGCCAGGCGCCATCAGGTGAGCGTGGCCTACTGCCACGATTCGCTGTTTGCGCTGGCGCCCATCTACGCCACGCTTCAGGAAGAGGCTTGCGGCGTCGATCTGACTGCCATTTACGTGATACACGCCACGGCGTTGACGCACGAGCTGCCGATGCCTAATCCGCAGAGGTTGATGGTCGAAAGCGTGAGCATCCACTGGTCCAAGGTAACTCCGAAGGTGAAGCTCGGCTATATCAGCAAGTTCATGTCCCATCACATCGTCGAAGATTACGGCGCGAAACCAGAGCACACGGTGCCCACGGGCAATGGCATCAATCCCACCGATCCTTTCTTCCGCTTGCGCGACAAGAGTCACATCGTCGATAAGCTGCGGCAGTATCAAATCCCCACCGACGTGCCACTGGTTTTCAGTTGGGGAAGGGCGGTTGCTTATAAGAAGTACGACGTCGTGCTCAAGGCAGCGGCGCGACTGAAGGGGAAGGTATTCCCTGTGATCATGGTCTCGCCGGAGTATCCCGACCTCGTGGATCTAAAGAAGCAACTTGGATTAGACGCGGGCTTGATCTTCGCCTTCGATCCTGAACTGGTCGCGTGCACGCTGCAGTGGGAGAACACCCTGGCCGCGGCAAGCCTCGCCTATCGCGAGCCGTTCGGCCTGACGCCAGTCGAGATCAGGATGCACGGTCGTAAGCGAGGTGCGCTCGTCGTCGTCTCGAATACCGGTGGCCTTGTCGAGCAGGTCCGCGACGGCGTCGATGGGTTTGTTACCAAACAGGACGATCCTGACGACGTGGCGCAAGTGCTTCAGCGCATTTTGAGCATGAGCGAGGGCGAGAAGGATGCCGTCCGCCGCGCCGGGCTGCAAACAGTGCTTGACCACTACACCTGGTCGAGCCAGATACTCACTACCCTCTCGGCGGTGCTGCCCCAGCTCGCGGGACCTGCCGGCAGAGTCCGTGATCGCCTGAGCCGCGAAACGCTGGCGGCATTGCGCTGATTCTCTACGCTGCCGGCGAGACGCATCGGCGCCTTGAAGGAACATTATGACACGTGAACAGATCCTCGACTTCGGCCCGATAAAGCTCAGGCATGTCGATAACGTCGACCTCCTCTATTTTCTCAGTGGGAAGCGTCTCTACGAGATCGGCGCGCAGAGTGGCGTCTATCCTCCACTGGGCTGGCGCCGTCCGGGCTTCCTCGTCGGCAAGCCAATCGGCATCGTCGGGCCGACACAGCGTCCCGAGCAGGCTGCCCATTTGCTCACTGAGATGGGCGGCGTATGGGGACAGCCTGTAAAGGCTATCGAGAGTTTCTATTTCAGTCTGGTCGAGGATGCTGAAACCTGGGTGTTAGACGACAGCAAGGTGTTCACTTACCATTTGGCATACGCCGACTTCTTCTTCGAGCGCAATGGCATCGAGGTGACACGCACCGATTTCGTCGTCGAGGATTCGCCCGCTCTCTTCGCGCTGCTGCGCATTGCCAACAGGAGAGAGCACGCCGTACGGCTCAAACTCGGCCTGCTGGCTACCGTAAACCTCTTGCCCAGTTGGTTCAGTGGTTTCCGCAAAGGGGACGGTGTTCTTATGTACACAGACGGCAAGGCCGTGGCCTACGATACCCTGTGGCCTGACCAGTGGGCCGTGGTATTCGGCACGAACGTGAGACCCGATAGTGAGGAAATTGGAAAATCTGATGGCCGGCCGACCGCCAGGTTCACCTACAGCGTGAATCTGGGCGCTGGCGAGGAAGCCTTCTTCCCCTTCCTGTTCGTGGCCGAGAATCAGAATGGATACCGCGAGGCGGAGCGCCTCTTCGATATTATCGTCAATGATAGCGAGAGGTACCTGAGGGACAAGATCACCTACTACGAGGACAAGGTATTCTCCGGTGTGCGCTTCGAGTGCTCGGATCCCTGGCACAACCTGGCTTACTACATCGCCAAGGCCAATGTCGTGATGCTGGCGGCCGAAGTTCGTCACCTGCGCGACCCCAATTACAATTACGAGGGCCGCTATCTCTACGCGGGCATTCCCGAGTACGTGCAGTTCTTCGGCACGGACACGTCTTACTCTATCCCTGGCTTGATGGCCATCGATTATTGGAATATCGCCAGAGACGCGCTACAGGGCCTGGCCAAATACGGCTGGCTGCTCTGTGGCAGAATACCTCACGAAGTCACCACCAGCGGCCGCGTCTTCCATCCCGGCAACACCCAGGAGACGCCCCAGTACACTATCGCCGCGTGGAACTATTTCAAGTGGACGGGGGACAGGAAGTTTCTCGAACACGTGTATCCACTGTGCGCGATGGGCGTTCTCGACTACGTCCCGGCCCAATGGGATACTGACCTGGATTACTATCCCGACGGCAGTGGCGTGGTGGAGCGGAGGGAGATGGGGTCGGAGAAGCTCGACGTCATCTGCTATTTCACCAGGGCTCTCTACTGCCTGGCCGATATGGCCAGGGCGCTTGGCCAGACGGGCGATCAAACGCGGTTCCAGCAACTGGCCGACGACCTGAAGGACGCCATCAACGCGGACTGGTGGATGGAAGAGGAGTCGGTTTACGCCGATTCCTTGCGGGACGACCACAGCCAGCAATTGGATGGGCACTGGATCATCGCCGTTCCGATGGAGGTCAGCCTGGCTCCTCTGGAGCGGGCCAAGAGGTCGCTGGAGAGGATCAGGAAGGATTGGGTGAACGAGTGGGGACTGGTTCATACGAAGGACAAAGAGGATTTCGTTTGGACCCTGCCCACGGGCGTGCTGGCGATGGCCGAGTTCAACTACGGGGACCCCGATTTCGCCGTCAGGCTGTTGGGGAACATCGCGCTGACGATAAATCACGGGACGCTGGGCTCGTACAAGGAACTGATTCCCGAGGGGCTTTCGTTTATGCAGCTCTGGTCGCCGGCGATGTATCTTCAGGGGGTCATCGAGGGCGTGTTTGGCCTGCGTCCCTGGGCTGACGAGGACTTCATCGAGATATCTCCCAAGATTCCTAAGGCGTGGAGCTATGCCAAGGTCGAGCACTTGCACGTGGGGGAGCACAAGATCTCGATCTTTTTCGACCGCACAGAGGGCGAAAAGACCAGCGTCGCGTACCTTGTGGGCCGAGGCGAGTTCAAATGCTCTTTGGCCTTACCTGTCGAGGGGCAGCCTGGCGTGAGGTCGAGGAAAAAGACCGGCAAGGCCTGGACCTATCGTTACGAGCGCCGAGGCGAAAAGGATTTCGTCGTTTTGGAGTTCAAGCTCGAGCCGCTCGACAGGGTCGAGGCTAGCTACCGGCGAGGTGAGGTCATCGTGGAGATGCCGCGCGCCATGCCCGCGGCCAAAGCCGACGAAGCTGTTTAGGTCTCTCCTCGACCAGGGAGGTGAGGAATGGCAACTGATACTATAGTGTCATAGAGCAATTATAATACCAGCGCCTGATCACTGCAACGAATTGCGAGCGGTGAGCTAGGTTTCTTTAGAGTCGCCGAACTCCGAAGGATAGCAGTGGAACTCGCGGCAGACGCGAGGGCGCCGGGGGTAGATGCCGCACCCGTCTATTGTGAGATGGCGACAGGGCGTACCGCGTGACTTGCCTAGCTCCGGGATCTCCGTCCAGACGCAGCAGGCCGTACATGGATGGCACGAGTTAATAGCGGGTTCTTTCAAGAAAGGGCGTCTCCTCCAGACCTATCACTATCGACTGGAGCGAGACGCGTCGCTTGAGTCGAGCCCTGACGTGCTGCGGCGGCGGTACAGCTCGCTTCGCTCGGCGCGAATAGCGTCTGCCTGCCATCCGGTGTAGATGCGACCCAACGCTGGCCGGGGTCGAGGTCGGGATTGTGGTTGTGGCGCTGCGCTCGGTTCTGGTCTCTCGGCCGGCCGGATGTTAACCGCGTGGTTGCGGTCGCGGCGCTGGTCGCGCTGCACTTCGAACTCCACGAAGTCGCCCTCTTTCAGGTCCTCGAAGGCTACCTTCTCCACCGAGGTGCGATGGAAAAAGAGGCTCTGCTTCTCACCGTCGGCCTGGATGAAGCCGAAGCCGCGGTCAGGTACCAGGCGCTGAATGGTGCCCCTGCTGACGCGCTTGGCCGTTCGCTCCGACCCAGCGCCTCGCCTGCGGCCCACGCCTGGGCGCCTGCTAGTTAGATGGGAATATTGTTCGAGCAATCCTGGTTGACGTCCGTTGTTATACAATCGACTATCCTCACTAATGATTATCGACAGTTTATTTACTGTGCGTAGTCCTTTAATTTCTTGCTGCGGCTTGGGTGGCGCATTTTGCGGATAGCCTTGGCCTCGATCTGGCGGATGCGCTCGCGGGTAACGCCGAATTCTCGGCCAACCTCTTCCAGCGTGCGCGGGTGCCCATCCAGCAACCCAAAACGCAGCTCCAGCACGCGTCGCTCGCGTGACCCCAGGGAGGACAGCACGTCCCCCACTTGCGTCTTGAGAACCTGGAGCATCGCGGCATCCGCCGGAGCCATGGCCCCGCGATCCTCGATAAAATCGACCATCCGCGTATCTTCATCGTCGCCCACTGGCGTTTCCAACGAGATGGCAGACTGCGAGACCTTGAGGATCGAGCCCACTTTTTCCGCAGAAATGCCCAACTCCTCGCCGATCTCGTCGACCGTCGGCTCGCGGCCAAGCTCCATGACGAGCTTCCGAGAGACGCGGCTGACGCGGTTGACGGCATCTACCATATGGACTGGCAGACGGATGGTCCGGGCCTGGTCCGCGACGGCGCGAGAAATAGCCTGGCGAATCCACCAGGTGGCGTAGGTCGATACCTTGAATCCTCTCGTGTGATCGAACTTGGCGATGGCGCGCATGAGGCCGAAATTCCCCTCCTGAATCAGGTCCAGAAGGGACAGCCCACGCCCCAGGTATTTCTTGGCGATGCTGACGACGAGGCGCAAATTGGCTTCGATCAATCGCCGGCGGGCAAGCTCTCCTCGTGCTATCTCGGCCTCGAGCCGCGCTCGTTCCGGACTATCGCTCGCCAGCTTGGCGAGGGCGGCTCGCGCCTGCTCTCCGCGGAGGAGCCGTGATGCCAGGTCGACCTCCTCGTCTCGGGTCAGCAGCGGCACCTGGCCAATGTCCCGCAGGTACTGCCTGACCGGATCGTCGGTGTCTAGAGGAAGTCCGATCTCAGGATGTGTTTCGACGACCTCCTCGAGCTCCTGCAGCGCCTCGTCTGGTGGCTCTTCTGTGGCCTCAAAGATGTCGGGCTGTCTCGTCTGAGGAATTCCCTCGACATCCACCAGCGGGCTCTCGATTTCTTGCGCCTCACAAACAGGCTTATCGCGTAAGGGCTCTTCAACCTTCTGCTTCAAAGGCTGTACTCCTGGCGTGCTTGCTTCCAGGGCATTGCGTGCTCACCTACGGCGTGTCTTTCAGCGTAGCGCCACGGTCAAATAGCCTGGACGAGCGCTGTGACTCATCGGACTGCGATCAGAAGCGTGTCTGATTGGCTGTTCCGTCTCACTTGAGCTAGCTCTTTCCCTCTTGATCGCCGCGACAAACGGAATGACGAGTGGCCAAAATCCTGGTGCCCTCATCGCTCTTCGAACCAACCTGGGCCTCGCCGGGCGTTGAGTTCGTTGATCAGGAGTAGGAACTATGAGAGGAGAGCGCGCAAACGGGCGCAAAAGGACAATCTTGCTTACCGCCTTGTATAAGATAACATTTTACGCCAAATAATGCAAGCCCCTCTTGGAAGTAGCCGGCCAATCGGCCCTGCGAAAGCGAACTGCATCTGGAATTTACGGCGCCAATGCTGTATTCTTGCTCCGGCTACTGCACATCTTGTGCCTGAGAGGAGAGGTTCAAATTGAAGAAGCTATTCGTCCTTGATACCAACGTGTTGTTGCACGATGCCAGCGCTATCGAGAAGTTCGCGGACAACACCGTCGTGATTCCGCTCGTGGTTATCGACGAGATCGACACTTTCAAAGGGCGCCAGGACGTCGTGGGTCGCAATGCCCGTGAAATTGCCCGTCTGCTCGACGGCTACCGCGCGCGAAGCTCGTTGCTGGAGGGAGTGCCTACCGGGGCTGGCGGCGAGATAAAGGTAGTGGTCGACGGCGCGGCGGGGGTCGACGAATTGCCGCCCGGACTGGACAAGAATCGCGTGGATAACCAGATCTTGCGGCAATGCCTGACCCTGAAGCGGCGGCATCCCGATATCCCTGTCGTTTTGGTCTCGAAGGACGTCAACATGCGGCTGCGCGCCGACGCTCTCGGCATCCAGGCCGAGAACTACCTGGCCGATCATCCACGGGGCGTCCCCCATCACGAGGCATATTCGGGCATCTTCGAGCTCACTGTGTCTGAGGAGACCGTATCCAGGTTCTACCAGGAGCGAATGCTTCCCCTTCCTGAAGGCAACTACCTTCCCAACGCTTTCGTTCGGCTATCGGTCGACAACAGCAAATCGTCGGCGATAGGCGTGGTCTCGCCGAACAGGGAGACTGTGCACCTGGCCAACCTGAACTCGCAGGGTGTATGGGGCTTGCGTCCCCGCAACCTGCGGCAGACCCTCGCCCTCCACCTGCTGCTCGATCCATCGCTCGCCCTTGTAACCTTGACGGGACGAGCCGGGACGGGCAAGACGCTGATCGCGCTTGCAGCGGGTCTTCAAATGGTCGTCGAAGATCACAAGTACCGTAAGCTGCTGGTCTCGCGGCCAATCATCGCCTTCGGCCGTGAAATCGGCTATTTGCCCGGCGGCAAGGAAGAGAAGCTCACGCCGTGGATGGCGGCGGTCAACGACAACCTGGAGTTCCTTTTCGGCAGCAAAGGCAATGGCAGCCGGGGCAAGCAAGGGGATATGATCGGCTATTTGCAGGCGAACGGCATGTTCGAGGTTGAGGCGCTCACCTATATGCGCGGGCGGAGCATTCCCAACCAGTTCATCATCATCGACGAGGCCCAGAATCTCACGCCACACGAGATCAAGACGATCATCTCCCGCGTTGGCGAGGGCACGAAGCTCGTCCTCACCGGCGACGTACAGCAGATCGATCATCCCTTCCTGGACGACCTGAGCAACGGCCTGTCGAACGCCATCGAGCGGCTCAAAGGCTCGCCACTGGTGGGGCACCTCACGCTGGACAAAGGCGAGCGCTCGCCGCTGGCCGAGCTGGCAGCGTCGAGGCTGTAGGATCAGGCGCGACAAATCGCTGTGCGCGTACTCTTTTGGACAGAACATACGCGGTTGGTCGATGGGAAACGGACTTCACCGCCCTACTACTGATAGATAATCACATCAGGTACGGGATCCAAGCTCATGACATCCTCGGCTGTAAAGAGGGGCGTGTCCTGCCTGAAGAATAGCTTGATCCCCGCGTACTCGATCAGCTCGTCCCGGACGAACCACTGGTAATGCTTGAGCTTGAGCTGCTGGGAGCCGAACCCATCCATATCGGTAACTATCTCGACCTGCGGGAAGCTCTGAATGTTGCCCTTATCGGGGAGCATGCTCGGCGCGAATTGATGCAGGATCAGCACCTTGTTGGAGAGCCCGTGCTGTT
>JAMCWX010000055.1 GCA_023480885.1 Chloroflexota bacterium | reverse complement strand
AGTGGACTTTGCTATTCAAGGTAGCTTCTGTTATCTGTCTATCTAGCAACACTCCGTGTCTCCGTGTCTCCGTGGTGAGCGTGGACTTTGCTATTCAAGGTAGCTTCTGTTATCTGTCTATCTAGCAACACTCCGTGTCTCCGTGGTGAGTGTGGGCATCGCTATTCAAGATAGCTTGTGTTATCTCTCTATCTACCAACACTCCGTGTCTCCGTGCCTCCGTGGTGAGCGTGGGCTTCGCTATTCCCAGTAATACTGCTTGTTCGCTCGGTAAAACTCGACAGTCCTGCGCAAACCCTCAGCCAGCGGCACTTGTGGTATCCAGCCGAGAGCATAGCGTATCTTGCTGAAAGAGCCGAAGTAGTCGCCGATATCTATGCGTTTGCGGTCGTCGGGGAAAGGTACGATCTCGTAGCTGGCGCCTGGGCACAGCTCGACGAGTATTTGAACGAGTTTGAGCAAACTGACCGGCTGGAGTCCGCCCAGGTTGTAAACCTGGCCGTTTGCCTCATCCTTGGCCGCGGCCAGGAGAAAGGCGTTGACTGCATCGTCCACGTAGGTGAAGTCACGCCGCTGTTCGCCAGTGCCGAAGAGCTTGATGCGCTCGCCGTCGATGGCCTGGCGAATGAACCAACCGACGAATCCCTGACGGTTGTGCTTGACCAGCAGTCGTGGGCCATAGGTGTTAGTGAGACGAAGGGAGCAAGCGCGAATGCCGTAGATGTTGTTGTAAACGATGTGGTACCACTCACCGGCCATCTTGTTGATGCCGTTGACATCGGTCGGATGGAGCAGGTGTCGCTCGTCGACGGGAAGGTAATCAGGCACGCCGTAGATCTGTCGTGTGCTGGCAAAGACCAGCTTCGCGTCCGGATTGTTCTTCCTGCACGCCTCGAGGATCGAGAGCTGGCTGCGACAATTGATTTCCAGGTCTGTGTAAGGATCGCGCATACTGTCGATGTGGCTGACCTGGCCGGCCAGATTGAAAATGTAATCCTGGCCGCGGACCAGATGGTTCATGCCGTTCTCGTCCCTGATGTCTGCGATATTCATCCTGACTTTGTCCCGGATGTCGGCCACGTTCTGCAGATTGCCACCGTAGTCCGGAATCAGGGAATCGATCAGCAGCACATCAGCCCCTAGCTCGACGAGGCGATGGGCGAGATTGCTGCCGATGAACCCCAGCCCACCAGTGATCATGGTCTTTTTGCCGCGGAACGCGTTTTCCAAGCTCTCCATCAGTCTTTCCAATCGTCTGAGGCGCTCAGGTTGGTCTGAGACACGCACTCAAATATGTCATTGATAGATCGACGACGCCAGGTTCAGGTTGAAAGTAACATAATCGTTTGCGGGGTGTCAAGTCATACAACAGGACGAGCAGTCTCAGGGCTGGCGCTTCGACAAGCGGCAAGACTTGACGGGCTTTGTCGAATGTGTTATTTTTTTCGCACGTCCCTAAACATTTTCGCTCATCTCTGGCAAATGGGGCAGTGTAGACGGCAGCCAGTTAACCAGGAGGGAAGTAAGGTGTTCTCTGGATCCTTTGTGGCCCTGATCACACCCTTCAAGGACGGCAAGGTCGATGTGGCAAAGTTGCGCGCGCTTGTCGAGTTTCAGATCGCCAACGGCACCAACGGCCTCGTGCCGTGTGGCACCACGGGCGAAACGGCGACGATGACGGAGGCAGAGGACGAGCTCGTGATCGGCACTGTCGTCGAAGTGGCCGCCGGGCGCGTGCCAGTTGTCGCCGGCGCAGGTTCCAACGACACGGCGAAAGCTATCCAGTACACCCGCAACGCCCAGCGTCTGGGTGCGAATGGCGTCCTGGTTGTGGCTCCCTACTATAACAAGCCCACCCAAGAGGGGCTTTATTTACACTTCAAGGCTATTGCCGCTTCGACTGACCTGCCTATCGTTATGTACAACATCCCTGGTCGAACCAACGTCAATATGGCGCCAGAGACGATAGCGCGCCTGGCCCAAATCGACAACATCGTCGGCGTGAAAGAGGCCAGCGGCAACCTGGAGCAGATTGCGGCGGTCGTCAAGCTCTGTGGGCCTGATTTCGACGTTCTCTCTGGAGACGACACGCTCACCCTGCCTATCCTGGCAGTAGGAGGCAAGGGAGTTATCTCGGTGGTGGCCAACATCTATCCTCGCCCAGTGGCCGACATGTGCGCGGCTTACCTTGGCGGAGACGTCGAGCGAGCACGAGAGTTGTATTACCACCTGTTCGATCTTTGTAAGGCGATGTTTATCGAGACCAATCCTATTCCGGTGAAGACCGCTGCCAGCCTGATGGGAATGTGTTCGCCCGAGTTGCGCCTGCCAATGAGCCCGATGGCCGAGGGCAACGCGCGCAAGCTGAGAGAAGCGCTATCGACGTACGGTCTCTTGAAGTAGGTAGTGAGAGGGAAGCGAGTGGTTAAAGTCATCATCGTAGGCGCCGCTGGGCGAATGGGCCGCCAACTGGTGGCGGATGCCTTGAGAGATAAAGAATTGGATCTGGTGGGTGGCGTGGTCGAGCCTGGAATGTCCGAGGTCGGCATGGATCTCGGCATCCTGGGAGGGCAGCAGCCAATAGGAATAACGGCCACTGACGACCTGGAGAGCGTGATTGATAAGGCGGATGCCATCATCGAGTTCACGGCGCCTGAGGCTACGGTCGAGCACGTGGGAGTCGCCGCTCTTCACAAGAAGGCCGCGGTTGTCGGCACCACAGGCCTCGGCTCGGCGCAGATTGCGAAGCTCCGTGAGGCGGCTGAAGTTACGCCAGTGCTGCTTGCCCCCAATATGAGCGTCGGCGTCAACGTGCTTCTGAAAGCGCTGCCTTTGATCGCCAGGGCCCTCGACGAGAGCTACGATATCGAGATAGTGGAAGCTCACCACCGCATGAAGAAAGATGCGCCCTCGGGCACGGCTCTGAAGCTGGCCGAGGTAATCGCCCAGGCTCTTCAGAAAGATCTGGACGAAGTAGGCTCTTACGGACGTAAGGGGATCGCTCCAAGGTCGACTGGCGAGATCGGCATTCACGCCGTTCGAGCAGGTGGGATAGTCGGCGACCACACCGTGATATTTGCCAACGAGGCTGAGCAGATCGAGGTCGTTCATCGCGCCTTCAGCCGCCAGAACTTCGCCCTTGGCGCCTTGCGGGCGGCTAAGTTTGTAGCCAAACAGAAGCCAGGGTTCTATTCGATGGCGGATGTCCTGAATCTTTGATTGCGCCTTTGCACCGGCAACAGCGCAAGATCCAGCAGCAACACCCCGTACGAAGAGCCACCGCCCCGCCGGCGGTTCCTTTTTTGTAGGTAGTTGCCTCTGATAAAGGAGGTCAGATTGGAAGCTTTCTACTATGATAATCAGACCCTCTACTGCGAAGGAGTGAAGCTAGCCGATATCGCTGGCCAATTCGACACTCCAGCGTACGTCTACAGTCAGGCCCAGATCGCGCAGAATTTCGACATGTTGGACAGAGCTTTCGGCGACATCCCGCATTTGATCTGCTTTTCGCTCAAGGCGAACTCAAATCTGTCGATAGGCCGCATCGCAGCTGGCCTGGGTGCTGGTGCCGATATCGTCTCGGGCGGCGAGTTGTTTAAGGCTCTGAAAATGGGCATCGACCCGCAGCGGATAGTCTACGCCAGCGTCGGCAAGTTGCCGGCGGAGATCGAGTATGCGCTAAAGGCGCACATCCTCATGTTCAACGTCGAGTCTCGCGCTGAACTCGAGACCATCAACCACGTCGCGGGCAACGTCGGGCTAAGAGCGCCCATCGCTCTGCGGATAAACCCCAACATCGACCCGAAAACGCATCCGTACATAACGACGGGCATGACGAAATATAAGTTTGGCATCCCCGTTGAGGAGGCGCTGCAGCTTTACAGTTACGTGCAGGACCTTCCTAACGTCGAGGCCAAGGGAATTCAGATGCACATCGGTTCGCAACTGGTCGCGGTGCATCCCATTGTCGAGGCGGCAACCAAGGTTGTCGAGCTGACGCTGCAACTCAAGCGCGACGGGATCGATTTGCAGTATGTGAATATCGGTGGTGGATTGGGCATAAGGTATGAGGACGAGAATCCCGAGGGGCCCGAAACGCTGGCCGAACACATCGTTCCGCTAGTGAGGGAAACGGGCTGCACGCTGGTGATGGAGCCAGGACGCTTCATCGTCGGCAACGCCGGCGCCCTGCTGACCCGCGTAATCTATACTAAACGGAATCCTGCCAAGAAGTTCGTCATAGTCGACGCGGCGATGAACGACCTTATTCGCCCATCGCTTTACGACGCCTATCATCCTATTCTCAGCGTCGCTGAGGTGAACGAGCTGGAGAAGGTAGACGTCGTGGGGCCGATTTGCGAATCCGGCGACTTCTTTGCCCACGACCGAGAGCTGGCGAAGTTCGAGGCCGGCGATCTGATGCTGATCCAGTGCGCTGGCGCGTACGGCTTTTCGATGTCTTCCAACTACAACTCCAGGCTGCGAGCGGCCGAAGTCCTCGTGTCGGGGGACGCGTGCCGGTTAGTTCGGCGGCGCGAGGGCTACGAGGACCTCGTGCGCGGAGAGGAGCTCTAGGTGCTCAAAATTCCCTTCACCAAGATGCACGGCATCGGCAACGACTTCGTAATGGTCAACGCGCTGGAAGCTGCCAGATGGACGGGCGTCGATTGGCAAGATCTTGCGAGGAAAGTCTGTGATCGGCACTTCGGCATTGGCTCCGATGGTCTGATCGTTATCCTGCCGTCTTCCCTAGCCGACTACCGCATGCGGATGTTGAATCCCGATGGCAGCGAGGCGCAGATGTGCGGCAATGGCATTCGTTGCTTCGCCAGACACGTTTACGACCTTGGCCTCACCACTTCGGCTGAGCTGGCTATTGAAACCCTCGCCGGCGTCAAGGTGGTGCGGCTGAACGTCGAGGATGGCAAGGTCGCCTCTGTCCGCGTCAATATGGGAGCGCCGATCCTGGAGGCCGCCAGGATTCCGGCTCGAATCGACGCGCCCACGGTCAAGGACTATCCCCTGACCGTAGGAGAGAAGACTTACCTCGTCTCTTGCGTCTCGATGGGCAACCCCCACGCGATCGCTTTCATCGACGAGAGCGAAGTCGATGCGCTGCATCTGCCTGCTATCGGCCCGCTATTCGAGCACCATCCGATGTTCCCGGAGCGGACCAATACGGAGTTCTGCGTGGTGTTGGATCGCAGGAGCGTGAGGATGCGGGTATGGGAGCGAGGCGCGGGCGAGACCCTGGCCTGCGGCACTGGCGCCTGCGCATCCGCCGTCGCCGCTATCCTACACGACTTCGTCGAAGCGGAGGTGGACCTGATCCTCGACGGTGGGCGGCTGAGAATCGAATGGCAAGGTGATGGCCAGCCCGTCTATATGACTGGACCGGCTGAATACGTGTGTGATGGAGAATACTATTATGGGGTCTGATGAGATAGGATTGAAGGTTTCGATTGCCCACAGGTTGGCTCAACTGCCACCGTACCTTTTTGTGGAGATAGACCGCAAGAAGCGTGAGGCGATGGCGAGAGGAGTCGACATAATCAATCTTGGCATAGGCGACCCTGACATACCGACGCCGCAGAACATCATCCGCGCTCTCGAAATCGCCGCTGCTAAGCCGGTCAATCATCGCTATCCAGAATCCGAAGGCTTGCAGGAATTCCGCGAGGCCGCGGCCAAGTGGTATGCCAGACGATTCCACGTCGAGCTAGACCCCCAGCGCGAGATCATCACGCTTATCGGCGCCAAGGAAGGCATTGGCCATCTGCCCCTCGCTCTGGTGAATCCAGGCGAAGTAGTGCTCATACCAGACCCGGCGTATCCTGTCTATAACGCGGGAACCATCTTCGCTGGCGGCGAGCCTTATTTCATGCCGCTGCTGCGAGAGAATGGCTTCCTGCCAGATCTCAAAGCTATTCCCGAGGATATCGCCGCTCGCGCCAGGCTAATGTTCGTCAATTACCCCAACAACCCCACTGGCGCCGTCGCCACCTGGGAATTCTACGAGCAGGTAGTCGAGTTCGCCAGGAAGCACAACGTCGTCGTCGCTCAGGACAACACCTACTCCGAGATTGCCTACGACGGCTACGAGCCGCTGAGCCTCCTCCAGGTGCCTGGCGCGGCGGAGGTTGGCATCGAATTCCACTCGCTCTCTAAGACGTTCAACATGACAGGGTGGAGGATCGGCTTTGTGGCCGGCCGTCATGAGGTGGTCGACGCCCTGCGTAGCGTCAAGGCCAATCTCGATTCTGGCGCCTTCCAGGCGGTGCAGGAAGCAGGCATCGAAGCGATGTTGAATTCTCAGGCCGCGGTGAGAGCGAATATCAAGGTGTGGCAGGAGCGCCGGGACGTGCTCATCGAAGGCCTTCGCGCTGCTGGCCTGGCAGCAGAAGCGCCAAAGGCCACCTTCTATATCTGGACGCCCGTGCCAGAAGGCTACACCTCAGCCAGTTTCGTCAGCATGCTGATCGAAAAAGCTGGTGTCGTGTGCACGCCTGGCAATGGCTTCGGCAAGTATGGCGAGGGCTACGCGCGTATGGCCCTGACCGCCGACGTGAGCCGGCTTCGCGAAGCGGCGGATAGAATAAAGCAGATTCTATAATATGTCAAGCGACAATCCGTTCGAATCCCCAGCTTGAAACTGGCCGATCGATGCTATAAGCTTCGGCAGGGCTTTTGGCCGGAACGATTGTATCGTTCAATGAACTGCTCGTGGCGTGTGCAGGAATGGGGCACGCGCCTTGCAGTAACAAAGTGGCAAGGCATTGCTGCACTTGTTCACCGAATGGAAGGAGATCTTCGATATGGATAGACCTCTCAAAGTGCTGATTGCTTCGGCAGAAGTGGCCCCTTACGCCAAGGTAGGAGGGCTGGCGGACGTCGCCGGCGCCCTTCCCAAAGCCCTGAAGAGCCAGGGGCACGACGTCCGTGTGATCGTGCCGCGATACGGCCTGATCGATCCCGGGAAGTACGGCCTCACGCAGGTGCTCGGCGAGTTCCCTGTGTCGTTAGACGACTGGACCGAGCAGGTCTCAGTGAACACCGCGCTCCTCGGTGGGATCGTGCCCATTTACTTCGTGGAGAACGCCAAGTACTACAATCGCGATGCTGTCTACGGCTATCCCGACGACATAGAACGCTTCCTCCTCTTCTGTCGCACGGTTTTGGAGGTGCCGAAGCGCTTCGGCTGGCAGCCCGATGTGATTCATTGCAATGACTGGCACACGGCCATAATCCCATACTGGCTGAGAAGCATATATAAGGACGACCCGTTCTATGGCAATACCGCCGCAGTGTTCACCATTCACAATCTGGCCTATCAGGGGATTGTCGATGGACGTTATCTCGACGTGGCGCGCATCGACCGGGGGGTTTACGCGGCCCAGCATCCCACGATGCCATACACGCTGAATATGATGAGTCTGGCCATCCTCTATTCGGATGTCATCAATACCGTCAGCCCGACGTACGCGCAAGAGATTCTCACGCCTGAGTACGGCGAGGGGTTGCAACAACTGCTGCAGAGCCGCGCCGACAGGCTCTTCGGCATTATCAACGGCATCGATTACGAGGAGTTCAATCCAGCGGCAGACCCGCGCATCGTCGCCAACTACGATGTGCTTACCATTAACAAGAAAACCGAGAACAAGTTCGCGCTGCAGCAGGAATGCAGCCTGCCAGTCGATGCCACAGTGCCACTGGTTGGCACGGTTTCCCGCCTGGCGGACCAGAAAGGCTTCGACCTGATCGCCCAGGCCATCGACCCGTTGATGAAGGAACTCAACATGCAGTTCGTCGTTCTTGGCACCGGCGAGCAGAAATACCACGAGCTCTTCCGCCAGATAGGCGAGAAGTATCCCAATAAAACAGGCATTTTCCTGAAGTTCGACGCGGCGCTCGCACAGCGCGTGTACGCGGGCTCAGACATGTTCCTGATGCCCTCGCGTTTCGAGCCCTGCGGGCTGGGCCAGATGATCTCCCTGCGCTATGGAACCGTGCCCATTGCCAGGGCTACTGGCGGCCTGGTAGATACCATCAGGGATTTCGATCCGCGGACAGGTGAGGGCAACGGCTTCTTGTTCCACATTTATGATGCGCACGCGCTTTCGATTGCGGTTGCCCGTGCCACCGAGAGCTTTAGGTATCCTGACACCTGGCACAAGCTGATGAGGACTGGCATGACCCAGGACTTTTCCTGGGGAGCCTCCGCAAAGAAGTACGCTGACCTCTACGAGAAAGCGTTGAGCTTCAGACGTGGAGGAGTTGCCAGGACGTAGGCGCATCGCGCGCTGTGCCCCGATACATCTCAAGAGCTGAAGGAATCGGGGCTGTGTCATAGCTCTTTTGTCACCTGTGAAGGAAATGTGGTAAACTTTCGTGATTAGCCTTTGAACGACGAAAAAGGATATTGGCGGAAGGTGAGGGGCGGTTCGAGATGTTTGGTTCTGTACCAACGATTCCAAAGTCGCTCGATGACTACAGACCCATAATCGGCGACGATAAAATCGAGGAAATTCGTGAGCTAGCTCGCGCGCTAAAGGGGGCGCGGGTGTTGCACGTTAATGCCACTGCCTTCGGCGGCGGTGTTGCTGAGATCCTAGGCACGCTGGTTCCGCTGATGAACGACGTCGGCCTGGAAACTGATTGGCAGGTAATTCGGGGGGCCGACGAGTTCTTCAAGGTGACCAAGGCTATGCACAATAGCCTTCAGGGAATGTACGTTCCCTGGTCGCCAGAGATGTTCGATATCTGGCGCAAGTACAACGCCTTGAACGCTGAGCTGTTTGACGAGTCGTACGACTTCGTTGTTATCCACGATCCACAACCGGCAGGTATCCTGCACCTGCTTCGGCAATATGACCCTCAGGCGGTCGAGGGCAGGTGGATATGGCGCTGCCATATCGACCTGACTAGCGCACAGCCTGATGTCTGGGATTTCCTGCGGCCATTCGTCGACGAACACGATGCTGCTATTTTCACGCTACGGGGATACGTTAAGGAAGACTTAAGGCGGCCAGAAATCGCCGTAATTCCTCCTTCCATCGACCCGCTGAGCCCGAAGAACGGGGATATGGCGATAGAGACAGTCGCCGACATCTTGCAGGAGTACAAAGTCGACATCCATCGTCCTATGATCTGCCAGGTCTCTCGCTTCGATCCCTGGAAGGACCCGCTAGGCGTCATCGACGTCTACCGCATGGTCAAGCACCACATCCGGGATCTGCAGCTAGTGATGGTGGCTTCTATGGCCTCGGACGATCCCGAAGGCTGGTCTTACTTCGAGCGCACCGCAAGGCGAGCTGGCGAAGACGAGGATATCCATTTGCTATCCAACCTGAACGGCGTCGGCAACTCGGAGGTGAACGCTTTCCAGCGTGCCGCCACGGTCGTACTGCAGAAATCAATCCGTGAGGGTTTCGGGCTGGTCGTTTCCGAGGCGCTCTGGAAGGGCCGTCCCGTCGTCGCTGGCAACGTGGGAGGCATTCCGCTGCAGGTCGATTCAGGCAAGACTGGCTATCTGATCGACACTACCGAAGAGTGCGCTCAAAAGGTTCTCTATCTGCTCAAGCATCCCAAGATAGCCACAGCGATGGGCGCCCGTGGCCGCGAGCACGTGAGGGAGAACTTCCTCATCACTAGAAACCTGCGCGATTATCTCAAGCTTTTCACTCAGGTCAAAGCAAGGAAAGCGGCAACTACGGCGGCTCGCTGACGCGTGCAATATAGCAATTGTGGCGTCGAAGGCGTAGCGGAATTACACCACGGAGTTGCCCATCGTCCTGCGGGCGATCACCGAGATGAAAACGTTTTTCAGAGTAGGGTATGATGTTCACCACGGAGGCACGGAGGGGAGCCTTCTGATCTTCTCCGTGTCTCTGTGTCTCCGTGGTGTTCTGTTTGCGCCTGGCGGCACGATAGTGCCGGGCAAATTCAGGTAGCCTTACGCGGGTGTCCCCACCTGTTGCTCTTCCAGGCTATGCTCCTGTTCGGCAGCGAGCACACGCTGCAGCGCCGCGATGGCCACCTCCACCTGATCGGACGTTGGCTCTCGGGTCGTCAAAGACTGGAGGGCCATGCCTGGCGCAAGGAGGATCTTCACCAGGGGATTGTTTCGATGAGCGCCGCCCAGCTTTATCAGTTCATAGGCGACAGCGGCCACGACGGGGACCAGCAATATTCGGGAAGCGATGCGGACCTCCATCGGTGGACGTCCAAGCAGAGTGAAGAACAGAAATGAGACGAGTATCACGATGAGCAGGAAGCTCGTGCCACAGCGTGGATGGGCTGTGCTGTACTCGCTGACTACGCTAACTTCCAGGGGCGCGCTATCCTCGTAGGCGTTGACTGCCTTATGCTCTGCACCGTGGTACGCGAAAACACGCCGTACGTCGGGGAACAGTCCGACGCCGCCAATGTATCCTATCAGAATCCCGAGCCGGATGACTTTCTCGACGACATTGCTCAGAAATGGAGAGCTGATGAATTGGTCTACTGCTCCCACGAGGACGACTGGCAGCACGAAGAACAGCGCCGTAGCCATGATAAGGGCCACGGCGAGGGTCACCCAGAGCATTTTCGGGGTCATTTCGACGGCTTCCTCGGCCGCAGCCACGTTTGCCGAGAAGAGGAGCATTCGCACGCCCAGCACCAGCATGTCCCACATCGACACCGCGCCACGAATGAACGGCAGTTTTGCCCACTTGCTCGTGTAGACGAAGCCTGATAAGGTCTCGGCTTGGATGATGATATTCCCCGACGGGTCGCGAACAGCCACGGCCATTTCCCGCTGGCCCCGCATCATCACCCCTTCGATGACCGCCTGCCCACCGTATGTTGGTTTGGCCAAGTCATTCACTCCTGTAGATGAAAAAAGAGACCGAGCTATCTGCTCTGCCTCTTTTATGTACCGCCTCATCCATATTAAGTGTTGGCGGCTTCTTCCTCGGTTGTAGCGGCCTCCGATGCTTCAGCGGCAGCCTCTGGCGCTTTGGTCGTCTCCGCTGGCTGCGCCGGAGCGCTGGCGCCCGCTGCCCCTGCTCGGCCAGCCCGTTCCATCCTGCGCATAAAGCGCTCCACTTGCCCCGCAGTGTCGACAATACGCTGCGTGCCAGTGAAGAACGGGTGGCAATGAGAGCATATCTCAACCTTGAGCGTTGGCTTGACGGATAGCGTCTGGAACGAGTTGCCGCAGGCGCAAACCACCGTTGATTGAACTAGCTTCGGATGGATTCCCTTCTTCATATGAAATGTAAACCTCTCGTCATAATGGAAAGAGACCGGCTGCCAGGCAAGAGAAATCGATCACTCTCAGGGCAACCGGCCATATAATCAGGCTATTGTGTAAACGCTAGCCTGCTTCTTATTCTTGCTGGCAAACTCGAACTTGACGGCGCCGTCGATCAGAGCGTAGAGGGTGTGGTCTCGCCCGAGTCCCACGTTGTTACCCGGGTTGATGCGCGTGCCGCGCTGTCGCAGGATGATAGTTCCTGCCCTCACCAATTCGCCATCAGATCGCTTGACGCCCAGCCGCTTGGACTGGCTGTCGCGGCCATTGCGCGAGCTGCCAACTCCCTTCTTGTGAGCCATATTTAATCACCTCCAATCAAACGGCTGCCGTCAGGCGCGGCCTGGAATGATGTCCTCAATAGCGAGGCGGGTGCAAATCTGGCGGTGTCCGGTCTTTCGGCGGTACCGCGTCTTGGGCTTGTACTTAAAGACGATTATCTTCTTGCCTTTCTCCTCGCCAAGCACCTTGGCCAGGACCTTCGCTCCGGGCACGGTCGGCTTTCCGACTGAGACCTCGTCGTCCCTGGAAACCAACAGAACCTTCTCGAGTTCGATGGTCTGGCCTGGCTCCGCGTCGAGCTTCTCGACGTCGATCACCTGACCCTTGGTCACCTTGTATTGCCTTCCGCCCGTCTCGACGACTGCGTACACGATTCAATCCTCCACGCCTGTCAAGCTGTCCTTTTTTATCTCACAGCGAGGCATTATACCAGGATGCCCACCAGTTTGTCAAGGAAGCCTGGCCGCTTGGATGGTTACAACATGTTCGCAATTGGCCTGGCAGACGATCTAGGTATTTTCAGGTTGGGAAAATGAGTCCGATGTGCTAAGATAGACCTGGAGACGACCTTGCAGTCACGCAGCGAAGGGGAGGAGAAAGGTGGCCGATAACCGTCCTGTGGGCGTCTTCGACTCTGGAGTCGGAGGCCTGACGATTCTCAGAGAGATCGAGGCGCAGTTCCCTTCCGAGGATCTCTTATACTTCGCCGATACTGCCCACTGTCCATACGGCGCCAAGCTGGCTGAGGAGATACGCCAGCTTTCTCGATCCATCGTCGAGTTCCTGTTGGCCAATGACGCGAAGCTCATCGTGGTGGCTTGCAACACGGCCTCGGTGGCCAGCCTGGCCTATCTGAGGGCGAACTTCTCGGTGCCCTTCGTGGGCATAGTGCCCGCGGTCAAGCCAGCCGCCCAAACGACGCAGAGCAAGCGCATCGGCGTGCTGGCAACCAACGCTACCTTCCAGGCCGCGATCTTCGACGACCTGATCGAAAAGTTCGCGAGTGATACGGCGGTTGTTCGCCAGATCTGCCCTGGCTGGGTTGAGCTCGTCGAGCAAGGCAAGATCGATGGCGCCGAGGCGGAGGGGCTCGTGGCGCGATACGTTGCGCCGCTATTGCAGGACCAGATAGATACCATCGTCCTTGGCTGCACCCATTATCCGTTTCTGCGGCCGCTGATAGAAAGCTTCATTCAGAAAACGACTAGGGCTGGCATCAACGTCGTCGATCCAGCGCCCGCGGTGGCTCGCCAGGTGGGCAGGGTGATGGCAGCCAACGGCCTCGACTCTTCGCGCTCTGCCTCCGGCTCCGTGCGCTACTTCACGACCGGCGATGTCGAGGCATTACGGCAAACCGTGCGAAAGCTTCTGGGGCGTGAGATGTTGCACGTCGAACACGTCGACCTCGTCTTTGTCGAGTAGCTCTAAAACCTTGCACGTGAGCGAGCCTTTAGGGTAGAATTACACCTGACTTTACATAGCTAACAAGCATAGTCCTGGAGGGGCGGTTGCCATGTCCAAGTGGCAGGAGGAAGAGGATAGTCGGGAGATCGTAGACGGCCTGGAGAAAGGCAACGGCAAGGCATTCCTGGAGTCTATTGGTCGACTGCGCAAACTAGCAGATAACCTGGATGAGAGCCAGAGCGAAGAGATCGCGCGTACTCTGAGCAAGCGCTTGTGGCGAGAACCCCATCCGCTGGTCGTTAGGGGAAGCATCACCGCGCTGGGCGTATTGGCGGCTGGCGTCACGGCAAGGGTCACGTTAGAGGCCATCGCCCGCGCGCCAGAGAAGTACCCACAATGGATGTGGGTGCCGGCCGCGGAGGCGCTGCTGCGAATGGGTTGGGGCTGGCATTTCACCAAGCACTTTCTCGCGTCCATGCTCAATCGAGAGATCGACCCGCAGAAGCGGGTGACGATCATACAGTCGATCAACGGCATGTCGGTAATGGGCCAGCAGCTTTTTAAGGATCAGAAGCTCGTCAAGGACGCGGCCGAGAAAGCGGAGCCAGAGGTGCGCGACGCCCTGATGAAGTTGTTGGAGTTCGCCAAGACCAAGCCCGTGAACAAGCCACTGGACGCATCGTAGCGCCAGGCGCGATTCATCGCGCCCCCACGCGAGGCGTCGTCGTATCTGTAGGGGCGCAATTCATTGCGCCCAGGGTATCAGAACTGCCTAAAACCGTCCCTTTGACGCTGGCTGTCCGCCCCTGAACCCCATAGGGGTGGAGGTCGCTATCTGCTCTGGCGGCCTGGCAAGTCCGACGTCAAGACTTAGCAAAGACTTAGCAAAAAAAGGGTGCCCCGCAATTCGCGGGGCACGCGTTTCTTCGATTATCAGGACATCTACCCCCACTGGTCATTCAGACCCGTCTCTTATGGCCCGAACCTCATAGGTTTCTCGGCCATCGGCATTTCGGGGTATAGCCTGAGGTCGTGGTCGCCCTGCGTGGCTGCGCAGGGCTCTAGAAGTCGACCTGCCAGACTCCGTAAACTTTGTGAGGTTTCTTCATCGGATACATAGACCTGCTACCTCCTCCTCACGAGAATGGAGGCCTGTCGATCCCTTGACCGATGCCACATAACAAGTTTAACACCGCCTGGCCGTCATTGTCAAGAAACGTGCGAGCAAGGCCATTATCGCCTCCACCACCTCATATATTCGGGACCTTCGAGATGGAACTCGGCAAGCCCGAGACAGACGCCGTTGTTCTCCAGGTAGTCGCGCTCGGTCTCGAGGATGCGCACGTGCTCCTCTTCCCACTCGGCAAGGCGCTTGAACAGGGACCTTCCGCCGAGGTCGTGGGTCGTCTCCGCGGCCCGCAAATAGAAAGCTACAGCGTCTTTTTCAGCCTGAATGCCCATCTGAAACGCGTCCAATTCGCGCGAGCCAGGTTCGATCTCGAGGCTGTGGGCCATCGCCGGGAACCCTTCGAAAACGTTGTGATCGATCGGCTGATCTTCCTTCAAGAGCGCTTCCACTTCGCCGAACTGTCCTGTCCTGACCAGGGACTGGCGAACGGTCATCAACCAGTATAGATGCGCAAGCTCGTCGTTGGCTAGCTTCGCGAAGATCTCCTTGCCGTTGTCATCCTCTATCCGCGCCGCTGCCTCGTGATAGAACTTGTGCCCGTCCCTCTCCATCTGAATGGCAATGTTGACCGCGTCTAAAGCGTTGATGCTTTCTTGTGTCATCTCGCCATCAACCTCCCCTCACCCTCACTACTCCTTACCGGTGGATATATTATACCTTTTCAGGTCCAAATTGTATACTATTTCTACGCTTCACGTGGTGGTTTTGGCAAGATAATAGTGCGCAACCGCTTGACTTTTCGGCTGGAGAGGTGTATGATTTCTGCAAATGTGATGAACTTTTGATTCGCACCTGAGGCACACGTAAGGTATCCGTGCATTGCTCGTTGGCTGGACGACTGCATGGGGATGAGAGGCCGCGGCTTATGCAGACGCGATCGGATACCCTTCGTAAAACCTGGGGCAGCCTGGCTGTATTCACGCTTCAGATTCTGCTTAGCGCCGCCATTTACTTCGGCTTGCCTACTTCCCTCCTGGAAGACTTCTATGTCGTCAGCGTTGTGTTAGCAGCCGCGTTTCTTGGCGTCGTCGGGGCGCTAGCAAGTTCTTCGTCGTCGCTCCTTCTCCTCATCTTATTTGGGTATGCCTTGAAGGACCGCCCGCTCCCTAGCCCTCTCCACCTCACGTCGCAGGCTGTTCTCTACCTGGGCGTGGGCCTTCTGGTCGCCATTTTCGATCGCCACGTCGTGCGCGCTGCCCAGGCCGCGCGGAAGGATAGGGACAGGAACTTGGAATTGATGCTTGCCTTCAATGCCGTGAGCGCCACGAACGATCAACTGAGAGAGGAGAACTCCAGACTGGAAAGGCTTCGCGAGACCACGATGCAGTTTGTCGGCTCGGTGGCTCACGACCTGCGATCCTCCACAACGGTCGTCGGCGGCAACGCCCAGGTGCTGCTTCGTCTTGGCGATAGGTTGAACGCGGAGAAGCGCACCGACCTGCTCCAGGGAATAGTTTATGCCTCGAACCAGGTGCGGAACGCCACGGAGAACCTGCTGGACGCCTCGCTGATCGAGGCGGGACATTTCTCGCTGACCAGGCAGGAGCTCGACGTGCACAAACTGCTGGCCGACTGCTCGCGGATGTTCGCCGGCAACGCGAACGAGCACATCCTCGAGGTGCGCGTCAGGCCAGACGTGCCGACCGTGGACGCGGACCCGGAGAACGTGATGCAGGTTCTGGTGAACCTGGTCACCAACGCGATCAAATACTCGCCTCCCAAAAGCAAGGTCGTCGTTCAAGCTGCCCACGTGCGTGGCTTCGTGGCTGTTTCTGTGGCCGATCAAGGGATTGGCATCGCCCCGCAAGATCTGGAGAGGATTTTCGAGCGCTATTATCGGACGGACGGCGCGGTTGGTAGCAAGGCCGGCGGAGCCGGGTTGGGCCTGAGCATCAGCAGGGATATCGTTCTCAAGCACGGTGGGGACCTTACCGTCAAGAGCCAGGTGGGAGTTGGCAGCAAGTTCACCTTCACGCTGCCTGTGTATAGCGGTGAATCTGCGCACGATCGTTCCGATCCGGACAGGCTCGTCGACTGGAAGGAGGGACAGGTAGCCTAGACGAGCCTTGATGGATATCTATCCGCTCCGCGATAGGCGGCCCCTTTTGTAGATGAGATGGGGCCGCCTGACGAAAACGCTAGCATTTTGACGTGTCTCGGCGTGCAAATCCTCGTGGTGTGCTGGCTGGGACGGACGCTAAAGGAGACGGTAGGAGATGGGGAGACGAATATGAGCACAGTAGGACCTTTGTCGCCTTGACGAGCAGCCTGTAATGCGCTACAATTTGATCGTACAGCCAAATAGAAGAGAGCCTAATTCCGCTCATTGGGCCGCTTGATGGGCCGTTCATTGGACCGCTCAATGGACCGTTCACTGGGCCGCTCAGCGGGAGCGGGGGAACCAACCAAGTGGGGTGAATCTTGCAGTGGGGCAAGTAGGGTAGCTCTTTCGCCCGAATCCGTCAGCTAACCCCGTAGGCATTATGAAAGAGGAATAGCTACGTCTAGACACCATAGACCTGAGGCTATTGCCTCAGGTCTTTCTATTTCTCTGATCGGCGTATGATTCCGGCTCTGCTGGAATCACATCTAGGGAGGTGTCATGTGACCGTGCTGGCAACCCAAAGAGACCTGGGTGCGCGAGATTCCAGTGGCATTCTCGACGTGGACCTCAACGATCCCGATCTGAACCATCTGGTGTCTACCCAGGTCGACGACCTCGTGAAGTACCAGATCGTGCAACTCCTGCACCGACATCCCGACGCCGTCGGCGACGCCTCGTTTTTCGCGGCAGCGCTGGGTTTCCACTCAGCCGAGTACACGAACGCGACCCTCGAGGAGTTAGCCAATTGCGGGATTCTCTACAGGGAGGCTTGTCAGAGTAGCGGCAAGACACTCTATTGTTTCTCGCGCGATCCAACGACGCGCAAGCGGATCACCAGGCTGTGCGGCTTGAAGAACAAGAGCGCCACTTACGATGGCCTCTTGAGTTTGCTCGCCAGCCGCTCCCTGCGGCGTGCGGCCAAGAGAGCAAAGGAAAAGCCGGCGTTTAGCGCGTAGCGCCAGGCCCTTCCATAAACAGCAGCACCGGGCGACTATCCTCGGCCCTGATGGGGTGCTTAACCGACGGCGGGGCCAAGACCCGCCATGTCCTTCGTGTGATCCAGCGGCAGGCGGCAGGGTTTCCTCCTTACCCTGCCGCCTGCCCGGAGTTTTGCCGAGCCAGCGGTCACAGCTTGGCGGGGTGGGGGTGCGCAAGGGCGATGGGGCCAGGCGAGGCTGGGGTGAGGGCCGCCTCCTTCCTCCCTCGCGCCCACGCGCCCGCCCAGGGTCTACTCCTGCAGCGCGGTCTCACCTCTTCTGGCCAGCTCTTGCGGCGTGATGAAGGTGCGGGCGTACTTGCCGGGAGCCCAGTTGCCGAGCTTGAGCGCCCGCCGCTTCTTCTCGATGTGTTCGAGGGATTTCCGCAGTATCTCGTCGAAATCCGGCTCGAAATCGAGCTTGCCTCCGACCTTCTCCTCCCAGACGCGCGCGATGATATCCGTGACCTCGGGGCTGTCCTCGACTGGCGATGGGCCGCCGCCGAAGAGCACGTAGACGCCCGAGGCGACGAAGTAGGCGCCGATGGAGAGGGCCTTCTCGTGCATCCATTCGGGGGCGATGCCGACGGCCGGCAGGTCCGAGATGTCGTCGCCCAGGCCGCCCTCGGTGACCATATTCGTGGCGATGGTGAGGATGCGCGAGTTGTCCACGCAGGAGCCGAGGTGGATGACCGGCGGGATGCCAACGGCCTCGCACACCTCCCGAAGTCCTGGCCCGGCGTATTGCAGCGCCTCTGGCGTCAGGAGCCCGACCTTGGCCGAGGCGATGGCGCCGCAGCCTGTTTGCACGACGAGCACGTCGTTCTCGATGAACTTTCGCGTCAGATAGTTATGCCCCTGGTCCTGGACGGTCCTGGGGTTGTTGCAGCCGACGATGCCGGCCACGCCCTTGATGCGGCCCTCGATGATGGCGTCGTTGAGGGCGCGGAACGAAGCGCGGTAGACGCCGCCGAGCATATAGCTGATGTACTCGTGGGAGAACCCGGCGACGAGGTCGTCGAGCTCCTCGGGAATCTCGCTCTTGCCGCGGTTGGGGAAGTTTTCTATCGCCATCTTGACGATCAGCTTGGCGATGGGCAGCGCCTCGTGCTCGTCGAACTGGATGTGCGTGGCGCCCGTTATCTTCGCCTTCTTGGAGGTGGTGATCAGCTTGGTGTGGAACTTCGTGCTCAGGCCCTGGAGCGCCTGCATCACGCACTGCACGTCGACGACCATGGCGTCCACGGCGCCGGTGAGGATGGCCAGCTCCTGGTTGAGGAAGTTCCCGGCCGAGGGCACGCCCTGACGCATAAGAACCTCGTTGGCCGTGCAGCAGATGCCGGCCAGGTTGATGCCCTTGGCGCCCTTGGACCTGGCGTAGGCCACGACCTCGGGGTCGTCGGCGGCCTGGACGATCATCTCGGAAAGCAGTGGCTCGTGGCCGTGGACGACGATGTTGACCTCGTCCTCCTTGAGGACGCCGAGGTTGACCTTGGAGCGCACCGGGTTGGGGGTGCCGAAGAGGATGTCGCCGATGTCGGTGGCGAGCATGGAGCCGCCCCAGCCGTCGGTCAAGGAGGTGCGTAGCGCGTGCATCAGGATGTGCTCGGGCTCCTGGTCCGTGCCCATGCCCGTGCGGTGGAGGGTTTCGACGATCTCGCGATCGACGCCTCGGGGGCCGATGCCCAGGTTGCGCCAGACCTCCTGGCGGGCCTTGGGCGCTCGGGAGAGGCAGATAATCTCGCCTTCCTGCTGGCCCCACTGGGCGAGGGCCGCGTTGGCGACGTCGATGGCGATCTCCTCCTTGGTTCGGCCCTCGGTTTTGACGTTGAGATACCTGGCGGTGGCGTGCAGCTTCTTGACGTCCTTGATCTGGTAGCCTTGAGCCTTGCCCCTGGCCGTCTCGCGCAAGGCGATGGCCATATCGCGGCCGTGGTCAGAGTGCGACGCGGCGCCGGCGGCGATCCAGCGGGCGAGGTTGCGGGCGGCGATAGTGGCCGGCTTGGCGCCGCAGATGCCGGTTAGCTGCTCGCGGTCCTTGCCGACCATGCGGCAGGGTCCCATGAAGCAGAACGAGCAACAGCTGCCGGCGCGGCCGATAGGGCAGGGCTTCATTCCCTCGGCGCGGCTGAAGGCGGTAGAGAATCCCTGTTCGTGGGCCTTTTCGATAACCGCTTGCGCGGTGGGGTCCCAACTCCTATTGTTTGCCATTGACTCCTCCTTAGAAGATAGCTCCCGGGCGCGCACTCGATGGGTAATGTGCCGACAGGAGGGCTCCCTGGGAGCGAGACGCACAGGAATGGGCAGATTAAGTTGCTAATTATGATGATAGTGAGACTTGGGGGGATTGTCAAGTAATTATAGCAAATAGATTGAGAAGGGGGGAGAATAGGGAATAGGGAACAGGGAATAGGGAATAGGGAATAGGGAATAGGGGAACATGCCTGCCGGGGTTCATCGCAAATCGCTGTAGGGTGGAGGCGTTATCCCCTCTCCCTTTGGGTTCAGGGGCGGACAGGGTATCGGAAGTGCCGAAAACAGTCCCTTTGATACTGGCTGTCCGCCCCTGAACTCACTTTGGGAGATCCTCTGCAAGATCCTTTCCAAGATGCCGCGCTCCTCTTGCACACGGGATGGAGCGCGGCGAGCCTGGCCCCTTTTGTCAATGGAATGGGCCAGGTGAGGTAAGGTGAGGGTCTGGCAAAGGCTCCAAAGACCTGCTCCCCATCCTTTTGAAGAGCACGCACAAAGAAATCGCCGCGACCAGGACTGCGCCGCCCGTGCCGAAGTTCAGCGTCAGGAAGGCCAGCAACACGATATCGAGCGCGTAGCCGACGCCTCCCAGGATGCAGAAGATCCCATTCGCCAGGAACGCGAGCCTTATTACGCTCCCCAGTCTGCCTCACAGAGAGCGATTCGCGCCAGGAGGCGCTTTTCGCCACTTGCTAGATCGTGAAAACCACAAATGCAGCGGCGATTGCGAAGGCCGACCAGAAGCCAAGGCTGATGGACAACCGGCTCATTCCTGTCTCGGTATTGTTGATTACCATAGCCGAGATTACCTCCAACAGTTGCTAGGCTGGCGAGAGGATCAGCGCCGAGGCGTTCGCTGCAATTATACCACGGAGTTGATTCGATTCCTCATAGGTAAGCGTGACGTTGAAACTACTGCAAACCCGTGAACAGCAGATGTGCGATGGTGCAGGTGACGAAGACCTGGCGAGAGCTTGGCTTCAAGGACGTGCCAGAGACCCAGGTACAGGTGGAGAAAGGCACGGACCTGTTCGAGCAGCTATCTGATGCCGAGAAGGAGAAAATACTGGGCAAGGCCGCCTTCCAAGCTTACAAGAACGGCGCGGTGAAGTTGGAGGACTTCGTCGGGCGGAAGGTTGATAAGCGCTGGGGGTCGATGCGCTATGCGAGGAGCTTGCGTGATATACTTGGCGCGAAGGAAACCAAGAAGTGGATGGAAAAGGCATTGCAGGCCGACGATGTGACAACTTCTGATATTATTGAATATCTATCGAACCCGAAGTTGTCGTTGCCCAAGTCACTTGATACAAGCGATTTAGTTGAGCAAATTACCGAAGCTCACAACACCGATGGCGGTTCAACTTTCAACCCGTATTTCGGCAACTTGAAGGGGAAGAAGCTCTACGCAGTCTCGGTTATTGATCATAGGATCCTGCGTGCTTTCATTGAGGAGAACTTGGATTTATTGAGAGATCCACGGAATAGTGTCGGCACTTGGTTTGATACAGATGAGGATCTGACTTATCTGGATGTCTCAGCAACTTTGTCTGATAAGCAATTGACTATCCGTCTTGGGAAGAAGTATGATCAGATCGGCATATACGATCTTGAAAGCGACACGGTTATCGATACAGGCGGAACTGGCGAGCCGCCGCCTCAAATGGCGTCTCCTGAGAAGCGCTTGCCGCCATTGTTACCCAAGATAAGACCCAAGGCCAAAGGTTGAGTATGATGAATAGACAGCAGGTTACCTTGAAAGTGAATGTCGGAGGCATTGTGCCGGGGGAGCCACCTGCGCTAGCATGGTGGAAGCGCGCGCGCAGACCAGACGGTAAAGAGAAGATCATTTCTCAATCTGTGAAGGTCCTTGATGAGCATCTGTTTCAGCAGTTGACTGCGACTGTAAATGCTGGCGATGCGATCGAGATATCCGTAGTTAACGAATGGCCTGAAGGAAAGCCAGCAATTAGTTATCTCGCTGGTTTTGCCAAGGATGGTCAGAGATATGGGAACTTCGGTGCAGCGCGTGAGGCTGCTTGACAACTCTCGCTAGTTTGCCATGATACTACCAACTGAAGCGCGCCTTTTCTGGCGCCAATCTCGAACTGATACGGTTCACGGATTGGCGGCTTTTTCTTTATTCCATGAGGAATACGGAGACAGGTATCGGGCCCCTCCTGAACTTCTGGGGTTGTGCGCACGTTGGCGTAGCCGTTGCCACCGTTAGCTGACCAATAGAACCAGCTATCCAGCGTGCTGTGGCCATTGGCCCCCGCCTGCTCGATGCGAGCCTGGTAATCAGCAGCCAGGTGTTCGTAGCTGTTGACAGCTCCCACCTTAATCCCTTCCTGGCCATAGACCCAGATCAAGTCCGTCCGCATTGCCCCCAGGTTGCGATCCCCTACGGCCTCGCGCATTACCTCATACCTGGCCATAATGCCAGCCTCCCTCATCGTAATTGCGCTGCCCCTGCCCACTCGCTTTCAGTTGCCGCCAGTTCCGGAGCATTTCAAACTGCTCTGGGCTCCACGCCGGTTCCAGCGTCGCGACGTCGCCCTGCGAGGTCGTGAAGGCGAATATGCCATCGCCCCGATCTTCCACCTTGGTCGCCTTCACATAGTGGGGTCGGGTGCCGTTCGAACTGCCGATCCACCAGAAAACTAGAGTGTCGCCGTCCCAGTTCAGGTAGTCGACAGGCCAGGGGGCCAGGTATGGGCCTCCCGCGGTTTTCCTGACCTCGACCGTGGCCCCATACTGCATTAGTTTTGCCAGATGTTCTTGTGGTGTCATACGACGATATCCTCGATCTTCCGCCCGTTCAGGCGGGTAATACCGTGCTGCCGGAGCAGGTCCAGGATTTCGCTCCGCCTGCCCTGGCTGTTGATTCGCACGATGTAGTTCAGGGCGCTGAATCCGTTCTTGGTGATGGTCTCGTTGGTCACGCTGTTGGCGTTGCTCTTCCACCCGGCGATGTCGGCCGCCCGACGTTGTTTGCTCGCTTCGTCAGCGGCGCCGTAGTAGTCCACATCGTAGCTGATGTTATCCGACCTCAGCAGGAGCCGCTTGTCGAACACCGGGTGGCCCGCGTTCCATTCGACCTGGGCCTTGATGCGAGTGAAGAAGTAGCTGGCGCCTCCCCTGCGCTTGTCAGCACCTGGGCTCATCCCTTCGCCCTTGAACACCCCTGTGTGAATGCGCTCCTCGGTGTTGGACATGTAGCCGTTGCCCCCGAATACCATCCTGGCCTTGTACTCGCCCAACTCCATCGCCTCGTTGATGTAGGCATCGGTGACGCGGTCCTGTTGCACCTTCAGCCGCTTCAGCGCCGTCTTGATCTGCCTGCGCTCCGTATCAACGGTGCCCATCGCTCCGCTTGTTCGGCGCGTCGGCGGTATTCCTCTGTCAACAGCTCGCGTTTTTGCAGAGCCTCGCAAATGGCGCTCCAGACCGCCTCCTCCACGGGTTCAGCTTCGATACGCCCCGCACGACAACACACCCATCTTTGGCTGCCAAGGGCTCCGTCCGACTACAGCGGTAGTACCGGCGACCTCGAGCAAAGCCGCCGACATAAGCACCTCCACACCGAGGGCAGCGTATGAGACCTCGCAACAGGTACGAATGGTGGGTGTTATGTCGCGGGGAATAAAGGGAGTTCTCGCGCAACTGACGTTGGGCTGCTTCCCAGGTGATTTCGTCGACGATGGCGGGCACAGGGATGGGAATCCACTCGTTCCGAGGTCGCAGCTTCCGCCCCGTGAGCTTGTGCTTGCGGTAGGGGTTCTGCCGAGAGGGGCGGGTCGGTTCCACCGATTGCCCGCGATTGTAGTAGAAGGTGCCCTTGTAAACCTCGTCCTTCAGTATCTGGTTGACGGTGCTTGGCCGCCACCGCGTCTTGCCCGTGCAAGTCGGTATACCTAGCTCCGTGAGCCGCTTGGCGATGGCGCGACAGGAGAGGCGTTCCTCTATGAGCCAGCGATACATCTGCTGAACCGTGGCGGCTTGGGCTTCATCGATCTCCATCCCAGACTTTCGGTTGGGCTCCCCATCGCGAGGGAGGTAGCGATAGCCGTAAGGGACGAAACCGGTGAAGACGGCGCCTTGCCTAGCCCAATGCAACTTGCCTCTACGAGCCCGCTCAGCGATCTTGGCCCGCTCGTATTCCGCGAAGAGACCTTGCATACCCAAGAGCATCTTCCCTTCCGGGCTGTCGTCCACCGGGTGGTTTAGGAACTCGATCCTGACGTCTGCCTTCTCTAGTTCCTCAAGGAGCAGGCCCTGGTAGACGGCTTTTCTGGCCAGGCGGTCGGGGGAGTGTACCAGCACCGCCTCGAACTCTCCAGACCGGAGGGCATCGCGAAGGCGGTCGAGTCCGGGACGTTCCAGGGTTGCGCCAGAGTAACCATCGTCAAGGAACTCGGCCACAACCTCATACCCCTTGTCGTAAGCGTATTTGCGCAGAGTCTCGACCTGGCTCTGGATGGTCTGCTCTTTCTCCTGTAGGTCTGTGCTTACCCGGCAATAAAGCGCTGCCCTCATTTCTGTTCCCTCCTTGTGGCCCGCTCTCGCCATATGGGATTGCCCCTCCTGGGGACGTAGCTCTTAGCGAACTCTTCCACAAAGGCTCTGGGGATGAGCCAACGGTTAGCGATCTTGACGGCGGGGATTTTCCCGCGCCTGATAAGCTTCTGAATGCCGAACGGACGCAAGCCCAAAATCGCCGCTGCTTCCGAACTGGAAATGAAAGCTTCCTTGAGCTCAAGCATAGTGAGTGCTCCTTTGTCTATTTTGATGGATAATATACCTGACAGCACTGGCTATGCCAAGCCCCTGGAAGGGCGGCGGACTATTGACCCAGGCGCGTTGCCTGATTATACTATCGCTGACAAGCAGCAGTGTGCGAGCCAAACCGCAGGGCCGGCGTTTGGCAGGACTGGCCGGACTATCAGCCGTTAATTGGCGATATCTGATACGAATCCGAGAGATCCCAACACTTGGTGACCGAGGTGGGAGATGGCTTCGCCTGGACAGGAGAGGAAGGACATAGAGCAATACGAGCATCGGGACAAAACGCGGGTCAACAACCCGCCCGTGGGACTGGTGACCTCAGAGACCGACCCTGAGACCGGCAAAAAGAAAACGTATGCCTACGACCCTCATCTGGACCCACAGTTGATCTGGGCGGGCAAGGCCGAGCACTCTTCCTTCGAGGTGCCCCCGGTCTCGCTGCACGTCCACGAGCGCATCGATCCGCGCACGATCGTCGAGGCGGTGCGCAAGCGCAATGGCAACGGTGGCCCGGTGCAGCTATCCCTGTTTGACACCGAGCGCAAGGAACCACTTCGCGAAGCGGTCGAGTTCTACAAGCACCCTCACGGCTGGAGCAACCGTCTTATTGCCGGCGACAGCCTGCTGGTGATGAACTCGCTGCTCGAGAAAGAGGGCATGGCGGGCAAGGTGCAGATGATCTACATCGACCCGCCCTACGGCATCAAGTACGGCTCCAACTTCCAGCCCTTCGTCAACAAGCGCGACGTGAAGGACGGCAAGGACGAGGACCTCACCGCCGAGCCAGAGCAGATCCGCGCCTACCGCGACACCTGGGAGTTGGGCATCCACTCCTACCTCACCTACCTGCGCGACCGCCTGCTGCTGGCCCGCGAGTTGCTCAGCGAATCGGGCAGCATCTTCGTGCAGATCGGGGATGAGAACGTGCACCACGTGCGCGAGTTGATGGATGAGGTGTTTGGGGCAGGGAACTTCGTGGCGTTGATCACGTTCGTTACAACGAGCAGCCAGACGAGCGAGCTTGCGCCTTCGGTGGGCGACTACGTGGTCTGGTATGCCCGGGATAAGGCTGGCGTCCAATACCGTAAGCTCTATGAGGTTAAGTCAGCCGGTGGGGCGGGCGCCTCAAAGTATACCAAAGTACTTCTGGAATCTGGCGAGACGACCTCGGTGGCAGCGCTTGACAGCGCCACCCCTCTAGGAGGGAGACGGTTCCGTCTCGACACCTTGACATCGCAGAGCGGAGGCGAAAATAGTGCATTCGCGGTGGGGTTCAATGGCAGGAGTATCAGACCGCGATTTGGGTTCTGGAAAACCAACCAGGGCGGGATGCAGAGGCTCATTCGGGCGGGCCGTATTGCCGATGAGGGACGGGCGCTAGCTTACATTCGCTATATAGACGATTTCCCCGCCTACGTGCGGGGTAATGTTTGGTCTGATTTCGCCAGTGTTCAAAGCCGAACAGATCCAAAGGTCTACGTTGTGCAAACTGCGACGAAGGTCATCGAGCGTTGCATCCTCATGACTACCGATCCCGGCGACCTGGTGTTTGACCCGACGTGTGTTCGGAAGGGGACGGGGGTTTTGGCCCCTACCCTAGCCCTCCCCGCGGGCGGGGAGGGAAGCGCTGGACAACCCGTGGATGGAGGAGGGGGTTACGAGCAGCCCGTTCTTCCACTGTCCGCGGTGAAGTATGCTGCTCATCTCCCATCCGTCGGAAAGCAAACCGTCCTTCCGCCGTCCACGGGCGACCATTACATTCCTCCCCCGTCCACGGGCGACCATTACATTCCTCCCCCGTCCACGGGCGACCATTACATTCCTCCCCCGTCCACGGGCGACCATTACATTCCTCCCCCGTCCGCGCGAGACCATTACATTCCTCCCCCGTCCACGGGGGAGGTTAGGAGGGGGGACGCCCCGTCCGCGGGGGAGATCGAAAGAGGCAACGCCCAACGTGTCACGCAGGTGGGATGCCGAATCGTCGCCATCGATCAAATTCAGCCAGGCAATCTCATCTTCGGGCACGATGGCATCCTGCACCGCGTGCTACGGGTCATCCGCCGGCCGTACAGGGGCTTGATGATCGGCATTCGCCACGCCCTGAATCGCCAGACCCTTTGGCTCACAGCCGACCATCGAATCCTATGTAAGCCTCGCCCGCGCACCTTGGGTGGCCAGCGGGATTGGAGCGCGAGCCCTGTTGGGCACATAGAGCGGCGGCAACAGCTTCGCCGAGAGGCAAACGCTCTCGAACGACGGCTCTGGGCAGCCCTTCGCAGCAGGCAGCTTGGCTTCAAATTCCGCCGTCAGCATCCTATCGGTCCCTATATCGCGGACTTCTACTCGCGCGAGGCGCATCTGGTCGTGGAGGTAGATGGCGCCACGCACTTCGAGCCGGATGAAGTCGAGTATGATGCCCAGCGCGATACCTATATGCGCTCGATTGGCATCGATGTGCTCAGGTTCACCGCGAAAGAGGTGGCGGAGAATCTCGGGGGAGTGTGCCTGGCGATTCAAAGCCAATGCAAGCTGCGGAGGGAAAGCCTTGAGGGGGCGGAATGGCTTCAGGCAGCAAGGATTCAACCAGGGGACCTGGTCTTCTTCGGCGCAGAGCGTGCAGCGGTGGCGGTTGAATCCGTTGAGTTCCAGTACACTGACGAAGAGGTTTACGATCTGGAGATCGAGGATGCGCACTCGTTCATCACGGAGGTTTGCGTTGTTCACAATTGCGGCTCGGGAACTACCGCCTATGTCGCCGAGAAGTGGGGACGCCGCTGGATCACCTGCGACACATCTCGGGTCGCCATCACACTGGCCAGGCAGCGGCTGATGGCTGCCGTCTTCGACTACTACGAGCTGGCGCACCCGGAAGAGGGCGTGGGCAGCGGCTTCAAGTACAAGACCGTGCCGCATATCACGCTCAAGTCCATAGCCAACAACCCTGAGATCGACGGCATCTACGCTCGCATGCACCCGGCTATCGAGCAGGCTCTGGCCGATCTCAACGCTGCGCTCAAGGGCCAGACGGGGAAGTTCAAGGTCACGCAAGGCGGACGCGCTGGCCAGATCGTCGACTTCGCCGCGTCCGACGGCCTGACCTATCGAATGCCCTCCGGTCAGGAGGCACCTGTCAACGCGCTTCTGGAGTGGGAGGTTCCCTTTGAGTTTCCCGAAGACTGGCCTGAAGGTGCCCGCGAGCCTTTCCAGGGTTTCCACACCGCTCGCCGAGCAATGCAGAAGGAAATGGACGAAGCCATAGCCAGGCACGCCGACCTGGAGACGCTCTACGATCAGCCCTATGTCGACCGCAAGAAGGTGCGGGTGAGCGGGCCGTTCACGGTTGAGGCCGGGCCTGCACCGGCCGTGAAGTCGGTGGACGAGCTTCTCGAGAGTGCGCCGCAGCCTGCCGACACGTCCATTGCGCGTTCCGGCGAGACGCTGCGCCAGGCCGAATGGCGGGACGAACTGCTGCGGACTGGCATCCGCGGCAAGGCCGAGCAGTACATGCGCTTTGCGCGGTTGGAACCCTTGCCCGGCTGTCGCTGGCTGCACGCCGAGGGCGAGACCCGTCCCAGCGCCGAGGGGAGCCGCACCGTTCGCGAGGAGGGGACAGCGTATGCCTCCCAGCGCGTCGTCGTCTCGTTCGGTCCAGAGCACGCTCCTCTGGAGCAACGCCAGGTGGAGCGGGCCATCGAAGAGGCGGAGACCCTGGTGCCCAGGCCCAAGCTGGTGGTCTTCGCCGCGTTCCAGTTCGATCCCGAGGCGGCCAAGGACATCGACCAGACAAACTGGCCGGGCGTCACTCTGCTCAAAGTGCAGATGAACGCCGACCTGTTGACCGACGATCTCAAGAAGAAGCGGGCCAGCAACGAGTCATTCTGGCTCATTGGCCAGCCGGACGTGTGGCTAGAACGAATCACCGAAGGGGAACATATAGGCAAGTGGCGCGTCGCCGTCGAGGGCTTTGACTACTATAACACCAAGACGGGCGGGATTGAGTCGAGCGGCAAGGACAGGATAGCGGTCTGGCTGCTCGATACCGACTACGACGGGCGCAGCCTGTTCCCCCGCCAGGTCTTCTTCCCGATGGCTGGTGCTGATGAGGGCTGGGCCAAGCTGGCCCGCAATCTGAAGGCGGAGATAGACCAGGAGCTCATCGAAGCCTACCGGGGCACGGAATCGCTGCCCTTCGAGCCGGGCGAGCACCGGCGCATCGCCGTCAAGATAGTTGACGACCGGGGCATCGAGAGCCTGAAGGTGATGGACCTTACCGAGCGAGGGTGAGGGATGGAATACGTATTGACAGAGCATGCTCGGGACGTGTTAGAAAAGCGGCAGATTCCGCTTGCGTGGATTGAACGCGCATTGAGCGCGCCGGAGGCAACCGAGGCCGATACGATAGATCCCGATCTGGAGCATCGCCTGGCGCGGATTCAGGAAAAGGGCGATCGTGTCCTGCGGGTGATCGTGAACAGGAGCAGCAAACCGATGCGAGTTGTAACGGCATTCTTTGATCGGAGGAGAAGCATCCCATGAAGCTCAAGGTGGATCAACAGGCCGATGCACTGTACCTGACCCTCAGTGAAGCGCCCGCCGTCAGTTCCGAGGAGCTCTCACCCGGCATCATCGTAGATTACGACGAACGGGGCCGCGTCGTCGGCATCGAGCTGCTGCACCTATCGAAGCGGGCGCCGCAGGCCGACATTCGGCGGCTCTTGTTCGAATCAGTCCCGAAAGCGAGCTAGGACGAGAAATGGTTACCCAAACGGGACAGGCAGCTATCGACCGCCTCATCATCAACTCGCCCTACCAGGAGCCTGACCGCCACTGGCGCTACGATCGCGAGACGCGGCTCTTCGACCTGGTGGAGGGGCGGCGCCCCGCGGGTTACGTGGTGGCCTCGCAGAACTCCAGGGCCTTCGACGACCCCGGCATCTTCATTGAAATCCAACTGGTTAACCGGATTCGCCCGCGTGTCAAGGCCTGGCGCGAGGCGGGATATCCGGGCGTGAGCAGCATAACCAAGCGCCTGCTGGAGCACTGGTGCGACCCTGAGGAGTTTGAGACGCGGCGGTTCTTCTTCTGCCAACTGGAGGCAGTGGAGACGCTCATTTGGCTGACCGAAGCACCAGCGGCCGAGCGTGTAGGCATTGAGATTCCAGGCGACGGTGGCGCGTTCGCGCGCCAGTGCTGCAAGATGGCCACTGGCTCTGGCAAGACCATCGTTATGGCAATGGTCATCGCCTGGCACATCCTCAACAAGGTTACCTATCCGCAGGATGCCCGCTTCTCTAAGAATGTGCTGGTCATCGCGCCGGGGCTGACGGTCAGGAAGCGTCTATCGGTATTGGGACTATCGGCTCCGGGCAATTACTACGAGTCGTTTCGCGTCGTGCCCAGCGCGCTCCTGGACAAGCTGCGCCAGGGCAAGGTGCTGGTGCGCAACTGGCATGCCCTGGCATGGGAAACTGGCGAGCAGGTACGAAAGCGCCGCACCGTGGACAAGCGCGGCGTCAAGAGCGATGAGGCCTACACTCGTGATGTGCTGGGCGAGATGGCGAACGCCCACAACCTACTGGTGATCAACGACGAGGCCCACCATGCTTGGCGAGTGAACTGGGAGGCGGAGGGCAAGTACCTGCGCCAGCGTGATCTCAAGGACAGCGCCGAGGAAGCTACAGTCTGGATCGGCGGGCTGGACCGTCTGCACCGCTCACGGCGCATCCTGACCTGCTATGACTTCTCCGCCACTCCCTTCACCCCATCAGGAAAGAAGAGCAGCGAGGAAGCGTTGTTCGGTTGGATCGTCAGCGACTTTGGGCTGAACGACGCCATCGAATCGGGACTGGTCAAGACCCCTCGCGTGGTAGTGCGCGACGACGCCGTGCCCGACGCCAAGACCTACAAGTCACGCCTCTATCACATATACAACGACCCGGACGTGAAGGATGATCTGAACCGCCGGTCTGAGCCCCACGAGCCACTGCCTGACCTGGTGCTCAACGCCTACTATCTGCTGGGCTACGACTGGCGCGAGACGCAAAAAGTCTGGAATAGAGCTGGGCTCTCCACCCCTCCGGTGATGATCACGGTCTGCAATCGCACCGAGACGGCGGCGCGCATCAAGCACGCCTTCGATTCAAAGCGCATTCACATAGACGAACTGTCGGACCCGGAGCGCATCCTGCACATCGACTCCAAGGTGCTCAACGAGGCGGAGGCGCTAGAGGAGCCGGTCGTGGCGGCGGAAGCTTCCGAGGGCGAGGGTGAGACGGAAACTGAGACCGAGCGGGTCGGGCCTAAGCTGACCAAGACGCAACAGGCCGAGCGCCTGCGCCTCACGGTCGACACCGTAGGCAAGCCCGGTGAACCGGGTGAGAAAATCCAGAACGTCATCTCGGTGGGGATGCTTAGTGAGGGTTGGGACGCCAAGACGGTGACGCACGTGATGGGCCTGCGCGCCTTCACCAGCCAGTTGTTGTGCGAGCAGGTAGTGGGACGCGGCCTTCGGCGCACGTCATACGAGACCGCTCCAGAAACGGGCCTGTTCGAGCCGGAGTACGTCAACATCTTTGGTGTGCCGTTCACCTTTCTCCCTCACGAAGGTGGGCAGGACGGTCCGCCCCCACCGCCGAGTCCTGAGACTGCCGTTGAGCCGGACCCCGCCAAGGCCAGGTTTGAGATTCGCTGGCCCAATGTGGTGCGCATTGACCGCGTGTTTCAACGCACGCTGATCTTGGATTGGGCGAAAGTCCGTCCTCTGGAGTTGGACGCGGCACACACCGCTCAGGTGGCGGAACTGGCTCCCATCATCGAGGGCAAGCCGGACGTGACCAAGATCAACCGCATCGAATTGGAGCGGCTGGCGCGGGAGTTCCGCACCCAGCGCATCATTTTCGAGACGGCGCGCGACGTGTTCGACCAGATGAAGCACGATTGGCGCGGTAGTCGCGAGATGCTGCTGGCGCAGTTGGTGCGATTTGCAGAGCGGTTCATTCAGTCGGACCGGATTGCAATTCATCCGCCGCTGTTTTATCAGGATGAGCTGCCCCGCCGCCTCATCATCACGCTCAATATGTCGCGAGTGGTGCAGCACATTTGGGAGGCGGTGCGGCAGGAGAATACCGAACAGTCGGTGCCTGTATTCGACTGCGACCACCCGATCGGTTCCACGGCTGGAATGCGGACCTGGTACACCGGTAGACCGTGCGAGAGGACTCGCAAATCACACATCAACGTCTGCGTGTATGATAGCACCTGGGAGGCATCGGACGCCTTTGTCTTGGATGGCAGCGACCAGGTCGTCGCCTGGGCGAAGAACGATCATCTGGGGTTCGAGGTGTTGTACGTCTACCACGGCGTCGTGCGCAAATACCGGCCCGACTTTCTTGTTCGCCTTGCCAGCGGCGATATGCTGGTTCTGGAAACCAAGGGCCAGGACACCGAGCAGGATCGGGTCAAACGTCGCTACCTGGACGAATGGGTACGGGCGGTGAATGCGCACGGCGGTTTCGGACCCTGGCGATGGGCAGTAGCCTATCAGCCGGGCGATATACGGGATACCCTGACGCAGAATATGACGGAATGAATCGAGAGGCTAACAAGTGGAGAGGCGATGGAGATCGCTCTTGGTAGCAGCCATCTGCTTGGTATTTGGGCTGGCGGCCGTGACTTGCGGCGGGCCAGGTGCGACCGGCCAAGTGGGGACGCAGAGCCCAGGGGCTACGAGCTTCTTGCTCGCCAGCGGCGCGTTCAAATCCGATGGAGCGATCCCCTCTCGCTTCACGTGCGACGGTGAAAACATCTCGCCCAGGCTCTCATGGAGCGGAGCGCTAGATGGAACTATCGTCTTCGTCCTCTACGCGCTGAACGCGAAGCTGGAGCTGCAGCCCGACGCTACGAAGCAACAGGTTCTCGACGCGATGCAGGGTCCTATACTGGGCCAGGCGCAGCTTTTGGGCGCGTATCAAAAGGGAATGCGGTAAGGGAGGATGGGGAACTGATCGGCAAGCTTCTCTCCGACAGATACCAGATCACTGAAGTGATCGGCAAAGGTGGGATGGCGACGGTCTACAAAGCCGTTGACACAAAGCTACAGCGCACCGTCGCCGTCAAGGTTATTCACCAAGGCATCGCCGCTGACCCGATGTTCGCCGAGCACTTCAGAGCCGAGGCGCAGAACGCCGCTGCGCTGAACCACCCCAACATCGTGGCCGTCTACGACGTGGGCGAGGACGGCGGTGCCCAGTACATAGTTCTCGAGTTTGCCGAGGGCAGGACGCTAAGGCAGATACTCAGTGATGGCCCGCTGCCCATCGACCTCGCCCTGAACTACGCGCGGCAGTTGGCTGCTGGTCTGGCCGCGGCGCACGAGCGCGGCATCATCCACTGCGACATCAAGCCCCAAAACGTCCTGATCGCCAACGATGGGACAGCGAAACTGGCGGACTTTGGCATTTCGCGAGCAGGGGCCGCTACTGGCCTTGTAACTGGTGGAATGCTTGTGGGCACCTTGGATTACCTGGCTCCAGAGCAAATCGAGGGACAGAGGCCGGACGAAAAGAGCGATATATACGCGCTTGGTCTAGTGATCTACGAAATGCTCTCTGGCCGGCTGCCCTTCGAGCGCGCCGAGACGCCGGCCCAGTCGCTCGCTCTGAGAATCACGGCCGCCCCAAAGCCGCTCGCTGAGGCGAACCCGAAGATCCCGCCCGATCTCGAATCCGTGGTTATGCAGGCTCTGCAAAAGGACCCAGCGGGACGCTATGAGACAGGGTCGCTCTTGGGCGATGCCTTGGCCGCCGTGGGTAAATCTGATCCCCAGGCCGCGGTAACCGCCGCCCGCCACGAATCCCCAACCGTTGTCGTGCCGAGACCGACCGAGCAAAGCGTTAGAAAGATCGCACGCTCTCGCCGATGGCTGCGCCATACATTTTTGGGCCTCATAGGAGGAATCGCCCTCCTGTTCCTAGCTGCCTTCTGGGCATCGAGTATTGCGCCCGGCAATAGCACCCCGGCCGCTAGCTACACTGGCGGTGGCGGCGCGATCAGCGCCAGCGTTCGCCAGCTCAGCAGCGCCGCGTTGGGCGTGTTGTTGCCTGCAACGCCGACGCCAACGCCGACCGAGACGCCCACTCCAACGCCGACCGAGACGCCCACTCCAACGCCTACGAGCACGCCTACACCGACGCCTACGAATACCCCTACGCCGTCGCCTACGCCTACCCCGGTACAATATTCCTATTTTGGCTTCAAGCTAGCGGCTTTCGATGGGATCGAGCGTGTGCCCGTAAGTATCTCTGCTGGACAGACCGTCGATGGCTACTTCATGGACGCAGCGGGGAATACTGTCACGTTCTGGGTCGAGGACCCCTATGGAGAGCCGATCCTAGATGCCGGCACTGTATCCGGCCGCTACAGCTTTTCGTTCATTGCGCACAAGACAGGCGTGCACAGGCTGGTATTTGCCAACAAGGCTTGGTTTGTAACGAGGACGATGCGGGTGTGGTGGCGTGTTATCAACGAGTCTGGACAGACGCAACCGCAACAGGTGCAAACAACCGAAGTCTCGAAGGCACAAGGTGTGCAGTCCGCTGTCGCGAAGGTGGCCAGCCTAGGATACACCGTGAAGAGTGCCGGTAGTTACAACGACAGGAACACGATCCGTGTGCTCATAGGAGTGGCAACTGGCTCTGCAGACGGTTACAATCAGCGAGCGTTTTTCTTTGTGAACAATGACTACATCGGGACCGATACCCTCAATCCCAGTGCCACAGTCAACCTTAAGTGGCAGACGAATGACACGGTATCACTTTCGTATCCTTTGTACCGCCCGAATGACCCGATGTGCTGCCCGAGCGGTGGAGTGGCGCAGGTTCGATATTACTGGAACGGTGCTCGACTTGTGCCTCTTGAGCCGATTCCTTCGGATGACTGGAAAGCACCCTTGAGCCGACGATGACGGCGCGCGAGTGCCATCGGGTACCCTTGCATCACAACAGGCTCTTCATTGGCAGAATTGCTATAGATGTACAGAAAAAGATCCGTGCTTTTGTGCTGCAGATTGTCTCGGATAAGCCGCCGAAATCGTCGCAAAACCACGAAACATTAGCTGACTATCTATATCATTCACTTGTCGCGACTAGCGCTACAAATCAAGACTACAGAGGGAAGAAAACAACGCCACAGCGGGCAGGTCCGTGCCAGCCACTAAATCAGGCATTAGCCAGGATGAATATTACGACCAAACGATGAAGCTGTCAACTAGTAAGCCGCATCATTGTTGCGCACCCGCGAAAGCGGCTATCCATAACGCGTGCGGTTGATACGGAATAGGGTTGCGAAATGCACCACGGAGACACCGAGAAGATCAGAAGGTTCCCCTCCGTGCCTCCGTGGTGAACATCACGCCTTTTTCGGCGGAATGACCGCGACGGGCAACGGGGCATTTTCAGAGGGATGGCGAGACGCTGGCGCAAGGTATCCGTCAGTGGTACGCGGGTACGATCAACTCCAAGCTGTCGAACGGATAGTGTTTCGCGTTCCTGGTGGCCAGCGAGGCGCCTTCAGCTAAGGCAGTGGCAGCAATGAAACAGTCGTCCAGATCGAGAGAAAACCCCCTGGCGTTGCGCCTGAGCCGACCCGCCGTCTCGGCGATTTCCTGGGTGATCTGAGCGACAACCATGCCGGCGATAAGCTGGGCAGTCTTCTGCTCCTCTGATTTGCGCACGCCAGCGTAGAGCTCGGCCACGGTCACCACCGAGCAATGCAAAGCCGCTCGCTCGGACAGCGCCAGTAAGAACCCCCTCGCTTCTGGCCTGCCGCGCAGGAAATCGATCAGCACGTCGGTGTCGACCAGGATCGCATTCACCTCTCGGCGACCGGTCTGCCGCGAGTGGAGCGCCGCATGTCTCTGACGTACTGGTCGGTGCCTCGCTCGAGCTCAGGGTGAGGCTCTTCGCGCCAGGCGCCAAACGATTCGTCAAGCGCACGGCGAAGTTGCATACGCTTGAGCTCTCTCCTCAACGCCGCCGCTACCACCTTGCTCTGCTCGCGCCTGGGCACAACACGCTTCATCTCGTCGAGCAAATCCACAGGCAACAGGAAATTCGCTTGCCTGACCTCCGTTCCTGCCATCGACTCCTCCACGCTATCTATAATGCTGCCTACATATTAATCTACAATACCAGGTGTAAGACTGTCAACGCCTCTTTAGTATAGAGTGATCTCTCAGACCCGTTGCCCCAACCCCCGTGCCCTACTCCCTATTCCCTATTCCCTGTTTTCTATCATTTCATACCACCCATTGCCCATCACGGCGTACTTGCCGACGTGCGTGATGGTGCCCCCTTGAAGCCAGGGGAGGAATGGCGCCAGGTCGCCCTGAAAGGCGATCTCGCCCACGAGCCCGCCCATCGGCAGCGGCCGTCCCTGCCGTGTGGAATAGCGATCGAGGTCCAGCCAGCGGGTGTTGTCGTAGCTAACGCCGATCTGCTCCGCACACGCCAACACGTTGGCAAAGTCCAGCGCCAGGGGCTCGCCGGCGTAGGCGTCCCAAAGAACGGTAAGCCGCTCGAACAGGCGGCGCATTAGCGTTGCAAAGCTGAGGCGGTGCACCAGTTGTCCGTTAGTGACCAGCCGCAACGGGGTTTTGAAACGGACCTTGAGATTCTCGGAAGCGCCGCATTCCAGGTGCCGCGCGACTTCGAACACCTGCTTGTGTCCGATGGGCAGGTCGGGCACTTTGACGAGATCGTCACCACGACGGAGCACGCGCTGCTGCACGCCAGCTACGGGCTCGACGGCCCAGACTTCGCGCAGCGCGAATCTGCCGCGGCCGATCCCCAGGCCGAATTCGCCCATTCTTTGGGCGGCGATGACGACGTAGGGGAACATCGAGAGAGCGCGACTGAACAGGACGATATTGAAGACGAGGGGGTCGCCCGGTCGATAGAGTTCTCTGGCGTCCACGGGGGGCTCTATGATATATGGACGCGGGGCGTTGGAGCCTCGTCCGCCGTCCTCGTCAATCGTAGAAACCAGGAAACGGACGGGGCAGGAAGTGTGAATGCTGCACGCGTGGCAGGAAGCAAGGGAAGGGTTGGTGCAGAAGTCAGTTCGCAGCGCGTGAAGGAAGGCGCCCCTCAGCGCTGACCCCTTGTGGTGTCGCAGATGGATATCAGAGGTCGCCTCAGCCTCGAAGCGCAGGATGTGCGCTTGCAGTCCAGCCATCGCTTTCCACCTTTATTAGAGTCTTGGCGGGCGAGCCAGCGGCTAGTCCCTACGGGCTAATCGTCTTAGGGGAGAACCCGGGCGAACACAAGGTTCGCCCGTACGTGTTAATTGCTGCCCGGGGTGAACACAAGGTTCGCCCCGAGATCAATGCTGGCTCGCATTCTATTCCTTTGCGGGTGGTGCGTCAAGGTGGGGTGAGATACCCTGGCCGACTGCCCGCACCTGCTTGCCAACCAGCGCCCACGGGCCATATAATAACTGACAAATGGATGCTGGAGGTGGCGAGTTGGACGCTGAGACTCAGAGGCTGCTGGAGATCGTCAAGGCGCACTCTTTCAAGCGAGGTAATTTTATACTGGCGTCCGGCCGGCGGAGTTGCTACTACGTCGACGCCAGGCTCGCCTCTCTCCATCCTGAAGGAAGCTACCTCATCGGCCGGGTGCTCTTCGACCGCATCAAGGACGATGGCGCGGACGCGGTCGGCGGCCTCACTATGGGTGCCGATCCCATCGCCACGGCCGTCGCCCTCACTAGCTTCGTGCGGGGCAAGCCTATCCCCGCCTTCATCGCCCGCAAAGAACAGAAGGACCACGGCGCCAAGAAACTGGTCGAAGGTCCTCTCCCTCCTAACGCCAGAGTCGTGATCGTTGACGACGTCATCACGACTGGCGAGTCCTCGCTCAAGGCGGCCAAAGCGGCAGAACTGGCCGGCGCCACGGTGATCAAGATCGTCGCCCTCCTGGACAGGCTCGAAGGCGGCGGGGAGGCGATCACGGCCGCTGGTTATAAGTTCGAGCCGATCTTCACCATCGAGGACCTAGGCGTCACGCGCCAGGAGATCGAGGAGTTCGAGAAGAGCGGAATGTAGCGCCCATAATCGGTCGAGCACACTTATGTATAACGATGAGCCCAGAGGGAGAGGGGAGCCACTCCACCCCTCCGTGTCTCCGTATCTCCGTGGTGAACGTGACCTGGCGATCTCCCGCACTTCCAAGGCTAGCCACTATGGTCTGCAGTCGTATATAATTTATTGTATCTATATTCTAGGCAAAGTGTGTCTAACGTGGCAGCGAAAATCGGGCTCGTCACCACGATCCCGGTGGAGGTTCTCTTCGCCGCGGGCCTGGTGCCCGTCGACTTGAACAATATCTTCATTACAGCGCCGGACCCGGCGAAGCTGGTCGAGCAGGCGGAACTGGAGGGGTTTCCGCGCAACACGTGCAGTTGGGTCAAGGGCATCTACACGGCTGCCCTGCGGCATAACATCGGCACGGTCATCGCCGTGATGCGCGGCGACTGCAGCAACAACGAGGCGATGGCGGAGGTGCTGCGCTCGAAGGGCGTGGAGATCGTGCCGTTCTCGTTCCCCTATCCCAGGGACCGCCGCTTTCTGGTGGCGGAGATCGAGCGGCTGATGGACCGCTTCGGCACGAACTGGGACGAGGTCGAGGCAACCAAGAGGCAGCTCGATGAGGTCCGCGCGCTGGCGCTCCGCCTGGACGAGCTTACCTGGCAGACCGGCAACGTCACTGGCTTCGAGAACCACATATGGTCCGTTTCGTGCAGCGATTTCAACGGGGACCCCGCGCTGTTCCAGCAGCAACTGGGCGATTTGCTGCGGCAGAAGGAGAGCATAAGTCGGGATGACCAGGACGGCCAGGCTTCGATCCGTCTGGGCTTCGTCGGGGTGCCGCCGATCGTGACGGACCTTTACGAGCACGTCGAGGGCCTGGGCGCGAGAGTGGTTTTCAACGAGATCCAGCGGCAGTTCGCCATGCCCGGTCCAGCCGAGCGCGACGTCGCGCAGATGTATCTGGATTACACTTATCCGTACGATTTCGAGGGGCGGCTCGCCGACATCGAGGCCGAGGTGTCGCGGCGGCGGGTCGACGCGCTGATCCATTACGTGCAGAGCTTCTGCCACCATCAGATTCAGGACATCATTCTGCGGCAGCGTATCAAGGTGCCGATTCTGACGCTGGAAGGGGATAGGCCAGGGCCATTGGATGCCAGGAGCAGGATGCGACTGGAGGCGTTCGTGGAAATGTGTCGGCAGCGGGCAGTGGCGAGGAGCTTGAAGTGATCTTCGGCATCGACCTGGGCAGCAGAGCGGTGAAGATAGTGACCTTCTCGGAGGACAGCTTCGGGCGCTTCCAGCGGATGGACACGATGGCCTTCTATCGCGATTTCGGCCTGCGCGTGGATGGCAAGCTGGCGGTGAACCTGGAGAAGCTCGGCGTGCGCGCTGGCGACGTCGTCGTCGCCACGGGCTACGGCCGCCACAACGTCGGCATGCCCGAGCTCGACCTGGCGGCGCAGGTATACTCGGGCTCGATCGACGTGCAGGTGATCCCGGAGCTGAACGCCCACGTGGCCGGTGCGGTCCACCAGACGGGCCTGATGGCTTTCACGCTGCTGGACGTCGGCGGACAGGATACCAAGGTCGCGCAGGTGCGCGATGGCATTATGATGGATTTCGCGACGAACGATCGCTGTGCGGCTAGCTCGGGCCGATATCTGGAGAATATGGCCTCGGTGCTGGGCGTGAGCCTGGACGAGCTCTCTCGCCACGAGGAAAGCCCGGCGAATCTGAACTCGACCTGCGCGGTCTTCGCGGAATCCGAGCTGATCGGCAAGATCGTGGAGGGACACGGGCCATCGAGCCTGTGCGCGGGCGTCAACTGGTCGATCTGGCGCCGCCTGCGGCCGCTGGTCGAGCGCTTGCGCAGCGGGGTCATCGTCTTCGCCGGTGGCGTGGCGCGAAATGGGGCGCTAAAGGCGATCGTCGCGCAAGAGATGGGGTGCGAGGTCATAGTGCCGGAACGACCGGATTTCAACGGGGCGATCGGGTGTTGTGTGAGGGGGCGAGATGACGTCGGGGCGCGTTCACCACGGAGACACGGAGACACGGAAAGATAACGGCCCTCACCCTAACCCTCCCTCTGGGAGAGGGCGTCCTTCCCTTTGGGGGGGTGAGGGCCGGCCGTAGCCCAGCTTGACGCACCGGCAGGCGGCGTGTAGAATAACCGACATACTTGGAGGCATACCTTTTGACTAATGTCATTATCAGCAATATAGGAGAATACGAAGGCCAGGAGGTCACTCTCCGTGGCTGGGTTTACAATAAACGGTCGAGCGGCAAGATTCAGTTTATCTTGATTCGCGACGGCACGGGCATCATCCAGGGCGTGGTCTTTAAGGGGGACGTCACCCCCGAGACTTTCGCGCTGGCGGACTCGCTCACGCAGGAGTCCTCGATCGTCGCCACTGGCAAGGTACGCGAGGACAAGCGGGCGCCAGGGGGTTACGAGCTGTCGATCGGCGATCTGCAACTGGTGCACAGGGCGCTGGATTATCCGATAGCGCCAAAGGAGCACGGCGTCGACTTCTTGATGAGCCATCGGCACCTCTGGCTGCGCTCTTCGCAGCAGCACGCTATTCTCAGGGTGCGCGCCGAGATCATCAATGCCTGCCGCGACTACCTGGACGAGCGTGGATTCACGCTGATCGACGCGCCGATTCTGACGCCGGCGGCTTGCGAGGGGACGACTACGCTGTTCGAGACGGACTACTTCGGCGATAAGGCTTATCTGAGCCAGAGCGGCCAGCTTTATATGGAGGCGGCGGCGATGGCCTTCGGCCGCGTCTACTGCTTCGGGCCGACCTTCAGGGCGGAGAAGTCGAAGACCAGACGCCACCTGATGGAGTTCTGGATGATCGAGCCAGAGATGGCCTTCGCCGACCTGGACGAGGATATGCGCGTGCAGGAGGAGTTCGTCAGTTACGTCGTGCAGCGGGTGCTGAGCAAGCGGCAGCAGGAACTTGAGATGCTGCAGCGGGACACGACTCGCCTGAAGAAGGTCGAGCCGCCATTCCCGCGCATCTCTTACGACGAAGCCATAGCGATTCTGCGCAAGAACGGGGTGGAAATCGAGTGGGGCGGCGACTTCGGCGCACCCGACGAGACGATCCTCGCCGAGCAGTTCGAGAAGCCAGTGTTCGTGCACCGCTATCCCACGCAGAGCAAGGCTTTCTACATGAAGCCCGATCCAGAGCGTCCAGAGGTCGCGCTTTGCGCCGATTTGCTCGCTCCCGAGGGTTACGGGGAGATCATCGGCGGCGGCCAGCGCATGGACGACCTGGAGATGCTCGAAAAGAAGATCGTGGAGCACAACTTGCCCAAGGAGGCATACGAGTGGTATCTGGACCTGCGCCGTTACGGCTCCGTTCCTCACGCTGGCTTCGGCATGGGGATAGAGCGCACGGTGGCCTGGATCTGCGGCCTCGATCACGTTCGCGAGACGATCCCGTTCGCGCGGATGCTATACAGGATTTATCCGTAATGCCTACCTCAGATCGTAGCGCGGGGGCTTGTCCCCCGCCTGGGAGAGGTGGGGAAATCGCCGTTTCCTCCGAAATGACAGTTTTTAGATAGTCTGTTAGAGGTTCGATTATGACACTAAGCCGAGAAGAAGTCGAGCACGTGGCCCAACTGGCGCGGCTGGGTCTGACCGAGGACGAGAAGGAGCGAATGCGCGACCAGCTTTCCAGCATTCTGGAGAACATGGAGATTCTGAAGGAGTTGGATACCTCCGCCATCTCGCCGACAGCACACGTGCTGCCCTTGCGCAACGTCGTGCGCCCAGACGAGGTACAGCCGAGCCTGCCCGTCGAAGGCGTGCTGCAGAACGCGCCTCGCCGAGAGGAAGATTATTTCAGAATCCTTCCCGTTTTCGAGGAGGATTACGAGAGATAGATGGAGCTTTATAAGTTAACCGTTCACGAGGCTCACGATCTGCTGTCCAGGAAACAGATATCCTCGGTGGAGCTTACCCAGGCCGTCCTGGACAGGATCGCTCAGACTGACGGCACGATCAAGGCGTATATAACGGTGACGCCAGAGCTGGCCCTGGAGCAGGCCAGGCGCGCGGACGAGAAGATCGCCAGAGGCAAGGCTATCTCGCCGCTCACGGGCGTGCCTGTGGCCATCAAGGACATCATGTGCACGAAGGGCGTGGTGACGACGTGCTTA
>JAMCWX010000063.1 GCA_023480885.1 Chloroflexota bacterium | reverse complement strand
CAGGTTCTGGTCGTGAGATAGCGAGAGGTGTGTCTTGGCCATACAGATCGGCAGATTGGAGTAGCCCATCTCGGTGTACATCTTGAGCTTCTGCTCTGCCGCTGGCTGGTAAGTGACACCATCGGCGCCGTAGATCTTGGTGGCGATGGCCTCGATCTTCTCCTTGAGCGGGATGTCGAGCGGATACAGGAACTTGAAGTTGCTGGGCTTCTCGGCAGCCTTCACGACAGCGCGGGCCAGATCGGCGCCACCAGCGCCGCCTTTCTCCCAGACTTCGCACAGCACCGCGTCGTCGGCGCCGGCGTCGAGGGAGAGTTTCCTCACCAGCTCGATCTCGGAATCGGAATCGAAGCTGAAGCGGTTGATGGCGACGACCACGGGGATGCCGAAGTAGCGCATGTTCTCGATCTGCTTCTCGAGGTTCTCGCAGCCTTTTCTCACCGCGTCGAGGTTCTCAGTAGTGAGCCCGGGATCGAGCGGCTTGCCAGCCACTACTCGGAATTTGCCGCTGTGCATCTTGAGGGCGCGAATGGTAGCGACGATCACGACGGCATCCGGCTTAAGGCCACTGTAGCGGCACTTGATGTTCATGAACTTCTCAGCGCCCAGGTCCGCGCCGAAGCCACTCTCGGTCACGACGTAGTCGGTCAGCTTGAGAGCGATCTGGTCGGCTAGGATCGAGCTGTTGCCGTGGGCGATGTTGGCGAACGGTCCAGCGTGGACGAACACTGGCGTGTTCTCCAGCGTCTGCATCAGGTTCGGCTTGATGGCGTCTCTCAGGAGCACTGCCATTGCGCCTGCGACCTTGAGGTCGCCAGCGGTCACCGGCTTACCGGAGCGGGTCGTCGCGACGACGATCTTGGAAAGGCGCTCCTTCAGGTCCTGCATGTCCGTGGTCAACGCGAGAATGGCCATAACTTCCGAGGCCACGGTAATGTCGAAGCCCGTCTCGCGTGGGGAGCCGTCCTTGCCACCGATGCCGATGATGACGTTGCGTAGCGAACGATCGCTGACGTCGAGAACGCGGCGGAAGGTCACGCTCAGGGGATCGATGTCCAGCTTGTTGCCGTGGAACAGGTGGTTATCGACGAAGGCAGCTAGCAGGTTATGGGCTATCCCGACCGCGTGAACGTCACCTGTCAGGTGCAGGTTGAAGTCCTCCATTGGGACAACCTGGGCATAGCCACCGCCAGCGGCGCCGCCCTTGATGCCGAACACTGGACCCAGTGATGGCTGGCGGATGCAGATGGTCGCGCTCTTGCCGATGTAAGACAGAGCCTGGCCCAGGCCAACTGTCGTCGTGGTCTTGCCTTCTCCCAGCGGCGTGGGCGTGATAGCCGTCACGTCGATGTACTTGCCGTTTGGCTTGCCCTGAAGTCGCTTGAGCACGTCGAGGGAGACTTTGGCCTTGTACTTGCCATAATACTCGATCTCGTCTTCCAACAAGCCGACTTCCTTAGCGACCTCGTCGATGGGCTTCATTTTCGCAGCTTGCGCGATTTCAATGTCGCTTGGAACTGACACTTTCTTCCTCTCCTGTCCATGTTGATTTTGTTTTTCCTGGCACGCAGATGAATTATACTCGCGCAGCCTTATTTGCTGCACGTAAAGTATTGCGCATAAGCACGATGTTGGTCATCGGCCCGGTGCCCCCCGGAACGGGCGTGATCGCGCCGGCCACTTCTTTGACGGCGTCGAAATCGACGTCGCCCACTACTTTGCCGTCGACAACGTTGATGCCGAAGTCGATGATGCTCGCGCCTGGCTTGATATAGTCGGCCGTGATCATCCTGGCCTTGCCGATAGCGGCCACGACAATGTCCGCCTCACGAGCCACTCCTGGCAGGTCCTTCGTGCGAGAGTGGCAGATGGTCACCGTGGCGTTCTCGTGCAGAAGCAGCATCGCCATTGGCTTGCCGACGATGTTGCTGCGACCGACGATGACCGCGCGCTTGCCGGCGATCTCGATGCCGCCGCGGTGCAGAATCTCCATCCCTCCGCTTGGCGTTGCTGGAGCGAAGAACTCGCCAGCGCCGGCCAGCAGATATCCGGCGTTGATCGGGTTGATACCGTCGACGTCTTTGCCTGGCGCTATGGCCGATGCGATTGCGTCCTGCGAGATTTGCTTTGGCAGGGGCATCTGGACAATGATGCCGTTCACGGCTTTGTCCTGGTTGAGGCTCTGAACCAGCTTGACGATTTCGTCCTGGGTAGTCGACTCGTCGCGAGTCTCCAGCCTGAAGTTCATGCCTGCTTCCTCGAACGACTTGCCGATCTGCTTGACGTAGCGCGACGAAGCCGGATCGGCGCCAACCTGGACCACCGCTATGCCCGGCACCCAGCCGTGCTTCTCTTTGAAGCTGGCAACTTCGGCAACTATCTCGCCCTTCATGGTCGCGGCAATGGCTTTGCCGTCTAGGATTTTAGCTTCCATAGCTTTTCAGAATCTCCTTAAACTACAGCTTTTCCTCGACTTCTTTGAGAACGCGAGCTTTGATCTCCGCTTTGTCGCGCAGGTAGCCCGCTAGCTCAGTTGCACCCTGCTCGACGAAGGACGCGTCTTTGATGGAGCCGAGGTTTATATCGACGTTCAGCTTGGCGCTCACGAGGCCCGCCTCGGCCATCAAAACCGCGACGCCGATGTCGGAGATAGCGCCGACATTCCCTTTGGCGGCCGCTGGAACGCATAGCTCGACGAGTTCGGCGCAGCGTTTGGCAATCTGCATAGGAACGCCGCAAGCTTCTTTGAGTGCGGCGTCGATGGCTTGAAGGCGAGCTGCCTTCTCTTCCTCCGTGTTCTTGGGCTGACGGTAAGCGGCGATGACTTTTCCGTACAACTGCGTGTCGGCCTCGAGGAGGTCCATCAGTTCGCGTCGCAGGACTTCCGATCTTTCCAGGATGGCTTGAACGTCCGCTTCGACGTCTTTATACTTCTCTTTGCCGATGGTCAGATTGCAGACCATGCTGATCAGCGCTGCGCCGAGAGCCCCGCTTAACGCAGCTACGCTGCCGCCCCCCGGCGCTGGGGCGCTGGAAGCCAGATCGTCCAGGAACTGGCCCATGGGGTTATTGACGTACACCTAGGCTATCCCTCCTTACAAGATATCTTCTCTGAGAGGTCGTATTCCGCAGGTTTCTCTTTCATCACAGTAACCCAGCGTGATGCACTTGATCTGTAGGGCGCTGCCGATGATCGGGGCCACCTTCGTGACCTCGTCTCTGACCCTTTCGAACAGCTCTCGAATCTCCCATTGCGCTCGCGTGCACAGGCGAATCGAGCACACGTGCATAAGCTCGCGCGCGTTCATCGTCATAGCCAGGCGCGTGGTGGTGGCGTTTGGCAGCAGGTAGCGCGCGTCTTCGGCAAGTATGCCTGCCTCGATGAGCTTGCGATACTGCTCGAAGGCGGCGAGGACTGCCTGATCGAATATCTGCTTGAGATCGGCGTCAGCAGCAACAGTAGGTGGCACTACGTAGTCAGGTGACTTGTAGGAGACGTATCGCTGGCTTTGCTGGCTGAACGAGGCGAGGCGATGGCGAACCAGTTGGTGGCTGGTGGCGCGCGAAATGCCGTCGACGGCGAAGGTGAAGCTGGCGTGCTCCAGCACCGAGTGGTGGCCCGAAGATATGACCTGGCGGAGGAGACGCTCGACCTGAGTGGGCGTCAGCTTCTCGACGAGTTGACTGGCGCCGATTTCCGCGTAACACAGACGAGCGGCAGCGGCGATGGCAAGCTCCGGCTCTGGAGTATATCTGATCAGGCTGACTCGCACCGTTTCTCCCCGATGGTGGTGGTGGTCGAAGGGACTGCCGAAGGCCCGTTAACCAGACCAAGCTGGGATATTATAACATAACCGATGCAGCCAAACAACGAGGATTTGAGCGAAGAAAGTCACGGCCGGCTGCATAAGAAAGCCGCTGGCTGCATTTTATCTTCGTCTGGATGGTCACAGCGGCTTGACAGACTACCACCCGCCATATAACATGAGAGACACCGTGCACGAGGCTTGGCTCCTCGCACGCGTGATGTCCCAATCTGGGTCGAGGAAAAAGGATCGTAGCTCAGTTCGAAGAGGGAAGCAGTTGAGCGCCTTCAGTGGGTCCAATGGCGAGGTTCACTTCAGTCTCAAGTATGGCGATAGTGTTATTGACCTGAGCCTTCCTCCAGAGGATCTGGCCTTCGTCATCGAGCCCCAACCCTCTATCGGCATCGACGACACTTTTGCTGCGCTCAGGTCGGCGGTGGAAAACCCCATTAACTCCCCGCCTTTGCGCGCAGTCATCGCGGCGTCCGACAAGGTCGTCGTCATCGCCAGCGATGTGACCAGGCTTTCCGTGCGCTGCGATATCCTTGTTCCCTTCGTCCTCGGGCAGTTAGCCGAGTATGGCGTGCCCGACGACAACATCACGATCCTTTTCGCGCTCGGCACCCATCGCCGACACACTCGCGAGGAGCACGTCCGCGTTCTGGGCGAGAAAGTCGTGCAGCGCTACAGGATCGTGGATCACGATTGCCACGACGAGGCCGGTCATGTCTTCCTGGGAACCACCCGTCGCGGCACTCACGTGGCGATCAATCGCCTGGTGGTCGAGGCAGATAAGATTATCCTCACAGGCGGCGTCGACTTCCACGCCCTCGCCGGTTTCGGCGGCGGGCGCAAGGCGCTCTGCCCTGGCGTGGCCTATTTCGAGACGATCCAGGAAAATCACAGTCTCGCTCTGGAGAGAAGCGGCAGCCAGCCAATTCATCCTGGCTGCGTTCCAGGACGCCTGAAGGATAACCCAGTGGCCGAGGACCTGGACGAGATAGCGGCAATAATCGAGCCCCATTTCATCCTGAACAGCGTCGTCAATCCTGACGCGAGGATCGTGGATGTTGTCGCCGGCCACTGGCGCGATGCCTTCCTGGCTGGATGCGAGAGGATTGGGAGCCTCTACTCCGTGCCTGTCCCTGAGCGGTTCGATGCTATCATCGCGAGCTGTGGGGGCTTCCCCAAGGATATAAACATGTGGCAGTCGGTTCGTGGCTTCCACGCCGCGGCTTCGGCGCTCAAGGATGGTGGAGTGGTGATCCTTGTCGCCGAGGCACGCGATGGCTCGGGTAACCCCGAGTTCGAGAAGTGGTTCGAGTATCCCAGCGCGGAAGCCATCAAGAGCGAGCTGTTGCGCGACTTCCACTTGCCAGGGCACGTCGCTATGCGGCTCCTCCACGAAGTGGGCGAGCATCCAACGTTCTTGGTCAGCTCCATAAGCGACGATCTGGCCAGAAGGATGCGCCTCAGGAAAGTGGCGTCGGTCGAAGCGGCGATTCGGCAAGCAAAGGCGCTGCTGGGCGCAGGCGCAAGGTTTGCCGTCATGCCGTATGCCAAGGCAACTATTCCTGTCCTGGCAGCGGATTGACGGGGAAGCCAGAAGTATCACGAGGTATATTGGCTCTAGCCAGGAGGAGCGCGTGGACTTTAGGGAATCCTAACTGATACGGGTTCACCGTGATCGAACCTGATATTTCGCGAAGGAGGAAAGGATTATGGCCTATCAAAACATCATTGTGGAGCGGGAGGATGGTGTCGCGACTCTCACCGTCAACCGCCCCAACGTCCTGAATGCTCTTAACGATGCCACCGTTGCGGAACTGATCGCGGCCTTCGACGAGCTCGCCGGAGACGAGGGTGTTAAAGTCGTCATCGTCACCGGCGCGGGGGAAAAAGCCTTCGTCGCCGGCGCCGACATCAACGAGCTGCGCGCGATGAAAACCTCGCAAGACGCGATCGACAAGGTCACCAAGGGGCATCGTCTCATGCGGAAAATAGAGAACCTCCGCCAGCCAGTTATCATGGCCATCAACGGCTATGCCCTCGGCGGTGGGTCCGAGCTGGCGCTCGCCGGAGATATCAGGATCGCCGCCGATACAGCTCGAATGGGCTTGCCAGAGATAAACCTCGGAATGATCCCTGGCTTTGGCGGCACGCAGCGGCTGCCGCGAGTTGTCGGAAAGTCAACCGCCAAACTGATGATCTTTACGGGCGATCATATTACGGCCGACGATGCCTATCGCCTCGGGCTGGTCGACAAGGTTGGGCCTGCGGCAGAGCTAATGACATTTGTGAACGACCTGGCAAAGAAGATCGCTTCCAAGGCGCCCATTGCCCTGGCGATGGCCAAGAAGAGCGTCAACGAGGGTGTGGAGGTCGACATCGACCGTGCTCTGGCTATCGAGACTGGCTACGGAACGATCGCGCAGATGAGCGAAGACAGGATAGAAGGCACGTCTGCTTTCCTCGAAAAGCGTAGGCCGCAGTGGAAAGGGCGCTAGGCAAAGGACGCGAACACTGCGCCACGGAACACTGCACCACGGAGTCACGGAGATACGGAGAGGGAGAAGGGTTTCCCTCTCCCTGTGGGAGAGGGTAGGGTGAGGGCCGTACCAGTTCGAGAACGCCGGTTGGCCTTGGGTGGGGGGTGGTGGTATGGCAATGGTGGATCGACCAGCGAACAGGAACCCAGAGAACAGAAATCGCGTCGGAACCAACGCGGAGGCTGCGCCTGAACTCATTGCCAAGTATCTGCGCGGATCGCTGGAAACGCATAAGTTCTCCGAGGCCAGGCAGGGCTATGTCCCTTTAAGGCTTTCTGGGGATTCTAGCCTGCCCGATGTCGCCGATTCCTCCGAAGCGCTGAAGTCGGCCCGGCGTGCCGTGCTCCTCGGCGACGTCGGCGCTGGCAAGACCAGGCTCCTCCTGGCCACGGCCCACGATTACGCCGCCTACTGGTCAGGGTTCGGCAGCGCCGACGTTGCTCGGTACACCCTTTGCGATGAGCAGCGCCTGCCCCTCTACTTTCGACTGGAACCGGTATCGACCAGGACCATCGAACAGCAGATTCAATTCGCAATCGGTGAGCTAGTCGAATCCGACGTCTCGGAGATGGAGGTCAAGAGGCTTCTTCGCCACGAGAAGCTGCTCATCCTGATTGACGAGTATTGCCGCGTTCCGGCAAAGGATCAATTGGAGACGCTGCGCGCCCTGGCACGGTTTGTCGCGAGGGAATATCCCGATCAGAAATACGTCGTCGCCGCTCGCCCCCAAGACTACTCCACGCTCGAAGCCTGGTTCAAGGATTTCTCCGTAATCACCCTTCAGCCGCTGGAAGATGGCGGTATCACAGGCTTAGTGTCCTCAATCCTGGGCGATCGGAATAGCAAAGGTTTGCTGCAAATGCTCAGCGCCGATGGGGATTTGTGGGAGACGGTGAGGAACCCGTTTATTCTCAAGACAGCGTGCTCGCTGTCTCCAGACGCAGGGGCCAGTGGCGCTTCTGCGGATGTCTCCCTTGCTGTTCTCAGTCAGTTGTGCGAAGCGCTCCTTAGAGGCGCTGTGGAGTTCTCGCGGCAAGACGCGCTCTTGCCAGGCTCAGGTCAGGGGCCGATCCATGGCGAAGATGAAGCGATACTAACTGTCTGCCGTTCAGCCCTGGTCGCTCTCGCCTGGAAAATGCTGAATGAGGGTCTCTCTCGGGCAAGCGCAAACGATTTTGAGCGGTTGGTTCACGGGCTCGCCGCGTCTGGTGGACGGTCGGGGAATGGCCGGAGCGTGGACGGCGAATATGTGGAGCGTTGCTTATTGGATAGCTGCATCCTGGAATCGAGCCCGGACTCGAACTTCGTCAGGTTCAGGAGCCCTCTCTTCCTGCAATGCTTCGGCGCGCAGGCAATGAAGCAGGCTTTGGAAAAGGGATCGACAATTCGCGACCTGGTCGCGCTTGCGGCTGGCGATCCGAACTGGGAGAAAAGCGTGGTATTCTTATTAACCGAGGCGCAGAACAAGCAGCGATTGATCGCCGAGCTGGTCGGCCACGGTGAAGAGAGCCGCAACGTGGTCATCGCCGCGAAGTGCCTGGTGGCGCTCGGCGAGGATTCGTACCGCGCTTTCGTGAAGATCAGTCCGACGAATGTGGATCTGTGCCGGCAGTTCGGCCACGCGCTTCGCCAGCTCAAGCAGTACGGACTGGCGCGTCGGGCTCTCGAAGATGCCGTCAAGCTGGACCCACATCGGGCCGATTTGCACCAGGATCTGGGCGACGTCCTGGCCGAACAGGAGGAGTTCGACGGGGCTGCCAGAGAACACAAGACGGCGCTGGGCTTGAGCGGCAACGACGTGAGCTATCATCTTGGTCTCGCGAACATCAGCTCTCAGCGTGGCGATGTTGTCGAGGCAGCGGCGCAGATCGGAGCCGCCACCGCCAAACTCGCGGTTGTGCAGGCCGAGGTTCACCATCAAACAGGACATTTGCGCGAAGCTGAGGGTGACCCTGACGCGGCGATGCAGGAGTATCGAAGCGCAATTGCGCTTGTCGGCCGTTCACATTACTGGCTGCACGTTGGCAAACTTCAGCGCCAGCACGGCGAGCGGACCGAGGCGGAGGAGACGCTGCGCCGGGCGATGGAACAAGACTTTGACGATATCGACTTCCATCAGGAACTGGGCGCGCTGCTGGAAGAAGGAGAGCGTCTTGCCGAGGCTCTCGACGAATACAAGATCGCCGTCAGGCTTAAACGCGGTCCTGACACCACCCTTGCTCTGGGGCGAATTTACAGAAAGCTGGGGCACCTGGCTCAGGCGGAGGCAGAGTTGCAGAGATGCGTGGGTATGCGCCCCACGGCGGAAGCTTACGCAGAGCTAGGGATGGTTCACGAGCGGCGAGGGGCTTACGCAGATGCGCTGGATTGCTATCGACGTGCGCTTCAGCTTCGCCCTGAAGTAGCGGCGTATTATCAGCTCGTAGGCTGGACGTTGAAGCTGTTGGGAAGGTCCGCCGAAGCCCAGGCGGAACTGGCCATCGCCGTGAAGCTGGAGCCCGACCGAGCCGATTACCGCGAGCAGCTCGGCGCGGTCCTGGCAGAGCAGGGCAGTTTCTCGGAAGCCCTGGAACATTACAAGAAGGCCGCTGCTCTCAGACCGTCCGATCCCGTTTATCGACATAACATAGGAGTCATGCACGCGCGCCTCGGCGAAAACGACGCGGCTATCAAAGCGCTTGGAGAGGCGCTGGAACTTTGTTCACAGGCTGCCCAGCGCGACGAACACAACTCACTGTCGACCGAGGTGGTCGCCGCAGACACGCACAGTGAGTTGGGCCTGATAATCGAGAAGCTGGGGCAGTGGCAGCAGGCTCTGGATCATTACCGTATGGCCGCCGATCTGGTGCCATTTGCCAAGATTTACTGGCTCCGCCAGGGGCTCTTGCTCAAGCGGTTGCAGCGGTTCGATAAAGCGGAAAAGATGCTGCGGCACGCCGTCTCTCTCGATCCGGACGACCCTGAGATCCGTGCCGAGCTCGGGATGGTTTACGAGGCTGGAGGTCGGACGGCTCGCGCTGTGGAAGAGTATCTCAAAGCCGTCGAGCTCGATCCAGGAGGGATCTCCTACGCTGCGCTAGCTGGCTCGGCGTGTCGGGCGCTGGGGCGCTATGCCGAGGCAGAAGACGCGCTGCTGGCGGCATTCAGCCAGGGGCTGGAATCAGCCGCCGCACGGCGAGAACTGGCGCTCGTGTACGCTGACACGAAGAGGTTCGACGCGGCGCTGGAACAGGCAGCCAGGTCTGTGGCTCTTGGGCCAGACGATGGACGATGTCGTGCAGTGCTCGGAAGATGCTTGCTGAACGTCGGGCAGGTGGACGCGGCTTTGCGAGAGCTGAAAGTCGCGGTTGCCCTTGATCCTGACCTCGCAGAGGCGCATTACCGTCTGGCGACGATATACGGCCAACGAGGGGCATTGGAGGAAGCGTGTGCCTGCGCGGTGAAGGCGACGACCCTGACGCCTTCCGAGCCTGGTTACGCGCACCTTGCCGCCAGCTTCTGCGCCAGGCTCGGCAAGCTGGCTGAAGGGATCGTTTATCTGCGGCGAGCCACCGAGACGCCCCAGGCCCCGCCAGCCTGGCATGACGAGCTCGGGCAGATGCTCGAATCGGCGAATCTCCTGGAGGAAGCGCTAAAGGAATATCGCCAGGCTGCCGAAAAGGACCGATCGCCAGCCCCTCATTTGTTGAGGGCAGGGAAGGTTTTCGTCAGGCTGGAACGGTACGCCGAAGCGGCTGAGACGCTTCTGCGCGCCACCTCGCTCGCGCCTGCTGACGCCGACGCTCACGCGACTCTAGGCAGCGTCTTGCTCACGATGAGACAGCCGCGAGTGGCGCTCGATCGCTATCAGAAAGCGTGCGACCTTGCACCTGAGGTGGCGGGATTCTGGGCAGGTCTGGCGTCGACTTACAAAGCCCTTGATCTGCTGGCAGAGGCGGCGACAGCCCTCGTCAAGGCTGTGGAGATAGAGCCGCGCAATGCCTCCTGGCAGAACGAGTTGGGTGGAATTCACACGGCGCTCGGACAGCAGGACGCGGCTCTGAATGCGCTTCAGACGGCGGTTGATCTCTCGCCGCACAGTGCTCGCTACCTGCACGAGTTGGCTCTGGCCTACTCCAAGACTGGTCGCTATGAGGAGGCTCGTACCTGGCTGACGCGCGCCCTGGCCATCGAAAGCAATCATAAGTGGCACGCCGAGCTGGGAGATATCCTTCACATACTTGGCGATTCCCAGAGAGCGATTGCAGCATACGAGAACGCCGCGGCGCTGTGCGCATCCGGGTGGCGTTATCGACGCAAGCTTGGGCTTCTGTACCTGCAAATGGATCGAGTGGGCGACGCTGTGAGAGCTCTGGAATCTGCGGCGCGCGGCGATACAGCAGAACGGGATCTCGACTTGATCGCGCGCTATGCCCTGGGGCTCTGTTACGCCGAAATGGGTCGCTTCACCGAGGCTTTGACGCAGCAGAAGCGCGTCGTGCAACGGGCGCCCTTGAGCGCCGAAGCTCACGTGGCCGTTGGCTCGGTCTACCGCGCCAAATTGGCGAAGACTGGCTTAGTGGCAGTCGAGGCAGAGGAGTATAAAGTTGCTTTGGAGAGCGCCGAACGTGCTTTGGAGCTGAATCCGGATTGCGCCAGCGCTCACGCCGAGCTTGGAGCGCTTTACGATCTATCCGGATCGCTGGACGATGCGCTCGCCGAGTGGTTCAAAGCGCTCGCGTTGCAGCCCCCCGTGCAATCACATCGGTGCGGCGCCGCAAGCGTGTACCTCAGAATGAAGAGACCGGACGATGCGCAGGTGTTGATCGAAAAGGGATTGCACGAGGGCCGGCAGGATGCTGCCCTCTACAATCAGCTCGGACTGGTTTTCGAGAGCAAAGGTATGCTGGCGGAGGCGCAGAAGTGCTTCGCGCAAGCGGTAAGGATGGCGCCCGCGAAAGGGGTTTATCGCTACAACCTGAGTAGAATTCGGCTTGCCTTGAAGCAGGACGATGCCCGCGGCGATCTCGAGGAAGCAGTGCGAATGAATCCCTGGGAGGCCGGGTGGCGGCGGCAGCTCGGCGTTCTGTACGAAGCATCAGGTGATTGGGAGCGCGCCCTGGTCGAGTTCGAGGGCTCGTTGGAGACGGAGCCTGAGAGCCGCGAGGGGCTGTGGTGTACAGGCAGGGCGTTGGTGCGCCTGGGGAAGCTTGACGAGGCTGTCGAGCTCTTGCAGCGGGCGCTGGCTCTTCCAGGGGAAGCGCCGTTGGCGGGCGTCTACGATTTGCTCGCCGTGATCCGTCGGCAGCAGGGGCGCCCGCGAGAGGCGCTGCACCATTCCAGACAGGCCCTCAAACTTGAGCCCCTCACCCACGAGTATCAGTTGAATCTGGCTCTGACGCTCAAGGCGCTGGGGCAGACGGACAAAGCCGATGCCGAGATACAGCGCATCGCCACCGAGGCTCCAAACTTGGCACCTGCTCGCTACCAGCTAGGGCTGATCTACGAGGAGCGCGGCCAGCTTCAGAAGGCTCTCAGAGAGTACTTGCAGGCCATTGCCAACGATGGCAACGAAGTGAGCTATCTCAAGCGTGCTGCCAGAGCGCACATAGCCCTAGGCCAGCCCGAACCAGCTGCGGCGATTCTGCGTAAAGCTTTCAAACTAACGCGCGACGACCCCGAGTTGTGGATCGAGCGAGCCCGGCTGGCGACTGCGCAGGGCAATCTCGGGCACGGCCTGCAATGCTGCCAGAAGGCGATCTCAATCGCAAACAGGGCGGCGTTCCACTGCGATCTGGCGCAGTTGCTGCGCAAGATGGGCAGGATGGCCGAGGCCGTGGCTGAGGTCCAGGTCGCGATTTCCATGGAGCCGCGCAATCCTCAGTGGCAGAGCAACCTCGGCGAACTGATCGAGGAGCAGGGCGACCTGGAAGAGGCGGCGGCGCTGTATCGAAACGTGATACAAATGGACCCCGTCAGTGCCGAGTTCCATCGCAATCTGGGCGTCGTCCTTAAGAAACAGGGCAAGTTCGCCGAGGCCATCGCGGAACTGCAAAAGGCCCTGGAATTGAAACCCGACTACCCCGACGCCTTCCGTCACTTGAACGCTGCGTCAGCCTCGGCGTTGCTGCGCAAGACTATAAGAAAAGAGACGTAGTGTTCACCTTGCATATACCCTCCTAGCACATTGTGGCAATTTGCTACGTTGCCTTGCCTCTAAACGGGTCCTATACTGCCTCTAATATGGCCAGGTTCAGAACGAAAGAGGCTTCTTACCAATTTCGTCGCGATTTGCTCTCGCGCGGAAACTGTGGTAAACTAGTCGGGCGAGCAAAGGTGATCGAGGACAAATGAAAATACACCGCGTTACCCTGCCAACTCCGTTCGCAATCGGACCTGTCAATACGTACCTGATCGAAGACGAAGAGTTGGCACTGATAGACACCGGGCCAAAGATGGTCAAGACCAGCGATGCTCTTCAAAACGGCCTACGTGATCTCGGCTACACCTTCGCCGACCTGAAGCACATAATTATTACTCACGCACACGAGGATCATTTCGGACAGGCGCGATTCCTCAAGGAGCAGTCCGGGGCGCGCGTGTATGCCCATAAGGCCAGCCTGCCGATGTTGGAGGGCCTGGAATCCGAGTTTGACCTTCGCTACAACGTCTACCGCAGGCGGCTCATGCGAAACGCTGGCGCGCCAGAAGAGGTGATTCTCGCCGTCCAGCCTATCGTCGACTCCTTTAAGGAATCGGCCGAAGCCGTCGCAGTCGATGAGGCGCTGGAGGATGGCGATGTCATTCACGTCGGCCGTACGCAGTTGCAAGTGATTTACACACCAGGACACGCAGCGGGCGCCATGTGCCTGCATCACCCAGGGGACAAGATTCTGTTCTCAGGGGATCATCTTCTGCCGGACGTGAGCTCGAACGCTGTGATCGACGCTCCTCTCGATTGTGGCGACTGCCGCCGGCGCAGCCTGGTTGAGTATATCTCGTCGTTGCGCCTAATCCAGGCGATGGGTCTTGACCTGGTCTATCCTGCCCACGGCGATGAGATAAGGGACCATAGAACGCTAATCGAGCAGCGCTTGGCCTTTTATGAAACCCGCAAGAGCGCTATCCTCGGCGCTTTGGGAGACGGTGAGAAGACGCCGTACCAGTTATCGAGAAAGCTCTTCCCTGCCATTCGTGAGTTCGAGATATTCCTCGCCCTCTCAGAGGTAATCGGCCATCTCGATCTCCTGGAAAACGAAGGGAAGGTGGCCTGGCGCATGAGCGACGGGGTCGTCAGATACCGTCGAGGAACAGCTAGCGGCTGAGCGCCTGACGCTGCAGGGCGAACAGCTCCTGTATCCCTTTGTCCGCTAGCGCCAGCAACTTGTCGACCGTCTCGCGAGTGAACGGTCTGCGTTCGGCTGTGCCCTGTGTCTCGACGAACTCGCCGCGGTCGGTCATGACGACGTTGAAATCGACTTCCGCGTGGGAATCCTCTTCATACTTCAAGTCGAGCAGCATTTCCCCATCGACGATGCCCACGCTTGTGGCGGCGATGGCTGCCTTCAAGGGCATAGCGTCGATCACGCCTCGCTCCTTGAGCTTTTGCAAGGCCAGGACAAGGGCTACGTAAGCGCCCGTGATCGAAGCTGTGCGCGTGCCGCCATCTGCCTGCAGCACGTCGCAGTCTATCGTTAGCGTTCGTTCTCCTAAGGCGGCCAGGTCCACGACGGCTCTCAGCGAGCGGCCAATGAGTCTCTGTATCTCCTGCGTCCTGCCACCTATCCTGCCCGTTACCGATTCGCGGGGCGTCCGTGTGGCCGTGGACCTCGGGAGCATGGAATACTCCGCGGTGATCCATCCTTGTCCCTTGCCTCTGAGGAAATGAGGGACGCCCTCGTCGACGCTCACGGCGCACAACACCCAGGTATCGCCCAATTCGATCAGAGCTGAGCCCTCGGGGTACCTTAAGAAGTCAGGAACGATGCGCACGGGACGCATCTGATCCGCGCCGCGACCGTCAAACCTTACCACGGCAGATTCCTCCGCAGACTAATGCAATGCTGGCAGGTCAGGTGGGTTTTGGCAACCACCAGCGCGCTGCGCCCACATTATAGCAGCATTTCACGTGCCGTGGGATTGGGATTCTGAGCCGCTTGTTTAGCCCACAGCCCTCCTCAAGTGCTTGCCAGCGCCGGGGGTTACCTTGATCTCGTTATTCTCCATGGCAACCACTCCGCCTTTGATAGTCATGACGGGCCATCCCCTGAGGAGCTTGCCCTCATAAAGCGACCAGTCGGCGAAGGAGTGGAGGTTTGCGGCCTTTACCTCTTGCTCTCTGTTGAGATCGACCACAACCAGGTCGGCGTCGCCGCCGATGGCAATAGTCCCTTTCTTGGGATAGATGCCGAATAGCTCGGCCGGGCGTCTGGTGATCTTTTCCACAAGCGTGAGCAGATCGACGCCGCGCTTGTGATAGCCCTCGTGCAACAAGACAGGTAAATGCGCTCCCCAAAGTGGGTAGCCAGGGAATGCTCCCCAGATGCCCTTGTCCAGTCCCTTGAAGGACCTGGGCATAGCTACGTCGTCAGTGCCAATCGAGTCGACTACGCCATCCTCCACCGCGTGCCAGAGCTCCTCAACATCTTGTGTGTCCCTCAGTGGCGGCGACATCTTCGCCAGCAAGCCGCCCTGCCAATGCTTTGTCACCGAAAGATACGCCGACGTGGTCTCCACGAAAACGTTTTTGATCTCCTGGCGAATCTGGCGCAAGCGGCGCGCTGCCGCGGCTGTAGAGAGATGGACGATATAGAGGCGGACACCAGCTTCTCTCGCCAGGAACGAGGCTCTGATAATCGCCTCTTCCTCAGCAGCAGGCGGGTGTGTGTCAGCCCAGTCGACTAGGTTGCCAGTTGGCTTGATCTGCTGGATGTAGGCGGTGGCTGCATCTACCATCGCTGCGTTTTCGGCGTGGACGCAAGCAATTCCCGAGCGGCCCAGCTCGGCGACCTTGCAAAACCCCTCGAAGAGAAAGGCATCGTCCACGTGCGGGATGAGCCCGGGCAGGCCGCACATGTAAAACTTAAACGAGGTGATGCCTAATTGCTCCGCGTACTGGGGTATCTCTGCCATTTGCGTGCGGCTGCCGACGACCAGATGGAACACGAAATCCGTGGAGGCGTTGCGCTCGGCAGCGCTGACGGTCTCTGCAAAGGTTGGCAGGTAAGAGTCTGTCCCTCCAAGAAAGCAGCCGATGGTGGTAATGCCGCCAGCTAGCGCCGATTGCGTTTCGCTGCGCATCTCGGCCTCAAAGCCGGCAAAGAAACCCTTGTGAGCGTGGGGCTCGAAGACGCCGGGCATGACGAACTTGCCCCTGGCGTCGACAGCCCTTGTCGCGCCAGCCAGAACAGACTCGTCGGCAATAGCCACGACCTTGCCATCCTTCACGCCAACGGCGGCCCTCACAAGCCCCAGGCCGGGGATGACGAGCGTGCCGTTCTCGACTTTCAGGTCCAGCATCACTTCCTCCTTGTTCTGAGAATCTTCGCTTTCAAGAACCAGCGCCTGTGCGCGAAACCGAAACTGTCACAGATTGCCGAACCGAGCAGCTTGATGAAAATCGGCTAACGTCGTTAGCGCCTCCAGTCTGTGGTATCTCTCGTCGACCTGTTCCTGTATCTCCGCGATCTCGGCCCGGTCGAGGTGGCGATACTTACCCACAGATCGTAGATAAGCCTCGACTGGCTGGGCGAACGCGGTTCTGTGTGTGATGCGGAACCTGCCGTTCTCGGCCTCCCACAGGGGGAAGAAGTTACTCTCGACCGCCAATCGCGAGACTTCGATGGTCTTCTCGGTGGGAAATCGCCAGCCGGTTGGGCACGGTGAGAAGATGTGGATGTAGGAGAGGCCTTGCTGCACTTGCATAGCCTTGTGCAATTTGGCCAGATAGTCGTCAAGGAAGGCGAGAGATGCCGTGGCGACGTAAGGTACGCCGTGCATGGCCATAATGAGCGGCATATCTTTCCCTCGCTGCTTCTTCCCGCGACCTACCTCGCCCACTGGTGTGGTAGTGGTCCACGCTTTATAGGGCGTGGTGCCACTCCGTTGCACGCCGGTGTTCATGTAGCCTTCGTTATCGTAACAAATATAAATGATGTTCTCGCCGCGCTCGGCAGCGCCAGAGAGGCATTGGAAGCCAGCGTCGGCTGTTCCTCCATCTCCAGCGTAGGCCACCACGTTGACCTCCTGCCCGATTCGCTGGTAGTGGCGCTTGATTCCTGTGAGCATTGAGGCGACGTTGTCGAGGAGAGGGAAGAAGACAGGAACCGCCGCTCCTGTGGTCGTGCCATAGCCGACAACCCCCACGCCCCCCAAGCATCCCGGCGGGATGGCCAGGATAGTGTTCGGCCCCAGGGATTTGAGCGTCAGGCGCAACCCCAGCTCGGCGACACAGCCCAGGCAGGCAGATGTGCCTGGGCTCAACAGATCCTCTTTAGCTCGCAGATGCTCGTACGACGAGCCAGCGTGCACAACTTCAAGAGCGCCAGTGGGACAATGCTTGGCGCACTCGGGAGCGCCATCGCAAAAGTCACACTTGATTGCCTTGCGTTCACGGGGCGCGTAGCGTATCCCCCCGTACTGGCATGCGAGGGTACACAGGCCACAGCCGACGCAGCGCTGAGAATCCACCGCCACAATCCCACCGCGTGGGTCACGCCTGATAGCGGCCACCGGGCAGATCTCCAGGCAGCGCGGTGTTAGACAGTGTCGGCATACCACTGGCCCAACAGAGCCATCTTGCGGCAGAGAGCTTTGCTGAACCCTGCTTTGACTCGGATCGTATTCACCAGTCTTTGCCACGCTGCATGCGAGCTGGCAAAGGCGGCACCCCACGCATTTGTCCGGATGGATGGCCAGCATGCTAAACACATTGCCCATACGATTGCGCCTTCCTGCCCTTTATCGTCTCGGCGAGAATGCCCATCTTGCCACCTACGGAAACAAGTTGCCAGTCGCCTGTAATCTCAGCCGAGGGAAACGCGTTAGCGGAGGTATCCCTCCTGTCGCAGCATCATTCCTCGACTGAAATGGATTGGGGCTTGCCTGAGCGACTCGACCTCTTGCTCGTCTAGCTCTACACGGTTCTGTATTAGTGAGATGATGATGCCGGGGTCAATCGCCGTGTTGACGAAAACCCCGCCGACGAGCCTGTTCTCCTCGAAAACAAGCCGCCGATAACATCTGTTGCCGGGCCATTGCTTCTCGCAAACCGTCGGTCCTGAAGCCGAGCCTAGCGAAATGGCCCATTGGTCCCAGTATCGCAGAATGCTCATTGGTATATTGCCGGTGTACGTCTTAGCTCCGCCGGCCATATTCGTGCCCGCGACGTCTCCTTGCTCCACGGCTGCCGGCAAGATGGCGTTGTAACTGGGTTGTCGGGAGAAGAAGTCTGGCGCCTCGGCCACATCGCCAGCCGCGTAGATGCCGGGAATGTTCGTTTGCATCCGTTCGTCCACCAGTATCCCCAGGCGCACGTTCACCCCACTGCCAGTTAGGAAATCGACGTTGGGCTTTACGCCGGCCGCCACTACAACCAGGTCCGCTGGCACAGCCTCGCCGTCTGACAAGCGTGCGATCAGGCGGCCATCATCCGCGTTTCTCGCCAGCTCGCAAAGCGTGCGGTCGAGGATTACTGTGACATCGTGCTCTTCGTAGCACCTCTTAACGACCTCGGCGGCTTTCGCGTCCAGATTAAGTGGCAACACCTGCCCCTCTCTCTCGACTACCGTGACGTGAAGCCCCATCTCGCTAAAGGCGTGCGCTACCTGCAGGCCGATGAGCCCTGCGCCGAGGACGAATGCCCGGCGACCTCTTACCGCCTGCTCGCGCAGTTGCCTGGCATCCGCCAGCGAGCGCAAGACGAACACGCCGGGTCCTCGCAGGCCGGGCACAGGTGGAATAAGCGGACTGGCGCCGCTCGCGATAAGCAGCTTGTCGAACGGCAACTCGCAGCCGTCATCTAACGTGATGGTGGAATGCCTCACGTTAAGTGCGACGACTTGCCGGCCAGACGCTAATTCGACGTTATGGTCTGCGTAGAAGGAGTTATCGCGCAGCCATAGTTCGTCATCGCCTGTCTGACCGGTTAAGAGATAATGCAGCGCGGTTGGCGAGTAACACGGAAGGGATTCCCGCGAAACGACGGTGACGCGGGCGGCAGCGCCGACTTCGCCGATCGCTCGGACAGCGCTAATGGCCGCCGAGCCATTGCCTATGATGACGAGCCTGTCGCCTTTCGTTGACAATTCGTTCTCCTCCACAGGCGGCAGCAGGCTGTGCCGCCAGGTTGCGCTTGCCGCAGACTAAGGCGCTGCGCTTGCCGCCGGATGGCCGCTGGCATCCCAACCTCGCAGCCGGTAATATTCCTGTACCAGGTCTGCAAGAGTGAATGCAGGATAGAGTTTGCCGCTAATCGGCGCAAAGAACCTCTCCGCAAGGCGGTCGTCCGCTGCGGAGAAGCCGGCGCGAAGGTTGAAGCCTCGCTCGAGGTCCCAGATGCGCGCGCCGGCAGCCAGGAGGTCGACCGCGGCCATCTCCTGGCCAGTGGCTGCCGCGAGCAGGCTTGCGGCCTCGCTCACATCTATAACAAGGGCAACAAGGGGGCAAATGCCCACAGATTCCATGACGACGTCGGCGCCCTGCTGCGCTTTGATCCTTTGAGCTGTCGTCTCCTCAGAAGGCGCTTTGCCTGTTGGGTGAATGAGCAGAGACTGTATCAGCCTCCCGTTTGTCATCGGCACTGCGCCAGTGTTGGCGGTGGCATAGCTCAAGGCAAGCCACTCATCCGGGCGGGGATCGTAGGCGTGCAGGGCCTGCTTCTTTACCCCTGTGAACAGCTCAGGAACGTCGTAACGCTGGGCCAGGTGAAAGGCACCTTCAGCCATCACTTCTCCCGCTCCCCGGCGGTAGGCGATAAGCTCAAGGCTCTCCAGAAGGCACGCGGCGTCGCCGAAGGGCATATGCCTGCCAGCCCACTGCGGACCTGCCACTCCTTTCGCGTGCATGTCCATCGCGCACGCGATCGCGCTGCCAGCGGCAACTGGATCAAGCCCAAGGTCTTCGCAGAGATAAGTCGCCCGGGCCACGTCCTGGAGATCGCCGATGCCACAGTTAGACCCGAGCGCAAGGATGTCTTCGAGCTCAGGGCCTTCCCCGGTGCAGCCAGAGACCCCAGTAGCTCGCCCGCAGGCTACAGGACAGGCGAAACACGAAACGCGACGATGCAGGAGAGAATCGCCGAGGGCCTCGCCGCGCAGACCTGCGGCGCCAGGTAGGGGAACGCCGCTGAAGTTGTGTGACGGCAGTGCGCCGGCGCTGTGCAAGGGCCAGACCAGGCTGGCCGTGCCGTAGAAAGGCAGGTGGTAAGACAGCAGTGGCTCGTTTGCCAGTCTAGACCTGAAGGCTTGCAGCTCCATAAGGAACCGCTGGCGGTCGGCGATCCTGAGGGGGCGTTTGCCTTTTACGGCTATCGCCTTGAGGTTCTTAGAGCCCATGACTGCGCCCAGCCCAGCGCGGCCGCTTGACCAGCGCCTGTTTGCGTCGACGATGGAGGAGATGAGCACAGCTCGTTCGCCGGCGGGACCGATACAAATGACGGCGGCGTCCTCTTCTGTATCCGCTCGCACCTGCCTTGTAGTCTGCTTGGTGCCGTTGCCCCAAAGGTGATGGGCTGGCCGCAGCTCGACGCCGTCGTCGCCGACGAAGAGATACACGGGCTCCGCGGCCTTGCCCTCGACGACGAGCGCGTCGTAGCCCGCGAGTTTTAGCTCGGCAGCCCAGTATCCGCCCAGGTTAGCGCAGGCAAGGCCCTGATTGACAGGCGATTTGCTGGCCACGACGCAGCGGCCATTGCCTGGTGTCGCCGTGCCTGTCAGCGGCCCGGCGGCAAATATCATCTTGTTAGGCGCAGCGAGCGCGTCGACTGTGGCCTCGACCTCCTGGGTCAAGAGCCGAACTGCGAGCCCTCGCCCACCAATGTACTGCCTGAGCTCATCCTCGGCCAGCCTCTCCTGGGAGGTCACTGCCTGGTCCAGGTCGACTCGCAGTATAGCGCCACTCCAACCTTCCATTATGGCTCTTCCCCCGGCTCGAAATCGATGCCTAACCAGGTAACTTCGGCCACCGTCCTGCCTGATGCGGCCTGTTGCAAAAGAGAGATCGCCCTTTCGTAGTGTTTGAACGTGATGTCGGCTCCACCGAGCCCAGCGACGAAGTCGATCAAGGGTGGCTGATCAGGCAACAGGCGCAGAGCCGCGCAGACTTCCGCGTACACGACGCCGGTCATCCACCCAAAGCACACGTTGCGGTCCACGATCCCTATGGCGGCCTTTCCGTGAAGGGCCTCAAACAGCTCCTCGCGAGGGAATGGGCGCAGCGCGCGCAGCTTTATCAGTCCGATATCGACTCCGCGATTCCTGGCCGCGTCTACCGCGACCTTGGCTGTGCCAGACGTGCTGCCGAGCGTGATCAGCGCCAGGCTGGCGTCGTCCAGGCGATAGCGCTCCAGCAGGCCGCCGTAGGGGCGACCAAAGATCCTGCCGAACTCCTCGTCGACTTCCTCAATCACGCGCTTGGCGCGCGCCTGCGCCCGGACGTGCTTGTAGCGGTACTCCATCAGGATGTCGCCCGGCGTCAGTGGATCTACCGACATTGGCGTCCGGGGATCGAGCTTGATATGGCTGGGGGAATAGGGCGATAGGAATCTGTCGACATCTTCTTGAGCGGGGATCTCAACGCGATCAGCTACGTGAGACAGATAGTGGCCATCGTAGCAGATATTCACTGGCAGCAGGATATCTGGGTGTTCGGCTATCTTGTAAGCCATAATGATCGAGTCGAGTATCTCCTGGTTATCCTCGACGTAGATTTGAATCCAGCCGGCATCGCGCACTGTGATGGCATCCTGTTGTCCGCCCCAAACGCTCTGCGGCGAGATCACTTCACGCGTCACTATGGCCATGACGATGGGCAGCCTCAGCGTCGAGGTGCGAATGTACGGCTCGTACATGAGAGCAAGGCCCTGTGAGGAGGTGCCGGTGAACGTGCGAGCGCCGGCCAGGGAAGCGCCTTGCAGCACACTTAGGGCAGAGTGCTCGCTTTCGACCTCCACCATGTCCGCGTCAAGCTCGCCGTCGGCGACGAAGGTTGAAAGGTATTCGACAAGCGGCGTCTGAGGTGTGATCGGATAGGCAGCCAGGACGGTGGGCCGACTGAGCTTCGCGCCCCACGCCGCAGCCATGTTGCCGTCGATGACCGCTATTCTGCCTGGCCTGACCACTCTGGCCTCGTCGTCGGTTGTCGTGCCGCTCATGTGCGTATCTCTTCCACCATAGCTATCGCCGCCGCGCCGCACTCGTTGGCGCAGATACCGCAGCCCTTACAGTAGCGGAGATCAGTGGCGAAGGCGTTTGCCTCTTCATAGCGCGAGCCCGTTGGACAATAGAGAGAACAGAGGCCGCACTTGCGGCATTTGCCTGCAATCGTCACAGGTCGCTGATAGCGCCAGTCGCCGGTGTTGACGACGTACATCGTCGTGCCTATGGGTGCCTCATAGCTGCCTGTAAGCTTCATTCTCCTCATGTTGCTCATAGTGCGCCGATCCTCCAGCTCACAGCAGATGCGCCTCAGCGCGGCCTGGCTGCATATCCAGGACTCTCGTCCTCTCATATCCCAGCAGCGCCGCTCTGGCGTTGGCATCTGCCTGTTTCCCCCGCATCATTTCCTGCAAAGCTGAGAGCAAGGCCTCGAGGCCAATCCAGCTAGTGGTAGCCACGAATGCGCCGAGCATAGGCGTGTTGGTGATGGGCGTGCCTAGCACTTCTAGCGCGATGCCTGTGGCATCCACTACGCCCAGGCGTCCCACAGTGGTGGGGAGCTTCGCTTCCTCAGGCATCTTGCGGTCGTTGAGCACGACGGCTCCGCCCTCTTGCAGGCCATCGAAGACGTTGCTCGCGTGCACCAGGGTCGGGTCCATCACGACGACACAGTCAGGGGTATAGATCTGCGTTTTCTCTCTGATTCGTTTCTCGTCGAACCTGACAAACGCGGCCAGCGGTGCCCCTCGCCGTTCGAAGCCGAAGAAGGGAATCGCGTTGCCGTATTTGCCCTCCCTGACGGCGGCGCTGACGAGTATTTGGGAGGCGAGCACTGTGCCCTGGCCGCCGCGGCCGTGCAGTCTTATCTCTTTCATATGGAGCACCAGCTTTTCCTGCGGTCTCGCCCGCAGTCCTCTCGGGAGAGGCCGGCCTGGTCTTGAGTGGCCGACCTCCCCAAATGCCTGTCTATGACCCGGGTTCTGGCTCGGCTGTAAGCTCTTGGGAGCCAAGAGCCTTGGCAACCAACGTCAGTGCCCAGTATCCTACAACCGCGATGATGAACCCGTTCAGCCCCGGTATGCCATACTGGATACCTACCGTTGGGCCGGCGGCCGAGTAGGCGTCGCGGCTAAGCTGATCGAGAACTGCCGCGATCACCCAAACGATGAACGCCACGGCATTGACACTCCGCCTAGTCTGCCACACGGGTGGCAAATTGCCCCGGCTTAGCAGCCAGTACTGAGCCACGAGGATACCGGCGGCGGGAGGGACGACGGAGGATAGCAGTTGCAGGAATGTGTTCATCGCGGCGAATGCTCCAACTGAGAACTGGATCACTATCGCGGCGATGGCAGCTAGAAACGAGAGCATTACGGCGAAGATGGTCTTGGGCCGTCTGAAAATGTTGGCGAAATGAAGCGCTGCTGCCCAGCAGGTAGGCGGCGTCGTGTTCCACATGCCTACCAGATAGGCGAGAAGGATGGCGGTCATCGCCAGACCCCCGATCTTCGCCGACGCCTCCACGGGGTTCCACGTCGCTCCCATCGTGGCAGCAGTGGTGATAGCGCCCAGGACCAGGACCAGCGACTCGCCGATAATCAAGCCCACAGGTGGTGCGACGAGTGCTGCCCAATCACTCTTCCCGAGCCGCGTCCAGTCGGGACTTGTTAGCGCCCCCAGCAGCCATGCACCGAGCGCCAGGTTGACAGCAAAGACAAAGGAGATGGGCTTGGGAGGCACATATTTGGTAAAGACCACGTCGAGCCCGCCTGCGCTGCCAATGAGAAGGAAGATACTTATCACCAGGGGAATCATAAATAGCGGAATGGTGGCCCAGGCCACCCATTTAGGGCCCTCGAAACCATACACCACCGGCACCACGGTGAGCAGAGTGATGGCTACGGTGCCGACCACGTAACCGGTAGTGATGCCGAAGGGCAAGATATTGGCGACTGTCAGGGCGAAGATCCAGTAGCAGAAGGTGAGCCATCCGAACATGACGGCGCCTGCGACGAAGGATGGCACTATTGTGCCGATGTGTCCGAACGGGTAGCGGGTCAGCATCGAGAAGCCGAGGCCCGTGCGTCTGCCGATGAGACCAGTCGATATCGAGAGGAGAGCAAGGATGATATCCCCGATGATGATCGCCCAAATGGCATTACTCAGGCTCAGGCCTGCGCCGATGATCCCTCCGACCATGATGGTCGCGAACTGGAATGCCCAACAGATCCAGACAGCAGCGAGTGAGGCGGTACTCTTTCTGGCGGATTCAGGTACGTGCTCAATATCGTAGTCGTATCCCTTGAGCTCGAAGCTGCCAGCCATCTGTTGTGGTCTGACTGACTCCACGACGATCCTCCTTGTTAATAACGCTCGTTTGCACAAGCAAGTTGCTGAATCCCTCACGAAACGCCGGGCTCACCGGTGAACGAGATGCCTGGTTCCGTAACCTAAGTAGCCATTGCCATCCCCCCTTCTGATCTCCCCCGTGGCATCAATCGCTAGCTCTATCACTGAAGTTTTGATATAAGATCAAGGACTATATTACATTGACGCCATGGACGGTGTATGTTACAATGACTACATTCACCAGAAAATTCCACGGCAACGCAACCCACGCTGTGACAACGCATCCTCCGCGAATGTAGTGTACTTAACAGACGTCGGCCAACCGTTAGGGTAAATTTGAGATCACTCAGTATAATCTGGGGCTAGCGGTCATCGGAGACCGGTTAGGGGTGGGTACAGGCTCGCAAGTAGCAGCTAACACCTGTGGCACGTGAGCCGTTGGCTCAACGGTTACCGGTCTGACCGAAGTCTCGTCGCACAACGGGGCGTGTTTGAGGTTACCATTCAAGAGTGTCGCGTGCCGGTGTGAAACCTGCATCGTACCGGCCAGTGCTGAATGGGGGTGACTCACGTGTCCGTCGGGGTTGCCGTCACGCCTGATTCTCCCTGGGTGAGATCCGGTCGACCATTTCTGCAACCGTTCCTCAGTGAAGGCGAGCTGCGCGTGTGCAAGCCAGGCGCTGTCATCTATTTTCAGGGAGAGCAGAGTCCAGGCCTTTTCTACATTCATAGGGGCCGTTTCAAGGTCACTATCTATCATGAGGATGGCAGAGAGAAGGTCCTTGCCATTCAGGAGGCCCCAACTACGTTTGGCGAGACAGCCGCTTTTGACGGAGAGCCGTACTTCTGCACGGCTGTCGCTCTCGACCAGTGCCAGATCTACCTCTTTCCCAGGAGCGTGGTAAGGAAGCTGATCGTCGATCATCCGGAGATCTCGTTTTCACTCATCGAGTCCATAGGGCGCAAGCTGCGGCTACTGGCGCTGCAGGTGGAAGACCTCACCTTTCTGGATGCCCCTCCCAGAATCGCCCACATGTTGACAAAGCTGCTTGTCGACTACGGTACCTCGACCGAAGGCGGCGAGAGGCTGGGCATCCCTATAACACACCAGGAGCTGGCGGATGTGGCCGGCACATCGCGTATCACCGTGACCACCGTGCTCAACCGACTGGAGAGAGAGGGTATTATCAGAAAGCAGAGAAGAACCATTTTCGTTCACGACAGAGGCAAGCTCTATCACTTCACTCAGGGGAACGCGCGACGAAGACAGCGTGAGCAAATGTTATAAAGGCTCAATTCCAAAGCACGACGTTGCGAGGGAGGAACAATGCAAACGAGTGTTCGCAGCACCTCATCTCAAGCGGGGGAGAGATGGATTCAGAGCGTTTGCAAGATGTGCCTGCACGGCTGCGGTATCAGGGTTCGAGTAAAGGATGGCGTCGTCGTAAAGATCGAAGGTGATCCGACGAATCCCGACAACCTCGGTAAGCTATGCGCCAAGGGGCAAGCTGGGATCATGCGCCATTATGATCCCAGCCGCTTCAGGTCGCCTTTGAAACGAACCAATCCACAGAAGGGGCCAGGCGTTGATCCGCGGTGGCAAGAGATCTCCTGGGATGAAGCCCTCGATATCGTTACTGAGAAGCTGAAGAAGATTCGGGAGACCGATCCACGGAAGTTCATCGCCAGCATCGGCGATTTCCAGAGAATCTTTAACTGGGGTTGGGGTGCTGTGTTTGGCTCGCCCCACTTCTTTACCACCGTTGGGCAGTACTGTGGGGCGGCATACCATCCCATCAACGGGATGGTCGACGCTTCCTTCGCCGCCATAAACGACTACGAGTACTGCAATTACTGGATTCAGATAGGGTGTGGGGATGGCTTCTCATCTCACCTCCATCTGGCTGGCTCGGCCAAGCGCATGGCCGACGCCCGGGTGAACCGGGGCATGAAAGTGGTGATCGTCGAGCCCCGCCTCTCGCAAGGCGCGGCTAAAGCTGACGAATGGATTCCTATTCGTCCCGCGACTGACCGTGCTTTTGTGCTGGGAATGATGCACGTGCTGGTGCACGAGTTGGGCGTTTATGACAGGCAGTTCCTCAAGCACCATACCAACGCTCCGTATCTGGTCGGGCCAGATGGGTACATCGCCAGGGATAAGGCTTCCGGCAAGGCTCTTATCTGGGACCCGCTGGACGACGAGGCCAAGACATTCGACGAGGCGACGATCAGGGATTTCGCTCTCGAAGGCAGCTACGCTGTCGACGGCTTCACCTGCAGGCCCGCTTTCCAGGTATTCAAGACTATGCTAGAGGAGCATCCTCCCGAGCGAATGTCCCAGATTTGTACGGTGCCTGCCGAGACCATTCGCCGGATTGCTAAGGAGTTCGGAGAAGCGGCCCGGATCGGCAGCACGATCGTCGTCGACGGTGTCGAGCTGCCTTACAGACCGGCTGCGGTTAACTTCTATCGCGGAGCCCTTTCCCACAAGGATGGTGGGCTGGATAATATGACCTACAAGCTCATCAACATCCTGGTTGGCAATATCGACGTGCCTGGAGGGCATCTCGGCGTGCCCCTGGATCCGCGAGGCTTCTGGATAGCTCCTGGCGAAGATGGCATGCTCAAGCCGCAAGTGCATATGCTTCATCCCCCCTTCCCATTCAGCTTCCCGCCAAACAGCTCGCAGCTCCTGGAGTACTTTCCCATAGGGATGGACGCCGGCCATCTTAACGCCGAGACCTTGCTCAATCCGCAGAAGTACCACATTGACTTCGAACCCGAGGCAATGCTGCTCTACCATTCGAACCCGCTGTGGAACATGCCGTCGACCAGGAAGATTCAGAAGATCTTCGAGAAGATGAAATTCATCGTAGCCATCGACGTTGTGCCTAACGAGTCGAATGAGTGGGCCGACATCATCCTGCCGGATCACACGTATCTCGAGTCCACGTGTCTGGTCAGCCTGGAGCCGCCTGTGGTTACCGACGACGCGCTAAGGCAACCTGTCGTGCCACCGATGCACAACACCAGGGACGCGACAGATATCCTCACCGAGCTGGCGGACCGGCTGGGCTTCCTGGGTGGCTGGAACGATTTGCACAACTTCGCGCTGGGCCTGGTGAACGACCCTGAGCAGTTGCTCGGGCCGGACAAGAGATACACGATGGAGGAGCGTATGGACCGCATGGCCAAGGCGCGGTATGGAGGCGACTGCGGCCTCGCGTGGTTCAAGGAGCACGGGCACCGCGTTCGCCGCAAGACAGCGCAGGAGCAGTATATGCCGTATGGCAAGCTCAGAATACCTTTCTACTTCGAGTTCGTGAAGAAGATGGGCGCTGAGCTGAGGCAAAACCTTGAGCCGCATGGAGTCCAATGGGACTACTCCAGTTACGTACCGCTGCCATTCTGGAGGTCAAGTCCGCTGCACGACGCAGCGCCGCGTTATGACCTGTACGCCATTGGGTTTAAGAGCCCCGAGTTGAATTTTGAGGAAAACGTCACTATTCCTTGGGTGTATGAACTCATCCATAAGCTCCCGTCTCATATGGGCGTGCTCATCAATCCGGCTACGGCGAGGGCACGAGGCATAGAGGACGGCGATCTCATAGCCATCGAATCCGTCGAGGACGAGATACTCGGCGTGGCCAGATTGACGGAGGGCATGCACCCAGAAACAGTGGCCATCTCCAATGGTATTACAAGGTGGGTGAACCATCCTACCATCAAATACAGAGCAACGCACTTCAATGCCCTGCTGCCCTCATCCCTGGAGCATACCGACTACTTCACAGGCGCCTTTGAAACAACGGCCAGAGTGGCCGTGCGCAAGATAGAGGGATAGCAGGCCATATGTCAAAGGTTGTCGTAACTGCCCTGAGTAGTGTGAGGGAGAAGACCGGTTGGAGCTTCAGGGAGCTGGATTGCCAGGGAGCAACGGTGGCCGATCTGCTCAGGCTTGTGCCGACCAAAGACGGCGGCACTCTTTTTGACTTGCTGATAGACGGCGATCAGATGCAGCGTGGCTACGTGGTCTTCGTCAACGGTCAGAGAGTCGAGGCCCCTGACAAACGCCTGCAAGAGGGCGATAAGGTCGTGGCCATGGAGGTTCTCAGGATTGTTGCTGGTGGGCAGGCGGTAAGCTAGGTATCTGATTCCCCGGATGCGCGAATTCGTTTAGCCTCTACACTGGAGAAGGAGGTAAGTAGATGCCTCGTCTGGGAATGGTCATCGATTTGAAGCGCTGCATTGGTTGCCAGGCATGTACTTTAGCGTGCAAGGCCGAGCAAGGGACGCCGAAGGGCGTATTCTACACACGCGTGCTCGAGAAAGAGGAGGGGACCTACCCGAACGTGAAGAAGACGTTTGTTCCGGTCCTCTGTAACCATTGCCAGAACGCCCCGTGCGAGCGCGTCTGTCCGACCGGAGCTACGTCGAAGCGGCCTGATGGCGTCGTGCTCGTCGACCATAACGTGTGTATCGGCTGCAGAGCGTGCTACGCGGCCTGCCCGTATAACAACAGGTTTTTCCTGGCCAAGGGAATACTGAGCCAGGGGTACTTTGACAACGGCCTCACACCTTTCGAGCGTATGAAGTACGGGGAGCTGCAAGAAGGGGTCGTGGCCAAGTGTACCTTTTGTGTTGAGAGAGTGGAGCAGGGTCTGGAGCCGTCTTGCGTCAATACCTGCACGGCAGGAGCACGCGTGTTCGGCGACCTTGACGATGCCGACAGTGAAGTCAGCAGACTTCTCAGACAGCGCAAAGGGGTGCAGTTGCTATCTGAGTGTGACACTGATCCATCGGTCTACTATCTTTGGGGGTGACAGGAGATGACAGCAGAGAGCGCAAGTTTGCAGGCGGAAAGGGCGCAAAGAACGACCGTTCATGTCGGGGAAGCCTGGGCCGAAAAGGGCAGAGCACAGGCGCTAGCGAGAGGCGCCTTTGTCGTCGGGTATAACGCGCAAACTGAATGGGCATGGCTGATTGCCACCGCGTTTTTCCTCGGGAAGATCGGTGGTGGTCTTTTCACCATTTCCTTGTTCCTGGATTACAACGTGGGCATGCTCATCGGCATCTTGATCGTCGCCATCGGCAAGAGCGCTGCGCATCTTCTCTATTTGGGGCGCTGGGAGAGGTTCTGGCGGGCAGCCTTGAAACCCGGCAGCTCCTGGATCTCGCGAGGCTTGATTGCTATGGGCATCTTCACCGTCTTTGGGTTTCTCTATGTAGCCCCTGCGTTCGGCCTGCCCCTGTTTGCAAAAGGCTCCGCCGCGTGGGAGGCGGTGCGGGCAATCGCTCTGGCCTCAGCCTTTGTGGTGATGATTTACGACGGATTTGTCATGTCGGCCTCGCCTTCTATCCCGTTGTGGAACACGTCGGTTCTGCCCGTGCTCTGTCTCTCCTATTCTCTATTAGGCGGTACCAGCCTGTCCCTCGCCTTGCTAGGCCTTAGTGGGCCAGCGCTTACCGCGAGCGCGCTGGAGACGATGGAGATAGGTCTGATCGTGGCAAACATCGTCATCGTCGGGTCGTACGTTTCTACGATGTACACCTCGACGAGCGCCGCGCGGCAGGCTGTTCTGATGCTTGTTACAGGCAAGTACGCCGCTCACTTCCTGGGCGGCGCTATCTTTGTCGGGCTGATCGTGTCGCTCCTGCTCGCCTTGTTCTTCTTGAGCACTCACGTCGTTCTTATTCTGTTGCTCGTCGCCATCGCCGATTTGATCGGCCACTTCTCGATATTCTTCCTGTTGCTTCGAGCGGGCCTGTTTGCGCCAGTAGTGTAACAGGAGAGGTTTAGCTAACGATTTGCTCCACCCTTTCCTGGCAATCCCATCCTTGCCAGTAGATCGACGGTTGTCAAGGGTACGATGGCGCTGCTGCGCTGCCTGAAGCTATCCTCGACCTGCGAACTGGGTGGGCAGAACAGCGTATAGCGGAACGGCGCGCAGCGGTTCTTTCGAGCGAGCAGGAAGAAAGACCTCGTCTTGAACGTGCCATCAAGCCTGAAAAAAGCGTAGGAATAAACGACTTCTACGATCCTGTCCACGCTTTGCCCATTGACCCTCTCCTCGCGGAATGGGAACTCGCAGACCAACTCCTCGCCGCTGGCAGATCCACGCACCGACACGGCGCGAAGAATCAAGAGAAGATACGCCGCGACGATGTTTAGGAGAAGAAACGCCGCCAGCCAGAAAGAGAGTAAGGCCAGATCGACGACCTGATCCGACGATTTGACGGTGTCGACAGGAACGCTCACGCGCCCGGTCGCCAGGAGCGCCAGCGTAAAGATGAGCAAGCCAAGGATCGCTATACTGAAAACGGCAAACCAGGCCGCGAGTACCTGTTGCGTGATTGTGACCAGGCGGCCAGCATCAGGCAACACGAAGTAGGCCAGGTTGACCACGGCCAATACGATTATGATCAGAAAGAAAGCCAAGGGGAAGAACAATCCGATCAAGTTACGGACTCCTCGCTCCTGAAGTATACCATCAAACGCTTTGTGGCGCTGGGCTTGAGCGCCTCGTACTTGCCCCGCTCGCGGCTTATCCCTATAATGAGTCAGGGATGATTCGTTAGAGAGTGCCGGGCGTGCGGATGAAGTTCTTAGCGATTGCCAGCGTAATCATCGCAGCCATACTGGCTGTCCTCGGTCTGCTGTTGCGGACGGAGACCTCCTTCGACGGTTCGCATTTCAATCGCAACCTCAATGCAGTCTGGGTCGGCCACCGATGGGTGACCCAGGATGCCTCTGACGATGAGATAACAGACCTGGCAAGGTTGCTCGCAAGGCACGGAATCAAGTACCTTTATGTGCACGTCGGCCCGCTGCAGGCTGACGGCACCATTCTTCCAAGTCGCTACGAGGGGGCGGGCAGGTTCGTCACCGTCGCCAGGCGTGTCGAACCTGGTCTGGTCCTGCTCGCCTGGGTCGGACAGATAGAGAAATCAGGGGGAGGAATTCTCGACCTTAGTAACCCGGCTGTTCGCAACCGCGTCGCCCAAACGTCGACGATCTTCACCGCCGAATTGGACTTCGACGGCATCCACTACGATATAGAGCCCATTCTCGACGGAAACCAGGATTTCCTGGACTTGCTGCGCCTTACTAGAGAGAAGCAACTTGGCAGAAATGCCTTGCTCTCAACTGCCGCTCCCAAATGGGTGCCAGATGCTTACATACCCTCCTTTCTGCGCCTGGTATATCGGCCTGGCGCGGTCTGGACTGATAGTTACTATAAAGAGGTAGACCAGTGCGTGGATCAGATCGCCGTGATGGCCTACGATACAGCTCTACCATGGGCGCCCGCTTACAGCTTGTTTATGAAGCTGCAGACGTCAAGCATCCTTGGGGCTGTGAAGTCGGCGGAAGTGCTTATGGGCGTGCCGACCTACTATGAGCCTTCCTGGGGCCACAGTCCCGATGCAGAGAACGTGGACAGCGCTATCAAAGGCGTCGTCGCCGGCCTGAATAGCACGAAAGCGACCGACAACTTCGCTGGAGTGGCTATCTATCCGCTTTGGGAGACGTCCGAGGAGAAATGGGAGGCCTACCGCCGATTGTGGTTGGGGCGCTGACGACGTTTCTAGCGGTTCCCCTGATAGCAGGGGTCTTCAATGGCCTGGGTGGACAGGTCTGGAGGAGCTAGCTCGCCGTCCTTCATGTAGACCATCGTCAGCCCGTCGAACCACTTGCGCAGATTGCCGGCTTCGTCGAAGATGCCCAGGTTCACTTTGTACGCGTGGGCTTCGTTGAGGCCGTAAAACGAGACGCGGAAGCGGCGAAGTCCGTTCTGGGTGAAGAGCGCCTCCCGTTCCACGGCGGCCCGGTTGTTAGGGTCGCCTACTTCCTGGAGGAAGAACTGAAGCTGGAAGTGCCCCCCTTCGCGCACTTGGACCTCTATCTCGACGCTCACCCAGTCCTCGATGCCAAACATCTGCCCCACTTTGGCAGTGTAGGGGCGGCGTCCACGTCGGCATAGAACTCTTTGTCCAGCCCTGTGACGTAGCCACGCTGGTCGAATTCGGGACTGTAGCGACCGTCGTTGAAAATGCGCCACTTCACGATTCGCACGCCCCGCGCGGCCATGTTAGCGAAGTCCGTCTCTATCTCAGCGCGGGTGGTCGGCTCGCTTGCCCCGGTGTGTCCCCAGGCCCCGGTGCCAAAGTCCTGGTAAGTTCGCCACGGGTAGTTCACGCCGGCCCAGAAATATGGGTGTCCCGCCACCAGCAAACGATTGGCGGGAGGGCCTGTTGGCTGGCGCGTGATAGCGACGATAGCCCCTACGATCGCCAGTAGCACCAGCGCAGCCCCTGCTCCAAGCGCAACGCGCCACGATATCTGCACGGCTTCACTCGGCGCTTCCCTACGCCTCGACGGCGTCCAATGTCGAGCATCATCACGATTTACGCTTGCTGCAAGTCGCTTGCCAGGCCCGTGCCGTTTGGGGCAGGTTCATCGCTTAGTCTCGACTAATCACCCCGCGGCGATAGCGCGCTCGATTTGGTCGAGGTGTTCCTGTCGGTGCTTCGAGCGGTCGAGAAGACGTGGCCGGCCGGCGGCGGCGATCGCCTCGGCCTTGTCGGGCGCCAGAGCCGCGACCTTTTGATCCAGCGCTTCGGCGGCGGCAACTGCCAGGCGTGCCGCTTCCTGCGGGGGAATTGCCAGCCATTGGCTGACCAGAGCGTCGTTTAGCGCGTCATAGCCGCCTGATGCTGGCAATGCGCCCTCACGGATCCATTCCTCCAGACGCGTAGAGGCGTACTGATCCCGGAAGGCAAGGTGAGCAAGTGCGGCAGACACTGTCCATCCACCGCCGAGCGATGTAGCGAGGTCGGCTTCGCTCACGCGAGCGACGAGCCCACGCAGTCGCGCTCGCGACTCGTCGTTCCGAGTGACATACGAGTTATCCACGTGCGAGTCCCTCCGTTTTCTGCTTCAGAAGCTCAAGCTTCCCTCGTTTTCTGCGCTTCGGGCAAGACCTTCCTGCTCGGCACCGTTTCAAAGTTCGTCAGGACAGGTGGCTGGCCAGACAAACCCAGTTCGCCCCAGCGGGAACAGACCCGTTTGTACATCGCCTCGGTGATCTTAGAACGCTGCGAGAATACGTCGATGTAGCGGTGTTCCTTGCAGGCATTGACGAGCGCTTTGGAACCGTACGGCCGTTCCTCGGGGGGATTCTGAGTCGGATCGAGCCACGTGGACCAGGTGTTGCGCAAAATGTCGATGTCTTCGGTTGGGTTGCAGCGTGTGGACATCGCCCAGATCACCTGGTCGAAATCGGTTGGATCGACGTCCTCGTCGACGGCGATGATCCACTTGGTGTAATACGCGGCTCCTGGACATTGCGCTGCCAGCGCAAGCACCTGCGGGGCGTGTCCCGCGTACTGCTGCTGCATCGAGATCACGACCATGCCGAAGCCGGAAGCGGACGAAGGGTAAGCGTAGACCCCTTTGATGCCAGTTATGCCGAGGTTGTCGAGGTCATCCCAGACGCGTGCGGATTTGGCGATGCCATATAGCAGCCCTATGTCGCAGGACGGGTGGTCAGACATCAGAGAGCTGGTGAGAATGGGCTTGTTGCGGTAGTGGACTGCCTTGACCTCGATAACCGGGGTGTCGGCCTCGGGCCGCCCGTAATAGCCTGTAAACTCGCCGAAGGGCCCCTCCATGCGGGTGACGTCGGGACGAGCGATGCCTTCGATGACGATCTCTGCCCGAGCGGGTATCAACAGGTCGGTCACCGTGCCCTTGACCACTTCGATGGGCTCGCCCTGTATGCCGCCAGCGTACTCGTATTCAGAAACTGTCTTGGGGAAGCCCTGCGACCCGACGATGAAGAGAAGCGGATCGACACCGTAAACCGCAGCTACCTCGCACGGCTTGCCCTGAGCCCACCACTTCTCGCGATGGAGTCTAACGTCCTTGCCGGGCGATGAGTAGAAACCAACCTCTTTGCCGTTATGAATCATCTGCCGGTAAGTGCCCACGTTGATCACACCTGTATCGGGGTCCCGCGTAATGATGGCGTCCGCCGTTCCTATGTACCTTCCCCCGTCCAGCGGCCACATCTTCGGCGCCGGGAACTGCCGCACGTCGACGTCATCGCCGAGCCGAACGTTCTCGTTGACCGGAGCGTCTTTGGGATCGATAACCTTTGGTGGAATCCGGCGCTTGAGACTTTCTCGCGCCAATTTTATCGTCTCCATAACGCCTCTGCCCGTTGGCAACCGCAAGGCCAGTGCGATGCGGTCTGGGCTGTTGCCCAGCATATTGAGTAGCACGCGGTAGTCCTGTGAATAACCCTTGATGTTCTCGAAGAGTAGCGCCGGGGCATCAGGCGTTTTTCCCACCAAATAGTTAATGGCGGTCATCTCCTCGTCCCAATCCACCGTTTCCCTGACGTGGTGCAGCTCGCCTAGCTCTTCGACGGCTCCTAACCAGTCACGCAGGTCTCTAATGCCAGCGTTCACCGTAATCCTCCTTACTTCTCTTGAAGGTCGCGAAATGCTGTTTATCGCTACTAGGTACGCGACTTGCGTCAATCATCAAGCGCAGTAGGTATCTGTAGCGCTGGCCATGCGCTTTTCCTCAAGTAGCGCAAATTCGCGTGCCAGGTCGCTCAGGTGAACAGCCATTAGCGCTTGCGCGCGCGCACCGTCGCGCTGGCGCATCGCCTCTACAATGGCTTCGTGCTCCTGAAGTATCATCCTCGACATTTCCGGCGTCGATGGCATGTGAGCACCGCAGAGCTTGACGAGATCCAGGACCGAGCCAACCATAAGCTGTATGACCGGATTGTGTGTGGCGCGAGCTATCATCAAGTGAAACTGCCTGCTTTCGTCGATCGTCTTCTGATTCTCTGCCACCAAATCCTTCGTTGTCCTGACGCTTTCTTCCAGTTCTCGCAAGTCGTCCTCGGTTGCCGAGCGGCAGGCTAGCTCGGTCACTGGAGGCTCGAACAGCAGACGAGCAGCGTACACTTCAGCCGAACGGAAACCCTCTAGTTGGAGCATATTGTACGCAGCACGGCTCACGGGGTGGGAAGTCATCTCTTTCACGAAGGCCCCGCCCGCTGCCCCTGGCCTGATTTCGATCAGGCCATAGGTTTCGAGGATTCGAAGCGCTTCACGCACCGTCACCTTGCTCACACCGAAGGTCTGAACCAGCTCGCGCTCTATGGGTAGCCGCTGGCCAGCCACGAAGTCGCCACGGAAGATGCTCTCCTGGATTTGCTTTACGATTTCAAGCGACATTCGCGACGTGCGAATGGATTTGAACGGGGCTTCTGTAGTCATTTGGTCGGTTCCTCGACGAAAAATGGTGACGAGATGGTCGCTTTGAGTTGTGGCAATTCGACTCACTGTCCATCTATAGCTAACAGCTAACATTATATATTAAATGGCGTGCATTGGCAATACTCCACGGCTGAACAGACAGGGCGTACGCGTTCTAAGGAACGGACGAGTATGGACGAAGGTCTGGTGCTCGTCATCCGCCTAAGGCGGATCCCTGCTTCGAACCGCCGATGGCGCAATCTGCGGCCTGTTCATTCTTGTGGCTGAAACTAGGCAGCAAGACGCCTGGCTTGCGGCAAGTAGCGCTCAAACCACTGGCGCGCGAGTTGTGCGACCTTTTCAAGGGCGCCAGGTTCTTCGAAGAGATGCGTGGCCCCCGGGACAATCGTAATCTCCTTGTCGCAGCGCAGGAGGTAGTAAGCTTCCTGGTTCAGCGCGACCACCGGGTAATCGTTTCCGCCGACTATCAGCAAAGTCGGGGCTTCCACCTTCGGCAAGTATTCGCTCGCGAGATCAGGTCGCCCACCGCGCGACACAATCGCCGATGCGGTCGATTTATCTCGTGCCGCAGCCTGTAGGGCCGCTGCGGCACCAGTGCTGGCGCCAAAGTATCCGATCCGAAGTTTTTTGGTTTGCGGCTCTCGCTTGAGCCATTTGGTTGCGTCCAGCAGCCGCTGGGCCAGAAGGTCGATGTCGAACACGAACCTCCGGTCCTCCGCCTCCTCCTCGGTGAGGAGATCGATGAGGAGGGTGCCGAGCCCGGCATCCTGAAGGACCCGCGCCACAAAGTTATTGCGGGGACTGAACCGGCCGCTTCCGCTGCCGTGCGCAAAGAGAACAACCCCTTTTGCGTCCGGCGGCACAGCCAGAATTCCCGCAAGCGTCACTCTTCCAGATGGCACCTCAACTGGGCGCTCCCATGATCTAGCGCTTGATCTCTTGTTCATACTGCCCTCTTTCTGTATGATCTCATCTTCCCTGAGCAGCTATCGCCCTCTTGGACTACTGCAAAACCTGGCATCTGCTCAGCGGGAGGCGGCTGCACATCCTGTGCCGTTCTGGTTAAACCATCGACTCGTGCTTTGGCCACTCTGCCAGGTCCATGCCCAATTTGCGGAACTCGATTAAGGTGGCAAAGCGAAGTTATGACGTCAAGATCCTTTAATGACGAGGACTGGGCAGAGCGCTCCTTCAAGGACTTCCTCTGAGATGCTAATCGGGCGGGCCAGCAAATGGTCGATGTCGGTGAACGCGGTGCGTCCTATTACGATCAAGCTAGCGCTCTGATCGCTGGCTATCTTCAGAATGGTCGGCGCTGTTTGCCCCTCCACCAGCAGCGGCGTCACGGCCACCCCATTGCGCTCCCCAAGAGCTTTGATAGATGAAAGAACCTCGTGCCCCTTCTTGGTGATTCGTTCCATTGCCTGTCGAACGTTCACGCAAGCCCTACGAGCGACGGACTCGTCGACGACGAAGACCGGCACCAGTTGAGCGCCAGATAGCTTGGCCAGGTAAACTGCCTGTAATGTTGCCAACTCCGAAGCCTTCGAGCTATCCGTCGGGTTCAAAATAACTGCATACTTCGGTAACTCTGCTTTCACGGCAATGGCCACCTCCTCCCTGTTGAAGAGCGCAAGAAGCATGCCACTATCGGCGACATGGCACCATTATTGCTCCCCCATAATTGGTCGCTAGTGAAGAAATCTTGGACTTTGGCGCTGAGAGAAAACAGGTACTGGAGGTTCAATTGGCCAGACAGGCATTTCAGGTGGTCCCGCTGGGTGGCGTCGGTGAGGTCGGCAAGAACTCCACCGTCATTCGATATGGCGGGGACATGCTGCTTGTCGACGCTGGGGTGATGTTCCCCGCGGAAGAGATGTATGGTGTGGATCTGGTCATTCCAGATTTCACCTACGTGCGCCAAAATATGGGCAGCCTTCGCGCTATTTTGCTTACCCACGCTCACGAAGATCATATCGGCGCTGTACCTTACGTTCTGCATAGTATGGGTCGTAAGGTGCCTATCTATGGGTCAGCCTTAACTCTAGGCATTCTGAATGCCAAGCTGAAAGAGTTTGGTGTGACAAAGTTGGCGGATCTTCGACCGGTGGATTCTGGCCAGGTTTATCGCTTTGGCAAGTTGGAAGTGGAGTTCGTCCCTGTAAGCCATAGCGTGCCGGATTCGAGGTCTATTGTCATCAGTTCGCCAATGGGCACGATAATAATGACGGGTGATTTCAAGTTCGACCAGACGCCAGTGGCTGGTGCGCCGACGGACATTGGTAGATTGCGCGAGATCGGAGAGCGTGGCGTTCTCGCGCTGCTGTCTGATTGTGTGAGGGTAGAGCGGCCGGGAAGGACCCCATCAGAGCAGGTAGTTAGCGAAACACTTGAGAGGGTCATTCGCGAGGCCCCCGGGCGGGTTATCCTCACCACATTTGCATCTAATATCACCCGTTTCGAGCAGGTGATACGCATCGCAAATACGCTGGGGCGGAAAGTGGCGGTAATCGGGAAGAGCGTGGCGGATAACGTCAAGGTGGCGCAGGAACTGGGTTACCTTCGACCCCCCGCCGGCGCTATTGTCAGTACACGCGAAACTCGCGGCTTGCCTCTAAATCAGGTTCTCCTGTTAGCAGCAGGGAGCCAGGGAGAACCTACGTCGGCGTTAGCCCGTATGGCCGTGGGCGATCATCCGCAGATCAAGATAGTACGTGGAGACACGGTCGTAGTCTCGGCGACGCCAGTACCGGGCAACGAGGAGACCGTGACGAAAACGATTGATAACCTGTTCAGGCGCGGCGCAGTGGTGCTATACCGGGACACGGTGTCAAATGTCCACGTTTCGGGCCATGCCAGCCGTGACGAGCTGAAGGAGATGATACTCCTGGTCAGACCGAAATTCTGCATCCCATTGCACGGCGAGTATCGACATATGGTGTTGTACCAGGCGCTGGCGAGCGAAACCGGGATTCCGCCTGAGCGGGTGGTCCTAAGCGAGATAGGCGACGTGGTCGAGGTAACCGCCGAACTGGCGCGCAAGAAAGGCAGGGTTCCGTCGGGTTCGGTGCTGGTCGACGGGTTGACGCTCGGCGTTACACAAGCGTTGCTGCGAGAAAGGGGAAGGCTGGCAGAAGACGGCGTACTTGTTGCCGCACTTGCGGTGGATAGGGAAACGGGCAGAATAGTCGGGGGGCCAGATTTGCTTTCGCGAGGATTTGTCTGCCCGAACGAAGCAGACATTCTGAAGCGAGGTCGAGCTCAGATTCTGCGCGCTCTGACGCGTCAACTGCGAGGCGAGGCGGAATACGGGTTCATCGTGGCAAAGGTGAAAGAGGTCCTGAGCAAGTTCATCTACGAACAGACTCGGCAGCAGCCGCTGATACTCCCTGTTGTCACCGAAGTCTAAACGACTTGACATAACACCTGCCAGTTTGCTAAAATGTAAGTAGCTAGACCAGTGTATCCTGCCACGAAAGGCAGGATACACTGGTTTTATGCGATAGTTTGCACCTTGAAAACTGAATAAGATCAACTTCATTTTGTTGAGCGAGTTTTGGCTAAGCTACAAAGGGCGCATGGTGGATGCCTTGGCGTCAGAGGCCGATGAAGGGTGTGGCAAGGCTGCGAAAAGCCACGGGGAGCTGCCGTGCAAGCTTTGATCCGTGGATACCCGAATGGGACAACCCGCCTGGGGTAATGCTCAGGCACCTTCGTCTGAACGCATAGGACGATAGGAGGGAACCGAGGGAACTGAAACATCTTAGTACCTCGAGGACAAGAAATCAACCGAGATTCTCCTAGTAGCGGCGAGCGAAAGGGGAACAGCCTAAACCCTCTGTCCTAAACGGTTTGCCGACTTAAGGGCTAGAGGGGGTTGGAAGCCATCGATTCGAGGCGCGGCAATGGCCTCAGGGAGTCACAAAGCTCATCATCTAGCTGAAGGATATGGAAATATCTGCCACAGAGGGTAAAAGCCCCGTAAGCAAAAGGTGTGAGCCTCCCGTCGATGAGCTTGAGTACCACGGGACACGAGGAATCCCGTGGGAAGCTGGGGGGACCATCCTCCAAGGCTAAATACCATTGACGACCGATAGTGAACCAGTACCGTGAGGGAAAGGTGAAAAGCACCCCGGCGAGGGGAGTGAAATAGAACCTGAAACCGTGTGCCTACAAGCGGTCGGAGTCCGCCTCAGGTGGATGACGGCGTGCCTATTGAAGAATGAGCCGGCGAGTTAATGAGTGTGGCGAGGTTAAGTGCTTAAGGCACGGAGCCGAAGCGAAAGCGAGTCTGAACAGGGCGTGCAGTCGCATTCATTAGACCCGAAACCGGGTGAGCTACCCATGGCCAGGGTGAAGTCTCGTTAAACCGAGATGGAGGCCCGAACCCGTCAGTGTTGCAAAACTGTGGGATGAGCTGTGGGTAGGGGTGAAATGCCAAGCGAACTCGGAGATAGCTGGTTCTCCCCGAAATGCATTTAGGTGCAGCCTTGAGCGTTCAGTCTCGCAGGTAGGGCTCTGGATGGACTAGGGAGTAACAAACTTACCGAACCCAACTAAACTACGAATGGCGAGAACTTTATAGCTCGGGAGTGAGACGGCGGGGGATAAGCTTCGTCGTCGAGAGGGAAACAGCCCAGACTGTCAGCTAAGGCCCCTAAATCCAGGCTAAGTGTGAAAGGATGTGGGACAGCTCAGACAACCAGGATGTTGGCTTAGAGGCAGCCACCATTTAAAGAGTGCGTAACAGCTCACTGGTCGAGTTGTCCTGCGCCGACAATGTACCGGGGCTCAAGCCTGGTGCCGAAGCTGCAGAAAGAGCCGTCAGTTCTCAGCAATCAGCCGTCCTCCCTTTGAAAGGATGGCTGAACGCTGAAAACTGATCGCTGTTTGGTAGGGGAGCGTTCCGCGCGGCGGAGAAGGTGGACTGGAAGGTCTGCTGGAGCGCGCGGAAGTGAGAATGCCGGCATGAGTAGCGTTAACCACGATAAGAACTCGTGGCACCGTAAGCCCAAGGATTCCTACGCAACGTCAGTCGGCGTAGGGTTAGTCGGGCCTAAGCCGAGGCCATAACAGGCGTAGGCGATGGACAACGGGTCAATATTCCCGTACCGACACTTGTTCGTTACGAGCGAAGGGGGGACGCAGGAAGGTAGGCTCAGCGCGGCGCTGGAGATGCCGCGTCGAAGCTGGTAGAGAGTCGCCATAGGCAAATCCATGGCGGCAGTGATCGAGAGGCGATAGGGAGCCTGCGGAGTATTCCAAAGGCAACTGAGCCGAGCCTAAGCTGCCAAGAAAAGCCTCTAGCCAGAGCAAGTGTCGCCCGTACCGCAAACCGACACAGGTGGGCGCTCCGAAATCGGAGAAGGTGGACGAGAGAACCCTCGTTAAGGAACTCGGCAAATTAACCCCGTAACTTAGGGAGAAGGGGTGCCCCTGGGGGTGAAGGGTGAACACCTGGAGCCTTTGGGGGTCGCAGATAACAGGCCCAAGCGACTGTCTAACAAAAACACAGGTCTCTGCATAAGCTGAAAGGCGAAGTATAGGGGCTGACGCCTGCCCAGTGCCGGAAGGTTAAGGGGAGGGCTGAGAGGTCCGAACCGAAGCCCCGGTGAACGGCGGCCGTAACTATAACGGTCCTAAGGTAGCGAAATTCCTTGTCGGGTAAGTTCCGACCCGCACGAATGGCGTAACGACTTGGGCGCTGTCTCAACGAGGGACTCGGCGAAATTGAAGTATCCGTGAAGATGCGGATTACCCACGACAGGACAAAAAGACCCCGTGGAGCTTTACTGTAGCCTGGCATTGAGCTGAGGCTGCGGATGCGTAGGATAGGTGGGAGGCTGGGAAGTCGAATCTTCGGGTTCGACGGAGCCATCAGTGAAATACCACTCTTCCCTGGTTTCGGCCCTAACTCCAGACCGTGAAACCGGCTGGTGGACAGCGCCTGGTGGGCAGTTTGACTGGGGCGGTCGCCTCCTAAAAGGTAACGGAGGCGCCCAAAGGTTCCCTCAGGGTGGATGGAAATCACCCGTGGAGTGTATTGGCATAAGGGAGCTTGACTGCGAGAAATACGATTCGAGCAGGGACGAAAGTCGGGCAAAGTGATCCCACGGTACCGAATGGAAGGGCCGTGGCTTAACGGATAAAAGTTACCCCGGGGATAACAGGCTTATCTTGCCCAAGAGTTCACATCGACGGCAAGGTTTGGCACCTCGATGTCGGCTCGT
>JAMCWX010000027.1 GCA_023480885.1 Chloroflexota bacterium | reverse complement strand
GAAACGTAAAGAGCGCAAGCGACCAGTGCGTAACCCTGGGCACTGCCCATTGGAGATGGCCGGTTCCCAGGTTAGACAGTTCAGTTGGATGGATGTGCTAGCGATCTAAGCCGTCCTTAATCAGGTGACACGCAGGGCGCTTGTAACTAAGGGCGAAGAAGAAACTAGCTGGCGAACAGCAACACGATTTATCAACTTCGGACACACGAAACGGAACCGTATCCTTCGGAACCCCTCAATTCCACCTTGATTTTGGCGATAGCTTCCCAGGTATCGCCAATGGGCAATAACGGTATTTCTCGTGGGCAGTCTCCTTTCACGCTGCGTGTCGATATCTCGATGCCGCCACACTTCTTTCCGAAATCGAGAAGGCGTGTCAGCTGCTTGTCGCTAAGATGGATCAGCTCCAAGACGCCTTCCTGTGGTGTCTTTCGTCTGCGTTTCACAGCACACCTCCACAGCGGTGAAAAGAAGCAAGCCAGGCTCCTGATGCCCGTACATCAGGAGCCTGGCTTGCTTTCTCGTTATGCTGCTCGGTGCTTGCTCACGGAAAGAAAGTCGCCTGGCGCGATCGTAAACTGAAGCCCAAGGACCACGGCCAAGCGATAGAGAGTGTTAACGCTGGGCAGTTGTGCGCCGCTCTCCAGGCGTGCTATAGCCGCCTGCGACGTTCCCACTCTCTCCGCTAACTGCTTTTGTGTAAGTCCTGCCGCCAGCCTTGCCCCTATCAAGCTTTTTCTGAACTCGAATTGCGGACGCAAGCGCTCACAGGCTTCCTTAAAATCACTGTCCCTGGCTTCCCTCTTGGCAATGTAATCATCGTAGTTCATCGGCTTACCCTCCTTTGGTAATCCTCCATTCTCCGCCTAGCTATCTCAATTTCACGTGTTGGCGTCTTCCGTGCTTTCTTTGTGAAAGCGTGCAACAGCACTAGCAGCTTGCCAGATGCCGCAAAGTAAAACACTCGATGTTGCGCTTGCCCTCTAGTTCGCAGTTCCCACAACTTGCCACCAATACTTCGTACGTACGGTGCGCCCAATAGCAGGCCGTAACTCTTGAGTAAATCTAGGTCAAACCTGACTTTGGCCGCTTCCTCACCACTAAGACTGTCAAGATACTCCTCTACAGGGCGACGGCCGTTTGCTGTTTCGTAGAAGACTAGACTCCATTCATTCACGGCTTCAGTATATCACAAATGGTATATCAATGGTAGTAACCTAGTCAGTCTCTCTGCCTGAGCACGCTCTCCATCGACCTCGCCGCCTCGATATCCCTTCCTGGTATCACGTGAGCGTAGATACCCGCCGTGATGTTGGCATTGGCGTGTCCCAGCCTTGCCGATACGTCGGTGAGCGGCAGTCCTTCAGACAACAACAAACTAGCGTGAAGGTGCCGCAATCCGTGTGGGCCAAGCGCTGGCAGCCCCAGTTTGTGACATTGGTCACGCATTAGGTGTTGAATGTGATACTGATACAGTGGCCTTCCCTCGCCGATCGTGAAGACATATCCTGTGTTCTGCCAGTTCTCTCCCGACTTAAGACGCCATTCATTCTGTTGCACCTTCTGACGTCGCAAAGCATGGACGCCTTCTTGTGGCAATGTGCCGTTTTGGACTTGGGCTTGTAGCTCACGCAGCTTCTTCTTCGCCTCACGCTCCGACCTGGCGTACAGCGTCTTCCGCCTGCCACTGATTTGTAGACTGACTTGATACGTGCCATTGGGTCGTTGGACGATAGAGCTATCGCCAGGGCTCCTGTGGGACATCTCTCTCCTCCCTTACCCTGGCGATGTTGTACCGGTGCTGTACGTATCACATTAGCACAAGGGGTTGTGGCATAAATGGGTGGTTACTACTAGATGTAGTAGGGGTGACTTCTAACAACCGTCTTCAAAACCGTTGCGAGTTATCAAGAGGGCTCGTGTACACAGCTATTCGAAGTTCGCGCACCCGGCGCCACATTGTTGCCCGACTGACTCCTAGCTGCTCAGCGACTTTTTCAAGCGGAATCAGGTCTGCTGGTTCGCTCACGACGTTTTCACCTCCCTGTCGTCTGTTTGCCTTTATGTAGTCGATAGGTTTCAGAATGTCAACAACAGGCGACTTCGTGAGCTTCTCATGAATCGCGTAGGTACGCCAGGCAGCGGCGGAGCAGCCGTGGCAGCCGCTCAAACTGAGCCCGGTAGGCGGAGCCTGTGTGCCTCTGCAAGAGCAACAAGGTGGTCATGGTCAATAGATACCTTTGTGGGTTCATTGTCAGGGGAAGGGGGAGGTCTAGCAGCAACGAAGGGCAGGGCTCCAATGCTTTTTGGGGCGCCCATCCCACGATTGAGCGTGGGAGAGCGCCCCTACTAGTCGTTTTTGCTAGCGTAGGGTCTTGAGGTAGGTGACGATCGCATCCACGTTGCTGTCAGACAGCTTGCCCTTGAAGCGTGGCATGGCCTCGTCCAGGTCTCCCCCCTTCTCGTCTTTGCCTTCGACAATAGCGCGACGCAGCAGCGTGGTATCGTTGTGGTAGCCAGGTTCCAGCTTCGGCTGGCGTAGGTCGGCTGCTGTAGCCTTCCCTATCTTGGTGCCCCCCGCACCATTTGCCCCGTGGCAGGCGGCGCAATTGGCCTTGTAGAGTTGCTCGCCATTGGCAGACGCCGCGGCAGGCGTGACCGCAGCCGCGGTGGTTGGCTTGGCAGCCGGCTTCGTCGTCGGCGAAGGACTCGCTGGCTGTGGCGTTGACGCTGGCGTGCTGGCGCAACCCGCCGCGAACAGCAGGGAAAAGCTCGCTATCGCAAGTACACTGGTCATCAGATATAATCTACGTCTCATTTCCTCCTCCTTAATCCTCCTCAATTGTTGTGCTCTGTTTGCCTCACCGTTGCAGGCTTGCACATTGCTCCATGAACAATATCGCCCCCGAAACATCGTCGTCGGGCGAAGCTCAGCTTCGCGCTGCTTCTTCATCACCTCCTTCAGACTGCTCTGCAAGCGCGCACGGCACTGAGCTTGAGTGACGCTTCGGAGCGCCACCCCTCTAGAAAAACAGGGCGATTATACTATACATTTAACGAGTGCGCCAAGTTCAGCAGTGGTGATATTGTGTACGACGAAAAGCACGGTTAGCCGCGGTTTCTGGAGCCTGCCTCGGCGACGATGCTGCTGGCGAGGAACAGTGTATTCGCGGGACGCTCGGCCAGCCGACGCATGAAGTAGGGGAACCACTGTTCTCCGAATGGCACATAGATTCGCAGTCGGCGGCCATCTCGCAATAGTCGCGCCTGCAGGTCTCGCCTGATCCCATACAGCATCTGGAATTCGAATGCCTGGCTATCTGCGCCCCTGGCTTTCGCAAACCTGGTGGCGTGCTGGATCATCTTGTCGTCGTGAGTGGCAATGGCGTGATAGCGGCCGCTGGAGATTAGCGCCTCGGCGAGGACCTTGTAGTTGCGGTCGACCTCAACTTTGTGCGGGAAGGCTATCTCTGGCGGCTCGCTGTATGCTCCCTTGCACAGGCGCACGGTTCCTCCTATGGAGAGGATTTCCTCCACATCTGCCTTGCTTCTATATAGGTAGGCCTGAAGAGCGATGCCCACGTTTTCGTACTCAGCACGAAGCTTTTTGTAGAGCTGGATAGTGCGTTCGGTAGAATACGAACCCTCCATATCCAGCCAGACGAAATTGGCATACTCGGCTGCCCGCTCAAGCAACTTCCGGGAGTTGTCGTAGCACAACTCGTCACCCAGTTCCTGCCCCATTTGCGACAGCTTCAGGGACACGTGGGCATCGACGCGGGTGTTGGCTATGCGGTCCAGCGTGTCCAGATACGTTTTCACGGCCAGGACGGCCTGCCCTTCGTCTGTTACGTGCTCTCCCAAATAGTCGAGCTCGCCCGTGGCACCACGCTGGTTGAGGTCTTCGGCAACGGCGATGGCCTCGTCAATAGTCTCGCCCGCGACGAAGCGTGATGCCATCCTTTTCCCAAGGCCATTACGCGTCGCAATCTGACGCATGGCCCGGTTCGTAGACAACGCCAGAACAGCCGATCTCCACATCGAGAAGCCTCCCTTCTACCACCACGATCTTCACTGTCATCATAGCACAGGTTAGCCCGAAAAATGAGATTATTCAGACCCACCAGGGCGTGAACCCGAATAGGAACGTCTTGGGACCGCTGTTTGTGTGGGCGACGGGGTGATCGTCGGCTGAACGGTTGGAGTTGGCGGTGGCGTACTCACCGCACCGGGCGTCAGAGTCGATTGCGGAGTACCCGCTGTAGCGGGTGTCTGGGTCGATTGCGCCTGAGAAGGTGCGGGGGTGGCGGTCCACGCTGGCGTTGCCGTCGAAGTAGCATTTGTCGGCGCTCCTGACGTTGCCGTCGACGAAGCATTCGTCGGCGTCGCGGGGGTCGCCGTCGACGTGACACCTGTCGGTCTGACTGGAGTCCGCGTGGTGGTCGTCAGGGCCTGTGTTGGCGATGCTGTCGGCCTGGCAGCCGTCGGCAATGGCGTTGAGGGAGCGGTTGTGGATATTGCCTCAGGAGCGGAGGACTCCTGTGGCTTGACTGGCGTGCTCGTCGGCCGCCGCGTGGGCCGAGTTCCGTGAGGCGGCGCAGTGGTTGGCGTTGGCCGCGGCGTCGACGTGGCGACGGGTATTTCAACTGGAGTGGGATCCACCGGTTCCGACGAGCACGATACGAGAAGCGCCATCATTGCCATTGACAAGAACCATCTCATTGCATTACCTCCTTGCGGCTGTGCCGAGCCAAACGAGGTTACCGCTGGCAAACTACGTGCAAGGATAATGCCAAAGATGGCGAGATTGGCAATGCCATGCCTGCCGGGACGCGAGCGGAAGAGCTCAGAGTCCGGCGACTATAACGCCCTGATGGCTTGAGGTGACGGGTTCCGCTACTTGGCTCCTCCGCCGATGCGGAACATCTTGGTGCCACAGACGGGGCAAGTGCCGGATGTGGCAGGGCGGCCAGTCTTCATCGTCACCTGCTGTGGATTCTTCATTTCGCGCTTGGCCTTACACTTGACGCAATAAGCTTCCATTCTTCCTCCTACCAAATTACGACTTTGGAATGAATCGGCGCTGCTAGAGCTGGCCAGCCCTGGCCACCCCTGGAATGACCGCCGTACAGGCTGCCAGCTAGCGACTGAGCAATCATACCATGTTTTCCCTCTGTGTCAAGCAGGGCAACCGGAACAAAACGCTGATTTAGGATTGTTAAGAATCGACAGCGATCATTAACAATCTGTAATCCGTCGACTACCGATATCAATGTTATAATTGATTGAGCGCAGGCATACTACCAAGAGACATTCTTCCAAGTTGAACTGTGACAAGGTTTTGAAGAGCAACCTCTAAAGGAGCGCTAACTATTGTTTGTTTTGCGCCTCTCTGAGAGAAGAAAAGCGATTGCTTCCGTCGGGGGAGGGAAGGGAATTGTTTTTCGTGGTGGGAGATTGGGTTTCGGTTGTGGACAAGAGGCAGGGTGGCGAGAAGGCAGCTTCGCTGCGGCAGAGCGGAGCGGAGCCTCACGGGGAGCGCCAAGAAACACGTTTCTTGAGCGGGACGGCTAACGCCGCGCAAGCGCGGCACATTGAGAAGCTGATCGCCATCCTCGAAGAAGAGCGCGGGAAGATCGCGCGCGAAGTGCACGACGAAGCTTCCCAGTTTCTGGTATTCGCTGTCTTCCGCCTGGATCAAGCTATCGCGAACATACCTCAACAATTCGCCGCGCGTGAGATGCTCGACCAAGCAAGACAGGCGCTGAACGATTGCGCTGAGGCGCTGCACCGCCTGGCATTCAATCTGCGGCCGCGGCTGCTTGACGATCTTGGACTGCTCCCAGCTCTACGAAGCTACGCCAATAGATTCGCTGGCCTGGGCTCAACCGAGCTGCAGGTCGACCTCCAAGCCCCCCCACGGAAGCTGAGCCCGGCCACCGAGCTAGCGATATTCCGGATCGTCCAGGAGGCAGTTGCCAACGCACGTAAACATTCTCGAGCGGATATAGTGAGCGTTCGCCTGACCTTCTCGAACGAGTATGCTGAACTGGAAATTGCAGACGATGGAATCGGCTTTGAGCCTGGCAATATCTCTCGCGAAAACACTGGGCGGCCCAAACTGGGACTGTGTGGCATGTTTCAACGAGCGACCGCTCTCGGCGGTGAACTGAGCGTGATATCGATGCCTAACTCAGGCGCGGTTATTCGAGCCAGAATTCCGATCGAGGATGTGAGCAATGGGCAGAAAGAATAGATCACAGGCCCGCACACGAGTGCTTGTAGTCGACGACCACTCTATTGTCCGTGAGGGCATCTGTGTCTTGCTGGAAAGAGAACCATATTTGGAGGTCGTCGGCAGCGTCGACAGTGGCGAGGCAGCTACGGAGTTCCTACAGGCGAACGGCGCCGATGTCGTCATCATGGACGTAGGGCTGCCTGGCATAAGCGGCATAGAAGCCACTCGCAGAATCAAGGGAAGCAACCCGAACGTTCACGTACTGGCGTTGACCATGTACGCGGACGATCAGTACTTGCTTGGCATGCTAGACGCTGGCGCGGCGGGCTACCTGTTGAAGCAATCGGTGGTGAGCGATCTCATTCAAGCTACTAGAGCATTGGCCGCGGGCCAGTATTTTCTCGATCCCGCTGTCACCAAGATGGTCATCGAATCGAGGCTCAGGCATCGCCAGCAGCCCTCCTCTGGCCCAGCGCTTACAGAGCGCGAAAAGGGTATCCTCCGGCTCATCGGACAGGGACGGACTACAAAAGAGATTGGCACTAAGCTGTCGTTGAGCCCGAAAACGGTCGAGAACTATCGCGCGCGAATCATGGAGAAGTTGCAAACAAGGAACTGCTACGAGGCAGTTTCCAGCGCCATAAAGCAAGGCATAATCGAGGTGGCATCGTAGCCATCAAAATAGAACGGCGCATACACTGAAACGTGCTTGGTCGGCATAACAGGCGTCGCAGAGACGCGAGATCTCGCGTCTCTAGCAGGCTTCAGATCTTTCCCCGTGGCAAGGGAACAGTCCCCTGAGAATAACCCTCTATGGCAAGATAGGTGAATTCCCTGTGCGAACTGGCGAGCAAACACCCATTACAATGCCAGGTTCATCTGATATCGTTAAGTAAAACGACTACGATGCGCGACGGTTTACGCAAAGGTATTCATCCAGGACACAGGCCGTGACAAGTCAGCAGGGGCTACAAAGCAGCATACGCGTCCTCGTAGTAGAGGACCAGGCCATCATCCGCGAGGGAGTCTGCACTCTGCTGCAAAGGGAACCCGATATCAGGGTCGTCGGCAGCGTTGGCAGCGGCGAGGAGGCAATCGAACTGCTCGAGGTTACGAAAGCGGACGTGGTTCTTATGGACGTGGGATTACCAGGCATAAGCGGCGTGGAGGCGACCCGCAAGCTTAGGGAGGATAATCCTGGCGTAAACGTACTGGCATTCACGCTGTTCGCGGACGACCAGTACGTGCTGGGAATGCTCGACGCGGGCGCCGCGGGCTATCTGTTCAAACAGTCTGTGGTAGACGATCTGGTTCTGGCCATCAGGACGGTGTCCAATGGCCAGTGCTTTCTCGACCCTTCTGCAACCAGGATCGTGATCGAATCGTTGCGCGCACGTCACGAGCGTTTCGCGCCAGGCGATGGGCTTACGGATCGAGAGAAAGACATCCTCAAGCTCGTTGGGCAAGGCTGCACTAGCAAAGAGATCGGACAAATACTGTTCCTGAGCCACAAAACGGTCGAGAACTATCGAGCGCGAATACTCGAAAAGCTGCAGGCGAGGAACTGCTACGAGGCAGTTTCGCGTGCCATAGCCCAGGGCATAATCGAGTCACCATTGTGCAAAGCCCCGTAGCACGCATCATTCGATCGCGGAAATCATTCGAGCCATGGCGAGATAAGAGTGTCGCGGGAAACAGTACCTGAAGGATACGACTGATGGAAGGCTCCCCAAACGCGCAGGAGAGCATCCGCGTCCTGGTAGTCGAGCAGCACGCCATCGTTCGTGAAGGGGTTTGCACGCTGCTGCAGAGAGAACCCGATATCAGGGTCGTCGGCAGCGTCGGCAGCGGCGAGGAGGCAATCGAACTGCTCGAGGAAACCAGGCCCAACGTCGTCCTGATGGGAGTGGGCCTGCCAGGCGTGGGCAGCATCGAGGCGACCCGCAAGTTGAGGGTGAACAATCCTGACGTAAGCGTTCTAGCATTCACGCTGTTCGCGGACGACCAGTACGTGCTGGGAATGCTCGACGCGGGCGCCGCGGGCTATCTGTTCAAACAGTCTGTGGTAGACGATCTGGTTCTGGCCATCAGGACGGTGTCCAATGGCCAGTGCTTTCTCGACCCCGCTGCGACCAAGGCTGTAATCGAATCGTTGCGCGAACGTCGCGAGCGTTTCGCGCCAGGTGATGGGCTCACGGATCGAGAGAAAGACGTTCTGCGATTCATCGCGCAAGGATACACCAGCAAAGAGATTGGACGCAAGCTGCGCCTGAGCCCCAAGACGGTTGAGAACTATCGTGCACGAATACTCAAGAAGCTGCAAGCGAGGAACTGCTCGGAGGCAATTTCCAGCGCCTTAAGGCAGCGCATTATCCAGCCGGTATCGTATCCCTAGCGCAAGTCCGCTTGCCGCGGTGATGTCGCGCACGATGGCGGCATATGAGACATCCTCTCCAGTTTTCCACATCGAGAGAGAAAGCTCCACGCTGGTCGCGGCACTACTGAGCGCTAACAAACTTGACAATGTCACATTGGCCAACTGGGTGGTTTCCCCCGCCCCGCCACTGCGGGGGACAAGCCACCCGCACTACGTGTCTGCATGGTGAGGCCACGCTCGATCCCTGGAATGTGACATTGTCAAGCAAAAGTGCTCGCGTCAGGCCGCAACTAGGCGACGCCGGCGCTACAATGCCTGACGGCGGGACTTCAGCCCGACGAGTCTGAACACCTACTTTGAACCAGTCTGGTTGACACCTTGCGTGGCGATAGGGTAATCTAGAGCAAGCAATAATCGAGCCGCCCACAAGATCGATCGAACTTGATGGAGAGAACTTCCGACAATGCTATTGCTCATTCAGCCCGAGTACCCGCCAGCCGTAGGAGGGATGCAGACTCACGCCGCGGCGCTGGCACGCGGTCTTCACTGCCGAGGGCACAGGATTGCCGTCGTCACTTATGCGCATATGGATAGCCCGGAGGCGGCGGCCGCCTACGACGCCGCTCAACCCTTCCCGACTCAACGCTGTCTCAGTCGACTGAGCTACTGGGCTAACGTGAGACAGATACTAGATATCGTCAACCGCCTTCGTCCCGACGTCATTTACAGCAGCACGCCGTTTTACGGCGTGCTGCGGGCAATGGCAGGAGTACCAGTGGTTTGTCGCTCGGTCGGGAACGATATCATGCGCTGCTGGATACCATACCCGTTCCGTCCAGGCAGCCGGTTCCTGGCCTACCCGAGCGTGGAGCGGCGGCTGTACGCGCTGTACCAGCGTCTGGGTGCGCCCGCCTGGCTCGAAGATGCCCTGTTCTCGGTGCGTCGCGAACTGGTGCGGCGGGCAGCGTGCACCGCGTCTCTCGTCGTCGCAAACAGCCACTACACCCACGACAGGCTCCTGGAGCTGGGGGTCGAACCGGCGGCAGTCGCGGTCGTTCCGGGCGGGGTCGACGCCGGTCGCTTCTCAAGAGCCACACGACCTGCGCTTCGCACCCGTCTCGGCATCGACGGCGCCAGCCCGGCCATCCTGACGGTCTGCAGGCTGGTGATGAAGAAAGGTGTGGACATCCTGCTCGAAGCGGTAGCGCTGGCGCGGCGAGACCTGCCGGAACTGGCGCTCGTCGTCGTGGGCGACGGCCCCGAACGTGAGAAATGCGAACGGCTGGCGGCCCAGCTCGATTTGAATGGTGCTGTACGGTTTGTCGGGCGAGTTCCGCACGAGGAGATCGCGGATTATTATCACGCCGCGGATTGCTTCGTCCTCGCGAGCCACATTCATCGTCGGCGCAACGGGTGGGCGGACGTCGAGACGATGGGCCGCGTGATCTGTGAAGCGAATGCCGCGGGAATGCCGGTCATCGCGACTGACACAGGGGGCGTTCCGACCCTCGTCACGCACGAACGAAACGGCCTGTTGGTCCCGACAGATGACCCGGCCGCTCTCGCGAGCGCAATCACCCGTCTCTGGCGCCGGCCAGCGCTTCGCAAGCAACTCCGCGCAGGAGGACTACAGCGGGCGCGGGAGGAGTTCGACTGGGACGTCGTTATCAGCGAATACGAGGGCCTTTTCAAGCGCGCGATAGAGGAGCAGCGATATGGCACGACGGCGAGTGTCAGCCAATCGCCCAAGGTCAGGATGGCATATCACGCTTGAAGCTCGACCACGTTACAGAGCAGACACCTGTTGAAAGTTGTCCAGCCAATCAAGGAGGTCGAACAAATTAAGGCCATCGGCAAGCCAGTGGTCTATCCTGACTGGCAGAACATCGCCCCCGACGCGGATCGGGGGTTTCAACCCGTCCAGCGCGAAAGCGACGACCGGCACGTCGCCAAGATTCCCGACTGTCTGCAGATGGTAGAGGCATTCCAGGCCGTCAGCCACTGGATCGAGGTTGTTATCCAGTCGCGCAGCATCGATCAGCAATAAGTCAGGCTTCAGCTCGCTTAGATCGGGGGCTTGCAAGACGCTGGTTGCACCTGCGGAGCCGTGAGAATCGCGACTCCCCAAGATGGACTTCCCATTTTGGTCGTGTCTCCGCTCAGACCAAGCAGAAGAACTCGGCTTATCGTTTGCGGCAAACTGGGCCAGGCAATCGCAGGGTGCAACGTTGACTACGCTAAATCCATAATCGGCAAGGGCTTGCCGGAAGAGGTCAGCTAAGTCCTCATTGGGTTCAACGACGATGGCCGTCCTCGTCGAGGCCACATCTCACCTCCCACTCCCCACCTGTCGGAACCTACCTTGTACTTGCCTCTAAATTCATTATAAGGCCGAGGGCTGGTTCTGTCAAAGAGAAATCAGTTTCGGCATCACCTTCTGCTCTTCGATCGGTTCGACATTCACATCGTGCCCACACGGTGCCTCCTATTTGCCTGATTTGGCTTTGAGGATTTTCTCTCTGAGCGCGGGAACGACGGTGAAGAGATCGCCGACGATGCCGTAATCGGCCACGCGAAAGATGGGCGCCTTCGGGTCCTTGTTGATGGCGACCACCATGTTCGCGCCTTTGATGGCCGAAACGTGCTGGAAGGCGCCGCTGATGCCCACGGCCAGGTAAAGCTTGGGCTGAACGGTCTTGCCTGAGATGCCCACCTGCCGGGCCTTGGGCAGCCATTTCTTGTCCACGACGGGACGTGAGCACGCGAGCACGCCGCCGAGGGCGCTGGCAAGGTCTTCCACGATAGGGATGTTCTTTGGATCGCCGATGCCACGGCCAACCGCAACGACGATGTCGCTTTGCGTTATGTCGATCTCACCGGCCGACGTGTCGGCATATTCGAGAAACTTCTTGTAGGCGATCTCTCCTGCCAACGGAGAATCGATGCTGACGATCTCGCCGCGAGTTGCACGCGGCGATGGACTCGGCGCGCTCCCAGACTGGATTGTTGCGATCCGAACGTCGCCGCGCAGAAGCACGCTCATTCTCGCTTTTCCACCGTAGGCAGGCCGAACGGCAGTGAAAGCGCCACCCTCCACGTCGACTTCGATGCAGTCAGTTGCCAGCGCGGCGTCGAGAGAGGTTGCCAGCGCGGGGGCGAGATCGATGCCGAAAGCGGTGTGCCCAATCAAGGTAATGGCCGGCCGACGCTGTTTGATGAGGTGAGCCAGCGCTTCCTGATAGGCATCGGAATTGAAAGCGCGCATCGCCTCTTCTTCGACCACAAGCACGCGGTCGGCATAACTGGAGAGCGTGTCGGCGAACGTTCCCACATCCTGGCCGAGCACGACGGCTGTGAGTTCTCCTTCAGCTTGTTGCGCTCGGAGCTTGTCGGCCAGTTGCTGCCCCCTGGCCAGCAAATCCAGGGTAATGTCTCTGAGCTCGCCTTTTCGATGTTCAGCTAATACCAGTATCTCTTTCATCTAGGCCAACCATCCTTTGCTCGCGAAGATGCTGACCAGTTTCTCGGTCGTCACATCGACGCTTCCTTCGAGAATCTCGCCTTTCTGCGTCGCCGGCGGCACGAAGAGCCTCTGCATTTCGAGCCTGGAGCCGGCTGCGCCGACCTCGTCGCCGCTCAGACCAAGATCCTTTGCGCCGAGCACTTCGATTTCCCTGCGGGCAACGCGCCTGATGCCGGCGATGGAGACGTAGCGGGGCTCGTTGATACCAGTCTGGATGGTGAGCACCGCTGGCAACCGGACGTCGAGGATTTCTTCGAGGCCAGCCTCCAACTCGCGATGCACTCTGGCGACGTTGCCATCGATCTCGAGACCGGTTACCAGCGTGGCGTGAGGGATGCCCAGCATCTCGGCGAGGGTCGCGCCGACCTGGGCATAGCCATCGTCGGCGGCCTGCGCACCGGTCAGGATAAGATCGAAGGGATTGCGCTCGATCGCGGCCGCCAGAGCCTTCGCCGTGGCAAAAGCATCTCCGCCGTCGAACGCCCTATCGTTAAGTAGGATGGCGTTATCAGCGCCAACCGCCAGCCCCCTCCGGAGCACCTCCTCCGAGTCTTCCTCGCCCAGAGATATGGCCGTCACGGTGCCTCCAATGCTTTCCTTGAGAAGGACCGCCTCTTCGACCGCGTAGTTATCCCATTCGTTGATGTCGAAAACCAGGTCTTCCGTTTCGATGCCTTTTTCGCTTCTGTCCACGACGATCTCGGCTTCCGCGAGGTCAGGCACACGTTTGACGCAAACGACGATGTTCAAATTACACCTCCTCGTATGCCGTGGCTGAGACAACTGCCTCGGCCACCAGCTCTGCGATATCCTTTACTTCCATAACATCTGCGAATCCTGCGGTCTTCACCGCGTCGTGAAGGTTGCTCATGCAAAATGGGCAGGCTGTGACGAGGATATCAGCCTTCGTTTTCGCGGCTTCCCTGGCGCGAAGCTCGGCCATACGCTCATCGCCGGTCGATTCGAGCCACATGCGACCGCCGCCACCGCCGCAGCAGAAGCTGTTCTCCCGCGACCTTTCCATCTCCACGACCTCGACGCCGGGAATCGCGCGCAGAATCTGGCGCGGCTGCTCGTACAGCCCGTCATGCCTGCCGATGTAACAGGGATCGTGGAAGGTCACTCGCTTCTCGACGCGGCGCGAGAAAGTAAGCTTCCCACCGGCGATAAGCTCGGCGATGAACTCCGTGTGGTGTTTGGGCTCAAGCTGGGGAGCGTTCTCGATGCGCAGCTTGTCGCGGAGCGGTGGGTAATCTCGCTTCATCGTGTGATAGCAGTGGGGCGAGGTCGTGACCATCTTCGAGATGCCGAAGTCGGCGAACACGCCAAAATTGCCCTCGACAATGGCCTCGAACAGCCCGTCTTCACCCAGTCGCTTGACGAACTCGCCGCAGCAACCTTCTTCCTTTCCGAGATGAGCGAAGCTCACGCCCGCGTGTCTGAGTATGGAGATGAAGGCTTTCGCGACCTCCTGATTGCGAACGTCGCCGGAGGCGACGCAGCTTATCCAGTAGCAGACCTCGGCCTCATCGCCCTGCGAGAAGTCTTTGGCTTCGAGGTTTTTGCGCCACGCCGCGCGCTTGCTGCCGCCAGACTCCCAGGGATTGTTGTACTTGGACATCGTGCGCAACATGTCTCGTATAGTCGGGGGTACCTTGCGGCCCTCGGCCATCATGCTCACGCGCGTCTCCCTGATGACATCCATCGGGCTGATCGAGACGGGGCACTGCTCGACGCAGGCCCTGCACGTCGTGCACCACCAGCCAGCGTCGTCCTCGATCGCATCGCCGACCTGCGACGCGGCCGCCGCTTCCTTTGCCCTGGCGTCGAACCTGGCGCGGAATCCATACTTCTCTTTGGCGTAGCCCTTCATGTTCAGTACGAAACCGCGAGGAGAAAGGGGCTCGCCCGAGGCACGCGAAGGGCAGGCATTCTCGCAGCGATTGCATTTGGTGCAGGCGTCGAGGGACACCATCTGCGCTTGATTGAAGTCGCCGACGAGCTTCTCGCGCTCTTCCAGCGTCACGACCGCCGGTTCCTCTGCGCTCAAGTAGATGTTTGCCGGCGCAGCGAACATGTGAAATAGCTTTGACAGTGGGATGTAGACGACCAGCGCCAGGCTGAGGGCAGCGTGGAGCCACCACAACGAGCCGTGCCAGGCTTTAGCGCCGCCCAGGCCGCTGTCCAAGAATCTGGCGAACAGGGCGCCGATGGGAGACCAGTCGTCTACAGCGGGCTTCAAGGCTTCCAAACGCAGTCCTTCAAGCGTGAAGCCTGTGATGCCGATGACGACGAGGAGGGCAAGTATGACGCCATCATCCAACAGGCTATGCATCGGACGGGCCTTGACGACGTATCTTCTGACAAGCGCCAGGACCACGCCCGTTAGCATGACGACGCCGGCGATGTCGAGCACGAAAGAGTAGATCAGGTAGGTGTAGCCGAAGAGAAAAGGAACGATATCGTTGTGAATGGTGAGCAGAACGGTTCCTATGAACAGGACGATGAAACCCCACATGATGCAGAGATGCATTATCCCGGCGGCGAAGTCACCCCTGAAGATCTTCCTGTTCAAAGCGCCGTCTGTGAGAACGCGAGAAAGCGATTGGGAGACGTTCTTCAACCGCTCGCCTGTCCATCCCTTGAGCCAGATGGAGACGTTGCGATAGGCGCCGGTGGCGAAGGCGAGGACGGCGAGGGCAGACAGGGTGTAGAAGAACCAGACCAGGCTAACGTTCCAGAAGACCTGCCTTGTGACGTGTTCTAAATCCATCGGGTTAGATCATCCTTGATTGAAGTGTTGAGAGGGAACGACCCTCACCCTGACCCTCTCCCAGAGGGAGAGGGGATTTGCGTCGTCGGTTGGCTCGCTGCGGTGCCTATTATAACGGGTTTGGGGTTCGCCATTCAACTGTGGCACGTCGGATGAGCCGAGTTATTGCTCCTCGGCTTTGCGCACCTCGCACAGCAGGGCCTTGTAAACTGGAAAGCCGGAGATTGGATCGCGATTGTCGTGGTCTGTCAGACAGTTCACGTTCGCCTCGCGCCATTCTCGGGGCTGCAGTGGACCGCCTCCGCCCGCGTTCGCTTCCACTGCACCGGGCAGCACCGCGTCTGTGACCCTGGCGTAAAAAGGCACTCGACCTCTCAGCGTTTCCACGAAAACGCGGTCGCCGTCTTCAATCCCCCTGGCGCTAGCATCTTGAGGATGAATCAAGACGTGAGGCTTTGGCTGCATCTTAAGCAACGCGGGGATGTTGAGGTGCTGGGTGCGGAAGGCCGACTGGATGCGCGCGCCGCTGTTGAAGATGAGCGGGTATCGCTTTGCCAGCTCTGGATTGCTCAGCGGCCCCTCGATCGGCTCGACGTAAACAGGCAGCGCATCGTAGCCGTGACTGGCGAGAACGCTCGAAGCGATCTCGACTTTGCCAGATGGCGTGTTGAAACCTGGCTGCCCATCTCGTCGCAGGAGACCTTTCTCGTATTTCTTGTATTCAATTGTGACGGAGTCATATTTCACGCCGCCGGGATTACGCATCAACTGCTCGACGCTCACTGGCGACTTCGAGAACACCAGGTCCAGAAGCTCTTCTTTCGTCTGTGGATACAGGTGTCCGTAGCCCAGGCGCTTGGCAAGGCCCACGAAGATATCGAAGTCACTTCTTGCCTCTCCCAGAGGCTCGACGACTTTGCTCCTGATTTGAGCGTATCCACCTGGATAGCGCTGGTGGGACAGGGTTTCGTAATAGGTGGTTGCCGGCAGAACGTAGTCGGCGTGAAGCGCATCCGCGGTGAGAAAGCGATCGATCACCACGAGCAAGTCCAGCCTGCCGAAGCACTTCCGCCAGAGATCAGGGTTGGGCATATTAGTCATTATCGAGGCGCCGGCGACGATCAAGCCTTTAATGGGATACGGATCGCCTTCGAGAATGGCCCTCGGCACCTCCATGATATGACCCGAATTGGTCGTTTTGCAGAAGAGAGGGTATTTGTCGTAGCCAATCGCCTTTGGATGGTCGGGACGGGGCACATTGGTTCTGCCGAAATGTCCTTTGGGCTTTGGCCAGAACACCATGCCACCTGGCACGTCGAAGTTGCCTGTTATGGCCCACAGAGTGAGGGCAGCTCGGATGTTCTGGACGCCGCTGTTCGTGTACTCGAGACCCGTGTACATCTGGCAGGTGACTGGACCATCGCAGGCGATCTGCCGAGCCAACTCCACGATCACATCGCGCGGAACGCGGGTTATCGTTTCCACTTTCTCAGGCGGGAATTCCTGCGCGTACCTGGCAAGCTCGTCGAAGCCAACGGTCCACTTCTGGACGAACTCCCTGTCGTAAAGGCCTTGATTAATGATGACGTTGAGCACGCTGAGCGCCAGGGCGCCATCGGTTCCAGACCTGATGGGAATCCATTGGTCGGCCTTCGCCGCGATATCGCTGCGCAAGTGGTCGATGACCACGACCTTCGCTCCGCGCTTCTTCGCCTGCAGTATCTGGCGCATCGCGGCTGGAGGGGAGTCGGTAGCAGGGTTCGCGCCCCAGACGACGATCAGATTCGCGTTGTCGTGGTCGGCGAAGATGTTGTTCATTCCCGCGCCGATCGTGGTCATCGGCGCGATGACGCCATAGGCGACGTAGCAGATCGAGCCGACGTTCATATTGTTGGGCGAGCCGAACGGGGAAAGGATACCTTTGTTACTTTGGACTGGGGGTCCGGCAGGGCAGAAGGCGTCGGTGGACCCGAACTCGAAAAGGCCGCGTCCCGTGTGCAACATCACGGCCTCGGGGCCTGACGCGTCCCTGATGGCGAACATCTTCTGCGCGATTCCATCGAATGCCTCGTCCCAACTCACTCGCTCGAAGCGCCCTTCGCCACGATCCCCCACCCTCTTCATCGGGTACTTCAGGCGATCGGGCGAATAGACGACATCTTTCGAGTGTGCGCCGCGAACGCAAACCAGGTTCATTGGATGATCTTTCAGAGGTAGAATCCTTTCTATCTGACCATCGATCAGCTCGACGTCGACGCCGCATCCGCTGGGACAGATGCCGCACATGCTCGTGACGATTTGCTTTCGAGGAACGCTGGCCGAGGCGTTGGGCGATTTGCGAGAGATGCTCATAGCAGTACCTCCTTGATTTACAGGATTTTGCGTCAAGATTGGCCCAACCCAGGCGACGATGGCGAACGCCTATAGCGGTTTTCGATTGCTATTGGCTACCAGGCAAGGGCGTGCCTTTCGTCGGTTTGGCCAATAGCCATACACAATAGGAAAACACTGTAAGGCGGACTCCCCTACAGATAGGCGATGGCCGCCAAGTCTTTTCGCAATGTGATGTAGGTGGCTCAACAATATCACAAAACGGGACAGTTGACTAGGTGGTTCTTCTGACGGCAGCGTGTTGGCCTTTTCTGGTCACGAGCCGCCGCGCGTTGGCCAGGGATCGGAGGTGGGCTCTGAGCCGAGGAGTGTCGTTACCGTAAAGCAGGCGGAGTAAGGTGTAAAGGCGGTGCTTGAGCGGGTTGCGCTTCTTGAGATCCAGTTCCCACTGCAAATCGACAAAGCGATCGTAGCCTCGGCTTATGTCATCCTGAGACAGTTCGGGCATCTTCAACAGCGAACTGGATGAGTAGTAGCTGGACAGGTACTCGCCGTCTTGATAGTAGCCATTTTCGACGCAAATGTCGTGAAGCTGGGTCATTGGATAGGGGTAGAAGACGGAAAACTGGAAGGCATCTGGCGATAGCTGGCGGTTGAAATCGACGGTTTCCTGCATCATTCTGGGCGTCTCGCCGGGGATGCCGATCATGTTGCACGTGTAGGTTTGAAGGCCGTGCTTGCGCAACAGGCGGAATGCCTGGAGGATTGTCGCGTTAGACATGCTCCTCTTGAGTATTTCTCTGCGCAGCGTCTCGCTGCCGGACTCGATGCCGATGCGCACGCCCTGGCAGCCCGCCTTTGCCAGTGACTCGACTACGTCCTCGTCGAGCACGCGCTCCACGCGCGTGTTGACCCAGAACGGAATCGAGAACGATCTGGCGTAGGCATCGCAGAACTCCCTGGTCCAACTTCGATTTAGCGTGAACACGTCGTCCTGAAAGTTAAGGACTCTCACTTGATAGTCGGCGGTCAACTGTCGAATCTCGGCCAGTAAGTTCTCGACACCGCGGAACCTGACGTATTTGCCGAGTCCGTGAAATGTCCTCTTCAAGCTGGGATTACAACAGTAAGAACACTCGTAAGGACAGCCCCGGCCAGCCATCACGTCCACCCAGCCACCGTTAGCCTTGAGGATGTCGTGAAAACCGAACAGCCCTCGGTCAGGAAATGGCAATTCATCGAAGTCCTGAATGAGAGGGCGCGATGGGTTTCTGATGACCTGGCCGTCGCGCTTGAACCACAGGTTGCAAATGCTTGTGACGTCGTCGCCGCGTTCGAGTCTATCGACCAGCTCTAGCAGCGCGAACTCGCCTTCCCCCACGCAAAGCATGTCGACGGCCTCGTCTTCTATGACGCGCTCGGGAGCGAGCGTAGCGTGGGCACCGCCGCAGATAACGGGCACGGACGGCGTCTCTTGCTTTATGAAAGCGGCGAAGCGACTGACGAAGGGGAACTGGTTCGTCGTGGCAGAGAAAGCCACCAGTCCTGGCGAGGCATTGTGTATCTCGTCGAGGAAAGCGGTCCTGCGTATCTCAGACTGAAGATAGATCAGCGAAGTAACGTGACCAGCTTTCTTGAGAACGCTGGATAGATAGCCTATGCCCTGGTAGAACTTTTTCGCGCCGTACCGCTCTGTCCCTTCAATGTCAGGATATACGAAACAAACCTTCACGTGAGCCCCCTACAGCAAATTGGTAACGCTGATTCCATCTTAAGCGAGCCCTCCAGGCTAGTCAAGCGGCTTGCCTCCTACCAGGTCCAGTAACAGTTTTGTAATTGATGGGGGCTAGTGACGTTTAGCATGTTTTTATAAATGGGGGATAGGATGAGGAGAGGTTGTACTTTGAGAAGGCAAGCGCCCTCACCCTAACCCTCTCCCAGATGGAGAGGGAACCGCATTGAGACTGAGGTAGTTAGGGAATGGCAATGGCGACTATTCAAGAGGAGAATCGGGCGAGCATTGTAGAAGCAAGAGAAGCGCGAAGTCAGTTTGAGAGCGAGGAAGGTCGTAAGATATCCGGGTTCGGCTGGCGCGAGTTGATCGTCGTGGCGGCGTTGACGGGCCTGGCTGGGGTGGTGCGCATCTACCTGTCCACTCTGCCATACGTGGTGAAGGGTGATGAAAGCGCCTACCTCTGGCTGGGGCAGAGCATCGCCAGGGGCAATGGATTCGCGTTGATGGGCATGCCGGAGCTTCATTACAATCCCCTTTTCCCTGTCGTCATAGCCGCCATCTACTTCGTGACAGGCGCGCTCGAAGAGGCCAGCAAGATAGCATTCATCATCTTTGGCGGCCTTCTGGTCGTCCCTGTTTATCTGATGGCGAGGCGAATCTTAGGCACGCTGGAAGCGGCGTTGGCGGGCGTTCTAGCCGCCGTTCATCCAGCGCTAACTGTTTATATTTTTTATGAAGGTGGACTATCCGAGCCGCTGTACGTCTTCCTCGCGTTCAGCGGGCTTTACGCCCTGCTCCTGGGCTTGCAGGAGAGCCGATGGAGGGCTTACGCGGCCTGTGGCGCGCTATTCGGCTTATCGTACCTCGATAGATCGGAAGGAATTGAGTTGCTGGTCTTCGGCCTGGCAATCGTGGCGGTCGTGGCGATCATCAGACGCCAGGTTTTCGACAAAACCAATTGGGTTGCCCTTGGCACGCTCACGCTGTCCTTTGCCGTATTCGCGCTGCCCTACGTATTCTATCTATATCAGCACACAGGCCAGTTGATGATCAGCGGCAAACCCTGGATCGCCTACGTACAGAATCGCTCCCTGGCCGAGGGGGATCTGGCGACTTTCGACAAGCTCACGTGGGGCCTGGACAAATCCGGACGCGCGGTCATATACGAGTCGCCGGAGAAATTCGACCACAGCCTGGTCGACGAAATCGTGGGCAATCCGCGGCGGTCGATCGGGCATCTAACGCAAAATGTTTTCCGCCTGGAGACGCTCGTTCTGGATCACAAGATCGCGCCAATATTCCTGATTGCCCTTGTGGCGCTGGGATTGTTCGGCCGCGCGTGGAATCGATCTCGCTTGTTGGGCGAAAGCGTGCTCGTCGGCAGCGTCATCCTCGCCGTCCTTCCGACTTTGCTGATGTACCCCACGATCAGGTTCCTGGCGCTGATGTTCCCCGCCGTGTTCATCTGGACCGCGGCCGGCCTGGTAGATCTGCAAACGTGGCTGCGGCGCACGACGTCGACGCTACTTCCCACGAGCAGGACAGAACCGACACGAGGATCGATGCCTGTCGTTATGGCAGCGATCGCAGGGGCAGTCATCATTTATTTCCTCGCGGTGTATTCTGCCTCCATCAAGAGCCATCAGACCTGGCTGGCCGAAGACCTCGCGGGCAAGGGAGTGGCGCTCTCGCTCAGGAGCGAGTTGCCGGCAAACGCGGTGATGATGTCGCGAGACGGCAACTTCGCCTTCTACGCGGGCACCAAATGGGCGCCGTTCCCCAACGCGGAGTATGACCAGGTAATGGCCTATGCTCGCGCGCATTCTGTCAGCTACCTGGTGGTTGACGAGTGGTCTGTAACAGTCACTCGTCCGCAGCTATCCTTCTTGCTCGACGAGAAGCGTGCGCCGAAAGGGCTGGTGCCGTTACGAACCGAGCAGACGCGAGCAGGGAAGTTCGTCGTTTACGCGCTCTGGCCGCCGGCGGTGAACAGCACACCGGGCCTGAAGGACGTGGACGACAGGAATTACGCCGAGGCATGGGATCGAACGTAGAGCCACGAGGGCGAACACGAGGTTCGCCCCTACGTTTTCTAATCCACTGGAGTCAGATGAACTGGGTCGGTGAGCGCATAGACGACAACAGGGTTCGCCCCTACGTTTTCGCAAGACGCCACGGTTTGGGGAGACAGGTCCGTTGTTAACGATAGTCGTAATCGTGCCGACGCATAACCGACCGGAAGAGGCTCTGGAGTGCGTGGAGGCGCTGCTCGATAGTGGGTACGCGGGTCTCACGGTGGACATGATGGACCAGAGCAGTGACGGTCAGACGGAGGAGTTGCTGAAGAAGGTCGACGACAGGCGGCTGAGGTATCACCACGTCGACAAGCCTGGCAAGAGCCGCGCCATCAATCTGGCGATCGAGGGCTCCAGTTCCGACATCATCGCGATCATGGACGACGACTGCTTCGTCATGAGGGGGTGGGCGGAGATGGTGATCGAGGAGTTCGAGAGCGATCCCGAGCTGGGGGTGATATGCGGCGCGGTCCTGCCTCGTCACGCAAACGAGGACGCCGCAACCATTGGCGTCAGCGTTTCGCAGAAGCGCGTTCTGCACGTCAACCGGCGGAATCCATACGGCTACGCAGCAGGGGCTAACATCGCCTTTCGCAGAGCGCTTATAGCCCGCGCTGGCCTTTACGACGAGAACCTCGGTCCTGGCGCGATTTTCAAGGCGGTAGAGGACAACGAATACTTTTACCGGCTTCTCCGTTCGTGCGAGCGCACTCTGTACACGCCCCAACTCATCTGCCACCACAAGCAGTGGCGGTCGTGGGTAGAGATACAGAAGAGGCTCGACGACTATCGAATTGGCAACTCGGCTTTCATTGGCAAGCACCTCGCCAGGGGCGATGCAATGCCTACGTGGTATTACTCGAAGTTCCTCGGCCGCTGTCTGATGGAAGCGATATCCAGGCGAAGCCGCTATCAGATGCGATTCTTCCTCTCAGAGCTTCGAATTATGCTGCCGTGGACTGTTAGGTGTTTCTTGTGGTACCGCCAGCTTGCAAGAGTGGAGGCAACCGCCGCCCTTTGCAAGTAATTTGTAGAAAGGAGCAAGTACGGTGCCTGGGTTAGTTGGAGTTATCGGGTGTGATGGTGACGCAGGCGGCCTGCTATCTAAAATGGCGGGGGCGATGCGGTCGAAGGAATGGTACAAAGTCGACGACTTCGTCGACGACGAAACAGCGGCAATCGGGCGCGTGCATCTGGGCATCTTCTGTCCGCAAAAGCAGCCGGCATTCAGCCAGGACGGCTCCCTGGCCGCATTCATGGACGGCGAGCTATACGCGGAATCGAGACTCAGGCGGGAGATCGAGGGCGCGGGAGAAAAGGCGCCTTCTAACGGCCACCTGATGCTTGCGCTCAAAGCGTATGAGTGCTGGGGAGAGGACTTCGCCAACCATCTGGAAGGATCGTTTGTCGTAGCGATTTGGGATCGAAGGCAGCGCAAGCTCGTCATCGCCAACGACAGGTTCGGTTTGCGACCGGTGTACTACGCGCTACTGGGGGGCAAGCTTCTGTTCGGAAGCGAGTGCAAGGCGATCTTAGCTGACCCCGCTTTCAAGAGAGAGGCAAACGACACCGCCATCGCCGAGATTCTCTCCTTCGGCTACATTCTCGGCGACAAGACGATGGTCAAGGACATTTACGCCCTGTCGCCGTCTTCCGTTCTCGTCTTCCAGAATGGCGCGCTCAGCGCCAGAACTTACTGGTTCCCCACCGGCTACCTGTCCTATGGCAATGGGCGATTCGATGGAAACGAGTCGGATTTCCTGGAAGAAGCCAGAATCCTCTTCAACCGCGCCGTGAAGAAGCGTCTGGCAGGCGGCTATAGACTGGGCCTGCCTTTGAGCGGGGGCATGGATTCGCGCGCGATTCTGTCTGCCATCGACGCCGACGTCGAAATCGCGTGCGTTAATTTCTACGGCCTGGAACACGCCACCGACGTCAAACTATCTCGCCAGGTGGCAAAGGCAATTGGGCGCAAGCTCAATTCGTATAATTTCGGTCCCGACATTCTAAAGGATTACGCTGGCGAAAGTGTAAGAGTGACAGAGGGGATGCTTTCGGCCACACAGTGTCACGGCATCGCGCCAGTCAGCTTTATGAAGCAGCACGCCGACGTGCTGATCAGCGGCTGGGGTGGCGAGTTCCCTCGCGGGGCGATGTTCGAGGATCGCACAGCCAAAGGGTCGCCAAAGCTTCCCTTCGAGTGGAACGACCACGCGGGAATGGAAACTCACGTTTTCAACTTCGACGCCCGCGTCTTCACTCCAGAGCAACAGCAGAGCCTGCTTGCGCCAGAATACTACGCCAGGACAAAAGGCCTGGCTCACGACTCGTTCAGGAAAGTGGTCGAGGCTACGCGCAATTTCCCCTGCGCGTGGGACAGGCTGCAGCATTTCTTCCTATGGGAGCGCTCGCACCGCTGGAATATCTTTGGGCTGACGTTCATCAACACCCAACTTGAATGGAGAGCGCCATTCGCCGACTACGATTTCATCGACGCCTTCTCCCGAATACCTCTCAGCCTGCAGCGAAAGACGCCGTTTTCCTTGATTCATCGTTACATCATCAGCCAGAACAACCCGGAGTTGGGGAGGATTCCCGAAGCAGTGACCGGCCTGCCGCTAGACTCCAGCCTGATGCGCGTGAGGCTGAGCGGCCTGTACAACCAGTTGATCGCGGCGAGGGGCATCCGCAGGCTGCGGCTCCCAGCGTATCATTATTCCTATTACGTCGATTACGACGAGTCGATCAGAAACCGTCTGGGCGACTTCGTGCGCGACATCGTCCTGGATAAGCGCACCCTCGACAGGGGTTATTTCAACCCGAATTACCTTCAAGACCTCGTGGAAGGGCAGATGGCGGGTCGGCGCTGGGGAGCCAATCAACTTGGAGTGATTCTGACGCTGGAGCTGTGGCACAGGGAGTTTATGGACTAGCAGCAGTCGACGACCATGACGTATTCGAGGCTATGAGAGCGAGGGGAGTAACGCTGGCTGCTGACGCGATAGCGTTTGTAGCGCTGGCTCACGTGAGCCACGCGGCCGCGCTCGTTGAGCACAGCAACCAGGCTTTCCATTGGAATGATGCCGTCGGTGCTGTAGCTCACCAGGATGCACTTCGCGTCGATGGTGAAGACTAGATTAATGGGAAAGTTTTCGGCAGTTCCGACGCCCTGGGCGCAATGAATTGCGCCCCTACAGATACAACAGATATGACAAGAAATGCGATAACTGGAATGACCATGCCTGGTGTAGGGGCGCTATAAATCGCGCCCGGCGAGCCCTGTCCGCCCCGGAGCAGGGGAGGGAGCGTTGGACGGTTTCGAACAAGGGGCTAATTAGATCAGACGTTGCGGTAATGCGCCGCCGAGCATGTCGCTTACCGTTTCTACCAACTCGTTGAGCCCTCTGACGATCAACTTGTCCGTGTCTCCAACCTGGATGCGCTCGAAATCGACGCCACAGAACTCGAAAAGGTCCTGGAAATCCTCATCTCCGAAACACGGGACTCCAGCGCGGAAGACCAGTCGTATATCCTCTCGATTAATATCGAGGAGCCTCTGATGCGGGGAAGAGGCAGCATTTTCCCTGATGACGAGCAGGTCTGCGGCCAGTCCCTCACGCATTCTACCGGTCAGTCCAGCTATCCGGAGTATCTCGGCGGCGGAGGAGGTAACCATCTTGAGGACTTCGTAAGCAGATAAAGCGCCTATTTCAGTTGCCGCTCTAAGCTCGGACAGCATATTGGGGACGCCAGTCATCGTGGCATCCGTGCCCAGAGCGACCTTTATCTGTCTTTTCACCCGGCCGATGTCCAGGGTCTTGCCGAAGAGAAAGAGGTTGGAACTGGGGCACCAGATGAGTCCGCTAACGCGACGCGACAATAGCGCTATGTCAGAGTTACTCAAGCCCAGGCCGTGTACTACGACGGTGTTAGAGCGCATCGCGCCCATCATGTCGAGAAGTCGCAGCTCCTTTGCAACTACATCGTCAACGCCTTCGGCCAGATGAATGAGGAAGGGATGATCTGGGATGGTCCTCAGATAGGCACGCCTGACGTTCTCGCCGAGGCCAAGGGAATGGCTCCAACCATAATCACGCAGCACCCTGACGGGGAAGCCATGATCCAGCGTGCGCGCGACGTAGATGCCGTGGTGCGCGACGGTCGTGACGCCAGAGAGGAGGTTCTTGTAGCCGCCCCAAAGCAGCCGTTTGTGCATGGGGACGCGGAGGATAGCGTCGATAACAGGTTCGCGCTGTCGCGAAAAGGTTTCCTTGCCCCATTCGTAAGCATTGCTATACGTTCTGTTGCCAAGCCGCGGGAAGAGATTACATTCGAGGTGGTCGTGAGCGTTGATGAGGCCTGGAAAGATGAGGTGTCCTGGGAGGCGGAGCAGGATATCGCCCTGATCGGGTCTCAGCCAGCCACCTATCTGGTCGACCAGCGCATTCAGGATTCTCAAGGGAGCGATCAGAACCCTCTCGGGGGTGACCAGGGTAGCCTCGTCGATTATAATGGCCATCGTTTGAGCCCCTTATGACTACAGCGTTTCGCGAGAATATTAGGCCACCCCTGTCTATTTGTAGGGGGCGAACGGCCTTGAGCTGGGCCAGCCTTAATGCAAAATGCTGCAGAAATGTTGCGAAAGCATATCAGAATAAAATTAGCACAGGAGTTTAAATAAGTGATAAAGGCCTGCGATTGCAGAGGTAAACAAAAGTCAAAGGCACATCGCCCCCGTGACATAGGCGGCAACTTGGTGTAGAATGAACGTCAGCAGGCGGCGGTGGAGACACCGACTTCCCAGACGGAGAAGATGATTGCTGAAATCTAACAACATTTGGATATCGAGCTTTATTGTTTTCGTAGCCTCGGCCTGCTCGCTTATCATCGAACTCGTGGCGGGCCGCATCATGGCGCCTTACGTGGGAGTATCGCTCTACACGTGGACGAGCATCATCGGAGTCGTTCTGGCAGGAATAAGCCTTGGCAACTACCTGGGCGGAAAGATCGCCGATCGCTGGGGATCGCGCAAGACGTTGGGGATCATCCTCCTGTTGTCAGGGTTGCTCAGCCTGAGCATCCTGGTCACCATCAACTACCTTAACGGGCTGCCGTTCACCGTCGGGCTGGTGGAGAGGATCCTCATCCTGGCGTTTATTATCTTCTTCCCTCCCAGTTGCATCCTGGGAACGATCTCGCCAATAGTCGTCAAGCTGACGCTCGAGAACCTCAACGAGGCTGGCAACATCGTGGGGAAAATCTATGCCTGCGGCGCGCTGGGCAGCATCTTCGGCACGTTCCTCACCGGGTTCGTGCTTATCGCCTTGATGGGCACCAGAGCGATCGTCTTCACTGTGGCAATTGTTCTGCTTGTGATGGCCATCGTCTTTGGCGACTGGCGCAGGACCAAAGTGGACCTGGCAGCGCTCCTGCTAATCTTCGGCGGGTTTGCCTACTACCTGTACGACGCAGGTGCGCTCCAGTCTCCCTTTCTGATGGAAACCAGCTACTACAGCATCAGGGTGAACGAGACGAAGATGTCGGATAATACGATTCGTAAGGAACTCGTCCTCGACCACCTGATTCACAGCTATAGCTGGGTGGACGACCCGACGCGGCTAGAGTATGGATACGAGAAGGTCTACGCGGAAATCTCCAAGTACATCGCCAGGAGAGATTCGAACGTCAGCGCGATGTTTATTGGTGGAGGCGGGTACACTTTCCCAAGGTATCTGGAGACCGTTTATCCTTCGAGCCACATCGACGTGGTCGAGATCGATCCTGGCGTCACGCAGACTGCCTACGGTTACCTTGGGCTCCGACCTGACACAAGGGTAAGGACGTACAACGAGGACGCCCGCATGTTCTTCGACGATAACGCGCAGGGCACGAAGTACAACCTTGTGATGGGGGACGCCTTCAACGACCTGTCGCTGCCTTACCACCTGACGACGAAAGAGTTCAACGATAAGGTAAGGAACACGTTGACGCCTGGCGGCTTCTACATGGTCAACGTCATCGACAATTACAAGAAGGGCGAGTTTTTGCGCGCCTATGTGAGCACCCTGAAACGAACCTTTCAGCACGTCTACCTTTTCGGCCTGGGTAACGCCTGGGATTTCGACGGATCCAGCACCTATGTCGTCCTCGCCGGCGATCGGCCGTTCGACGTCGAAGGATTCAAGCAGGCCGCCTCAGAAAACGGCGCGCAGCAACTCACCAGCACCTTAATGCCCCAGGCTCAACTCGACGAATACCTGCAGCAGGGCCGCCAAATAGTCCTCACCGACGACTACGCGCCAGTCGATAACTTGATGGCCCCTCGGTTCACGGAGAGGGGATTCTGACTCCGAATCAAGCTTGCTACGATCTTACCGTCAGGTTGTTCACGATCTGGCGCACGCCGGGGATAACCCTGGCATCTTCTTCCGCCATTCGCCGCTCGTCTTCCGAGTCCACGGCACCCGAGAGCGTAACCACGCCGTCCACCACGTCGACAGTTACCTGGAACGAGTTCACCATGTTGTCGTAAAACAGCGCCGACTCGATGTCTCGTCTGATCGCCTGATCCTCCCTTTTCACGATCTTGCCTGGTAACTCGGCTTCGCTGCCCACAGGGAAGGAAGTGGGATTCGGCTCACGGTCTGGATAAGGCTGTCGTGTAAATGGCATAGAAATCTGCCTCCTTTCGTTCTTCCGTACTGTGTCTGACATGCCCCTGCAACATTTATGCCGGATGACCAGGCCAGGCTAGTGAAGGCACTCATCTTGCCGGATAGTCGTGAGTAGGGGAGGTGAAGCCTATGGAGGTCGGAAGGAGACCAGACGATTTAATCATTCAGGATATACGAGATACGCTGGCCTGGGACGTGCGCCTCGACGATTCGAATGTAGCTGTCGACGTGACCGAAGGCACGGTAACGCTGTCGGGAACAGTCAGGACCTTTTCAGAGAAAACAGTGGCTATCGAAGATGCCTGGAAGATAAAGGGCGTGAAGAACGTCGTCGATGGAATCACAGTAGCACCCGAAGGTCCACGTCTCGACGCCGATATAATGACGGACATCGTGAACACCCTGAAGGCAGACAATCGGCTGGACGAAAGGAATGTTGCCTTGAGAGTTAACGGAAGCGTCGTCGAGCTCAGTGGAACCGTCGCCACGTTAGCCGAGAAAGAGGCTGCGGAGGAAGACGCATGGTTCACCGCCGGCGTGGTCGACGTGGCCAACTACATCGAGGTGTCGCCCACCAGGGTTCGATCGGACGCCGAAATCGAAGACGACGTGCGAACGGCCATCTCAAGGGACGCGAGAATTCTAGATACAACGCGAATCAGCGCATCGAGCAGCAAGGGCAAGGTCACGTTGCGCGGCCAGGTCAGCAGCGCAGAGGAGAGACGCGCAGCAGAAGAGGACGCTCGTTTCACCGCTGGCGTCGTGGAAGTGCGAAACGAGCTGACGATAGGAATAGGGTTGTCGAGGCCTTCAATTATGTAGCAGCTTCGAGTGTCACGTCGACAGACTTGGTATAACCTCGCCGCAGCACCTGGAGGCTGACCGTATCTCCCACGTTAGCTTGAAGGATGAACGCGTAGAGTTCCTTCGGGCTGCGAATCGCGCGGCCGTCCACCGTCCGTATCACATCCCCAGGTCGAAGCCGGGCGTGGTGGGCTGGCGAGCCTCGCATGACGTGCGCGATCAGCATTCCTTTGTCGATGGGCAGATTGAGCGCCCTGGCCTTCGCCGCGTCGAGCTCGAAGCCGTAGGCTCCAAGCCACGGAGCCGTGATAGTCCCTTCACGAATTATGCGCTCCGCAAACGCCCGAGCTGTGTTCACAGGAATGGCGAATCCAACACCCTGTGCGTAGGGGATAACCGCGGTGTTGATGCCGATCACCCTGGCCTGGCTATCGACCAATGCGCCTCCTGAGTTTCCCGGGTTGATCGCGGCATCGGTCTGAATGAGGGCTTCGAGGAACACTTCGTGCGAGACGATGGTCCGATCGAGCGCGCTGACGACACCGACGGTGACAGTCGGTGCGCCCTTGATGCCGAAGGGGTTCCCAATGGCAATGGCAAGCTGGCCCACCTGTAGCTTATCAGAATCGGCAAACTCGGCGGCTGGGAGATCACGCGCATCGAGCTTAATGACGGCGACGTCTCTCACGGCGGCAGTTCCGACCAGGCTGGCCTGCAGTTTTCGACCATCTGTAAGGGTGACGCGAATCTCTTGAGCTCCTCTGACGAGGTGGTTATTGGTCACAATGTAGCCGTCGGGGGTCAGAATCACGCCGGATCCCACGCCTCTTCTGGGCATAGGCTGGAACGCCGCCTCCTCGGCACGGCTGATAGTTGCGACATTGACCGTCGATGGCGTGGCCTTCTTGACAGCGTCGATGATGGTTTTCTCTTCGACAGGCAGCACGATCACGCCCCCTTGCGGTTTCCGAGGCTGATTATTCACACTGCAAGGCACGTGCCATTTCTCGATCGTGGCCGCACAGACAGACGCGGTCTTGAAGACCGCGTCTGTCTTCAGCCGGATACCTAAGCCTTCCACTCGACGTCGAGGTCCTTGCCGATGCGCTGGACATCCTGGAGCACTTTATGATACAGAGGAATGCCGTCGAGGCGATACTCCTGTTCTCGCTCGAACTCCTTCTCGCCGGCCACGAAGATGCGACCCTCGCCCTCAGCCTTGGGTGAGTCCTTCAAGCTGCGCAGCAACGAATCCATCGCCGCTTTGAACTCGCCGAGCGGTCTGAAGGCATCCACGCGCATCGCCGCGAAGAAGTGGCCGACGTTGGCCGGGCCATTTTTCCCGCCCACAAGAGCGGCAAAGCCCGCGCCCGAGAGAACGCCGCAGAGAATGTCGACCATGACAGCCAGCCCGTAGCCTTTGTATCCGCTGAACTCGGCTGTGCCGCCCAGAGGCAACGCACCTCCGCCGCTCAGCACGGCGGCAGGATCGGTCGTCGGGAGGCCGGAGCCGTCCACAGCCCAGCCCAGCGGTATGGGCACGCCCTTGATGGCGGCCACCTCGACCTTGCCAATCGGCACCACGGACGTAGCCATGTCGAGCACGAAAGGAAGCTCGTTGCCGGCTGGAACGGCGATGCTGATAGGGTTCGTGCCGATCAACGCCTGCCGTCCATGGGTTGGCACTGCCAGAGGACGGGAGTTGGTGAACGACATGCCGATCATCTGGCGCGGCAGAGCCATCATCGCGTAGTACCCGGCGATGCCGTAATGGTTGGAGTTCCGCACGCAGACGAAGGCCGCTCCGGCCTGTTCAGCCTTGCGCAAGCAAAGGTCCATGCCGAACTTGCCCACAGGTTGGCCAAGGCCGTTCCCGCCATCGACCAGTGCTGTCGACGGGGTCTCGTTGATTACCTTAATGTGCGCACGAGTGTCGATCGCCCCTTGCTTGATGCCGTTTACGTAACGAGCAAGCCGCTGGACTCCGTGCGACTCGATGCCCCGAAGCTCTGCCTGCACCAGGACATCAGCGGTGACGAAAGCGTCCTCGCGCTGGACGCCAAGGCGGCTGATAACCTCGGTCACGAAGTCTCTAAGCACGTTGTGGTCGACGCGGATGTATTCATTGGATGGATCAGGCATAGTTCGTTCGCCTTTCTAAGGTGACTTCGCCCATCGCTCGACGATACTCAGCAGCAGCCTGACGCCTACGCCGGTCGCGCCGCTCGGCAGATATGGCCGATCCTTAGGGTAATATACCTGGTCGGCCCCATAATAGGCCGTGCCGGCGATGTCGACGTGGACCCACGGCACGTCATCCACAAAATTGGACAGGAAATAGGCTGCCGTGATCGCCGATGCCTGTCTGGCGCCTGAGCTCTTCGTGTCGGCTATGTCGCTCTTTAGCTGTTCGGCGTACTCTTTCCAGAGAGGAAGCTGCCATACCCGCTCTCCGGTCGCCTCCGCGGCCTGCCGCACTGTCTCGATCAAGCTGTCGTTATTGCCAAGGATTCCCGAGGCGACGGTTCCCAGCGCGACGATGCAGCCCCCTGTCAGCGTGGCAAGGTCGACGATGGCGCTGGCACCCTGATCGACCGCGTAAGCCAGAGCGTCAGAAAGGACGAGCCGTCCTTCGGCGTCGGTATTGCTCACTTCGATCGTCTTGCCATTGAAAGCGGTGATGATATCGCTAGGCCGGTAGGCCGTGCCGCTCGGCAGATTCTCCGCGGCGCTGGCCAGACCGAGAATGTTGATGGGCAGCTTGAGCTCTGCCGCCGCCTGCATGAAACCGATTACGGCGGCAGCGCCCGACATGTCGTGCTTCATGGTCAGCATACCATCAGCAGGTTTTATGTCAAGGCCACCGCTGTCGAAGGTTATGCCTTTGCCAACCGCAGCGAAGGTCTTGCTACCAGGAGCGCCCCCTGAATAGCGCATCACGATGAGACACGGAGGATGGCTGCTTCCCTGCCCAACCGCGACGATGCCCCCCATATTTCTTTTTCGCAACGCGTCGACTTCGAAGACCTCGCAGGAGAAGCCCAACCGCTGGGCGATAGACCTGGCTGTATCGGCCAGATACGCCGGCGTCACCAGGTTAGGCGGACCGTTCGATAGATCGCGCGCCAGGTTCACGCCTCTGGCGGCGACCTCGCCACAATGCACGCCGCGCTGAGCAGCGTCGACGTCGGCTTGATCGGAAGCGACCACCACGATCTCTTCGATCTTCGTCGGCGTTTCCTCCGTTGGCTTCTTGAATTGTTCGTACTCGTAAAGGCCCAGGAAAGCGCCTTCGGAGAGCGCGACTGCGCTCTGCTCTGCCGTGACTCCGGCCTGGCCCAACCCCAAGAGCATTACCGCGTAGCGAGGAACGTGCAAACCGCGCGCCTTGAGCGCGACTGTAGCGGAAGCCTGGCGAACGATGTCGATGTTAAAATCGGCTCTCTTACCCAGGCCGACGACGGCGATTCGAGTCGCAGGCAACTTGCCCTGCGTATGGACTACAGTGACTTCGTTGGGTTCGCCTGTAACCTCTTTGTCCGCAATGAGTTGGCGAATCAATCCGCCAAGAGCCGCATCAACCGTCCCCGCATCCCCTATCGGGGTTGGATCACCCTCGAAAATGCCCACAGCCAACAAAGGAGTCGTCACCTCCGTAACTGTGGCCCGCAGCGCCGAGATTCCCATGGCTGCCTCCTGAATCAGCGGTTTGCAGAGGTTTCAATCCTCATCCGGCCCTTACACCGAATGCGACCTCTCCTGGGCTTGCCTATCAAGCTCGGCCAGGTGAGAAGAATTGAGACCGGCGCGAAAGGCGCGCCAATAGCCATGCCTCTGCCACGGCACGGCAACTCAACTCCGATGAAAACCGCTAATGAAATGAATCTTTAATACCAATTTTAGCGTAGGCGGGCAAGCTTGTCTAGAAGCTAAATTCTAAAGCTAAATTCTAGTCCTGCCAGCCAACCCAGACTTCACCGTCCTCGAAGACCTCTTTCTTCCAAATGGGAACGATTTGCTTGAGACGGTCGATGGCGTGCTGACAGGCGTCGAAGCCCTCTTTGCGATGGGGCGAGCCGACGGCGATGACCACGGCGGCCTCGCCAACCTCCAGATGCCCCACACGATGTCTGATGGCAATCTTCTCGAAGCCCCATTTCTCGCGAATCTCGGCGGCGATCTCCGCCAGCTTCTTCTCCGCCATCTCTTTGTAGGCTTCGTACTCGAGGTACAACACTCGCTTGCCCTGGGAGTTGCCGCGCACCACGCCCACGAACGTCACCACCGCGCCAGCAGAATCGTCGACCACCTCGGCGATCAGGTCATCTGCCGTAAGCGGTTCCTCGGTGATCTCGCACTTCCCAAGGAAGGGCTGGCCCCCGGCCACAGGTGGCACGAAGACTACTTCGCTGCCTTCGCGCAAAATGGTGTTGCCGTCCACGAACTCCTGGTCGACCACGTAGCGGCTGGCTTGAGAGACGCTGGCCAGGCGTGGATTCTCTTTCACGAGAGCCGCCAGGACGTCGGCAACAGTCGTCCCGGTGGGGACTTCCATTTCTGCTTCTTTGCGGCCGGTGATTTCTCGGAAGGAGGCGAAGAGTTTTATTTTGATTTTCATGGTTTGCCCTCACCCTAACCCTCTCCCAGAGGGAGAGGGGACTGATCCTCTCCCTCTGGGAGAGGGGATTTCCCCGCACCGAGCGGGGAAGGGGACAAATTGTTATGTTGTCAGATGTTCTCGGAGCAGGTTCGCCAGGGGAGCCAGGTCCACCTGCGTTATTTCGACGGGGACACTGGTAAAATCGAAGAATTCCAGGATCTCCTCGTCGGAGAAAGGGCTCACGCCGGCGTCGAGCAGGATAATGCGCTGATAAAGGCCGAAGTTCTGGCGGGCATCGACGTCATCCCATCCAAGATTCCTTACCAGCGCTCGCTTCCAATGACGCAGCCAGGCCGGAAGTGTATAAAAGGTGTTCATCTCTCTGTCCAGTTGCTTCCGTCGAGGCCCGAGAATCGCGTCGAAACAATCGTTTACTGGCAGACGCCGCGCGGGGAACCTGGCGATGATCTGGTCGATGTCTCGGTGGCACAAGCCGATTAACACGACGGCCTGGTCGGCAACTTCCGACGACCTCTGCAGAGCTTTCACGAGTTGCTTTTCCAAGGAACTGGGGTCGACGCACGGCGCGGGAGAAAGGTAGAAGACAGGAACATCCAGGCCCTCCAGTTTCAGGGCCGCGTCGACTTCATCTTTCAGAATTCCGCAGCTAATCAGGGCTTTGCGCCCCGTTCTCGTTTCACGCAGCGTCCTGTCGTCTAGCGCCGATTCACCAACCACACCTATGCCTGCCGTTTGGATTCCAAATTGTCGGAGTCCTCTTCGGGGTAATAATACCTTAACGTCGAAGGAGTTGCAAAGAATTAGGCTCACTCCTCGCCCAGATATGCCTTGCGAACCGTCTCGTTCGTTTGCAGCTTGTCGGCTGTGTCGTGCAGGACGATCTCACCTGTTTGGAGCACAAAACCTCGGTGAGCGACTGACAGAGCCATCAAAGCGTTCTGTTCCACGAGCAAGATCGTCGTTCCCTGGGCATTGATGTCGCGGATGATGGCGAATATCGTCTCGACCATTAGAGGGGCGAGGCCCATGGATGGCTCGTCCAACAGCAGGACTTTTGGCTGAGCCATAAGCGCCCGCCCGATGGCCAGCATCTGCTGCTCACCCCCACTGAGCGTTCCCGCAAGTTGCGCCTGCCGATCCTTTAGCCGAGCAAATAGATCGAAAACGCGAGCAATATCTTCTCGTGTAGTCGCTCCGTTCTTGCGGCCGAATGCGCCTATCTCGAGGTTCTCGAGGACGGTCATCCGATGGAACACCTTTCGCCCCTCGGGACAGTGCGATATCCCCATCCTGACGATTTTGTGTGGCGGCACCTGGTCAATGCGCTCGCCGCCGAGCCTGACGAGGCCCTGGGCTGGCCGCAGTAAGCCAGAGATCGTCTTCAGCGTGGTCGTCTTGCCGGCCCCGTTTCCGCCGATAAGCGTTGCGATCTCGCCTTCATTCACTGCGAGGGAAATACCCTTGAGAGCACGAACGTTGCCGTAGGAAACGTGAATGTCCTCTACCTCAAGAAGCCCCATGTCCAACTCCTGGCTGTGAACTCGCCGTCCTTCCCAAATATGCCTCGATTACCCGCGGATTCCTCTGCATCTCTGTTGGCGTGCCTTCGGCAATCTTCACCCCGTAATCCAACACCGTCACCCTGTCACAAACGCCCATAACGAGCTTCATATCGTGTTCGATAAGAAGGATGCTCAGTCCCAGCTCCGTCTTGAGGCGGCGAATGAACTCGGTCAGCTCCCTCGTCTCCTGCGGGTTCATCCCAGCCGTGGGCTCGTCGAGTAGCAGCAGCTTCGGTCGTGTCGCCAACGCACGTGCGATTTCCAGGCGGCGCTGGTCTCCGTAAGGAAGGTTCTTGGCCAGGAAATCCTGTTTCTCTTGAAGGCCGACGAATTCCAGCAGCTCCTCTGCACGTCGCCAGGCATAGCGCTCCTCATTTTGGGTCGACATGTCCCTGACGATTGCGCCCACGACGCCCGAGCGCAAGCGGCAATGCTGGCCGACAAGCACGTTCTCAAGCGCCGTCATGCTGGCAAAGAGGCGTATGTTCTGGAAAGTTCTTCCGATGCCCAGCTCGGTAATCCTGTGAGGCTTCAAGTTCTTGATTGTGCGATCGCAGAAGCTAATGGACCCGCTGTCGGGTCTGTGTACACCGGTTACTATATTGAAGAACGTCGTCTTACCTGCTCCATTCGGGCCAATGAGCCCCGCGATCATCCGCTCGTCGATCTGAAAATCCACCGCATCCACGGCCAGTAGACCGCCGAATCGCTTTGTCACACCCTTAGCCTCTAGAATAGCCACGTTAGCTCCTTGCAAAAACAGTATCAGTTGCTGCAGTCACGGAAAGCAGGTGCTCATCAAGATGTCGTCTTGACTGAGCCGAGTTCACGTATGCGCTGAACCTCTGACCTTTGTCTTGCAGCAGAAATAAAGCCTTCAGGACGAAAGATCATCATTGCCACCAGCAGCGCGCCGAACACGAGCATCCGGAACTGTTGGATATCACGCAGGACTTCGGGCAGACCGACCAGAATGATTGCGCCGACGACAACGCCTGGTATGCTTCCCATACCCCCGATGATGACCAAAGCCAAAACGTTGATGGACACCATTAGCGTGAAATCGGCAGGGAATATCGACCCCTGACGCGCGGCGAAGATCACGCCGCCGAATCCTGCAAACGATGCACCGATAGCGAAGGCCAGAAGCTTATACTTAATCAGATCGACACCCATCGCGGCCGCCGCGTCTTCGTCTTCCCTCATCGCCACCCAGGCCCTGCCGACCCTCGAGTTTTCAAGCCGCCCAGCTATGAACATGCTGAGCACGCAGGCGATCAGGATGAGGTAATAGAAGTGAATCGGCGTGTCTAGGGTGAACGATATTAGAGGTATGGAAGGACGATCGATTGACGAAAGGCCCTGTGGCCCACGTGTCACGGGATCCAGGTTGTTCAGAACAAGACGGATGATCTCGCCAAACCCGAGGGTTACGATAGCGAGGTAATCGCCTCGCATGCGCAGGACTGGGATGCCCAGCAGCACGCCTGCCAGCGCGGCGATGGCGACTGCGACAGGGATGACAAACCAGAAAGGAATGTGCAGACCGAATTGGGGAGAGGCTAGCAGCGCATATGTGTAGGCGCCGATGGCGAAGAAGGCCACGTAGCCGAGATCTAACAAACCGGCGAACCCGACCACTACGTTCAGACCAACACCCATCATCGCAAAGAGCCCGATGTAACCCAGGATGTGAACCTGATAGGAGTCGGCTCGCAACGGCAAGAGCAGAGCGAGTAGGAACAGCGTCGCCAGGGTAAGCCTCTTGTGGCGTCCAAGGACTTGCGATATCCACGGCGGTGCCAGTCGGTGAGACCAATCTCGCACCGAATCAAACGCGCCCTTGTGCACAGAACTCATTTCTTTCCGATCACCTCGCCAAGTATTCCTGTGGGACGAATTATCAGCACGAGGACGAGCAAGCCGAAGGCGACGACGTCCTTGTAGACCGCAGGTATCGCCTGGGCGCTGAAGGCTTCGATCAGACCGAGGAAAAGACCGCCGACCATTGCCCCAGGGACGTTGCCGATACCACCCAGCACGGCCGCCGTGAACGCCTTGAGGCCGGGCACGAAACCGATCATGTGGTTGATCTGTGTATAGTACATCCCAACCATTACCCCTGCGGCGCCGGCCAGCGCTCCTCCGACCAGGAACGTGGTGGCGATGGTTCTGTCGACGTCGATTCCCATAAGCGCCGCCGTATCTTTATCCTCCGCCACAGCTCGCATGGCTTTTCCGATACTGGTCCGGCGGACGAAAACGTGCAAACCGAGCATGAAGGCTAGAGAGAGGAAGATAATGAAAACGCGGATGTACGTGATGGAGACGTTGCCTAAAGAGACGCCACCGGCAGGAAACACGTAAGGATACACCTGCAGCCGAGGCCCGAAGATGACCAGGACGGCGTTTTGCAGGAAGATGGACGCACCGATGGCGCTGATCAAGGGAGCCAGACGCGGTGCGCGGCGGAGTGGACGGTATGCCACCCTCTCGAGACCGACGGCGAGGATACCGCCGACTACCATCGCAACCAGGAAGACGATGATGAGGGTAAGGATGAGATTGGATTGGCCAAAACCGGCGGCAAAAAGGGCAGTGAGAGTAAAAAAGCCGGCGTAAGAGCCGACCATAAATACCTCACCGTGGGCGAAATTGATCATTTGCAGGACGCCGTAAACCATGGTGTAGCCGAGGGCGACAAGAGCGTAGATACTGCCGAGGGTGAGCCCATTGATCGCTTGCTGAGCCCACAGATCCAGTTGCATACCTCTGAGTGTCCTTTCAAGCGTGACCTTAATTGGTGAGGTAGACGACCTGGTCGTCTGCCTCACCAGTCCACCTTAGCAAGTCTGCCAGATCACTCTGCTTCTTCGAACTTGCTGTTCTTAACTTGCCACACGTGGGTTTGCGATTAACCGCCTGTCCCTCCTGGTACTTCTACGAACTTGCCGTTCTTAACTTGCCACACCACGACCGTGGCACCGACGCGATCGCCTCTGTCGTCGAATTTGATCAGGCCAGTCACGCCTTCCACGTTACTTGCTCGCACGGCGTCGGCCAGCGCCTTCTTGTCGATCTGCAGGCTGCCGTCCGCCCCTGTCTTGGCGACCTTCTCGATTGCAGCCATCAGAACAGAAGCGGCGTCGTAAGCCTGTGCCGTGTAGGTCCCGATCGGGCCGTATTTCGCTTCGTATTTCTTCTTCCAGTCAGCGAACTTGCTGCCTTCGGGAGTCTTGGCATAGGTTACATAAGTGCCCTCAGCAGCACCACCGGAAGCCTGGATATAGTCCTTCTCGTCATACAGACCCTCGTCGCTGACGAACTTGCCCTGTATGCCGACGTCTTTGATCTGGCGTGCAAGGAGAGCGCCTTCGGCAGCCATTCCGCCAAAGTATACGACCTCAGGATTGCTCGGCTTGATCTTGGTCAGCACAGCCGTGAAATCCTTATCGCCCCGGGTCAATCCCTCGTAAGCGACGGTCTTCCCACCGCCGGCTTCAAAGTTCTTCTTGAACTCATCGGCCAGCCCCTGGCCGTAAGAGCTCTTGTCGTGTAACACCGCCGCTGTCTTGGCGTTTAGCTTCTTGAGAGCGAACTCGGCGGCGGCCTTGCCTTGCACCACGTCGTTCCAGGTGGTTCTGTTCACGATGGGCAGCTTCTTGGCGGTGAAGCCATCGGCGGTTGACGATGCTGAGATCATCACTATTTTCGCCCTGTTATAGACTTCAGACGCAGGAATGCTACCACCGCTGCACATGTTGCCTACGAACCCCGCAACGAGTGGGTCCGCAATCATCTTCTCGGCCACTGACACCGATGGAGCGCCTTCACACCCATCGTCCTCAGCGCGTAGTTCGAGCTTGAAACCGTCGATTGTCCCCTTTCCCTCGACAGCAAACAGCGCGCCGTTCTTGATGTCGTTGCCAAGCTTGGCGTAATCGCCTGTCAGCATGGCCCCAAGGCCAATCTTTATCGGGCTCCCTTTGGGAATGGTGATAGTGCCCCATCCACCTGCTGCGCTCGGCGCGCTGGCCGCTGGGGTAGCCGCGGGCTTAGCTGGTGTCGCAACTGGGGCAGCCGGTGTTGCTGGCGCGGCAGGCTTTGCCGGCGTTGCCGCTGGCGCCGCAGGCTTGGCAGCGGTGGGTGTTGGTGCGGCGGCTGGAGCGCAAGCGCTCGATAGCAGAGCAAGCGCAACGATCGCTGCCGTCGCAATGAACAGGACCCTTGACCTATTCTTCACGTGATCCTCCGTTTTATTGGTGTGGTATAGTGCCATCGGCTTGGACGAACCCTCAGAGGTGTCTTTACTCACCTGAGCAAGGTAACCTTCGGTCGGGTGCCGAACCCGCATTGCGTTGGCTATGGGGTGAATGCCTGCGCAAAGGCTTGCAACGGGCGTTCGCGTCCAAATTGATTTTCCTGGCGAAATCAGCTCCCTTCCACCTTCGTGTAATCACCCATCGTACGTTCGTTTGGAGAGCGTGCACAAACTCGGTTCATACACGGGGCAAGCCACGAGCCAGTGTACACGCCTGCATCACCGCCTGCCTATTATGATGCACCGATTATATTTCGCCTGCTGAAATGTGTCAAGAACATTGCCCTCAATCAGGCCAATCGGTACCATCCAGATTCGACCCGCTCAGGTTGGCCTTACTCAGGTTCACATTGGCCGTGTTTGCTCCGCTGGGGTCGGCTTTCGTCAGGTTAGCCTGGCTCAGATTCGCGCCGGCTACGTTAGCACCTCTAAGATTGGCTTTGCTGAGGTTCGCTTCGGCGAGGTCGGCCTCGGCCAGGTTCGCGCCGCTGAGGTCGGACCTGGAGAGGTTGGCTCCTCGCAGATTCGCCTTGCAGAGGTTCGCCCCGCTCAGATTGGCCTCGACGAGGTTGGCACCGCGCATATCGGCCTGGACCAAATCGGCACCTACCAGGTAGGTGCCATTGAGATTGGCGCCTCTCAAATTGGCCTCCCGCAAACTTGCTCCACCGAAGTTGCACTCGGCCACGCTAGCCCCGCTCAGGTTCGCCCTGCTCAGATTAGCGCCCCTCAAGTTGGCCTCGACGAGGTTAGCCATGCTCAAGTTGGCTCCGTTCAAGTCTGCCTCTGCGAGGCTCGCGCCTCCCAGATTCGCCTCGGATAGATTGGCCCTGGTCAGATCTGCCCTGACCAGATTGGCCTCGCTCAGATTGGCTCTGCCGAGGTTGGATGGGAACTCGTAAGTCGTTTCGCGGTCGTCGGACGGCACGTACTTGTAATCGGGGCTAAGATCAGCTCTCGCCAGGTTGGCTCCGCCGAGGTTCGCCTTGCCCAAATTCACGCCCCTCAGCCTCGCTCTGGCCAGGTCGGACCTGGCCAGGTTGGCCATACTCAAGTTCGCTTCGTTCAGGCACGCGTCGGCCAGGCTCAGCCCCTGCAGGTCCATTTTGCTGAGGTTCTTATAACTCAAATCCTTGCTCGTCCTGGCGATCAGCCTGACGCGATCGGGGGTAAGTCTTTCGTCCAGCAAACTGCCATTCCTTCAACGCCTTATTCCTTCCTGCAACTGTGGCACAATCTGTGCCCGGCGCCTTCGGTTTCTTGGTATTGCGCGACTTCAAGAGGCTTGAGGCATTGCTTCAGTAGCGCGCGGAAGGCATCATCTGAAATGGAAACGCGTTTCGACGGGAGGTAGAATGAAGCTGCAGGGGCTGGCTTGACAAGAGAACCTCTCAAACTGTAGCATTTATGTCAACTACATCGACCAGGGCGGTTTGCGATAGCGTATTTCAGTCGGCAGGGCTTGCCATCGCACGGCCTATTGCAGTAGTTCAGATACCGTGGGCGCAATGCATTGCGCCCCTACAACTACGACTGGTATGGGCGCGGACAACATTAAATCGGTTAAAGGGGACTTTCTGATCGTGGCAGGATTGGACAACACGCCGGAGATTTCTATCATCATACCGGTGCGCAACGCCGAGCGCACGCTCGAGAAGACTCTCGAATATCTGCAAGCCGTCGACTATCCCAGGGAGCGCCAGGAGATCATCATCGCCGACGGCGGCAGCACAGACAGAACGGTGGAGATCATTCAGAAATGGCGGCAAAAGCACGATTACATCAAGCTCGTGCTGGTGCCAAGCTGCACCTCGCCTGGCCACGCACGGAACGAGGCGCTGAAGGCGGTGACCGGCGAGTTCGTGCTCTTCACCGACGGCGACTGCGCCCCCGAGCCGAACTGGGCGAACGAGATTCTCAAGCCATTCCTCGACGATCCGCTTATCGGCGGCGTCGGCGGCGATGTGCTCACCTTACGCACCGAGCCGGACAACCCGACAGAAGCCTACTGCGAGCAGACGCGATTCCTCAGCGTCAGTGGCCGCTGTGGAGTCGATGCGAATGGCTACTTCCCGTCCCTTACCGATATGGCGCCGCACGAGGTGAACGGGGGCAACTACTCTCCGTTCTTCGCCACCGCGAACGTCGCCTTTCGCAAGTCCGTCATCGACGAAATCGGCGGTGAGTTCTGGCACGAGCCGACTGGCGAAGACGTCGACTTCTCTCTGCGCATACTGCAGAAGGGATACAAGCTTTACTTTGCCAAGACCGCGGTGGTCAAGCACATGCACAGGGTTTCGCTCGAAGGCTACATGAAGCAGTGGTACGGCTACGGCTACGGACATCCGCTGCTCATCGCCCAGCACGCGACGGACCAGTTGGAGATTCTTCTGCAGTTCGAAAAGCCCGTATCTATCAAGATTCCGACCAAAGCCAAGGGCATCATTCACGTCGGGTCGTTCCAGTTGATGCACCTGTTCCTGGCCACGACAGTGGCTGCGGGAGCTATAGCCGCGGTATCATCAGGGGCCTTGCCGTTGTTCGTTGGGAGCGCTGCCCTGCTCGCCGTCGCCGCTGGAGCCTATTTCTCGCCTTGCCTGAAGTTGAAGCCGGCGAGGAACATTCTCACCTGGTGCAAGATTCGCTACCTGACCAACTGGGCCTTTATCAGGGGGGCGCTGGACGGCTGCAAAAAGTTCGGCACGATCTGCATCGAGCCAAGCTGGTAGGGGAAGCAGTGAAATGGGACGCCTGACGGCATCCCATTTCACTGCGCAGGCACTCGGGCCATCACAGTCACTAGTAGTGAGTGTGAACCCGCGTACCGTAGCCTGCGAAGTCCCAGAAGAACGCAGCGTCGTCGTACTCCATGCCGACGCACCCAGCCGAAGTTGGTCGGTTGCCGAATACGTCGCGGGGTGCCCAGTAGTTGTAATGTAGCGAGTAGCCACCAGCCGCGAAGTATTGAGTGAAGTATACGTTCGGCAAATACCACCCTCCTGGTCCATCGCTGGGGATTCCTATGGTCGAGGAATCCA
>JAMCWX010000067.1 GCA_023480885.1 Chloroflexota bacterium | reverse complement strand
AGTATCGCAGTCGTGGTAGAAGGCGATGGCAGCATCTTGCGCTTGAGACGCCGAATTGATCTTCGACGGAGTAATCGTCCATTTCCAGGTCCAGGTGCCGCCGGGATTGATCGACCAGTCCACCATAATTATTAACGAAATGGACGGTTGAATGGTTACGCATCAACTTGCGGTCCGCTCTGCCCGCGCCATCGCCAGGTAAGGAATCGCTGATGCCCGACCAGAGGCTCGCGACGTGTGAATCCAGGAAAGTTGATAGCCGTTGCACGGTGATAGTAAATTCAGTTCATTCTAGCGGCGCGAACGGTCGTCGCAACCTCTTGGTTCGCCAAGTCGCGCAGAAGAGTCAGGTATGCATATAGCAGCCTGGTTATCAAGAACTTCTTCCGCACGTGTTCTCTAGCGCCCTGGCCGATAGCGTTTGCCGTCGAGGGGGATTCTATGAGGCTAACGATTCTGTCGCCACACTCTTGGGCCGAGTGCGCTACGCATACAATACGGCCGTCTTCAGCTCCCAGCCCCCCAGCGGTAGCTGCTCCGACGATAACAGGGCGTGCCTTCCACATTGGCTCCAGTATGTCGGTAGCGATCTCCGCAAGGTCGCTCCATTCAAGCACTACCGCAGCAGCCCGTTGGAAGGCGTTGATCTCTATATTCCCAACGCCATTGGCCACTGCTACCAGGCGAGCATCACGACAATCGCCCAGTTTGCTGCCAAGATCGTGATACTGCGTGTGCGTAAGGCGATCATTCGCCTCGCCTTTGACAAGCGCAAGAAGCTGCAGGCCAGGCACCTGCTGTTTTGCCAGAAGGAAACCATCGACAATGCGCGAGGTGACACTGAGATCCTGTCGATCCCGCAAGACGTACAGGACGATAGGACGTTGCGGATCTAGTCCGTGTTGTCTCAATACCATTTCGACAAATGTCGGGGAGAGGTCAATGTTCCTCGGGCTCAACGGATCAATAGAAGGAGGAACCGTGAAGCGGAAATGCGCTGAAAACCCTGCTCTTTGCTCTTGGCCGCAGCTTATTCTCCTGTGGTATTGGCGCGCGTAGATCGAAAGCAAATCCCGTATGTCAGGTTGCGCCTTGGAGGAATCCGAATGGCAGTGCCAAATCCACCTGGCGCTGCCCGTATTTCTGATCCACGACGCCGCCTTGACCATTCCTACCAGTTCAGCATCGTGGACCACGATGAAATCGTAGTCCTGTGACTGTGAAAGGACAACGGAAGGGTCCCCTTCACAGTTCAGCCAGGTGGCGTGCATCTGAGGTGTCCACTGCACAAAATGGCCAGAGAGAGCCAGATTCAGCGCCCTATAGACTTCGATCTGATGAGGCTTGCTTGGAACGATGCGCCACTCGGCTGCTATTCCGACAAGTCGCAAGAGAGAGGTGAGTGAATCCAGGGTGTCCGAGACCCCCGGTCGTGAAGGCATGGCGCTCAGTTGCAGAATGCGAGAACCCCTCAAAGGCTTTGCGAGCTCGGCGATTTCTTCGACCGATTGTCCACCAACGCATGTGCGGTATTGATCCAACGATCTTCTCACTCCCAGCATTGAAGCAAACACATCAGCACCCCCCATCTGTTCCTCGCTGCTTACTCAACGGAACACGGCACGCGACGCTCGTTTGCCGTGTCGGTACTCCAGCCCGTTCCGTCCTGAAGTCGATTCTCCGCTGGCTGCTAGTCTGTCCACCGCGTTCGGCATAGATCCTATCGATATCGTCCATTTGGCTCGTTATCCAGTGAGTAATATCTTCCTTTTGGATCTTTGCGCGAAGTGACAGCATTCGTTCGCGCCGCTCTCTCTGTGGCATCGCCAGCGCATCTGCCAAAGCCTTGGCCGTTTCATCAATATCCGTTGGCTCAACGTCCAGCACGTCGTCTCTTAACTGTGCGAGCGCCCCCGCCATTCTGGATAGCACCAACACTCCATCACGTGTATTGACGATGGGACCTTCTTTCGCCACCAGATTCATCCCATCGGTGAGCGGATTTACCAGAAGCGCGTCACAAAGACTCATCCCTGCGAGCGCCTGGAAGTAATTGTTTTCGTAGAAGACCTCTATCGGTCGGAACCCGTTTCGTCCGAACTTGCCGTTTATCTCTTCAACGAGGCTCATAACCTCGTCCCGATATTGCGTGTACTCGTTGATGGTCATACGTGATGGGACGAGGAAAGCCAGGAATTTCATCCTGCTCCGAAGTTCCTGATGAGTATCGAGCAACCGCTCGAAGGCGCGGAAGCCCAGCAAGATGTTCTTGCTTGGCCCCAGCCGGTCGACGCGAACCACCGTTCGTTCACCGCAAAGCGGCCGTAAGCGCTCCTGGTAATGTTTTACGATGGATGAGTTCATCGCCTCTCGCAGCTCACTGACATCCACTGAGATCGGGTAGACACGCACGCGCGCAACTCGGTTGTCAAAACTCACTGTCTTGTCGATGTAATCGACCTCGGCGTCTTGCAGGAACTCGTCACAGCAACGGAGGAAATTGTGCGCAGACTCCTGCGTCTGAAAACCGACGATATCGTTCGCGAGGAAATTGCGATAAATGTCACCACAGAGTGGCTGTGGAAGATGTTGCCATTCTTCAGGCTCTGGCCATGGGATATGGACGAAATGCTGTAGGATAGCCTCTGGGAGCTGTTGTCGAATGAGCCCGGGAGCCAGGTACAGGTGATAATCGTGGAGCATTATGACAGGCATCTTCTGTCGCTTTACCTTGGCTACCACCGCCTGGGCGAACGCCGTGTTTGTGGGGACGTACCCATACCACCACGCTTCGACGATAGTGTCCTTGCCCTTGGGCGCCTGCAGTTGATCCCACATCGAGTGCTGCAGAAACCAGAGTATGCGGTTACCGAAGACATCGTAGTGGTTGTGGAAAACGTCCTTCGGCACGACGACAAAATCAACATCGAAGATGGACTTGCCCTCTGCGCCTGACTCAGATTCTGAGTGTGAGTTCTGTCCCAAAATGCGGAAGTTCTCGAAATGCTTCGGGCTGCGTGCGATGTGGCGGTCTCCGGGTGTTACCGCGCTGGCTATCCATGAGAAATCGTGATGCCGCCGAAAGGCTGTGAGCGCGGTTGCTAGTCCTCCACTCGCTCGTCTCACCTCAATCTGGTTATCTGTCCGAAGGAGATGCTCGACAGGGCCTCTGTTGCTCGCGACAACCAGTCGCGAGTTACTTGTACGGTGCTTCTGCATTAGCGATCCTCCCTTTCAGGCGTAGACAAGAAAAGGCCTGAGGACATAGCCTCAGACCTGGAGATCGCTACGCCTCTCTCACGTGCCTACGAGGTTAGCTGACGGGTTCGGGCTGAAAGAGCTGCCCTATCTCGAGACTTGAGAACTCACCCCAATTACCTGGTTCCCCCGCTCTTCTACTGAAGATTCGGCCACTATTCATTTGTTGCAGCTATCTTGCACTCGGTAAACCTGTGCGCCACCGAATGTGCTTGTATGCTATCACGCACTACCGTGCCTGTCAAGAATCATTCGACCGCCGGGAAGGCGTGCTGATCAAGGTCGGCTTCGTTGTCAAGCGCACTATGTGTTCTTCAATAGACCTTTGCACAGCCAGCATACGCGTGAGCAAGACCTCATTGATCTTCATCGCTGAGGCACCAGCTTTCGCAGCACCAATCCAGCGACGATGAAAGTGGACCCTGCGCCAAGCGGCAGCGCGATGGGCAGGCCGCCTGACTTTGGTAGAATGGCCGGTCGACTACTGGCAGTCGGCACACCGGCCGATTCAAGCGGCGTTGGTGGTGCTGGGGCAGGCTGCCACCGAACGGCGTAGAAACCATAGGAGTCGGTGATCACGTCGCCTGTCTCGGCGGAAACGACTGTCCATTTCACGAAGAATTTTCCGCCTTTGAGCCCGGGCTTCAAGAAAACGTGCATCGTCATCTGGTCGCCTTCCACGCTTGCGTCGCCCTGGTCGACACGCGCTCCGTCGTCGCCAGTGACTGTGATCGAGCTACCCGTTGGATTAAGCCGTTCGCCGAAGCCTATTTTCACCATACTGGGAATGCCCTTTAGCTCGGCACCCGGCGCTGGTTCTGACGTGAGAAAAGGCGTCATCGTGAAGCTGAAGGAGTCGGAAAGCGTGTGGCCATCCACGGCCGAAACCGTCGTCCACTTCACGGTGTACTTGCCCGGACGCAGCCCCGATTTCAACGAAGCCCGCATACTCTGGCCATATGGGTTATCCGAGTCGACACGGCTATCGCCCTGGTCGGCACGACTTCCGTCCGGACCGATAACCGTGATCGAGCTACCCTGCTGGTTTAGCCGCTCGCTGAAGACCATGCTCACGATCTTGGTACCGGCCCCAACATTTGAGCCCTGTGCTGGAAATGATTTCACATACCGTGCATCGGCGTATGCGGACGGCGGCAATATCAGCCCGGCCAGTGTTACTCCGACAACAGCCAGTATCAAACCACCCACACTCTTCATTACTCTTTACCCTCTTTCTTACCAGACTGTCTGCTCTCGATCGGCTTGGCGTATCGGCGCACGGGCGTAGCCGCAATATGGCTACCTCTTGTAGCAGCCGCAGGCCGAATCGCCGTCGGCTTGGCCGCTGGCTGACCCGTCCACCAGTCGTAGAACTGCCCCCAGCCGATGTTGCCGTAGAAAGCGAACCAAATGGGTGGCGAGGCCGGTCCCGACTCATGAACACTCAGATCATCGGCCACCAAACGCTGCTCGGAGCCATCGGCCCGCATCAACCAAAGCTGCATCTTATCGTCCTTGAGGCGGGCAAAGAGGATGAAATTTCCATCCCTCGACCAGCGCGGTCGTTCGTCACGGTAAGCAGGATCGTCGGTCAACTCACGCTTGCCCGACCCGTCTGGGGTCGTCACCCAGATGTGCCGCTGGGCCATCGCCTGCTTTGCCTTATCACCATCCCCGACACCCGGCGCCGCCGGTCCGCCAGCGTAGGCGATCCGGTTGCCGCCTGGAGACCAAGCTGGAAAGAGATCGGCTCGACCACGCTCGGAGAGCACCCGCACCGCTCCGCTGCCGTCGGCGACGGCGATGCGTTTGTTGTCCCAGCTCATGCGCTGGCCGCCATCCACGAAGGCCAGCTGTTAGCCATCAGGTGACCAGTCCAGGTAGTCAGGGTTAACCAGCATCATCCGCGTGATCTCGACCGGCGCGCCACCCGTTATTGGCACCTGCGTAAGCGGCAGGCCGTCGGCGGTCAACGAATTCGCCTGCAGCATCCCGCTCCAATACAGCAGGAATTGGCCATCGGGCGACCAGCCAACGAGCTTGAATTGAGCCCTCCGCAGGGTTTGGGCTGGAATAGACTTCCTTCATCTCTGTTCCATCGGTCTTCATCCGCCAGAGGCTCCGGCCGCTGGGAGGCTGGCCTGCCGCCTGCTCGGTCTTTTCAAACCCGAGCCAATTCCCGTCTGGCGCCCAAGCCGGCCCACCCACCTGCGTCCCACCCGTTGATTTCGCCAGTTCGCGCGGATCGGAGCCGCCTGCGTTGACAATGAACAAACCTGCAGCAGTAACGTAGGCTAGGCGGTCGGCAACAGGCGACCAGGAGCCAAAGTTTCCCTGGATTTGATGGACATCATCGCCTGAAGCGCGAATTAGCCAGGAAGTAGTCTCCTTGCGGAAGGCCAGCCACTCACCTGATGGTGACCAGCGTGGCTGAGAATTGCGTCCATCGTGCGTCAGCTGCTTGGCCTCGCCGTCCGGTAGCTCCTTCACCCATATGTCGCCTGCCTTGACGAATGCGAGCTTGCCCAGCGGCGACTGTGCAACCGGCGCCTCAGGGCTCTTCGTCTGATGAGTTTGGGACAGACACGACGATAGCAGGAGGGCCATCACGCCGATGAGCAAAATGGCAGATACCGACCTTGCGATTTTCACGGCACCGTTGAACGACTGCAACAGCGGGCAAGGCATCTGTCTTTGTTGGCCAGGGAGGCGCAACCTTACGTCGATCGCTTGTAGGTGCCTTTGCCCGTGCTCAAGCGCCATCGGCATAACTTCCTTCGCAGTATCGACATTCTGCGAGTGGCTCATCACCATCCTGCAATTCTCACATTTGCCGAGATGTTTCTCGGCTGACATCCGCTCTTCCGATATAGCCCTGCCATCGATAAAGCGGCAGCGGTTCCTGCAATTTGGTTGCAAGTGATCATCGTGTGCCCTCCTATTGCTGTCACAGAAGGCATGACCGCACGTCCATCGCCTGCCGAAGGCAAGTATCTTTGCTCCCCAGGCCGGGAAAGATAGCCCTCAATCTGTGGCTGATACGTGAAGCAGATAGCCCCGAAGTCCACCGTCTCGTATGGCGTCACGCCCTTGATGTCCACCTCGCCAGCTATCCATACCCCTCACTTGAATGCCAATCATTCTTCTCTAATTACTTAAACGATTGAAGGGCTGCTAAAGTCACAGATTCGACGCAGGTTATTGGTATCCTGTAGTCCGACGGCATGATACGCCGGTTGTCTGAATTGCGCAAGTCTGTCCGAGCGGCAGAGATAACCATCCGAGAACCAAAGCATCCGGGTCAAGATAGATCTCCCATGACACAACATTGCCTCTCAAAGAGGACAAGCAGCGTCTTGTTCAGGTGAGGATCATCTTTTGCCAAGTGGCGCATTCAGTTGGTAAACGGAAACGAACATCGTTGTCGAAAGACAATTGAGTGAGTTGATCGAATTAGCGACTCACCTTTCCTCCCTCGAAGTGTTCATATACCAGCCGTGACAGCTCGGCGATCGGTTTAGCGTCCCAGGCTTTATCGGACAGGATGGCGATGACGTAGGCGCCGTGCGGCGCGTAGACCACGCCGACGTCGTGCGTCGCGTTATCCCAGTTGCCGGTCTTGTGGGCCACCTTGATCCCCTCTGGCAACAGCGCCGGTATTCGGTCGTTGATCTTCTGTCGAGCGAGCAGGTCGATCATCTCCTGGCTGGATTTCTCATTAACGGCCTTGCCGCGGGCGATCATCTCCAGCCACAGAGCCATATCCCCAGCCGAAGTAGGCATGTCTTCGGTGGCGATGTCGGTGTGCTTGAGACCAACGGACCTGTAGTCGCTGATGATGTTCCAGCCGCCCGTTTTGTCGTGCAGCATCATAGCGGCAACGTTATCGCTCTCGGTTATCATCTCTTCGAGCAGATCGCGAACCGATACCTGGCTCCAAACCGGCCAGCGAAGTGGGCCCAACCCATAGTCGAGATACGGTGGCGTGACGGTGAGTAACTCGTCGAAGCTCAACAGCTTCAACTCCCGCTGTTTGAAGACCTCGAACATCACCAGGACCTTGAACAGGCTGGCCGCGTAGAACACCCGGTCGGGGTTGATGGCCACCCCGGTGCCGTCTGACAGCCGTTTTACCACCACTCCATAGCTGTCGATATCTTTGCCAAGGTACTGTCTGATCTGATTTTCCAGGCTCGCATCTGGTCGCAATGGCAACGGCTCGTATCGTGGCGAGGGCGGCACTGACCTTGGTCCCGCTATCCGCGTGGTTACGGGCGTCTGCGTACCGTTGTGCGTGGAACCCCGCGATGTCCCGCTGGAAGTGGTCGGAATCGGTTGCGGTGTAGACGTGCCCGCGATTCTAGGCGCTGGTGTTGGCTGCCTTGCTGCTGTAGGTGAGGCGGAGCTCGGCGTGATTGGAGAGGTATCCCTCCTGGGCAATGATGTCGTTGTGGCTCCCACCGTTGGTGCCGCGGTGGGAGAGGCTAATAGCGTCTTCGTTGCCAATGCAGCCGGCGCTTCGGCTTGTACCGAGGGCGGAGAAAACTCCCCGGCGGGCGATTGAGGCGTGCGAACCATCGTGAACGCACCGCAACCAGATAGGAGAAGTGTCACTACCATTCCCAGGACGAACGCCCGCTGTCGATAAGCATCGAGCAACCGCTCGCCCTGGCTATGTGGATGGCCTGCTTGATATTCGTTTCTTCTGGTCTTCATAGCGTCTGCTCCCTCAATAGCCGGCTCTCGCTGCCTGCCTCGACTGATTGGGGCAGGTGCGCCACCCCTGGCGCCACACCCTGCCTGTCGCACCGCTCACTGATATGAACGCTTTCCGCAAGCAAATGGTTACTGTCCTTGAGTGGGTTTGCCACTATTTCCTCGGATGCCCACTCTCGTCACTGGCGGCGCCGCCACGTGCTATTTTCGGTCGTGACGACAGTGAACAGGACTACGGGTGGGAATCTTGGGCAACAGGGCTTTGGCCGCATACTTGACTTGCCGGCTAGATTGGCAGATAATCACCACGACCTTAACAGGTTGTCTGGAGAAGTGCGGTCTTGTGAAGACTTGATTGAACTGGCGGCTCTGGCGAGGCGACGAGGATAGCTGTTCCTCAATGGTCCTGCGCGCGTGTCAAAGCTATCAACACGATCAGCAGGACGCCGTTAGCAACCATTGTCATCGCCGCCAAGCCGAGATTCGACGCCGAACCCCGCCCTCTTCGGCGATCAGCCAATACGGCGGCGACTGAGAAGACCAATACCGCCGGGAACAGGAACGGCCCAACGGAGAAGATGCCAAGAAACATCAGGCTGACCAATGCCCCTACCACCGCCCACGTCAGCATTCCCCAATGTCGCGCGTGCTCGGCGCTATCCAGAGCCACGGCGACCAGTACGATCAGGCCCAAAACCGCTATTTCGAGCAGAACGATGCCAGGAAAAGGCCACAGGCTTTCGCCGGGCGCCCGCGCTGATGATTGCTGTTGCGCAAAGACTGCGGCGATGCCAGTGGTGATGGCTGCGCCAACGACTCTCAGGAACCATTCGATCACGCGGCTCACTTATTGCGTGCCTCATTGAACATCTCGACCATCGACTTCAACTCTTCGGGCTTCACGGTGAGGGCGACTTCCACCACGCCGTCCAGCAAACGGTAGAATTCCTGAAGGGATTCCAGGCGTGCTTTCGCGTAGTCCCTCTCGGGCGAGGGCTCCGCCTGCTCCAGCAACTGGAGGCTCTCCTCGACCAGGGCAAAGGATTGGTCGAACTCCGGCTTCTGTCGCAGCCCCAGCACCGAGTGAGCGATCCTCCAGAAATCGGTCTCGGCTTCAAAGAAGACACGACGGTCTCCCATCCTCCAGGAGCGTCTCACCATCCCCAGTTGCTCCAGCTGGCGGATGGCGATGCTGATGTTCCCTTTGGTTACCTGCAGGCTGTTGGCTATCGCTTCGAGGGAGAGTGGTTCAGGGCTGAGGTACAGCACGGCGTACATCTCCCCAGCCATTCTGCCCAGTCCCCAGAACGCGCTCTGGCGCCCCAGCGCTCCGATCAAGGTCTCCGTGGCTTTGCTTAGCTGCTCATCAGACATAGATCGACTTGCCCCTGAATGACGTTTAATACGTAGTAAACGTATTATATATTGCATTTGCCTCGTCGTCAAGGGGCTGGCAGAAGAAGTCGGGAAGGGATCCTACTTCCTCATCCTCGCCCAAGTGTTCTTGTGTCTAGTGATTCAAAGTGAACTGCGCTCGCACGACAGCCGTGATTTGCTTTTCGATTGTCGAGGCATCGTACGTGCCAGTGTCGGGAATCATTGGACCAGATTTCTCCGAGAATGGAGGCAAGTGAAGCCGCAGTTGATTCACCTTGTACCTGGATTCGGGTGATCGGCAACGTAGTGTGTTTCGAAGCTGTTACACGCTCACAACACGAGTGAAACATCGGCGTGTTAGCCTATGGGCTAAGCCGTAGTCCAGCCATCAGGGCATGCGGAAATGGGCGGCTTAACCCGATAAGATTCTGCCCATGTTTAGCAGGTAGCTACCTTCTTTGTTGACTGGCCCTATCTGCCAGGACTAGAATGAAATCCGGCCGCCCGGGGCTGGCACAAGCACGGCCGTTGTATTCGAAAGGGTGACTGGTGGGGTAGTTATGGTGAAGATACTGCTGGCTGACGACGAAGAGGCTATCACCGCCGAACTGGCGCCGTTTCTCGAGCGAAGTGGGTTCGAGGTGGCGGTGGCGCGAGATGGGAACGAGGCGCTGAGTTTGACTAAATCATCGCAGCCAGATCTCATCGTCCTCGACGTCATTATGCCAGGACTCAATGGCCGCGAGGTCTGTCGCCAAATCCGCACATCAGGCAACTGGACGCCGATCATTATGCTCACGCAGGTGGGGACCTCGAGCGAGCGGGCTATGAGCCTGGAGGAGGGAGCCGACGACTACCTCAACAAGCCGTTTGACCCGTTCGAGCTGGTCGCTCGTATTAGGGCCGTCTTGCGTCGCGCGCGGGCTGGGGCCCGCCCACTGGCAAGCGCTCGTCGCCTCGTTTCGGGTACGCTCGTTCTCGATCGCCCTTCGCGCCGGGCCTTCCTCGACAGCAAAGAGCTTACCCTGACAGCTAAGGCTCTCGCTCTGCTCGAGTTCCTGATGCTACGCCAAGGCGAGGTCATCTCTCGCCAGCGGCTGCTAGACGAGATCTGGGGCTGGGACTACCCAGTTGCCACCAAATGCGTCGACGTTCGGGTGGCCGAGCTGCGCAGATGCCTGGCAGATGACGCCGACCGTCCCCGCTACGTCGAGACGGTGGTCAACGAGGGCTACCGCTTCGCGGGGCGGGTGGAGGTCGGCGCGTGAGCAGGCGACTAGTTCCGGTTGTTTTGCTGTTGCCTGGCATCGCTGGAATGGTGTTCGGAGCAGCGTTTGAGGCGAAGCTGTTCCCAGCTTCCATCTTCGTCTTCCACGTTCAGATAGCTACCGGTACATTTGCTATCCTCTTGAGTTCGCTGTGGATAATCATGGTCTTGCTCGCGCTATGGTTAACCGGCCAGCAGAAAGCGTCGATCGCGCGCGCAAGGACCGAGGAACGATTGGCCCAGGCGGAGGCTCATCGGCGTTTCGTACGCCGATTGAATCACGAGCTGAAGAACCCGTTGACGGCGGTGCGGGCTGGCCTGGCCAACCTGGTTGACGGCGGAGTTCACGAGGTGTCAGCGCAGGCATCCGTGCATAACATGCGCCAGCAGGTAGAGCGTCTGGGACGGTTGGCGAACGATTTGCGCAAACTGGCTGACATCGAGACTGGCGAGATCGAACGGGCGCCGGTGGATATGACCGAGATCATCGAAGAGGCCGTGGAGATGGCCAGGTCTGTACCCGGAAGGGCAGAGGCCAGGGTGACCGTGAACGTTCAAAGGTTGCCCTGGCCTCTGAGCCAGGTCCCTGGCGACCGTGACCTCCTCCTTCTCGCGGTCTACAACCTGCTGGACAACGCCCTCAAGTTCTCGGATTCAGAAGCTGAGGTGGAGGTACGCGCCAGCGAAGACGGGACGCGAGCGACGATTGAGGTCGCCGACGCTGGAAGAGGCATCTCTGCGGAAGATTTACCTCATGTTGCCGAGGAGCTGTATCGAGGCCAGGGAGCGCAGGGAATCGAGGGCAGCGGGTTGGGTCTCGCGCTGGTGGAAAGGATCGCCGGTCTGCATGGTGGAGGTCTGGCCATCCGCAGTCGCGAGGGACAGGGGACGGTGGCTATGCTGCGGTTGTCGCTCATCCCAACGAGTGATTCTCATGTTACGAAGATGTTACAAGGGCGAAATATGGACGAAACATCGGCGCTTTAGACTGTCAGTTGAACGAGAAAGTGTGGATACTTGTGATGATGCACAGGCAGTTAGAATGCCCGAGGGAGGGGCGCCCTATGAGACTTCCCTTACTAGCTTTTCTATTCATAGCTTTGGCTCTAACGGCAGGTGGTTGTGGGACTTTCAGGGTCGATGCAGGCTTCAAGCAGCCAGCAGAACTGACGGCAACGGCGGAAGCTAAGGCAACGCGCCCCAGCCCAACGCCGATACCCAAGTTGGGCAAGCTTGCCTTCATGAAGGGCGGGGACATCTGGGTTAAGGATCTGCCCGACGGCCAGGCTATCCGATTGACCCACGACGGCCACAACGATACGCCGACATGGTCTCCTTCTGGGGAGTGGCTCGCCTTCCGCAAAGGCACGGCCGCGGCAGGGCGCTATCAACTGTGGATAGTGCGTGCCAGCGGGACGGATGCTCGTTCCATCGACATCGTCAGATCGGGTATGAGTCAGCAGATGGCATGGTCGCCTGTCGAGGATCGCCTGGCGTACGTTAGCCGCAATGGGCTGTTCGTGGCCGAAACGGGTGGCACCAAGCCGCGCGAACTGGTCACGCCGTCGAGCCAGGAAGGCTTTGGGGTCACGAGCCTCGCCTGGTCGCCGGACGGCCGGTGGATCGCTTTCGACAAGCTAGAGCGAACAGACATCCGCCCCAGTGTCCAGGGCCTCTTGCGGGCCAAGGCTGACGGCTCCGAGATCAAAGAGGTCTACCTGAACCCCGATCCCTTCCAGACCCAAAGCTATCTGGCTGGGTGGTCGCCGGATGGCCAGGTCCTCCTCTTCTGGCAGGGACGGCAAATGTCGGCCTCGATGTTGGCCGGTGGAGTACCTCTGATGCGAGTCCCGGTCGCAGGCGGCGCGCCGGTCGAAATCACGAAGGCCGCGCTCGCTCACGGCGACTTCCTCGCTTGGGCGTCAGATGCGCAGAAACTCGCTCTCGTCATTGGTAACAACCGAAGCACCTGGTACGGAAAGACAATAGCCGTTGCCACCCTCTCCGGCCGGCTGGAAGCGCTCTCCGACGCTGGCCGGGCCGACCTATTCCCCGCTTTCTCGCCAAATGGACAATGGATAGCCTTTACTAGCGCTCCTGCGGTTGAAACTGACGGTGGTAACGATGCTGCGCAGGCGTCGGCTCAGCGGCGCATCTGGGTAATGGCACCCAATGGTGCCAACAAGCGCCAGATCACCAACGATCCAGCCTACCGCGATGAGCGCCCGCTCTGGTCTGCCGACGGCTCGTTCATACTTTTCGTCCGCTTCAAAGGTGAGCAGGCGCAGCTCTGGCTGATGCGGGCTGATGGCTCAGAGCAGCGGCAGGTAGTGGATGAGATGACTCCAAGCCCAGAATCGTTTGGCTACTACGGCTATGTGGATTGGGGGCGACTCTACGAATGGTGGGGACGCAAGACCCGAGTGGTGGAGGGTCCGACACCATATCCAGTGCGATAACGACGCTGCCGCGAGCACGCCCGTCGCTCGGCCGATGATCCAGGTGCTTTTCTCCACGCAGGCGATAGCTTCTATCAGGAACTGGATGATCGCTGCGTACGGAAGCTACCGTCGTCTCGGGGCCAAAGGCCTCCGCCTGTGAGGACGGAGCGAAGATCGACTATGTTAATTTGTGTTCTGGGGCTGCCGGGCGCGTTGGACTGATCAGGAAGCCATAGTGTTGGGCCATACGCCGATAAGCCTCGCCCAGGATCGGATCGTGCAGTGAGGCATTGAGGACAGCGGCTTTGATATTATCTGGCATCACTCGTTGGACGATTCCGCCAAAGCTCTCGAAGGCGTGGCGGTGGCAGGCAATCCAGGTGGTGATCTTCTGGTCGAAGACCAACTCCGCGTACTGGTGCCGGCTGAAGCAAAGGGTCATTACGAAGGCGTAGGCCGTGCGGGGCCGGTCTTGCCTGGGGTCGAGGAGAAGGCAAACGGAGCCGAAATCGACCTGGGCTTCCTCCCCAAGCCTTGTATGCACTCGCACGCAAACCTCCGGCACAGAGGGACGTAACCTGTTCACAAAGCGCCAGATGGAGGAATAGCTGCCGGTGTAGCCGTGGTCCTCGCGCAAGCGGGCCAGGATAGCCATCTTCTCCACCCCATCGTCCAGGAATCGCTCCACCAGATCCTTATAAGGGGCCACGCTTGATTCCGGACAGGGCGGAGCCGTAGCTGGACCTAGTTTCTCCAGAAGTTCTTTGGCGCTGGGCAAGGCCTGCTTGCCCTCCAGGTAACCCTCTTGCTTTGCCAGGTCACGGTATTTGCTAACAGTCAGACGAGACACTCGCAAATCCTTGGCGATCTGCCGCTCGCTTTGGCCCTGCTGTAGACGATGAATGGTCTCCCGAATGCTGTTCATGTGTAGTCGCTCCATTTCTCCCTCCGGAAAGTTCCTCCGGAGCAGAATAGCGACGACTACCCTCTCCTTGTTGAAGTGGCTCTCCGACCTCCTCCTATTTGGGTGGGTCGGAGCCCCGCTTCGGCGGGGCACATCCACCCGAATACGAGTGGCTCACATCGCCCGAATACGACTGGTATATATCGCGCGAAAACCGGTGGCATACATCGAGCGATTATGGGTGGCTCACACCGTGCGGTTACGGGTGGCTTACATCCGGCGAACACGCACGGCATATACTAGCCCTGTTAATGACAAATGGCTCGCGCGATCTCGACCGACCCTGATCCTTGAAACCCGGGATTACTGAAGCCAGCATCTGATCCACGGGATTTCGAGCTTCCTCCTTCAGCTTCTTGCGAGCTTGATCGGTGTTGCACCCTTGGCCATGCTTTTCAAACCAATGCAGCGTGAACTCTTCAATTTGGGCCGGCGGTTCTTCCAGTTTGGTCGCTCCACGCTGCCGGGCGAACTCCCCAAATTCCATCAAAAGCGGCGTTCGTCTCAGCACAGTTCGAGCGGCATAGCCATGCTCCGTCAGCCACTCGACGTACCTTTCGATGTGGGCACCAATCCACGAGGCTCGAATGCGATCGACCGAATCTGGACGGACGTAATAGCGTTCCAGCATCAAGACAACCTCCTTCAAAATTGTTATGAGATTATCCGGCTGAAAAAGATCTGCTTGATGACCTCGGGTTCAATAACATCTTTAAGCTTCAGCTCCACCTTGGGGGGTTTAGGCTTTTCTAGTAACCAAGTAGGAGCGAGACCGTCTTCAAAGAGGAAATGGGTAAAAGACCGTAAGGATCGGACGTAGGAATTGATGCTCTCAGCCGACAGAGGTTTACCTGCCGTAAGACAGGCCCACGTAATCGGCCTTTGGAGCGGGAGACGAGACTCGAACTCGCGACAACCTGCTTGGAAGTACGCTTGCTATTCGAGGCCCAAATTCGCCCGAAATACGCTTAGGTTCGTGACTTTAACAACCTCAGTCTGGCTGTCGTCCCATCGTTCGACCTATAGCCTATAATACAGCATTTTTCGTGCGACAACAAGATTCTTGCCTGACAGACAAAGCCGGTTCGGTTCCTCGAATTGCAGCTCAGCGGTATTGCTGCAGAAAAGTAAGAGAGTCGTGCAAATCCTCGGGTTGAGTCCGCTCTATCAAGTTGCGGATGAGGCGGAGCAACTCCGCGATTTCGTCAATTTTGAACTCTCTGGACAATATGATGCCGCTGTGTGTTCGCCCCTCAAACCACCACTCATCATACAGCGGCCGGAAGTGTTTCTGGTTGAAGGTGAGAATTGCCCTGCCATTAGCAGCCGCGTAGCGGAGCTGTTCATCGTCGGGTTTTCCGGCCATCCCTACCTCGTGCGCGCTGACCACATCATACCGTTCGTCTTGAAGAGTGTTGGCGACGAGCGGGGGAATGTTTTCGTCAAGGTAGAGGGCAATCACGCCCCGCTCCCAAACGGTTTCCTCCTGCGAAACCTACCTGGGCCCACTTCCACCATTCCAGGATCGCTCCGCAACTCACCAAGCACCCTGTCTAGATCTCCAGCCTGTATTTCCCGATCAATCTCCTCTTTATGGTCGAAGTAATAGGAGAGCGCATCATACAGCGCACCAGGCGAGAGGTTGGGGTATAGAGAAAGGATGCCGTCGGGAGTTTCGCCCCGGTTGAGCAGTGAAGCTAGCAGCACAACAGAGAGGCGAGTGCCCTTCACAATGGCCTGGTCTCCGCCAGCCCCGCGGGCAACTACTATGTGAGGATGCTCTGTTCGAATTCCGGTTGCCATTCTTGCACCCCTGCGCCCGTACTGAACTGTAACGTGCCTTTGACAGGCACCGATTTGCTGCCGACATCGAATAACCGATGACTGTATTATAGTCGGTTTCTCGCCCGGCAACAATGCTTTCGCCAAGGTAGAATAACATAATATTAGTAGCAAGAAGATGTGAAAGAGCCACTGAACTGTAAGGAAGTGCTTTCCTTTGGAAAGGTTTGGCGACGTATTTGAGGAGATACTTTGCACCTAGCGGCGGAGAACCAGAAGATGAGCCGGTCGAGCATATTAATGACGGGACCGGCTCTTCTCGATAGGTGCATCGTAACGCTCAGGCTTCTAGGGCAGGGAGGATTTCGCCAAAAGCACTGAGTGCGGCTAACCCCAGGGTGCAGATCATAGCAGAACTCGTGATCCTGCAAGCATTGCACTGACAGTTGTTCTGGTGTTGATTCGCCAGTAACAGTCCCTTGGCTGCTCCAGTTGCGAGAAGCGCTAGGATGCTGATCTCGCGCTTGGTCATTTTGCGGCTCCTTTCTTGACTATCTCGTCGGGTCGTTAGGTCCCGCCGGCATTTTCTAGGATACGGCGTAGGCGCGCATCAGTCCACATTGGATTGGCGCGAATTTGGTGGCCGTTGTAAACTTTAGGCATGGATTCCATCGAGAACGGCAGAAACTTTAGGCGTGGAGACCTGCTTCGCGAGACGAAGGGAAACGGCCTACACGCTACAGATCGTTTACTGAAAGACTGGGTAGAAAGTGGTCTAATCGATTCGCCAGAAAGACGTGGGAGTGGCCGAGGAAAGGGTAGAACTGGCGTTTGGTCGGACCATCAACGGCGGATGTTCCTGACCCTTCTTTCAAAGCGGCAGGAAACCACGTCGATTGTTCCGCTTCTTAATATTCCGGTATGGTCGTGGCTTGTTTGGGGCGACCATTATGCATCATTACGTCAGGTTCGCCGTGCCCTTAGAACCTGGTCAAAGGCGGCACGCACCATGTCAGCTAAGGATAGTACTAGGAGCGCGCGCCAGGCCGTGAAGATGTTCGGAAGTCATGAAAGTTTGCCTGAGGACAAAAGCGATTTGTGTCGAATTCTCGGTGAGATGTTCTACTCTGGGAAACCAGATGTTGAAGAACTGCTGCCTGCGCTAACTCGCGTAATTGATCCTTTCGAAAAAGGAGAAGCACGAGGGCCAATTGGGGCGCAGTTTACTCCTGAGTTGATCGGCGAATGGTTTAACAACGTTTACCTGGCTGCGACTTGCTTACGCGAACCTAAGCGGTATGGTGAAATCCCTGACTACCTCTTTCATTGGGCCCGCTTTGCCTATCTGCAGGGACAGTTAAGTTATGGTCTTGAACAACCGCAATTATCTCAAGATCGCGAGTTTGGTCGTTTCTTCCCTGTCTTGGAGCTAAATGATATGGTTATGCATTCCTGCGAGCATCTCTTGAACTTCTTAGGAATCGGGAGGAATCTTCTTAAGCGGGAGCGTGATGAGGATATGGAGCACCCTTTCGTTTGGCGGGACCGGAACCTTGAGACGCAGATCACTCAAACCGAGATCTTGGCCGATGGAATTAGTATCACACTGATGATCCGCCCTGTTGATCATCGCCGCAGGTGAATCACTTTGGATTCCGGTCCCAATCAAGGTCCTGCTCGTATAGCTGAATTAACGTAAGTGTTATAGAGAGAAATGGGAAGGCAGTGAATTCGACGGTCGATGATTCTGATAGCCATCCAATAGATAGACGGGCTAATTCCTGTGCGCGCAATAACCCCAAGAACTTTCTTCTCAACGTGCCCTCAGCCAGAGACTCTAAGGACTGGCAATGACGTAAAAGGGAAGATTGTAAGTCTCCATCAAGTAGTTCTCGGTTACGCTCAGCAATTCTAATTGATCGGATGAAGCTTTTTGTCTAGATAGCCCGGGTTGGACCACAAATATGCTAAGACGAATCTGACAACTTTCAGCCTTGTTTGCAAGCATTCGCAGAATATCTGGATTTCCCTTCTCAAACCTCGTTGCGGTGCGGGTACCTCCTTCTTCTTTCTTCGGCTCGCGCCTCTGCATATGACTAAACAAGGATTGTGGCTCCTCCATCCAGCGAATACTCTTCTGTGCTTGTCCACAGACTTCGTATAGATCCTCAATCCTTCCTCCAGCGTAGTCTTTGCTTGAAAACTTGCAGTGATAAAAGTCAACAACTACTGAAGTTCCATCATCACGGATGGCCACAATATCAGCGGCCTCGCCTGGGTTATCATCATCAAATATGATATTGTAATTCCCTTGTTTCAGCTCTTGAATCACTCGGTATTGAATAGAGTTAGCTTTCTTGGCTACTCCCTGTGATTCCACCGTAATATCGGTCTCGGGAGCCCAGTTGCGAACCTGAATCTTTTCTAAAGAGTAGGGATGGGGTGTTTTCTTTAGTTGAACTAGGACGTTCCCCTCTAATGATGAGCCATCGGAAAACCAGAAGATGGGCGGATTACTTTCAAAGAAGATTTCTAACGGTTGCTGTTTAGCCCCCCTTTTTATCCACATCCGTGGGTTTCCGGGGGTTGAAAAACTGAAGTCTTTAGTACTATTATGCTCGCGCATATTTAGAGTGAACTCGGCACTCAGGCTGGTGGAGTAAACCTCAAACTTCAGGTCTCCGGATTCGGTTGGATCTTTAACCCTGATATCTACGTCGTAGAGATGTAAAGGTGCCTGACCATCAACAACGAACTCATAGGCCACCTCGGGTTCGTTTAGGATGGCTTCCGGCCACTCTACGCTGATAGGCATTTTCTGTGGCCGCTGCGTAACTGGCACTGGGACCAGAGTTCCCTTAAGAACCTGGTCAGGATCTATGGACTCGTCAACTACCTTTTGGCCGACGGTCCGACACCATTTTGTTAGGGCATCTACGTCTGAAACCCTACGAGACCATATTCTACCCCGGTAAGAACAGCCCACAGATGTTTTCCTACCGTCTTCGTAACCTATTCCGAAGATGTTGGCCTTGACCGTATTCCGTCGCTGGGCTTCGGTGAGCCCAGATTCCACGTCCGGGCCGGCTCGCATAGTGTATCTGATGAGCCGTCCAAGCTGTTCAACTAGACCAACATTTTGAAGTCTCAATCTACCTATCCCAGAGAAACAGCGGAACACCTGCGCCCCTTTCAGAAGTTCGACCTCACCAGCTAAAGCTTCGGCCAGTCTCTGATAATATCCGGCATTGCTGGAGCTATTAACGAAAAGCAGACGCCGCTCTTGGTCCCAGAAAACGATGAAAAGTTCCCAATCCCAGCTGAATATCTCAGCCACACCCGCCCAATCAACAGGCACTTTCCTAACAGTAACAATCACCAGACAATTCTTTTGATGGTTAATAGTATGGAAGACCCTCTCAAGAGTTGAACTACCCTCTAGCCCTTTCAGGAATTCGTCTGGTGTCCAATCTTCGCACTTCGTTTTGTAAATCACTGTGCTCAGAGCGGGACGGATGTTTTGCAATGGTATGTTCTCCGGCGGATTAGCAAATCCCTCGATAAACTCTAACAAGTCAATCTGCTTTTGGATCGCCTGTTGACTGCTTAGCGGCAACAGCGCATTCCAGTCTGCGTCGTGCCTATACAGTTTCTTGAGTTCATCTTGAACATCCACATCAGCTATGTTTGCGATTACTGTCGGTTCGCCCAAATCGGGTCTGAACCTGGTGAATCTGCCGGTCAGTTGGAGCGTAACAGCCAGGCTCTTCCTTATATCGTGTAGCGCGGCGATCTTTAATTCCGGTAAATCGAAGCCTTCGCCTAGCATATCGACGCACACGACGATTCTAGACCGCCGATCTATTATCTGCTGTCGGACGTAGTCCCGCTCCTTCTTCTTAAGGCCGGTATGAATCTGAACCGGATTGAACTCCGTATACTTCTCATACACTAAGAATACTTCTCGCGCTCGAGCTATACTTCCAGTCCTCGCCATTAGAATATGATCGTGATCGGCACAGTCGGCACGAAGTTGTTTGATTGCTTCATTCGCGATAGTTAGGTCTGCTTTTGTCCGGTCATATTCTCTGACAGGCTGAAAACGAATTGGCTTGAAATACCCTTGCTCTTGCGCCTTCCGCAATGGAAAATTGAAGATTATTTTGCCTTCAACTAGTTTGCCATCGTTTCTGAAAGGTGTTGCAGTAAACTGGACCACGCGTTGAGAATCGAAATGCTTTTTGAAGTTCTTCCAAGAGGGAGCGGCTATATGGTGCGCCTCGTCCACAAAAAGAAACGGACACTGATAGGCCATACGTTCTTGCACTTCGCTGTTACACTGGCCAGCGATTTGCATGGTCGTTACTATCACATTGCATTTCTCGAAGAGTAGATCCACCTCTCGCGGATTCTTAGGTTTCCTCTTGAGAGTACCAACGATGGGGTAGAGAGCATCTGTTGATACTATACCAAGGTCCTTTAGTAATCCGAGGGTAAGGAACTTGTCTGCAAGCTGGGTTCTTAAGACATCAGTTGGCACAATCACGAGAAGTCTTTTGCACCGCATTGATGTGAGCACGCCTAGCATGGTTTCCGTTTTACCAGTTCCCGTTGGCATTACTACAGTTGCTGGCTCACTTGAAACGGCCCAGTGGGCATGAACCGCGTGGATAGCACCAATTTGATGTGGACGCAGTCCACCTAAGCGGTTTGCTTGGTCTTCTTCTTGATACCGAAATGTGTTTCGCCAGGATGTGAGCACTTCATCTATACGAGCATTGTAATCAACGTCGGATCGGGAGGTGGATAGCTCCGGGTGCCGCATCCATGTGGCTGTTGACATATCTAGACGGCCAGCACTGACACTGGCCAAACTGATTTGGGTAAAACGGAGGACGTTGTCGAACTCTTCAGGGTAAGAGGCCCCGCTGCCAGCGACTAAGATTCGCTTATCAGGATCGCCAACTGGGGCGATAACGAACCACTTCTGAGGACGTGCAGGGTGAGCTTCCACGGAAAACTCGCAGGTGGTACCGGGTAGGAGGATTTGTCTGACCGTCAACCCACCAAACGATTCGTTGATTCCAAGTACTGGGGGGAGACGAAACGAGCTCACGTCCATTTCTCCACCTCGGCATCGACCTTGAATATCGGCAAAACGAGCGATGACGATTTCAATCCCTGGTTATAGGAATCACAATTAGTCTCTTCAGGCCTTAATGTTGCGATTATATCTCAAATTTCGGACGGCAAGCAAGCGGCACACCTGTAGCACCATCGCGTTGTTATATGAAGTGATAAGAGCCAAGAAAAATACCTCAAGGAGGGTGCTTGGAAGCAGGGGCAGGGATGCTTAGGCAACCAGAAGGTGGTATAATTCGCGAAACTAAGGATTGTGAGCAACCCAACAACAATCTATCAGTGGAGGCGTTAGGCAATGGGCCACGAACGAGTAGGGACACTTCCCAAGACGCAGCGATGGCGCAATGTCGTTGCCCAAATCGCCGACTGGGATGAGTCACCGACTCAGGTTTCTGATATCGCCAGAAGCGTGATACAGAACCTCAGATCTCGTTTTCGTCATATTCAAAGTGACGACGGTGTCAAAGCTGCATTTGAGTTTCTAGTTGCTCTTTCTATTTCCTCTCGATCACAGGATCCTCACCAGGAACTGTTGGCCCTTGGATTCGATATACCTGCTGATCCAACTCCACTTTCCCTAGCAAAGGCAGTTAATAAATGGGTTGAATCCAGAAGCGGATCACTAGAGTATAGTCAGGTTGCTCGTAGTGCAGCAATTGATGCTATTGCTATCTGGTCTGAGAAAAACAAGCCACAGCAAACTAGGCTATTTGAGTTTACGGATCGTTCCTTCGATATCTGGCGTAAGGCGGGGAATGGTATCGGTTTTTGTGAACTTGCCCGCACTTTCTTTGCAAAGTTTACGGAGCGCTACCTCAACTATTTCCTGGAACGCGAAGCATCTGCTGTCCTAAAGACTATCGGCCAACGGGATGAGTTCCACATTGAGGTCCAAGAGCACGCAGATCAGATCTCTAGACATGCCTTTGAGACGGCCAAAATAACGCAATCTTTTGCGGCAGGTTGGTTTAACAAGCACACGATCGGGGGAATGCCATCTGAAGACGCAATTGAAGGTTTTTTGTCGATAGCGTTCGGGAAGATCCGTGAGGAGTTGCTGAGGGAGGGCGAAAAACAATGACAGAGCCTACCCCTCTAGTAATACTTTGTAACGGAGCCGATCCGCCGAGCAAGCTGAGAGACACTGATCGAGAAAAACTGCTTCGCCTTGAATATCGTAACTCGACAGAATTCGAGCAAAACGTAACTATCTTACTCCCAGATTTCGTTCGTGATGTGTTCCATCTGCCTAACCGGGTTCTCGATTTGTTAGAGATTGCTGCTTACGTTTTCTTGGCAGATCGCCTTATGTCTCGCGGTAGAAAGGATGACCTAGAATACCACAAGTGGGCGCGGTCACTTCATTTTGTGATAAGGGTGCGAGATCACGAGTTTTGGGAAGCATCTTCTGTGCATCACAAGCTCGTAGAGGCTTTACGTTTTATGACTGGTGATCGAGCGTACGAGTTCTCTTTCCTGCCCGGCCATACGACTCCTCGCACTGGTTTGTTCGATAGCGAAGGGTTTGTGATAGAACCAAAGGTCAACACTAGTGTCACACTTTTCTCAGGCGGTCTCGATTCTCTGGCTGGTATCATTGAGCGGCTCGAAGGATCATCGGACCAAGTTTGCTTGATCAGCCACCGATCAGGCCAGCCTGGAACACGGAAAACTCAAGATAGGTTGTTTGCCGCGTTGCGCAATCGTTACCCAAATCGTCTGGTACACTATAGGTTTCATTGCAGTCTAAAAGATATCAGGGCTAATGACGAAACTCAGCGGACCAGGGCGTTCCTATATGCCTCCATCGCCTATGCGATTTGTTGCGTGCTTTCCCAAGACAGATTCTTTGTTTACGAAAATGGGGTTGCTGCCATCAATTTTCTCAGGCGTCAGGACCTTCAGAATGCGAGAGCGAGCCGAACGGCCCATCCTAGGACATTGGCGCTTCTCGAAGAGTTCTTTTCCGAAATTCACGGCTCACGGATTAAGATTGCTACGCCGTTCTTATGGAAGACCAAGGCAGACGTCTTTGGGGTGCTTTCAGGATTCGGAAGGGAGGACTTGATTACAAGCACGGTATCTTGCAGCAAGACATTCCAAAACCTCGGTCAGGCAACTCATTGTGGTGGGTGTTTTCAATGTATAGACAGAAAACTTGCTGCCTACGCAGCTGGTTTGGATGACATAGATGATGGAAGTGGTATTTACGCGCTGAACTTCATCAAGAAGAAGATTGATGATGGCGAGACAAAAACGATATTAGTGGATTACGTGAGGCAGGCACGCAATTTCGCAGAATGGAACATTGACTGCTTCTATAAAGAGAAGTTGAGCGAGCTAGCAGAACTAACAGATTACATTTCGGGGATGGACGAGGAAGAAGTCGTTAACAGCATATTCGATCTCTGCCATAGGCATGGAGAGCAAGTGTTGAAGGCGATTAAAAAGATGCGGGAAGTTCACGATCACCCATTTCGGGAACTCCCCGAAGGTTCTTTTCTCCAATTGATTAATGAAAGAGAGCATTTGAAAGAACCGGTTCAAAGATTGATTGTCGATATTTCCAGGCGTCTTCAAACTGCTATCCCTCTTGCTTTCAAAACCAATTTGCCGAAAGATGAAAGGGATCTAAATGACAAGATAAGTGCGATTGTTGAATCCAGCAGACACAAGTTTGAGAGAGAACATCCGGCTGTAAGATTTGCGCTGGCGCAAGTTATTCCTGACCATTCCCTAAATGAGTATAACCTGCTAATCGAGTCAAAATACGTAAGAGAATCAACTTCTCCCAGCAAAGCATCAGAAGGCATTGCCGCGGACCTTACGAAATACCCAGAAGATAGCCATATACTTTTCATTGTCTACGATCCATACGGTTCTATAGTGCCAGTGGAAGATTTTAAGGGTGACTTTGAGAAAAAGGGCCGTTGCACCGTTTGCGTAATAAGGTAAACCACATTCGCCAAGGCTTCCAGCGACTGACGCCTCCAAGGGTGGTGTTTGTAGCTGCAGTCTTGCACTTAAGTTTGACGCCATCAGTCGCAATTTGCCCTTGAGGTCAGCGCGAAAATGCCGTTTTCGAAGCGTTCGTGTGCAAGTTAGCGACGCGAAACGATCACAAAACTCATTTGGGCGAAAACTCAAAATCGACCGAAAATGGGGCCGAAAACGCGGAATGCGGTCAGAAAAATCTGCGCTTTCTAGGGGTACTATCTATACATGTTTGATAAGTAGACATCCAATTAATCGATATCATCATTGATGATTCGATATTCTCTTTCCAACAACTACGGTCCAATGCCTGTCTCTCCCCGTCACGATCTCTTCTTGCACCCCGTCACATTTCATTGAGTTGAGGACACTGAGATGTTGGGTCCGGCATGCTCCTCAAGATGACGAAAATCTCGCCCGGCATTTCGATTGCCTCTCCAATTCTCACTGTGTGCCCAACCCCTTGCAGCAATCGCTATAGTGGCGTACGGTGATTTCGTCGAATTAGCGATTCTCGGAAACTTTGAGTTCAAGGAGGACAGGTAATGGCTGAAACTCTGTGCCCAAACCCTGACGGCACTTATGCTATGCCCGAAGTGGTTTGGATTCCCTTGAGCAACTTGGAGCGTGGACCAAGCTGTCGCACCAAGGTTGGAGGGATGGAGCAATTGGTGAATTCGATCCGCCAGTTTGGAGTGCTCACTCCTCTCTGGGTGCGGCCGCATCCTAACATCGATAACCGCTATGTGATCTTCGCTGGAACGAGGCGCTACGAAGCGGCTAGGAGGATCGCGCGCGAGCGATGTGATTTCTCCCTCGACTCGTCCATTGCAGTACAGATCGACAGGTACGTGCTTCCTTGCCGCGTGTTCTGCGACCTGGCCAAGGTCCACCAGTCTCTATTGGCTCTTACGGAGAATGTAGCTCGGCACGATCTCTCAACTGTGGATACGGCACGGGAGCTCCAACGGATAAAGGTACTGATGGAGACCGAAATTGGCAGACGTGTCAAGGTCGATGACATAATCGGGATGCTTTCCGGGAAGAGAGCTGATCAGAAAGGCCTGGGCAAACGCCAAATCTACCGGCTCTTGCGCATCGCCGAGCTCGATGCAGGAGTGGCAGCCGCGGCCAAGGAGCACTGTCTCGCCTCGGACTTTCTGGACCACGTGGCAAGACTGCCAAGCAAAGAGGAACAAATAGAACTAATCCGTCTGATTGTTGCCCGGCATCTCCACTGCAGCCAGGTCCGAGAGATTGTGCAGAAGAAATTGTCTAATCAAGGCATAAAAATCTCTGCCATCGTCCTAGAAGTGGCTCCCCTGAAAAAGCTGACTTATGATCCCGCGCTCGTGAGTAGAGCTATCGAATCGATCTTGGGAGGAGGCCAGAAATCAGCGAAGGCTGCAGCCACGACTGGGAATAGTGCGGACGAAGTGGGGTCGGAGATTGGGGAGCTTTCATCTACTACGAGTCAACCTACGATGGCTGTATCTTGCGACTCAGACCCACGCATTGAACCTTTCAGTCTGACTACGCTGATCTGGCAGTTGCGGAGCCAGCCGAGCGTGGATTCTATGCGGGCAGCGGATGTGTTGGAGACGTGGGCAGTAAGCGAGGGCCGTTGGGCGTTGTCCGACGAGAGATTGCTAGAACAATGGCTGGCCGAATTGACAGATCGAGGCTACGATCCGGACGAGATAGAAAGGCTGCAGACCTGCCTTCAAAAGGAGGAGTACTCTAGCTTCGATGTGGAGATCATGAGGCTGCTCTTCGCTTGCCAGGGCGTTTTGCCGGAGCATTTGCCAGGATACGTGCGGCAAATCCAAGAAGCGATGAGCGAATCCGCCTGGTTTCAAGCGCTGGTTAGATGCGCTATGGAGTTGCTGGCAGGTTTGCATCAACCAGAAGAAAGCAAGAAGGTAAGCGCTATAGCAAGGAGACTCATAGACGCTATCTTTTACGAGTTCTTCTGGCTTTCCACCATCTACGATCCAAGGATGCAGCATCACGTGGAAAAACTGCCACCGCTGAGGAAGAAGGAGTTTAAGGGACCATCGTGGGCTGTGACTTATGCCGCACAAAGCAATATAGGTCGGGGAGAAACCTGAGGGGGTTGACGTGAAAAGCCCTCTCGTGAATCTCACAGCTGGCACTAGCTAATAGGCTAGGCTGCGGTTGGCAATCTTCTCAGATGACCAGTTCGACTGGTACAGTGCGCTGGTCAAGAGGCAGTTGGCTATCTGCATCAAGCAGCCTGATCGTAGCTTCGCGCGGGGCGGTTTCGTCGAATCCGAGCCAGGTGACGTTGACCGTCGCCTCCGGCCGCTCCAGGCTTAGATCGAGAATCGGGGAGCACTTGCCATTTATCTCCACGACGATTCGCCGCGGCTGCATTAATAGCGCAGGGCCACTAACATGGAGCTTGACGATGGCGATGCGGCTGGATAATTGATTGGGGCTGACGATCTCTACAGCAACCTTGCCGACAGGAGCGATCGTCTTGATCTCCAGGATAGGAATAATCGATTCCTGCAAACTCAGCCCTCCGTGTAGGAACGATCCAGTTTCTCCTGGGAGGCCAAAGACCGTTAATCCTATGGGAAAGGCTAGCACTTCGGGTCCTCGTAATCCCAACTCCTCGGCCGTCTTCACGATACAGCCCTCCTGGGTTGCTCCGACGGCAAAGCGCCGTTTGCACAACATTGCCGTCGGCGCTCCTATTTTGTGGGGCTCAACTTCTGGCGGAAGGAAAAGGAAGCCATGATCGGTGCCAATCACAAATCGCTCGAATCCCCGGTCTTTCAAAGAAACTATCGCTCTTGCCACTCCCTCGGTCATCCCCATCAGGCCCTGCGGATCCAGATCGGCGGCAAAAGTACCATAGGTATCCACTTCCCTCGAAAGGACAACCAGGATCTCGGCCGCTTCCAGACTGGATCCCTCCACCTCGTCCAAATCCAGAACCTTTCCTCGCCCTGCGAGTCGCTGCTCCAATCGAGCCCTGCGCAAGGACCGAGTTCCGATTTCCTCTTCACCGAGAAAGACCTTTAGGCGGTTCGCATCAATCGCCAGGCTCAGGCCATCCTTGGAGCCCGGCAGCAGTGCCGACATTCCCACTTCCGTCACGCTGGGCAAGACCCCTCTCAGTGCGTTGAATGTGACGTCAAAGTCGCTCCGAGGTAAGTTGTCCTGGAGGTAGTTGGCAAGATCGTAGCGAAGCGCGTCAACCAGGAATACGACCATTTTCCGTCCCGTGGCGAACCGATTCCAGAAATCTGTCTGAGTTGGTGTCCATCCATCCCTTTGGGCCACCTCATCGAAGCGGCGGTTCACCAGGTTGAGATACTCGCCGTAGGCGCGTAAGGACGGGTACACGAGGCGCGTGCGGTCGTCAGCGCGCAGAGTCTTCATCCGCGCTGCCAATGACAGAGCCCATAGATCAAATTGCCACCAACCTTGGTCCGCGACATAGTGCTGTACGAATTGTTCCGTAGACGACAGATGCTCGGACAACCTGGTGGCTTCCTTGCATCCTACGTCGAGCTGCGCCGCCAGTGCGACCGGCTCCCAATGTGAGGCTTTGCCCTGTCTTGCCCAGAAGAACTTCTCTCGCCGTTCGGCTATCTGCCGGATCTTCTGTACCCGTTCCTGATAGTTGCTGCCGTCCGAGGCCACCGCGTTTTTCAGTTCCCGCCACCAAAGCTCATCCACCAGGGGTAAGGTCTCGACGCCGAGCAACGCGTCGCTGATCGTCAGCGCCTTGCCAACCTCGTATTCGCGCTCGACCCTCTGAGCGGCCCGAACGTAGCTTTCGCGTAAGTCCTCTCGATCTCGCCACATCTTCGCCAGAGCGGCCGCCGCTGTCCTGTTCGATTGGGAAGGTAAGATGCTGCCAAAGCGATCGGTCAGCGCTGGGATAGCAGTAACCAACTCGGAGAGCAAGACAGCAGCCTCCAGTTGCTTCCTCAGCGCGGATTCATCTGCAGGAGGCGCTGCCCAGCCAGCCCATTGGCCGACTCGCTCAACGAAGGACGGCCACACTCCCCGCACGTCAAGCTGTTGCCGGTTGATGGCGTTGTCCAGGAAAGTCAAAATGGCTTGCTCAATCTGCCAGAACGGGAGCCCGAATCCTAACGCCAGAACCGCGTCTACCAGCGTTTCTTCGCTCACCGCCCGCTCGCCAATAAGACTCTGCCAGCCCTGCACTAGGTCTCGATCGTTTTGCGGGATGGCACGCATCAGTTTGGTGAGTCGGTTGGTGATGGTGAGGTTCGCCTTGCGACGCAGTAGCTCCAGCAGGTCCATTTCCCAGCGAACGCCGAGGAGTTCCCAGTCCCGCAACCAGCTTGGGTTCGGTGGTGCCTCTGGAATGTAGATCACCCAACGACCGCGGAAACCCTGATCCCGTTTCTCCAGCGCAAACCGCAACGCAAGGTAGCTTCCCTGGAACTTCAAGAATTGGACGCCATTTGGAACTGCATTCGAAACAATCGCCGCCAGCGATCCTCCCTGATCGTACCAGACCACCAGTCCCGCTCCGCCCTGTCGTTGTAGTTCTTCAACTAGCGCTTGCTCTGCCAATCCTGCAATCGACATATTCATCCCTTGACGCGATCCGCGGCAGCAGGCATTATTCCAGCCTGCTTCAGCGGCTCAATGTTTACCCGCACGCCATAATCGCGGTTGGGTCGATAACCTCTAGCGACGATCTCGTTTACCTTCTCAGACACCCACGCGCTCCGACTCGCGACAGTAAGCTGTTGGGGTTGGAGCAAGCACTGGATCTTTTCGACAAGACCCTGCAACTCCTGGTGACGCTGCTCGGCCTGCTGGTGATCCCGCTCAGCCTCGCGCAGTTCTCTCAACGGAGCGTGCGACGCCCTCCGCTCGGATAAGCGCATTGCCGCCAGATTGGCGGCCCTCATACCACCCTCCACCGTAGGCCTGAGGTAGATCTCCTGTATCTTGCGCAGCGTGTCGTCGTCCAGGCTATGCCAGTAAACGAAGCAGCTATATGCAGCTTCACCTCGCGGCTTGCTAGTTATCTGCCACACCAGTGGACGGAAGCGATAGAGGCCGACGTGGTAAGCAAAGAAATCGGTCGCAAGCCAATCATCGAGAGACTTGCCGAGAGATGTCTGCAGATCTAGCTCTACACCGGGCAGTGCTGCCTCACCAAAGATCTCGCCAAGTTGCTGTCGCACACGATGAGCGAGGCCGCGCTCCAAGTGACCATCGGCAGTGTAAGTGTCCAATTGCGGGACGACACCGTCTGAGTCGGCGCGGAACGCCTGGTGGGCCAGATAATGGATAAGCCTTCTTATGTGTTCCTCCGGGGGCATCAACCCGGTCGGAGTCGCATCTTCTCCGTTGGCTAACTCCGTGGCTTCGGCCGTTTCCTCTGTCTCGGACTCCGGCGGCTTTCCCAGCTCCACCTCGACGAGTTGGCGGTCCTCGTCGCTTATCCCGTATAGTCGGTAGACCTCATCATCGATTTGGCGCTGGATCGCGTTGGTTTGCTCGCGTAGCGAACGTTCTCGCTCGACGCAGGCCCGCGCGAGCTCAGAGATGCTTGTCTGGCCAACTGACAGGGGGAGAAGGGTCAATTTCGTGCTCTCTGCATTGCTCCACGCGAGGTCGCGTGCCAACGGATGTCCAGTAGTCGCCTCCATACTCGCCTTGCTCCCAGAGGCACGCAAACTCTCTAGGACAAGAAGAAGCCAGGGCTTGATGAATTGGGGGCTGGTCTCATAGCCAGTAGACCACTCGCGTGTAATGGAGTGAGCTTTCTGTCCCAAGGTGGATAAGCTGGCGTGTGTTGCAGCAACGGTGGAAATCGGAAGGCAAGCTACCGTGCCGACCTCACGAGCGTGTTGGATAGGATCAAGTACTTTATGGAGGACAGCTACGAGCGCCGAATTAGCTAAAGCAAGGAGTGCAAGATCGTCTACTCTGTGTTCCGTAAAAACGCACGGGCCCTTATGCCCAAAGATTACTCCACTGGGCAACCGCCAAAAATCTAATCTGCGCGAACTGACGATGAGTGGCCAAGCCAGGCCCTCACGGAAATAGAATGTTTCGTTCTGTGGTCTGGATAAAAGGCGACCATCAACTGTTCTATGGTTCTTGATCTCTTCGCCGTTATTGCCCCAGTTCACAACGAGGAGTATATCGTGAAAGAAGGGCCGGCCGCCCTTGGCGAAAGGAACCCACTTGCGCCCTTTCCGAGTCTCATCACAGGTGATTGCGATCTCCTCAGTAGCGATTTCCCACCAAAAGCGCGTGAAACGTAGGTCATCTGCCGTCGCCAGACCCTGCTTTACGTCAGCAATCTTTGGCTCATCCAACCGTCCAGCCACATCGCGATCAAGCGGAGGATGCTTTTCAAACAGATCACGAAGACTCTTGGAGGCCCAGCACGTGTAAGGCGTTCCGGGAACCTCTGCTAGTTCGCCGAGCGTTACAGTATAGACGACGCGAGAAGTACTTATTTCCATCTCCAACTCAACTGCTGAACCTAGGTCGCAGCACTGCCAAGATGAAATGTTCAGCCCACCTGAGATCCAGCACAACATCTTCGATTGTCAGCCATCGCACCACGCAGCGATCACGTATCCATTCCTTGGCACTCTCCATATCCTCACAAAGCCCATTTGCAACCAGTTGCGCACGCAGATTTCCGGTCTGGCTTCCCATAAGATGATTACGATAGATTCGATTGCTCAAAGTCTGGTCGTCCGTTCGGCCAGCCCTCAGAATCTCGCCGGTCGTCTTGTCGCTGATCACGTATAGGCCGGGCTTGCTTGGGATCTTCGTTGGGCCAAGCCCCTTGAATTCACACTTAGGACCGCTAACCATTTTGTGGATCAAGTGATGTCCCTCTTCTATGCGCTCGTCCCAAGTGGACAAACTATGATCTGGCATCGCGACCCACCTTCCCTTGGCTTCTTGTCATCTCGCTCAGTGCTTCCTCGAACTTCGCTCGCTTTCCATCCCAAGCCCATTCAGTCAGCCGAAAGAATGTAACGGGGTGTTTGCGCCAATCGACGCCATCTTGAGGGTACCGCTGCCTGAGCGTGAACGCAGCGTAGCGAGCAGTGGCCTCGTCCAGCACATTGAACCCCAGGTCCCAGATGACCTCGGCCAAGGCATCCTGGCGCAGAATCTCTTCCCGAAGTTTCTGGAAGCTCTTCAAGAACATAAATGTTCGGGCAGTCAACGCACCAACATAGCCGTCATCTTTGCAGAGGTCTATCGCCTGCTCAATGAAGGCACTATAAAAATAGTTGTGTGTGCGTGGGTACTGATCACGGGCGTACTCCTTACAGGCCACTGGCATCGTACCGTACGGAGGGTTCATCAAAATCACGTCATATCGGTCGGTCAGAACGTCAATCAGTTCAAGCGCGTGCTCCGCATCGTAGCCGAAAAGCTTTGAGCCGAGATCGTGAGCACGTGTAGCCTGCCTGGCGTAATCGCGAATTCCTACGACGATTTCCTCCACTGTTAGGTCTTTTGGAATGGACACTGGTATGTCCCCCAATGACAGTTGCTGATACTCTGGTGTGAGGAAACTCAATTGTTTTGCCTTTTGCTCCAGTTCGGCTGGCTTAGCGACACGAGATTTGAACAGCTTCTCGAACGGCTGGCGGATACGCAGTAGAGAACCGATCTCGAAAGCGTGCCCACAGGCGTCGAGGGTCTCCTCGACGATCTTTTGTACAGGTCTATCGGCGTCGAAGGTCGCCAAAAACTGCTCGCGCCTGCCGCCATCGGTGAATCGGATGTCGGCGCAGGCGATGTTCAGGCGGCGTGGTCGAAAGACGGCCTTTGAATCCTGGCCGCGCGAATGCTCGAAAGTCGCCAGAGCCTTCAAGTATAGAGCAGAAGCAGCGATCTGGCTGGCCCGCAGATCGATATCGACTCCGAAGAGATTGTGTTCGAGAACTAGCGCCGGAATTCTCCACTCAGGGACATCTGGGTGCGCTTCACGCCACATGTCAAGTAGGAGGTCGAAGGCGCCGAGCAAGAAGTGGCCGCTACCACACGCAGGATCGAGTACCTTAAACTCGGCAAGATCTAGTTTACGACCGGGAGAAGCCAGGTCGTTCTGCACGGGTACCAACCAGTCCAACTTGGCCCGTAAGAAAGAATCCGGATGCGCCTCCAGCCAAATACGTCCGATAGTGTTCTGCACTAGAGCCTTGACGATCCAGTCAACCGTATAGAACTGGTTGAGGGGCGGGATCTGGTCCGGAGTAGGATTTCGACGCAGATGGTGCCGAATGTCGTCACGCACTTCTGAGTTAAAGTACTGGTAGGCCCAGCCGAGCGTCTCGAAATCGCGCCAAAGATCATCGGACACCCTTGACAATGTCTGACGCAACTCGCGGTAAGCTGGAAGGCGCGGGAGAAGCATGCCATAGGGCTCCTCGTCATCGTCGAAGAGAAGACTAACGCGCTCGCGCATTTCTGAGAACGCCTGCCTCAGAGCCTCCTGAGCCAGATTCTCCGGTTGCCCAGCAAGCTCGGGATCGGCATCGGCAAGATCGCGTTCGCGTCGCGAACGATGACCGTACTCCCCGCGAGCTGGAACAGTCTCCATAACCAACCCATTAGCCTCGGCGACTCTTAGCGCAAGCACTCTGTTAAGGAACGTGAACGCCGCGTGCTCGAGATAGCGTTCTCGTGCGGCAGCGTAGTTCCCCCCTTCGCGGGCGAATGCCTCATCGAGTGTTGTCCGAAGCTCCTGACGGCCGGGTGGTGCTGCCACCTTACGATCGGGAAGCAAACCGTGTAGGCGCAGAAGCTCATCGAATTCCTGACGTAGGAGACGGCGACAAGCCAGAATTTGCTCGCGAATCTGGCTTCGCTCGTCACGGTTCACCGACCGTCCTCCTTCGGGCTAGCCTCGATCGTCACCTCGATTGGCCCCTTCGCTTTTCGCCTGTAGCGGAGAAGCTCATCGGCGAGGGCTTCGATTTCGCCCTCGTTCACGACGGTGCGACGAACTGCCAACGGCCGGATCGGCCCATCGGACGGTCTTGGAAGCAAATTATCGAGAACCGCCTCTGCCTGGCGGCGGTACTGCGCCACTACCTCTTTGGAAAGGCCCGCGTAAGACTGCCGACAGTCGGCGCAGCGGAACGATTCCTCGTTCACCGCGACCGGGGACGCGCCACAAGTCAGCGCTTTAACTGGTCCTAGTGCTTGCTCTGCCGCTTCAGGCTTGTGCTGAAACGCCTCGTGCTGTCGCAGTATCTGAAGCGCGGCTTGTACGGCTTCCTGAAAGATGCGATGGCCTTCAACGTAATCCGTCCGGTAGCGGCTCAAGAGAAACGCATAGTCCTGCTTGGCCTGGGCCCAGCGGCTCGATAGATCCGGCGCCGTGAGGTCGCTCAATAGACGCTGCCAACGCTCGCTGGCCTCGCCGCTGAGCATTCGTGCCCAATCTCCAACGGCCTGCGTGAAACTGCGTACCCTGCGGTATTCGGCGAAGTCGAACGTCTTTAGAGCGCGGAGGGTGGGCATCTGCCCGCTCAGCGTTTCGGCTTGATCGAGAAAACGCCGCAACCGGCCATTAGGATCGGCGAGCTGGGCGATTCCTCCTAACGTCTCGGCAGTTTGGTGGCAGGTGTTGCCAAGATTTTGGGGCAACTGGTTGTCACGACAGCGGATTGCCAACTGTTCAGCTTCCTGCTTCCAACTCATCGCCTGTTCCTTAACTACCGTCGCCGTACGCTCGAAGGTATCACCGCCATCGACCCCGAATAACTGGCTGCACAGATCGCTCGCCTTGCGCCAGTCAACTTCGGGGAGCAAGTCGAAGGTTGCCCTCTGAAAGTCGCGAACCCCGCTGAAAACTAGTCGAGCCTGAGGATCGGTCGGCCCGCTCAGATTACGGCCCTGGTAGACGACGCCAATTATGCCGGCTTTGAAGAGCGTGGCCAGCAGGAGCCTGACCAACCTCGGATCCCATCCGTATGGCTTTTTCTCGTAATGTTCGTGAAGTTCCTTGCCATCGCGGTCAAGTCCTCTATCACTTCGACGCCTCAATTCCAACTTTACTGTGTGGAGCGGCCCCAGGTCGTGGCGAATCTGATTCGTGGCGGTAAGCAAGTTGAGGCGAGCGTACACGTCAGGAAGCGCGGTGCCGGGCTGCCAATTAAGGATTGCTGCACAATCATCATCCTTTTCGGGCCGGTCATCGATAAACTCAGTAAAAATGTCCTTCGCGATCCCAGCCAGTTGAGAATCCAGGGCAGATCGCAAGCTGTTGCCAGATGGAGAGATATCTTTCCCGGCCAGGTAGATCCTGCCATCGAGAAACGCTTTTTGCAGAAGTTGAGTCAGTCTTGTCTGCCGTGCAGTTTGTGCTTCTCGTTCCAGGCGATCTCGGTGCTTCTGCTGTTGATCGCTCAACGTGCGCGATCGCCATTGCTTGAGCGTTTCCTCAATGGCAAGCGTTCGCTCTAGCACAGGCTTCAGATCCGCCTGATCGCCGGCCTTCAAGAAGAGCGTTTCTGGTTCGCCGATGCTTCGTCCCAGTATCTCATCCGGAGTCTCCTCTGCGAACGGAGTGAACAGCTCGACTGCCAGATCACCGTCTTCCTCGATGACCTGACCATCCACTTCCATCGCAACTCGCAGTGGGCGTCGTATCCGCCCGTGCTCATAGCGGTAGTTCTCTAGCAGCGTCTTGACCAGGTTTACCGCCCCATCTTTCAGCTTGCCAACGCTGGGCCAGTTTCTTCGCACGTCGTTCTCGAGATCGTGCTCGGTTGGTGTGAGAAGGCGATATTGTCCGTCCTCCTGAATCACCCAGCCACTCTCCTGCAGCTTTTCTAAACATCCTCCGATGGCTTGACGCAAGGCGTTGGTGTCCTCACCTGCGTTGGCCACCAGGGCGGAGACAAGGTTATCGAGGTTGGAAGGATAACGCTTGCTGACTTGTTGGAGTAGGAAGAGCGCTTTGGCGACCTTGGCCACTGAAAGCCCATCCACGTCGCCGAGTTGCTCCAGTTGTTGGATAGCAGCCAGCTGGTCCGCACGCACGAAGCGCAAATCAGGGGCAAGAGCATCGTATATCACGTCGAGACCGGCCAGCCATCCGATTTGCTGCTGTGCCCCACGCACGATCCCGCCTTCGCCAGTAAGGATCGCCTGGGAGAGCTTAAGCATCGAGCGCTGAGCGCCGCTTAGCCTACGTGCCTCCTCGACTGAGCCTCGCATAGCCCCGATAATCGCCTGAGTGAGCGGTACCGTATAAGGCGGGAGGGGGTATTGCGCGACGAAGTCATCTTCGGTCCAATTGCGATCGATAGCCAAGGCGGCACGGAGATTACCTGATTCAGCCTGATAGAGCCGACGCAACTGAACAGCGCCCTGCGGTGTCTTGCGAAGCAGACGGTCGGCGACCACCGCCTTTACCTCACTTGGCTCCAGCCCAAGTGTCAAGCGGAAGCGATCCCGCAGCCACTCGAGTATCTGGCGATCTGCTGTCAACCTAGGCACGAGATCGGTAAGCGCCTCTTGGGCGGTGGCAACGAGGATTACCTTCCCCTCACTCTGTTGGTGGACCTGCTCTGCCAAGGCGTTCAAGTCAGTAAGGCGCTCCACGCTATCGCCGATGTACAACCCTACCTCGTCCAGTAGGACGACGACCCGACCTCTTTCGGGATCTATGCCTTTGGCCTCTTCCCAGAGGCTGGCCACTACCGTCGAGGGCTCGACGGTCGAGTACCTGTGCTTACTGTCGCGCAACGCACTCTTCGCATCTTCTTCTGTCTTATAAAGTTCTGGCAGGACGACGGGTAGTGCCTTCGACAGAACGGCCTCCGCGTTTAGCTTGCGCTCCTGGTCCCAGGGACGGCCGAAGGTAGACACAACCCACTTCTCGAACTCGCTCCACTTGCCAACTTGCTGAAGTTCCTTCTCCCACTCAGCTACCCAGAACATCGTGGACAAGCCCCTATGTTCCAACAGTCCACGATAGATGAGCCGGCTGAAAGTAGGTCGATCTTGGGCCTGCGGATCGTAGTCGAGTAGATTGATGTAGACTACTCTTGCGCGCAACTCTGTCGTCAGGAGCGGAAGGAAATTCTCGAGGCTGAGCTTCCGCGCGAGCAATTCACTGGAGGAGTGGGTGTGCCCATCGGGATCAACAAGCTTTCGATCCTCGAGCAGGTAGCCGAGGACCTTGGTGAAGTGGCTCTTGCCCGAGCCAAAGAATCCGGAGAGCCAGACACAGACGCGCTCGGTGGCACCCTGGCGGGTCTCGGCGAGCATTTCCGCGATATCCCGGAAGTAGGTCTTCACCTTGTCCGTCGGGACGTATTCATCCATTTCCGTCCAAACGCGGTGGGCCTCGTGATCGGTGATCTTCACGACGCTGGTTATTTCGCGGTCAGGATTGCGGTCGAGCAACTCTTCAATTCGCATCTTTACTCTCCTACTGCCACGGGATGGTTTCCCCACGGTAGTAACCGCCCTGAGCACTGGCGGCGGCCACATCGAGGACCGCCCCGAGAGTCGTCCCAGGGTACGGCAGGACGATTACGCATTGGACCTTGCTCTCCAGCTTCGACTCGAATGTCGAGGAGCGAACGAACGGCACTAACGCCCCCAGACGCACCAGCACCACAACGCTTTCCTTCGGCACTTCTTTCAGACGATCCACCAGCACGCCCACCACTGCATCGGGCAGGCTGTCCTTCAGCATATCCAGCAGCTCAGGTCTGTCCAAGGATTGCTCCCATTCCTGCAACCGAGCAGATAGGCCCGAAGGAGGCACGCCAAGTAAGTCGCAGAGAGCCTTCTCCAATATCTCAGTAAGGGAAACGATCTCAGTTGGCCAACCTCTTTGGGATAACCTGTCGGCAAAGAGATGTAGCTTGGCGAGTGCCTCACGCTCCTGCGCCGGCGGGTATTGGACGCGGAAGAACGGGATACCATCTTGAGGGCGGTACGTCCCTCGAAGCATTCCCTCGACCTTCTGTTCCAGAGCTTGCACAGACTCAGTCCAACCCACGCTCTAACCACTCCTCGGTACTACTGAAGTTCGGCTGAAACTGGACGATCTCCCCCAATCGCTGATAATGCCACCATCCATGGAGCGCTCCTTCGGCGAGTAGTTCGTTCCTATGTCCGGCTTCGAGTTGAAGCAGTTCCCACAAACCTTGTCGTTCAGTTTCCCAGTACGAGCCCGTCTGGTAAAAGAACCACAGCCAGAAAAAGGCAAAGGCTTCTGGTAGCAGCCACAACTGATGTAGCCTCGTCTGCGGATATCGCTCCAACAGACCAAAGTCGCGAAGTAGTTTGGTGAAGCCTTGTGCCCAACGTGAGCGCATGCTCTCAGACCAGCCTCCCAACTCTGGATGGCTATCGCTAAGCTTGGTCAAATATTCAACAATGCCTTTGGTAGTAATATTGGCATCTGTAGATCCAAGCGCCACCAACACAAGGTCGCGATAGCATTTCTCGACCAACGGATCCGAAATCACGAAGTAAGGGAAAAGAGCTTGTGTCTTCGCTGCATCTGACATTCGACTGATCATAGCCCCGGCAATCAAACCGGATGGCGGCAACCCCAGAGGCTCCAGAAAGCGCCATTTGAAAGCACCAAGCATTGCTTCCAGTATTCGATCAGAAGTCTTCCCGAGAAGATTCTCTTTGAAGACTTGCTGCTTAAGCCTATCAAAGCTGCCATGTTCGGCGTAGGCCTCTAATAGACGGCGCATCTCGTGGAAGCCGAGGCCACCACGCTGCAGCCGGGCGCGGAACTTTGGCGTTTGTTCCATAATTGACACCACCACAGGTCAGTCTTGAAGCGCCTTTAGCAGGCAATCTTTCGGGTCGGCGTAGAAGGCCAGTTCCAATCCAGTAAGCAACTCGTAAGGGATATGCGGGATGTCTCTGGCGTTGGTCGTTGGCACGAGGACCCGTCGCGCGCCGTTCTCTCTGGCCAACTGGACACATTCGGCCAGCTCGGTCACTGGCAACACCCCACCCTGGATCGTGATTTCGCCCAATACCACCGTGCCAGGCCGAATCGGCTTGCTCACGAGAGCGGAGAAGAGAGCAATGAAGAAAGCCGCCGCCGTCTGGCTTCCCTCCTTCGCCTGCATCAGGTTTACGACCTGGAAATGCACGTCGAGGTCTTCAAGGGAACGATCGATTGTGAAACGATGCACGTTGCTGCGCAAATAGTCGTAAGCCGTGCGGATGGCCTCTTTCATAGACTTGCCAACTGCTCCGGTGGCCGTGAAACCGCCGCCTTTCATCAGCGCGACCTCCACACGGAAGAGGGCATAGCGTTGGCTTTCCGCGTCCAGCCCCACGGTGAAAGTAGTGCCGGGCGGCAAAGGATCTGGAGGGATAACCAGAGCCTCACCTTGTTCTGGCACGGCAACGAAATTCTCGGCGCCGGTGTCCCGATCGCGATAGGACAGAGACGTGTTCCAATACTCAACTCCACCCATTCGCCGCAGCTGCTCTTTCACTCTTCGGCGGAGTTCTAAGGCCAGTGACAGATACTCTTCCAATTCCGACTTGGTGTAATTGCCGTCAGGATGAAGCAGCTTCACGTAGCCAGATACGGTCTTGCGGACAGCTTTCTCGTCGCGCTTATTGAGCGCTTCGCCGAGATCAAAGTATCGATCCAGCGCGTCTCCGAAGGTCAGCTTCCGTAGCTCGCGGAAGACCTCAGATAGGTAATCGACGACCAGACCATAGCGAGTGGTCAGCAAGGCACTGGCCATCTTGGGAAGCTCCCAGCCCGGCAGATACATGTGGAAGCGATCAAGAAAGGCCAAGTCCTGCATCTCGGGCGGGAAAGGGGTGAATAGGTGACTCGTGCGCAGCGCAACATCGACGTCAATGTTTATGTTACCGATGAAGACGAGGGAAGCTGGCGCTGTGATCTCTTCTCTTCCGCGGCTGAAGCTCCCCGATTCCATATAGTCCTTCAGCAGGTTTATTGCCTGGGCATTGGCCAGGCGGGTTAAGCCGGCCACTTCATCGAAAGCTACTACGTCCCAAAGGCCCACCAGGCCAAGACGGCCCTTGCCAGTGTGCGAGACAAACAAACTGGGGACAGTAACATCGCCGCCGGAAACCAATATGGCATACGGAGTGATTTCCCGGTACACATAGCTCTTGCCAGTCATCCGCGGTCCGAACTCGACGAGGTTGAAGTTGTTCTCCACGAGTGGAATCAACCTAGCCAAGTAGAGCATCCTCAGGCGCGATGTCAACTGTGCCGGCTCGAGACCAATGCTGCGCAGGAGGAAGTCTACCCACTCATCGTGCGAGAAAAGAGGGCGCTTCTGACGCACCTCGTCAAGCAGATTGCTGGCTGCCAATTGAATAGGACGAAGATCAATGACGTTAAAAGGTCGGATATCACCCTTATGAATGAGCTGGGGGTCGTAGGCTAGATCGATAATTGCCCATACCCCACCCGCGAGCAATCGCTCGTACCGCTGCACCAGCTCTTCGCTGATATGAACCCGATCGATTTGCAGATTAACCAGGCTAGCCCAATGCTTGTCCTCTGTTTCGACCAGGCGCACCTTGACCTTGTCGATGACACGATGCTGGCTCTGCGCCTTCACTTGGGACTTGAACCACTCAGATTGATCGGGGTGGACATAGTGCTCAATCAGAACACGCTTGACCTCCCCAAGTCCGGCATCGACGACGTCTTCTTCCCCTGAAGAGCAGTATTTGCCCAAGAGGTACTCGAGCACGTAGGCTGGGACGTTCAACTGTCCCTTGACCTTGCCCACGAGATCTTTCCGCACCACCCGTCCTGGAAACTGTTCGAGAACTTTGCGGTCAAGTTCGTCTTGCACAACCTGGGAACTCATCCCGAATTTCTCCTGCTGTGGACTCAAGGATCACGAGTCTCTCTTGTGGGGAGGCTACTAGATCGTTCATCGACCTATGTGGAGCACCAATCACAGCAATGCCCCATTGGACCCCTTGCCGAGGCATCTACTGTGTTTACCAGTTGAATCAACGGAAAGATTATAGCCCTTGGACGCCAAGACGGCAAGGGTCAGCCAGCCGAACAACGTATTCCCGATCCTAAAGGGCAAATCATCTAGCGAGCACCCGCCAAAAAGTGCCCATAGCTGTGGTGAATATTTGCTCATTTGGGTTCCTACGTAAATGGGTTACTTTTTACGTAAGTTTGATGGCTGAGGAAGCTTCCAAAGTGTCACCCTGGCTAACGGGACTTCACTACTTGTACGCGCCCGTCAGGAGGACCTTGCCAATCAAGGTGAGTCAACTTCTAATTCGACTCAGTCATTAAATAACATCGTCAAGGCATTGGGCGCTGCTTGCGCCCAATGCCTTGCGCCTTCTATCCTCTGAAGGTATTCTTGTCAATGTCGGCTATGTGCTATTGCCGTGAACGCTAATTGCGTCGCTCGCCTTCCTTTGAGTGACCCCAAGGGTAAGAATTGGCGCCTAGCCGAACCATAACAAGTGCAGAGCAAGAAATGTTGAAGCGATCCAGGCCCGTATTATTCTGGTTTTCCGCTATGGCAGCCACCCATTCTACGCTCGCTGGAGCGACCAAGAACGACTGATGAATGGAAACAGATGGCCGCAAGAATCCCGAGCAAAAGATGGACGAAGCTTACTGGAGAGAAGTGACGGTAAACAATCAGGCACTTCATCTGATAGCTTCAGCGAGATTTTGCGTCGCCACTTTCGCTGTTCCGACCTTTCAATAACCCAGGTTGCGCATCGTTCGTGGCTAGATATAGGTTACGTATCACGCCTCTTGAACCAAGACTCCGATCCCTTGAACCAGCCTCTGATAATTGACCATAAGCTGAAGCATCCGAGTCGGGATGCGGTGATCCGCCTCGGCCTTGGGTTGGGGCTTGCCCTTCAAGACATGGATGAACTCCTCATCGCCGCTGGGTACGCTCCACTGGTGAGATAGCTCTCAGTTGCGTCGTTATATCGCTGCTGGGGTAGCCTTGCGCGTCTTGCTTACGCTTTCTTTGGACTTACTCACGCGGGTGGTGTTTCTCTCCCGATGCCTCAGCCCTAATGCATCCATAGGCGAAAACTTCCGATGCTGGATCACGACGTGACTCGATGCTAATTGTACGTACTGGTTGACCATGGCCAGTGTTGTATGCCCTAGTATTCGCTGAAGGGTGAAAACATCGCCCCCATTAATTAGATACCGTGTGGCGAAAGTATGTCGCAAGAGGTGCGGGTGGAGCCTTTTAACTCCTGCTCGTTTCCCCAGACGGCCGAGTATTTGCTCCACCGAGTTCACAGTCAGCGGCTGACCATCCAGCGAAAGAAAGAAGTTGTTAATGGCGGCGCCATTAGGCTGAGGGCGAAAATGGTCTCGATAGCGGAGTATTATCCGTTGCCCGTTAGCCCCGACTGGCACTACCCGCTCTTTGTTGCCCTTGCCTAGAACCCGAAGATAACCTTCCTCAATGTGAGTATCTTCGTACTTCAGGTTGGTCAGTTCCGAGCAGCGGAGCCCGGTGTCCAGGAAGATCCAGACGATGGCATAGTTTCGGGCACCGTTTGCTGTATTGCGGTCGATGGCTCCCAGGATTGCTCTGATCTCTTCTTCCGAGAGGATCTCCACCAGGTTCTTCTGGACTTTGGGTACTTTGAGATCTTCGAGGATGTGAGTCTCAGCGTAGCCTTCACGCTTCAGCCAGTGGAAGAAAGAGCGAAGTGCCCTAACCCGACTTTGGATAGTGTGGGAGGAGAACCCTCCAGGTGTAGGCGGCGCAAAGGGGTGATTCTCGTGCTTTATCGTCCTATCCTGCTGATTGATGATGAACTCCCTCACAATGTGGATGTCCAGGTCACCTAACAGCGTCGACTTGCCGCACCGCTGTAGCCAGTGTAGAAACAACTGCAAATTCTCGTCGTACCATTCCACCGTCCGAGGTGATTTGTTCTCGGTGCGATTGAAGAGCCGGAAGTGCTCGATGAGTCGCTCTAGTGGTATGTCATCTTTCCTCATGTTCTGCCATCTGTGACCGATTCTCCTGACCATAGTAATATGCCTCTGAGCATTACATAATTGTCTGACAGGCAAAAGTTCAGATTCACTGGACGCCTGGCAGCTTTCGATGGGGAAGGCTAACTAGTTGAGGCTGGTTGTCACCGAGGATTTCGTGCGGATGAGCCATTTTCGGACTTTCCCCACTCGGATGTCAAAAATGGGCTCAAAATGAGAAATCCGCCCCACTTGGAAGCGGGTTTCGGGCGGAATTCACTCTAAATTAGGGATTAGGCCCCATTTGGAGCGGGAGACGAGACTCGAACTCGCGACAACCTGCTTGGAAGGCAGGCACTCTACCAACTGAGTTACTCCCGCGATTGTTCAACTCTTGGTGCCGAAGGGGGGATTTGAACCCCCACGAGC